>NZ_JAUEYN010000002.1:0-575736 GCF_032489675.1 Bradyrhizobium sp. SZCCHNR1043
CGAGGACGTGCCGGTGACGAAGGTGAAGGTGGTGCCGTTGACGACCAGCGTCTCACCGGAGGTGATGCCGGTGGCGAGGTTGTTCGACGCGGTGCCCGCCGTGCCCGACAGCTTGGTCGAGCCGGTGATCGCCACCGCGCTCGAGGTGTTGTCGTTGTTCACGACCGAGCCGGTCACAGCCGTCGAGCTGGAACCGAGCAGGTCAGTGGCGGTCGCGCCGGTCAGAGCCGCCGAGGTGACGCTGGACTTGGTGGAATAGCCCACGGAGCTCTGCAGCACCTGGTTGGCGATCGACTTGGCGCTGTCGACGAGCTTCTGCAGCGAGGTGATGCCGGTGTTGGCGGCCTGCAGCACCTGCACGCCGTTGCCGATGCCGTCGAGCAGATTGGAGATGTCGGAAGCGCGGTTGTCGAGACCCTGGGCGGTGAAGAAGTTGGTCGGATTGTCGAGCGCCGAGTTGACCTTCTTGCCCGTGGAGAGATTGTTCTGGGTGGCGGCGAGGAGCTGAGCCGTCGACTGAAGCGACAGCAGATTCTGGCGCACCGACGCCGAGAGGACGATACCTGACATTTTCATACCCTTCTGGTGTGAAATAAACCCCGATCCCTTCGAGATCAGGGTGCAGCCCAGGTCGATTTGAACGCCCCCGGACGACGGGCGTCACGGTGAATGGCAGTGGCTAACAAACGCTGAAGGGCTGTGGTGCGCAGCCGCCTCAATCAGCGGAACAGGCGCATCGGCGCGGCTCATTGCCGCGTCATCGCGCAAGAACGCCCTTTGAAAAGGCTCGTTGATTCAACAAACGCGCCCGTCGTTCACAACGCGTCAACCACCTTTGGAAAGGTTTCGACACGCGCGGCGACATTCTGCCGGCGGTCGTCATCGACCAGCGGACGACGCCGAGATGCGGTTTGCGCTCAGAGCGCCAGCGGCGGCGCATCGACCTCGATCAACGGCGTGAGACCGGCCGCGCGCTGGCGGCCGAACATGAGGACCGCCGCAATCAGCCGGTCGATGTCGCTCGTCCCGGTACGATGATTGACGATCGCGGCACGGATCGCCAGCCGTCCGTCGAGCATCGTGGTCGACGGCGCGGCGAGGCCGGATTCGTGGATGTCGGCGACGATCTCGCCGTTGAGCGCATCGGCATCGTCGACACGATAGCGGAAGCAGACGATGTTGAGATTGACCGGCGCCAGCAGCTCGAGCTCGGGCTCGGCGCGCACCCGCGCCTCCAGATGGCGCGCGAGCTCGCAGCTTCGCGCGATCACGGCGCCGAGCGCGTCCGTGCCGAACGTCCTCAGCGTGAACCAGGTCTTCAGCGCCCGGAAGCCGCGCGACAGATCAGGACCGAGATCGCAGGGCCACTCGGTGCCCGCCGCGAGACCACGGGTTTCGCGGCGCAGATAGGCGGCCGGCGAGGCGAAGGCGTCGCGATGCTTGGTGCCATCGCGCACCAGCAGGAAGCCCGCATCGTAGGGCACCTGCCCCCATTTGTGAAAATCCAGCGCAATCGAATCCGCCTGCTCGATGCCGGCGAGCTTCGGTGCGAGCTCCGCTGACAGCATCGCGAGCGCACCGAAGGCGCCGTCGACGTGAAACCAGAGCCCCTCGGCACGACAGAGCTCGGCAATATCAGCGAGGCCGTCGATGGCGCCGATATCGACGGTGCCCGCCGAGGCGACGACGAGAAACGGATGCAGTCCCGCGGCGCGATCGCGCGCGATCGCGGTCCGCAGCTCGCCGACGTCGACGCGATGTGCGGCATCCACCGCGATGCAGCCGAGCGCGTCGCTGCCCAGTCCGCAAATGTCCATCGCCTTGGCGATGCAGCCATGCGCGGCCCTCGAGGTGTAGGCGCGCAAGCGCCGGCCGTCGTCACCGAGGCCCAGCGTGCGAACCGACGCGCCGAGCGCGGAGCGGCGCGCCACCAGCACCGCCATCAGGTTCGCCATCGACGTGCCGGTGACGAAGATGCCGCTCGCGCTTGCCGGAAAGCCGAACAGCTGGCGCATCCAGTCGACGACCTGCCGCTCGATCTCGATCGGCGCGTGGTCGCGGCCGCCGAGATTGGCGTTCAGTCCGGCAGCCAGCATCTCGGCGAGCATGCCGACCACGGTGCCGCCGCCATGCACCCAGCCCATGAAGCCGGGATGCACGTTGCCGGTCGCGTAGGGAACGACGAGCTCGCCGAAATCGCGATAGACCTCGGCGAGATCCGTCGGCGCATGCGGCAGCGCGCTGCGAAAGCTCTGCCGCGTCGCAGGCGACATCGGCTGCCATACCGGCCGGTCGCGGATATCAGCGACATAGTCGATCATGTCATCGAGCATGCGATGACCGAGCGCGCGCATCTCGTCCCAATGTTGCGGATCGAGCGTCTCCGCCGTCCGCGATGCTGGATCGATGCGCAGCCCGGCGGTCACGCCGCCTGCTCCGCCCGCGACGCGGCGCGCTTGTCGATCATGGCCGCGAAGGCCGCGAAGATCTTCTGCATCTGCGGCGGCTTGTAGGGGAAGACCTCCGGCGAATCCATGTTGTGGACGACGGCCGTGTTGTCGGCCTCGAACACCAGCAGCGCGCCGTCCCTGGTCTCGGCGCAGTCGATAATGAAATAATCGAGGCCGACGCGCGCGGCGATCGCATCGAGCACGCTGCGGTGACGGCGGCCGAAGCCGATATCGAAGGTCTGCACGAAGGTCGCCTCTTCGAGGCGCTTGCTCTCGCTGCCGGCCATGTTGGCGTTGAGGTACCAGATGTCCCAGCGCCGCGCGATCGCCATGTGGCAGGCGTAGGCCGTGCCGTCGACGAACACGATGCGGTACTTGCGGAACTGGCCGTCCTCGCTGGCATAGTCGACGAAGCGCGAGACGAAGAACTCCTGCTCGTCGCGCTCGTCGAGATAGAGCGACAGCTCGAGCGGCTCATCGATCTTCTCGAGGCCGACGCCGGCATGCGAGCCGCGCGGCCGGACAATGACCGGGAAGGCGACCGAGTCGTCGACGTCCGTGATCCATTCGCGCTCGTCGGCGATCTCGATCAGACGCTCGCGGTCGACGGGGATGGTCGCCGGAATGGTGAGCCCGTCGATGCCGGCCAGCAGCGCATGCAGCTTGTCGCGATCGAGATGCCAGATCCGCTCCGGCGGATTCAGCAGCGGACGCGGCCAGCGCGCCGCCACGGCATCGATCTCGCGCAGCGCGTGCTGACAATCCTCGGAATCGGAGGCGATGACGATGGCGACGTCATGAGCGGGCAAAGGCGCCAGCAGGTCCGCGCCCGGAACGACATAGAGCAGCAGCAGCTCAATGTCGGTGTCCTCGAGCAGGAACTCGATCGGCGTGTTGCTGCCCATGTCGGTGGCCGCAGCGAGCGCGAGCACGCGCAGCCGCGGCGTCGCACTGTTGCAGGCAACGCGGTAGAGCTGCTGCGACTGCAGAACGTCGTACTGGATCGCGAGCCCGGACGATTTCTCGCCGATGAGCTGCGCGATCAGCGCGAGATCGAGCCCCTCGCCCGGCTCCGCGCGGCCGTCGAGCAGCTTGGCGAGCAAGGCGGCCCACATCGGTTTCAGGTCCTGGCCGTCGAAGGCGGCCTTGGCGAGCTTGGCCATGCCGATCCGGTCGGCATATCCTGCGCCGCTGGCCTCGGCCAGCGCGAGCAAATCAGTCGGCATTGCAGATGTCCCTGAGATCCTGGCTGCTCAGATCCGATACGAGCAGCTCTGTTTTGGCGACGATGTCGGCGACGCGGTCGATGTCGGAATCGAGATTGACCCGGGCGACGGTGACGTCAGCGCACCACGCGTCCGTCACCTGGCGCGCGCCGATGCACAGCCGCAGCGCGGCCGTCGGCGCCTCGCCCGCGCGTTCGATCCGCACCGGCTGGCCGATCAGGCACTGGCGCGCGGCAACCTCGGCCGCGCGTCCGCTGAAGCCGTTGCCGAGGTCGCGCTGCAGCGCGCGATACACCGCCTGCGTCTCACCGAGGCCGAGCGGACCGCCATCGCGCTGGAGCGCGAACGGGAAGATGGTGGGAAAGCCGAATTCGCCATCGCTCCCATCCTGCGCGGGGACGCGGGTGGTGATCGGACGCAGCACCGGCGACAGCATCAGTAGGCTTTCGATAGACTCGCCGAGCTGCCGGATCGCCATCCGACGGAACGTCTCAGGCACGGCGTGATACGCCGCGATCTCCGCCAGCGCGGCTTCCCAGCGCAGCCATTGGCCGATATTGGCGCGCGGCGCGGTGCGCGCGCGCAGATCCGTCCAGGCGAGCGGCCAATCGCTGCGATTGACGTAGTCGAACAGGCCGGGCGCGATCGGATGCCCGCTGCGCAGCGCAGCCGCTGCGGCCGCGGGCACCAGCAGCGCGCCGCTGAAGGCGGGGCCGCCGAAGAACTTCGAGCCCGTGACGAGCACCAGATGGCCGTGCTCGAGATGATCGCGCAGCCGCGCCGCGCCGAGCCGCATCTGGCAGGCATCGACGACGACCTGGACGCGCCCCGGCCAGCGCCGCGCCACCTCGTCCAGGCAGGCCATGTCCGGCGCGCGCCAGCCGAGCTTGGAGGAATCCATGACCTGCAGCAAGACGCTACGACCGTTCCGCACCAGCGCCTCGACGCTGTCGAGCACCTCGGCGTCGATATCAGCGCGCGGCTGCATCGATGCGCCGTCGAGCAGCGGCAGCGACACTGCGTCGCCCGAAAGCCCGTCGATCGGAGTGTTCATTCGCACCGCCAGACCGTTGGCCGTCCGCGTGCTGAAATGGTGTCCCCGGGCGCTCGTGGCGGTGCCGCTGCCGGTCTGGTCGCCGCCGACGACGATGCTCGTGACGGCCTCACCCAGCACCGCCCGCACCAGCGCCAGCGCATGCAGTTGCGAGTCGGTGCCGGACGGCGAGAACACGATGTCGACCTCGTCGGCAAGGCCGAGATATCCACGCAATTCGCAGCGCATCTCCTCGGTGCGCCGGTCGAGCGCCGCGTCGAGGCCGAGCGAGATCGCCGCATGCATCAGTTGCTCGCGCGCCAGCTCGACACGCGCATAGGCGCGTTCCGAAATCGGCGAGGCCGTGCTCGATGCGAAGCACAGCACATCGGGTTCGGGCGACGGCCCGCAGCCATAGACGTTGCGGCCCCAGGGGCGATCGAGCGCCAGGCGCGTGTCGCCGCCGTCGATCAGGAGATCGCCGAGCAAGGCAAACAGATCACGCAGTCCGGTCGCGGCGCCCTGCTCGCGCCGGTCGATCGGGGATGGCTGAGAGATGTGCGACTGGGTTGCCGCCGGGGTCATCACGCGGATCATCAGGCTGCGTCGGCCGCGGCAGCGGTAGGAACCGCCACCGCCGACGCGAATTGCGAGGCGACATTGCCGTGGAACACGGACGGACCAACATGATCGAGCCGGCTGTCGAGATCGGCCCAGATCTCACCGCCGAGATCGGTCCATCGCCTGCAGAACGCAAAATCCTCGCTGAGATAGGTGCCCGTCTCAGGATCGATCATGCATTCGAACAGCGCGAAGCGGTTCGGGCAGTCGGCCAGCGCGTCCTGCGAATGCTCGCGGAAGAACTGCAGCGGCGCGTAGGCCGGGTGCGCGATCATTGCCTCGACGACGCGGCGGCGGATCATCAGGAAGCCGGTGCCGGCATAGCGCACGCGGGTGAAGCCGTTGACCACCGCGACGTGGTCCGGATTGTCGATCTCCAGCACGTAATCGAGCGACGCCGCCGGCACGTCCATCCGGTTGTCGTTGATGGCGCGGCGTGCCTTGTTCCAATTGACCTTCTTGACCGGATAGACACCGGCGACCATGTCGCCGCCGGACTCGATCAGCCGGAACACCTGCCTTGGCGTGAAGCCGATATCCGCATCGACGAACAACAGATGCGTGGCCGAGGGATCATTGAGGAACAGGGTGACCAGATTCGCCCTCGCCCGGGTGATCAGCGCATCACCGTCGCGCATGTGGACGGTCAGGTCGACGTTCGAGGTGGCGCGCAACTCGCGCTGCAGGGCGAAGATCGAGCTCGCATAGATGCTCGACACCTGGCCGCCGAAGCATGGTGTCGCGATCACCAGGTGAATGCGCTCGTCGGTTCCGTCACTCACGTCCGCCTCCAGACAAAGAGGCTCTCGCCCCAGATCTGAACAAAAGCTAAAGAGCCGTGGTTAACGAAAACCTAACCGCCGCCCCCGGGGCGCTACAGATATTTCACGAGCGTGAGCTGGGCCAGCATCGCCGTCGTCTGGTAGGACGCCTGGAGGTTGGTCTGCAGCTGCAGGATCTGGCTCGCCACCTCCTGCTGCGAGATGCCCTCGGTCTGGTCGACCATGCTCTGCATCGCGGCCTTGGCCTGGGTCTGACGCGCCGTGGCGTCTTTCATCGTGGTCTGGGCGTTGGCGAAATCGGTCTGGATGTCCGAGATCGACTGCTGACCGAGCTGCGGCGTCAGGTTGGCGGCGATGCGCTGGCTGAGCGCGCCGATCTGCTGCGGCGCATTCGCTCCCGCCGGCGGCGTGTTGACGGCGGCGTAGACCGCGGTCTGCTGCACGAGGTTGCGGATCGCGAACTCGTTGCCCTGGGCGCCGAACTGAATGCTCTGCGCGGTGTCGATCCGGATGGTCGCGCTCGACCGCGCCGAGCCGGGACCGCTGTTGCCCGTGTACCAGGCGACGGTGTTGGCCGACCCGTTGACGAGGCTGGTCGCCGACCCCAGCGGCGAGCCGGAGACGCGCAACGGCGGCGTCGCCGCCGTCACCGTGCCGGAGAAGCCCAGCGCCGCGAAGGCACCCGCGTTCGAGCTCGACACCGAGAAGCTGGCGGCGGCGTCGGTGCGCAAGGTGATCACGCCGCCGCTGATCGTCGACGGCTTCGACGTGCCGCTGAGCGTGTCGATCTTAGACAGCAGCGTCTGCACGCTGTCGCCGACGTTGATCTGGTTGTTGCCGTTGGCGCCGGAGGCGACGAAGGTCAGCGTCTGCCCGTTGACGGTGATGGTATCGCCGGCGGTGAAATTGGTCGCGAGCGAGTCGCTATTTGCCGGGCCCGACAGCAGCGTCGCCCCGGTGATCGGCGCGGGCGTCGTAGCCTTGTTGTTGACGGCCGTTCCCGACACGGAGCTCGCCGTGTTGAAGAAGTTGTCGCCGGCGACGATTGCCGAGGCGGCGGTCAGCGAGGTGTTGGCCAGGGTCGACAGCGCCGTGTTGAGCGCCGCGTTGAGATTGGCGGAGGTGGCCGCCGGCGTCGCACCGATGGCGAACGTATTGGTCGGCGCCGGCGTCGTGGTCGACGCCGTCAGCTTGATCGATTCCGAGGTGCCGTCGGGCAGCTTGAAGGTGAAGCTGATCTGGTCGCCCGCATTCGGATTGCCCGCCGTGAGGTCGACCGAAATGCCCGCAGGCGAGCCGGACGGCCCGGTCACCGTGGCGTTGGTGAGCGACGAAGTCACGCCGCTCAGCTTGAAACCGAACGGCGAGCCGGCGACGTCCTCCGCCAGCGTGATCGGCATCGTGGCCGACGCCGAAAGGTTGAGACGCCCGAGACCGTTGAGCCCGAGATCGGCCTGCTGCCGCTCGGCGATGACCTGCTTCAGGCCTGCCTGCGTCGTGGTGCCGTTCAGGATGTCGTCGGCCGACGCGATCGCCGGCCGGTCGGTGGCGCTGCCGGAGAAAATGTAGCGATCGCCGACCTGGGTGTTGAGGATGCCAGTGATGGCCGACAGGTTGGACAGCGCCGTCAACTGTCCCGTGGTCTGGCCCGTGCTGGTCAGGTTCTGCGGCGTCGCCGAGGCGCCGCTCTGGACCTGGTCATGAATCTTGGACAGCGACTGCAGCGAGGTATTGACCGCGCCGATCACGGTATTGACGTGGGTCATCGTCAGCGTGAAGGCCGAGATGTTCGAGAGCTGCGCTCGCGCCGCGATCGCGAACCCCTCGTCGGGCCCCATGCCGGCGTAGTTGTTCGCCTTGACACCGCTCGAGAGCTGCGTGGAAAGGTCCGCGAGCTGGTTGGAGATGTTCCGCACGGACCGGCCGAGCAGGGAATTTCCGTAATTGACACTGCTGATCGACATCTTACACGCGCCTCACTAAAATGCCTGGAGCAGGCTCTGCATCATGCTTTGCACGACCGACATGATATGGGCGTTGGCCGCATAGGTGTTCTGGACCTGGATCAGGTTGGACATCTCGCTGTCCATGTTGACCCCCGCCGTGCTCTGGAACTTCTCCTTCAGCGTGCTGACCACGACGCTCTGGCCCTGGCTGAGCTGGGTCGCCAGCGTCGAGGCACTGCCCTGCTGGCTGACGAACTGCTGCAGATAGCCGGACACCGTGCCCTGGAACGGCTGCGCCGCCGAGCCAAGGCCGGTGGTTGGCGAGTAGCTGAAGGTCGCCGAGGTCAGCTGCGCGAACAGGAAGTCCGGCCGCGTCGGGTCGCCGGCCGCGGTCTGCGGCGAGGTCGAATAGGTCGACAGCTTGGTCGGATCGTTGAGCAGCGCCGGATTGACGTTGAGCCGCCCGGCGAGCCCCGTCATCTGCGAGCCGGTCGAGGTGATCGCGCCGGTGTACAGCGCGCCGCCATCGGTGAAGACCGGCAGTTGCGCGTTGCCGCTGGCGAGCGTCTGCATCGTGGTGGTGGCCGAGGCCGCCTTGACCGTCGCCTGGCTGGTGCCGTCATCGGTGATGCGCAGCGTGGTGCCGGATGGATTGGCAAACTGCAGATGCGCGCCACCGAGCGCGCTGTTGAGCTGCGACACCACCGAGGCCATGCCGAGCGAGAAGTCGACGCCGACATAGGACGGGTTGGCACCGGTGGCATTCCGCAGCGGCAGCGCCGCTGGATCGTTGACGTTGACGATCTTGACCTGGCGCTGGACGTTGCTCGAATCCGTGTAGGTCAGATTGATGGTATTGCCCGCCAGCAGCCCGGTGGTCGAGACGTCGAAGCCGGCCGGCGGACCGGTCACCGCGGTGCCCGCCGTGGTCTTGTCGGACAGCGCCGAGGCCATCGTCGCCGCGAGCTGGTCGACCTGGGTCTGCGCCTGCACCAGGGTCTGGTCGCGCAGCTTGAGATCGGCCGCGATCTGCCCCGAGTTCAGGAGATTGTTCGACACGACGTCGAGCGATACGCCATTCGACAGCTTGATGTTGAGCTGCCCGACGCCGGTCTTGGTCGGATCGCTGCTGTAGAGCGAGGTGGCGTCGAGCGTCCCCGGCGACGAGAAGGTGAACTCCGAGCTGAGGCCTGCGCCGACCAGCTGGATGCCGGAATTGGTGAACACGCTCGTGCCGTTGGTCGCATCCGAGACGACACGGATGTCGACGTATTTGGACAGCGTGTCGATGGCGTTGTCACGCTGGTCCTGCAACGTCGCCGACAGCGGGTCGGATGGGCTGAGCCCCTGCAGCTGCATGTTCAGCGTCGCGATCTGCTTGATCGCGGCATTCGCCTGCGTGACCGAATTGCCGATGTCCTGCTCCACATTGGTGCGCAGGGTCTGGATGCCCTTGGTGGTCGCGTTGAGCTGCAGCGCCACGCCCTGCGCCGCCGACAGCGCCACCGACTGCGCCGACTGGTTGCTCGGATTGTTCGACAGCGACTGCAGCGCCGTCGTGAAATTGTTCAGCGCCGTCTCGAGCGTGCCGCTGCCGCCGGGCGTACCGTACACGGTTTGCAGCTGACCCAGGATGTTGGCCATCTGATTGGCATAGGTCCCGCCCGAGGTCTCGGTGCGGAGCTGGTTCTGGACGAACAAATCGAGCTGACGGTTGACGCCCGTCGTCGTCACCGTCGAGCCGAAGCCGCCGCTGGCGACCTCGATCTGGTTCGGGTTCTGCGCGACATAGCCGGGCGTGTTCGCGTTGGCGACGTTCGAGGAGATGATCGAGAGCGCGGCCTGCGTCGAACGCAGGCCGGACATCGCGGTGGCGAGGGCAGAACTCAAACCCATGTTCGGTAGCCTTGTGTCAATTCAACTGCCACGTCTCAGCGCGATCAGCGCAGCACGTTCAGAAGATCCTGCACCATCGAATTGGCCGTCGTGATCACCTTGGTGTTGGCCGAATAGGCCTGCTGGGTCACGATCAGCTTGGTGAACTCGTCGGCGATGTCGGTGTTGGAGCCTTCCAGCGAGCCGCCCGAGATCTTGCCGGTCGCGCCGATGATGGCCTGGCCGGACTGGTCGGTCGCCTCATAGGCGCCGCCGTCGAGCGCCTTCAGGTAGTTGGTGCCGTTGAAGTGCGACAGCGTGACCTGCGCCAGGTTGATGGTCTGGCCGTTGGAGAAGGTGCCGGTGACGACGCCGCTGTTGTTGACGGCGACCGACTGCAGCTGGCCGGCGGCGAAGCCGTTCTGATTGATCTGGTTGATGGTCGCCGAGCCGATCGTGCTCGCATATTGTGTCAGCGCGCCCGAGGAGATGTTGAGGCTGACGGTGCCGAGCGTGGTGCCGTCGACCACGACGTTGGGAATGGAGATGTTGGAGGTCGTCGGCGACACCAGCGAGCCGTCGGAGGCGAACACGAAATTGGTGCCGACGTTCTGCCACGCCACCGTCGAGCCGGTCGCGTTCGAGTCGGTCTGGTAGAACAGGTTCCAGGTGTCCTTGTGGCCCGTGCCGAGCGTCGAGCTGTCGACCTTGCCCCAGCGCAGCTGCACGTTCACCGGCGTGCCCGACGAGTTGTAGGCCGTGACCGCGCCGCCCGAGATCGTCTCGTTGTTGAAGTTGGTGAGATCGTTGCCGATCACGATGCCGGTGCCGGGACTCGACGTGCGCGTCAGCGCCACGGGTGACGTGAGGCCGAGCGCGGTGAAACCTGGGGAGGCACTGCTCAAGTTCCAGTCCTCGCCGCTGCCGGAATGCAGCGTGATCTTGCCGGCGGTGATGGTCGGCTGCACGCCGGTGACGGTCGCGATCTTCGCCAACAGCGTGCCGACGGAGTCGCCGACATTGATCTGGGTACCCGAGGCGCCGGAGGCGACGAAGGTGAAGGTGACGACGTCGCCGGCGCTGCCGGTCAGGGTGATGGTGTCGCCGGCGGTGAAGTTGCTCGAGATCGAGTCGCCGCTGGCTCCGCTCAACAATGTCGAGGTCGTGATCTGCGCCGGGACCTTGTTCATGGCGGTGGCGCCGGTCACGGTGGAGTCGGCATAGAAGTTGGTGCCGACCGGCAGCGGCACGTTGGAGAGATCGGCCGAGTTGAGGCCGCCGGCCGCGACCAGCGTGCCGGTCGCAGCATTGCCGCTCGCTGCGGTCTTCGGCTGCGTCGGCAGGTTGGCGGCGTACTGGATCGCGGTGGTCGCCTGCGCCGGCACGAAGTTGTTGGCGAACTGCAGCACGGTCGGCACGTTGCCGGTGGCGTTGCCGGTCTTCGGATCGACCGCGACGCCCATCAGGTAATAGCCGGCGCCGTTGATCAGGTTGCCGTTGGCGTTGAGCTGGAAGTCGCCGCGGCGGGTGTAGTTGGTGACGCCGGTGAAGACCGGCACGTTGTCGACGACCGAGGAGGCCTTCTGCACGTTGAAGAAGCCGTCGCCGTTGATCGCCATGTTGGTGGCGACGGAGGACGTCGAGACGGTGCCCTGGGTGGTGATGGTGGCCTTGGCGAAGGCGGTGACGCCGCCGGCATTCTGGCGCGTGGGGTTGGTGGCGTTCGGGATGAGGTCTTCGAAGCTGGTGCCGATGCCCTTGTAGCCGACGGTCGACGCGTTCGCGATGTTACCGGAAATGTTCTGCAGCGCGAATGATTGAGCGGACAGACCGCTCACCGAAGTGTTCATCGCGTCGAAGATACCCATACCAATCTCTCCACTGTGATGCCGGTGGCGGGTCGGCCCGCACCGCGTTTCGTGGAGAGCTGTCGCAATCGCTGTGCCAGATGTGAAAATGCTGTTAAATCAGCAGGTTGGAAAATAGCAACGTAAAAAGAGCGGCGTCAAAACTGGTGAACAATTGCCGAGCCGGCAGTTCTTGCCGGGCCGGACGCGCCAAATCGCGCTCCGGCTCGACCGCTCGTCGCGGCTGCCGGCGCGTCCTGAAGACCCCCATCTGAGCCTTGAACGGACGGGCCGGACAATCCGGGCGCAAATTCCTGTCAGGTCGACGACGGATTTGCCGGGTGGAACGCGAGCGACAGCCCGTCCATGCAGTAGCGCAGGCCGGTCGGCTTGGGGCCGTCGTCGAACACGTGGCCGAGATGGCCGCCGCAGCGGCGGCAATGCACCTCGGTGCGGACCATGCCGTAGGTCTTGTCCTGGCGCGTCGCCACGGCATTGTCGAGCGGCTTGAAGAAGCTCGGCCAGCCGGTGCCGCTGTCGAACTTGGTGTCGGAGGAGAACAGCGGCAGGTCGCAGCCGGCGCAGGCGAAGGTGCCCTTGCGATGCTCCTTCAGCAGCGGGCTGGTCCAGGGCCGCTCGGTGCCCTCCTCGCGCAGGATCTCGTATTGCTGCGGCGTCAATTGCGCGCGCCACTCGGCCTCGGTCTTCTCGATCTCGAACTTCTCGGCGGCGCGGGCCGGCGCGGAACCGCCGAGCCAGCGCAGGGCAGCGAAGCCGAACAGGCCGGCGGCGGTGGTGAACATCAGACGGCGGTCGATCATGGACGTCTCCGTGCGGCGATGGGTTACCGGATCTACGGATGGGATCCCGCGAAGTTACGTCAGGCGCGGGCGCGACGGCTCACTTTCTTGCGAGGGGTCAGCCCTCCCCGGCGTCGGGACGGCGGTTCAGATCGGATGGCTGCGGCCGCAACGGCAGCCGCGAGCCGGGACGCTCGGCTGCCCGGCGCCGCGCTTCGGCCGCCCTGATCTCGCGCACACGCTCCTGCACGCGCACGCGCTCGCGGTGCCGCGCCAGCGTCCCGGCCGCGGCGGCGCGGCCACGGATCCAGAGATTGACCACGTGGCCGGCGACCCGGCCGCTGACGCCGCCGGCCCAAACCAGCTCGAACGGCGAGAACAGCTTCCAGCGGTCGTCGCCGGCGAGGATCGCTTGCGCGATCAGCTGCCCGGCCATCGCCGAGGTGTTGAGCCCCTGCCGGCCGAAGCCGCTCGCGACCCACAGCCCTTTGCGAAGCTGGCCGATCTGCGGCATGCCATGCACGGTCTGGCCGGTCACGCCGCCGAAGGTCTCGGCGATCTCGACGCGGCCGAGCTGCGGGAACACCGTCCGGATCCGGCGCTGCAACGCCGCGGCAAATCCGCTGGGCCGGGCGTCCCAGGTCGTTTCCGGGCTCGCCCACATCAGCCGGTCACCGTCGACGATACGAAAATGATCGATGCCGTCGGTATCGCTGACCGATCCCTGGAAAGCGACCGCCTCGGCGAGCCGCTCGCCGAGCGGCGCGGTGACGCCGCCATAACGCCACACCGGCAGCAGCGTATCGGACAGCTTCTGCAGCGGCGCGCCGAGATGGATGTTGCCGGCCAGCACGATATGCGAGGCCCGCATCCGCGCCGACGGCGTCACGATGCGCTTGCGCACGCCTGACGCATCGATGCTGACCACCGGCGTATCCTCGAAGATCCGCGCCCCGGCCCTGTGCGCAAGCCGCGCCAGGGCATGAACATACTTCCGGCCATCGAGCTGGAACGCCCGGGGGTAATGGACGCCATGGAAGTAGCGGTCGGTCTTGAGCTTGGTCCTGACGCGCTCGACCTGCCAGCCCTCAACCTCGGTGTCGAAATCCTCGTGCAGCATCTGCAGGCGGCGGATCAAGGCGTCGCCGGCATCGACATTGGAGACTTCGAGCGCGCCTTCGCTGAGCCCGATGCCCGGCATCGCCGCCTCGGTGGCCTGGGCGCGGATGAACTCGGCGCCGGACCAGGACAACGCCCACAGCGCCCGCGCATGCGCGAGCCCGACGCGCTCGATCAGGTCCGGCAGCGGCAGGTCGAACCCGGGCATGACCGTGCCGATCATGTGACCGGATGCGTTCCATCCGACTTGGCGACCTTCCAGCACCGCGACGCTCGCCCCCTGCCGGGCCGCGCACAACGCCACCGTCAAGCCGGCCAATCCCGCCCCGACCACACAGACGTCGACATCGAGGTCGAAATTCAACCTGGTGCGGCCGTGTGCACCTGCGGCATCGGCGTCATCGTTCATGCTTGTGGAAGTCTCGCTCATGGCGTTTTCTTAGCGAACCCTGCGGCGGACGTCATGACGCTTTTAATGGCGATAAAGAGACGTGGTAGAGGCTGACCCAGCCTGAACGATTCGAGACGGAATTCCATGCGCCGATTGATGCTGCTGCGCCACGCCAAGACCGAGACTGACGCGCCGACCGGCCGCGACCAGGACCGCCGTCTCGACGAGCGCGGGCACCAGGATGCCGCCATGATCGGCGATTTCATCGCCAGCCACCCGCCAGTGCCGGAGCTGGTGCTGGTCTCGACCGCGGTTCGGGCGCAGCAGACCTGGGACCTCGCGCTTGCGGCGATGAAGGACCGTGTCCCGGCCCCGCAGGTCGAGTCCGTTCCCGAGCTCTACGGCGCCGAGCCGATGCAGATCCTGTATCACATCCGCCTTGCGGCAGCGCACGATCCGAAGCAGCTCCTGCTCGTCGGGCACAATCCCGGCATGCACGAGCTGGCGCTGGCTCTGACCGGCGAGGGCGATTCCGAGGCCCGCCACGAGCTGATGCGCAACATGCCGACCGCGGGACTCGCGGTGCTCGATTTCGACACCGACGATTGGGGCGATGTGAGCTTCGCCCGCGGCAACCTGCTGAGGTTCATCACGCCGAAACTGCTCAAGCACGGCTCGGTCGATTGATAGGCAGGTCGGGGCCGGCGCGTAATGCCGGCGGAGAGAGAGGAGGACCTTCGATGTTCAACTCGATTCTGGTGCCGATCGATCTGGCCGACACCGACCTCGCCAAGCCGGCCATCGCCACCGCGGCCACGCTGGCGCAGACCTGGAGCGGCACGGTGCATCTGCTCAACGTGATGCCGATGACGCCGGTGATGCTCGCCGAATACGTCCCAGCCGATTTCGATGCGCAGCAGCGCGAGACCGCCGAGGAAGCGCTGTCGATCGTGGCGCGCGAATCCGGCATCCCGGCCGAGCGCATCAGCTACACGGTACGCCAGGGCGGCATCTATCACGAGATCCTCGAGGAGGCGGCCAAGGTCAACGCCGACCTGATCGTGATGACCTCGCACCGCCCGGCGATGCGCACCTACTTCCTCGGCAGCAACGCGGGGCACGTGGTGCGCTATGCCAAGTGCTCGGTGCTGGTAGTGAGGCCGTGAGGCGGCAGATCACCGGATCTTCGCATGTCGGACCGCTTTGACCGAGCCGTGAGTCAGACGGTCGGACCAGCTTCAGCCGCGCGAGCAAGCCAGAAGCTACGCTCGCCGTTCGCTGGCTCGCCAACCGAATGTGCGATCAATTCGAAACCATTGTCGCGAAGCAGCGCCGCGTACTCGGATGGATCGAGAGACGCATGATAGAGCGGATCGCCGCGATAGCACCCGATGGCTTCACCATGTGCGGGGCCTGCGTTGAACATCAGAATGCCGCCCGAAGCCGTGCAGGCCGCGAGGACTGGAAACATTCGCCGCTGGTCGTCGTGTCCGAGATGGAAGAAGCTGTCCCACGCCAGCACCCCGTCAAACCGCCTACCTAAGGTCAACGACCGCATGTCGGCGACGATCCATTCCTGATCCGGCATCCTCGTTCGGCAAAGTGCGATCATCGTCGGCGAGCTGTCCACGCCGGTGACGGAAAACCCCTGTCCGGAAATGTGCGCTGCGACGGGCGCACCGCCCCCGCAGCCCAGATCGAGCACGGCCGCGCCCGGTCGGAGACACGCAAGGAAGCGTTCGATGGGAGGCTTGTCAGTCCAGGCAGCCGCGCGACGGTCGGCGTCCCACGACAGCGCATGGTGCTCGTAGTGGGCGACAATACGGCCTGCACCTTGGTTCATGGAAACTCCGTAGCAGGGGCCAGATGCCCCATCTGGATGACCATCAAAGTCTGCCATGAGACCCGATGGACGCTGTTGTCATCGAAGTGCGAGCACGCGCCGAGTCGATCACGGCCACTCCGCGATGAAGCCCTTCGCCTTATAAGGTTCGATCTTGTCCCATTCGCTCAGCACGCGGCGGCGGAACTCCGGATGGGTGTGCCACGACTGCCGCGGTACGCCGAAGCTATCGACCGTCAGCAGCATCTTCTCGACTTCGGGCCAGTGCCGCTGCAGGGTCATCGCGTAGCGCCGCGCGGTCCAGCTGTTGCCGAGGCAGATCACGCTGCCGACATTGGCGAGGCCGAGCGCGGCGTCGATCACCGGCAGCGCGAGCGCGACGTTCTCGCCGGTATTCGTGGCGTGGTGCTCTTCGAGGATGCGCTCGGCCGGAATGCCGCGCCTCACCATGGCGGCCTTGATCAGCGTACACTCCGAAAGATCAGCGCCCGGCGTGATCCCGCCGCTGACGATGGCGTGGCGGAAGTAGCCCTGCTGCCACAGCTTCACCGCCGTCTCGGCACGCAGCTCCTCGTCGACGCGGGTCCCGAACACGAACAGGAGATCGGCCGGCCGCAGCGGCGTATCGGCGAAATGCCGCGCGTTGACCACGGCGATCTCGGCGTCATCCGGTCTGCGCAGCGCGCGATCCTGCATCGTTCTTCTCCCAACGTCGGCTCATCCTGGCATGACGCGGCGCTGTCGCGCGCTCACATTCGATGACCGGCGATGACGCCGCGTGATCACGGCAGCAGCGAGCCGGGAATATCCGTGAACGTGTAGCTGCGCGGCCTGTTGCGGGTGATGAAGCCGCCGACATACCAGGCGAACAGCGCGGCGAAGCCGATCAGGAACAACGCTCCCGACCATTCGGCGATGACGAGCGCACGCACCAGAAGCCCCGTCATCGCCACCGCGAACAGCGCGATCGCGGCGAGCGCGGCGCCATATGTGAAGCGGCCGAGGCCGGCCGTGAGCCGCGCGTTGCTGCCGCTCGAGGCGAGCCGCGCATGCAGGCCGAGGATGAAAGCACGATAGGCCTCGCTCTGCGGCGCCATCAGCGCCGCCGTCTGCCAGGAAGTCGAGATGATGCTCAGCCTGCGGCCATCGCGATGGGTGATGTCGGCACGAAAACGCTTCGCCTGCATCGACACCGGCCGGTAGGACAGCCGGATCGCGGCGATGTCGGCGTACGGCCACAGGCCGGTCCGGCCGGCGAACCGCCACGACAGGCCCTGCCCCGTGAGCTCGAACTGCTGCGCGGCGCCGATCAACGACGCCTTGTAGGCGTAGCGGATCGCGTCATGGCCTTCTGTGGTGATGTCCTGGGAAATGGATCGGTCCTGTTGCGCGTGGCGCGCGCCTTATCCTACAAACGGAGCATGAGCGAAACGATCTATTTTCCGCGCCACCTGATCCTGGCCGGAGCGATGGCCGCCGGCGTGCTGCTGGCGCTGGCCGTGCACATGCTCGGCGCCCGCTACGGGCTCGATCTCGGCGGCCTGTGGCAGACCGAGAGCGGCGCTTTCATGCCGGCGGGATCGGCGATCGCCTGGTGGCTGATCGCCACGGTCGGCTTCTCCTCGGGCTATTTCATCGCCAACATCATGCACAGCGCGGTGTCGGGCGAGATCCCGCAGCGGATGCGCAACTTCCTGGTCGTGGTCGGCGTACTGATGCTGGCCGGCATCGGCCAGGCGATCTCCGGCCCGAGCCCGGTGCCGTCGGCCTCGGGTGTGCTGGCCGGCCTCGCCGCGCTCTGCCTCGGTGCCCTGATGGCGTTCTGCGGCGCCAATTTCGCGTTGCGTAAGAGCTGACGCGCGGCATCCGGATGCGACGACGCCGCGCGGGATGTCCGCGCGGCGTTTTGTCTCATCGACTGGTGACGCGATCAGCTTGCGGCGCGCAGGTTGACGCCGCTCTCGGCGAGCTTGGTCAGCTTCATGTCGGTCGCCTTCTCCTCGTCGAGCGTCTTCTGCAGCACGGCGGCGCAGTCGCTGCGGCCAAGCTGCTTGGCCCAGGCGATCAGGCTGCCGTAGCGCGTGATCTCGTAGTGCTCGGCCGCCTGGGCGGCGTTGATCAGCGCTGCGTCCAGCACGGCCTTGTCGGTGACCTCGCCCGCGACCTCCTCGGCCTCCTCGATGATGCCGTCGATCGCCGGACAGTCGACCGCCTTGGCCGCGATGCCGTGCATCTTGAACACCTGCTCGAGACGCGTCACATGCGTCTTCGTCTCATCGAGATGGGTCAGAAAACCCTGCTTGAGCTTCCGATCCGTCGCCTTGTCCGCCATCTTTGGCAGCGCTTTGACGAGCTGGTTCTCGGCGTAATAGATGTCCTGCAGCTGATGAACGAACAAATCGTTCATCGTCTTGATGTCCTTGGTGAACAGTCCCATTTGCCTCATGTCCTCTTGGTTCGGGAACATGGCAGGTCCCTCCCCGACCGATCGTCGCCATGTTCGCTGTGCCCGCGGGGCGCTAACCGGCGGCCACGGCGGTTGTTCCGGCGCAACCGGCCCTGCCGGCCGGAACCGGTCGCAGAGGGCCAGGTTTGCTCGTGAACCGCGCGCGTAACCAATTGGACCGAACTGAGGCGGTCGCCAGCCATGTGACTGAAGTGTGACAGACCCGCGCCGCATGGGTCGGAGCTGAGCTGTGTCAAGGACTGCACAAGGCGCGCATTTTAGCATAAGGAACAGGCTGTCACGAATTGCCCGCCTCCATCGACCAATGGTTTCGCCTCTTTTCCAAGAACTGGTACCGCCCCGCCGGGAGGATGAATGCAGCGCCTGCTGACCACGCTCTCGCGTGGCTTCAAGAAATGGATCGGCTGGAAGCGGCTGGGGATTGCAGCGAGCCTTGCGATCATCGCCTTCGCGATCACGACGCTCGTGCGCACGCTCAAGGGCGTCGATGCCGGTGTCATCCTGACGGCGCTCACCGAAATCCCGCTCGGTCACATCGCGCTCGCGGCCTTGTGTGTGATCGGCGCGTTCTGCACGCTGACCTTCTATGACTATTTTGCACTGCGAACGATTGGCAAGAAACACGTCCCCTATCGCATCGCAGCGATGAGCGCCTTCACCAGCTATTCGATCGGCCACAACATCGGTGCCACCGTCTTCACCGGGGGCGCGATCCGGTTCCGGATCTATTCGGACTACGGCCTGTCCGCGATCGACGTCGCCAAGATCTGCTTCCTGTCGGGCCTGACCTTCTGGCTCGGCAACCTGTTCGTGCTCGGCATCGGCATGACCCTGCATCCGGCGGCCGCCACCGCGATGGACCAGTTACCCCCGGCGATGAACCAGTTGATCGCGATCGGCATCCTCGGCGCGATCTTCGCCTATCTCGGCTGGCTGACCGCCGGCAAGAACCGCCGGCAGCTCGGCCAGAACGGCTGGAAGGTGGTGCTGCCTTCGGCGCAGCTCACGCTGGTGCAGATCCTGATCGGCGTCGTCGACCTCGGCTTCTGCGCGCTGGCGATGTACCTGCTCGTCCCCGCCGATCCTCCGATCGACTTCCTGTCGCTGTCGGTGGTGTTCATCCTCGCCACCCTGCTCGGCTTTGCCAGCCATGCGCCTGGCAGCATCGGCGTGTTCGATGCCGCGATGCTGGTGGCGCTGCCGCAGTTCGGCCGCGAGCAGCTCTTGGCCACCCTGCTCGTCTTCCGCGTGCTCTATTTCGTGATCCCCTTCGCCATCGCGATCTCGATCATGGGCATCAGGGAGCTCTGGATGAACGTCGTCAAGCCGTGGCAGGAGCGGCGCCGGCTGAACGCCGCCTGCGAGGACGAGGTCGCCGCCAAGCGCGCCGCGGCCGCAGCACCCGCTGCGGTTCCCCAGCGCATCAAGCGCCACTCCCAGCGCTGAGCAGCAATTCTCTCGCGGACGATGCGACGGTTCGATCCTCGACCGGTTGAACTCGCGTGCGGTCCTCTTATTTCCGCCCCATCGCTGACGTGAATCCTTGCGCATGACCCGAATTCCCCCTCGTCCGCTGCTCGCCGCCTGCGTCCTGGCCAGCCTGCTCGCCCCTCTCGCCGCCACCGAGGCGGCCGCGCAGTTCGGCGCAGCGCCGCTGCAGATCAGCTGGGAGGTGCGCAACCGCTTCCGTCTCTTCCGCGAGGAGCGCGACTTCCTGCTGCATACCGAGAGCACGCGCGACCGCTCCATCCTCGCCGCCGAGCAGGCGCTGGGGGTGCAGAGCGACGGCCGCGGCTGGGCCCGCAACGTCGTCAACCGGCTCTGCATCGACCTCGCCGGCCGCGTCAACGAGCCGTGCACGCGCGACAACGTCAAGGAAAGCTATCTCACCCCCATCGACCATCCGGTCACCGTGCGCCTGACCGGCCCGGTGCCGGTCGGCGCCACCTGCGCCTGGTCGTTCGACGACGGCGACGGGCCGCAGACCTCGACCTTCGACTGCGCCGAGCCGGTCAATTTGCGCGTCCGCTACGGCCGCCAGACCGTGGCATCCGTCGATGTCGCCAGCCCGGAAGGCACGCGGCAGGTCTCGACCGGAATCCAGGTCCGCGACGTCCTGATCGCCGGCCTCGGCGACAGCATCGCCTCCGGCGAGGGCAATCCGGACCGCCCGATCGCGCTCGCCGACGACGGCTTCTGCTTCCGCTCCTATCTCGGCGGCCCGACCGCGCAATATTATCGGCCGAGCCGCGCCGGCTTCAAAGGCGGCCGCGCCTGCGAGGCGCCGGACACGCTACAGAACTGGCAGAAATACAGCGCGGTCTGGCTCAACGCTGCCTGCCATCGCTCGCTCTACAGCTACCAGACCCGCACGGCGCTGGCGCTCGCGGTGCGCTATCCGCACGTCGCGGTCACCTACCTGCCGCTCGCCTGCACCGGCGCCACCATCGCCGACGGCCTGTTCGGCAGCCAGCGCGCGCGCGAATGCACGCCCGGCCGCTCGGTCGCGACCTGCGCCGGCGGCGTCAACGGCCAGCTCGGCGAACTCCGCGAGGCGCTGACCGCGGCCAAGCGCCGCCAGCCGGACCGCAAGCTCGACCTGATTCTGCTGTCGATCGGCGCCAACGACATCAACTTCTCCGGCCTCGTCGCCGACGTCATCGTCGACACGCCGACCGAGCGCACCCTGTTCAAGCGCTCCGGCGTGATCGGCTCGGTGGAGGAATCGCGCAGCGAGCTGGCGAGCGACCTGCCGCAGGGCTTTGCCAAGCTGCGCGAGGCGCTGAAGCCGCTGGTCGGCGACCTCTCGCATGTCATCTACACCTCCTACGGCAATCCGGCGCTGAGCCGTGCCGGCACGCCCTGCCCGGGCGGCCCGGCCGGCTTCGAGGTCCATCCGTCGTTCAATGCCAATCCGCAGCGGCTCGCCAAGGTCGCGGGCTTCGTCGAGAACGAGTTCCTGCCGTCGCTGCGCGGGCTGGCGCAATGCACCGCGGGAGTTCTGTGCCGCGATCCGCAGGCCGACCGCATGACCTTCGTCGATGCTCATCAGGCCGCGTTTGCCGATCACGGCTTCTGCGCCCGCTCGACGCAGGATCCGCCGTTCGACCGCGAATGCTTTTCGGCCGACGGCGCCAGCTTCGATCCGAACATCGTCAGCGCCGCCAACGAGCCGCTGCTGTGCGGCCGCGGCGCCAGCGAATATCGCCCCTATTTGCCGCGCGCGCGCTGGATCCGCGACGCCAATGACAGCTACTTCTCGGCGATGACCTATCCGCAAGGGCTGCCCGCGGCGATGCAGCCTTCCGACATCCACGATGCGAGCTGGGGCGTGCTCTCGGCCGTCTATGGCGGCGCCGTGCATCCGACCGCCGAGGGCCACGCCGCCATGGCCGATGCCGCGTTTCCGGCCGCAGCAGAGGTGCTGAACCTCGATGCGGCCGAGCCCAACGTCACGAGCCAGCCGCTGCCGCCGGCGGGAGTCGTGCGGCAGTAGCGCGCGGCCAACAATCGGCTCACCGCCGATGCACCGAGTCGCCCGTCGGCCCGACGTTGCGTCCCGGTCGCGAGCGGAGTCCGTCGATTGCGCCGAAACGGCCTGCCGCAAAAGGTCGAAATTCGCCCGCCATTCCAGGTCGATGACTGCGTCCGGCCGCCTCGTGACAAAATTTCCTGTTTCTTTTTTCCAGAAATCATGCTTTGATGAGCGCATCCCGTGCTCATGAGAGGGGCGGTTCGCGGTCGTCACGAACGTGGAGTGCGGGACGCGGTGGGCGCCACCGGTCGCAGCGTGATCCGATCATGCCGACGAACGAGCGGCGGCGCACGGTGAAGTCGTAGGGTCCTGGCATGCTGATGCCAAGCGAGCGGTGGTGATGATCCGCTCGTGACGGGGGCAAGACAGCCGGTCCCCGGGGAGAGGACGTATAAGCCGTCAAACATCGCGCAGGGAATGCCGGTTGATCGGCTTTACCTGTGGTTCCTGCCGCCTGCATTTTTTTAGCAGGCGGGCCATGGGTGAGGCCCTCACCCGGCATTCCCTGCGCCCTCTCGCTCGAGAGGGTCGCGTTCAGCTTGAAAACTCGGACGCCATGCGCCGCGAGATCACGATGGTGTGTCGCTTAACAACGACCACCAAGCTGCAGTTCGGCGGCGAACTACTTAGTCGGCGCCGGCTTCTTCATCATCGGCGGCGGCGCCTGTTTGGTCGCGGGGCCAGTTGCCGTGGTCGCCTGGGCCGGCAGATATTTGGCGAGGATCGCGGGGTCGATCTGGGCCATGTTGGTATCTGGAAGACGGGTCCAGGTCTCGTCCTTGCCAAACAGCGAGATGCCGAGATAGCCGTGCAGGATCAGCGTCTGCCCGTCCGGACTGACCCGCATATTGGCCTTCCAGATGTTGCCGTCGCGAGGATTGAGCACGTTGCCGCCTTCGTATTTCAGGCCCTCGCGCTTCATGTCGCGCACGAAGGAGATGCCGAGCACCGGCGCATTCTTGCGGTCATCGCTGCACTTCGAACAGACCTCGTTCGGATTGTCGCCGGGGCGCGGAAACGTCTTGGCGATCACGCCCTCGAACACGCCGTCGTGGTCGATGAAGAGGAACCAGCCGACGGGCCTGCCATCCTCGACCTTCTGCCACAGACCGGCCGCGGTCGGCTCAGCCGCGAGCGCAGGCCGCGTCAGCAGAGCACCGGCAACGACGAGCGCGCCGATCGCGAGCTTCGTCACACCAGGCGCCAGCCGAAGTCGGGGAAACGCATTGCGCATCATCATCTCACCTTGACCAAGTCACAAAATGAATGGCCGCACAGTACGGCCGTTTCGTGCATCGTTCCAGCCCATAACAGGTCTGGCGCGCCGGTGAAACCGGCACGCGCAGGAAACATTTCTTCACATTTGAGTTGGTCCGGCGGCGCCGGGTTCCACGCTTCCGAGCAATTAGTTGACGCCGAGCTTCTTCTGCAGGCTCGACGACGACGTCGTGTACTGGAACACCAGCCGCTTCTCCGGATACACGTAGCGGTGCGCCTTCTGCGCCATCAGCGCACCCTCGTGGAAGCCGCACAGGATCAGCTTGATCTTGCCGGGATAGGTATTGATGTCGCCGATCGCGAAGATGCCGGGCACCGAGGTCTCGAACGCCGAGGTCTCGACCGGAATGAGATTGTGCTCGAGCGCGAGGCCCCACTCGGCGACGGGGCCGAGCTTCATCGTCAGGCCGAAGAACGGCAGCATCATCTCGCACGGCACGGTCTCGACCGCATTGTCGTTGCCCTTGATGGTGGCCGCGGAAAGCTGACCGTTCGCACCTTCGAGCGCCGTCACCTGACCGATGCGCAGATCCATCTTGCCGCTCGCCACGAGCGCGCGCATCTGCTCGACGCTGTGCGGCGCCGCGCGGAAATCGTCGCGCCGATGCACCAGCGTGATGCGCTTGGCGAGGGGATGCAGATTGAGAGTCCAGTCGAGCGCGGAATCGCCGCCGCCGACGATGACGACATTCTTGTTGCGGAACTGCTCCATCTTGCGCACGGCATAAAACACCGAGGTGCCTTCGTATGCCTCGATGCCCGGCACCGGCGGACGCTTCGGCTGGAACGAGCCGCCGCCGGCCGCGATCACCACGACCTTGCACTCGAACACCTTGCCGGCGTCGGTGGTGATGCGAAAACCGGGATCGCCGATCTTCTCGACCTTCTCGACCATCTCGCCGAGATGGAAGGTCGGGCTGAACGGCTTGATCTGCTCCATCAGCTGCTCAGTGAGGCCCTGCCCCGTCACCATCGGCACGCCGGGAATGTCGTAGATCGGCTTCTCCGGATACAGCTCGGCGCATTGGCCGCCGACCTTATCGAGGATGTCGATCAGATGCGCCTTGATGTCGAGCAGCCCCAGTTCAAAAACGGCAAACAGTCCGCAAGGGCCCGCGCCAATGATCAGCACATCGGTCTTGATCGCTTCGCTCATGTCGCTCTTCTCGTTGGAGGCGCCGCTCGACGGATGGCGGCAGATGGCGGTTCCGAATTTGTAGCCAACGGGGTGGTCGCAGGGAAGGCACAAAAGCCGCCCCTCGCTCGCGCGCGGCTTGCAGCAGCGGGCTTAGCCGGGTTTGAAGGGGACATGAATGATGGAGATCAATCGGTGACAGAGACGGCCCGCCGCGACCACGCGCCACGCCTGGAGGACTTTCCCTATCGGCTGACGGACAATGTCCGCTTCGGCGACCTCGATCCCAACCAGCACGTCAACAATGCGGTCTATGCGACCTATTTCGAGACCGGCCGGGTGACCTTGATGAAGGACCCGCGCCATGGCCTCGGACAGGAGGGGCTGGCCTGGATCATGGTGCGGCTCGACATGCATTTCCGGGCCGAGCTGCGCTGGCCGGGCATGATCGAGCTCGGACTGGGGGTCGTGAGGCTGGGGCGCACGTCGGTGACCTGCGAGCAGGTCGTGTTCTCGGACGGGCGCTGCGTGGCATCTGCCACCGCGGTCATGGTTCTGATCGACGAGGCGACGCGCAAGCCGGCGCCGCTGACGCCGAAGCTCATTGCTGCGCTCCAGCCGTGGGTCCGCCGCGGCGTGACGATCGCGCTGCCGGCATAGGCCTGGCGGCGATCACCGGGGGCGCGGCGATGAGGACGCGAGGCGAACGGTCAGGCCTGACGCTCGGGGGTGGAGACGACGAGGCCGTCGAGCTCGTCGGAGACCTTGATCTGGCAGGAGAGACGGGAATTCGGCCGGACATCGTAGCCGAAATCGAGCATGTCCTCTTCCATCGGGGTCGGCGGGCCGACCTTCTCGCGCCAGGCTTCGTCGACATAGACATGGCAGGTCGCGCAGGCACAGGCGCCGCCACATTCGGCCTCGATGCCGGGAATGGCGTTGCGGATCGCCGCTTCCATCACGGTCGCGCCGTTCTCGATCTCAACGGTTCTGGATTCGCCGGTATGGTCGACAAAGGTGATCTTGGCCATGTGTGCTCGTGCTGCGCAGGGAATGAGGTCGGGCTGTCCTATAACGGACCGCTCCGCTCCGCGCTAGTGCTGCCGCCGGCCGCTCAGGCCGCGCCGAGCATCTCCGAAATCGCCGCGCGGGCCTGCGCGATCGCCGTGCCCAGCCAGGCCAGCGCATCGGCCGGGTCGCCCGCCCGCAGCGCCGCTTCGAGCCCTTCCGCCGCGTCGGCGACATCGAGCGCGCCGACGGCGCGGGCCGAGCCCTTCAGCGTGTGGGCGACGGTGGCCGCATCCTCGGGCATCACCTGCAACCGCTCCAGCAGGCGGACAGCCTGGTCCGCAAACATGGCGAGCACCTCGCGCTCGAGCGCGCTGTCGCCGAGGGTCATCCGCCGCAGCAGGTCCAGGCTGATCGGCCCGTCGTCGGGAACCAGCGGAGGCGAGGGCATCCATTCGATCCGTGAAAGGTCGGGAATCATGGCGGCAATCCGGTCCGGCGGGCGCGCCGCGCGCGCCTGTGGTAAGTCAAGCACGACAATGGTTAATGCATTGTTACCGGCCCAATTGCCGCGGGTTTGCCGCGATTTGGGCCCGGCTCTGCCCCAATCGCGGCAGAAACGGGAATTCGCAGAACTTCTAAAGTGTTAACGGCGGGTGCTGTTAACGATGATTAAGAATCTCTTAACCACGGCCATTTCTTTCAACAGGCACTGCCAATAGGATGATGCCCGGATGGAGTGGGTCACCTGGCGGAATTTGCCACCCCTGGTGCCTGCGAGGGATGACGTCCGGTTCGAGCGTTGCGAGAGGGCACTCGTACGCGGCTCGCCGGATCGAAATTAAGACGAGGGCTCGGACTCAACATGGCGAACACTCCGAAAAAGGTCAAAGACCCGACTGAAGTTGCGCTGTCCGCCATTCAGGAGGCTTTGAACATCAGCGATTCGTCCGCGCCCACGGACTCGCAGAGCTCGGTCCACGCCGAGGGCGCCCCGCCCGTCATGCCGAACGGCGTGTCCAGTCTGGATTCGTTCGACTCGCGTCCGGGCATCGACCGCAGCAGCCTTGACGAGATCGAGCCGCCGCCGCTCGCCGCGCGCCGCCCGGCCAATGACGACCGCGAGACCATCGGCCAGTTGCTGCAGGCGATCCAGAAGGGCCGCCCGTCACGCGGCGTCTACACGCTGGCAACCGCCTTTGCAGGCATCTGGATCGTCGGCTGCGTCCTGCTGACCATCGGTTTCCTGCCCGCTTTGCAGGCCTTGATCGGCCAGAGCGGCGGCGTGCTGGTGCTCGCCGGTCTCGCCGCGGTGTTCTTCGCACCGGTTCTGCTGTTCTACTTCCTGGCCAGTCTCGCCTGGCGCGGCCAGGAGCTGCGCATGATCGCGCAGTCGATGGCGCAGGTCGCGATCCGCTTCTCCGAGCCGGAAGGCGCCGTCAGCGATTCCATCGTGACCGTCGGCCAGGCCATCCGCCGCGAGGTCGCGGCGATGGGCGACGGAGTCGAGCGCGCGATCGCGCGCGCAGGCGAGCTCGAGATGCTGGTCGCCAACGAGGTTGCAGCCCTTGAGCGCGCCTACAGCGACAACGAGGTCCGCATCCGCGCCCTGCTGCAGGACATCGCCCATCAGCGCGATAACCTCGTCGGCCAGGCCGAGCAGGTCCGCAGCGCCATCTCGGGCGTACAGATCGACCTTCGCCACGACATCGCGCTGATCTCGGACGCGATCGCCTCGCGCGTCGACGAGGTCGCCAAGAGCATCACCGGCGCGCTGGAAGAGCGCGGCGCCCACATCACGGCCGCGCTCGGCAACGCCGGCGACAACATGATCCTCGCGCTCGGCGAGCGCGGCGGCGATCTGCTCGACCGGCTCGAAGAGGCCAGCGCCGAGACCACCCGCGCCGTGCTCGACGCCTCGGAGCGGCTCACCACCAGCCTCAATTTCAAGACCGGCCACGTCCACGACGAGTTCGCCGACCTGTCGGACCGAGTCCACGAGATGCTGAACGAGCGCATCGACCGCATCACCAGCGAGTTCGAGCAGCGCACGGCCGCCATCGTCGACGGCATCTCGGTGCGAACCGAGCAGGTTCACGACCAGCTCAAGGCGTCCGGCGAGTCCCTCCTGCTGGAGCTCGAGCTGCGCAGCGGCGATCTCGTGACCAAGATCGACGAGGCGAGCCAGCGCATGTCCGGCCACATCGTCACGTCAGGCGAGAAGGCGAGCGAGTCGCTCGATGCGACCGTCAATTCGCTGGTCGCTAAGGTCGTCAGCCAGACCGAGAGCACCCACGACACGCTGTCGATCCAGATCAGTGCCTTCGACGAGCTGGTGAAGAACCAGGGCACCGAGCTCGCCGAGCGCTTCGCACGCGACAGCTCGACGCTGGGCGCGCTGATCACCCGGCACATCACCGAGTTCGACCGCACGGTGAAGACCTATGGCGGCGAGATCGTCGAGCGCATGGGCCAGCGGACCCAGGAAATCTCCGACAATCTCAAGTCCTATGTCGATACGTTCGATACGCGGCTGTCGTCCAACAGCGGTGAGATCACGGCGACGCTGGATCAGCGGCTGAACCAGTTCGAGACCAATCTGCAGGCCCGCATCACCACCCTCGACACCTCGCTCGATGCGAAGATCAAGACCTTCGACGACAGCGTCGAGGGCCGCCTCAAGTCGCTCGAAGAGAACTTCGACAACCGCGCGACCTCGGTCACTTCGACGATCGAAGGCCGCCTCGGCACTCTGTCCAACTCGCTGACCGACGGCGCTGCCCAGGTGCTGCACGCGATCGACTCGCGGCTGACCGTGCTGACCTCCTCGCTGACCGATGGCTCGGCCCAGGCGATTCAGTCGATCGATTCCCGCCTCAACATTCTGACCTCCTCGCTGACCGACGGCACCGACAAGGCGCTCGAAGCAATCGATCAGCGCATCCACAGCCTGTCGAACATCATCGACGGCCGCAGCTACGAGCTGACCGAAGCCGTCACCGCGCGCTTCCAGGACATCCATCAGGGCATCGAGACCCGCGTCGGCTCGATCGCCAAGGACATCGACCAGCGCGTCTCGCAGTTCGAAGACCTGCTCGGCTCGCGCGTCGAGGCCGTGGCCGGCCGCATCGAGAGCAGCGGCCGTCAGGCGAGCGACGAGCTGATGACCCGCGCCGAGCTGCTGTCCGCCAGCATCAAGTCGCACGTGGAAGACGCGGAGCGGGCGCTGACCAATCTCGTGGTCAACACCAGCGAGACCATCCAGACCGGGGCCCGCTCGGCACAGCAGGCGCTGCTCAACGTCTCGACCGACGTCGGCTCGCAGTTGAAGAACACGTCCGCCGAGGTCGAGCGCGCCCTGTCGAACGCGGGCAGCGGCGCGGCCGAGGCCGTCCTGACCAGTGCGCGCGAGGCCCAGGCCACGCTGGTCGCGGCCTCCGGCGAGACCGCCGACCAGATCAAGTCGCTGTCGGCCGACGTCGAGCGCACGCTCACGGCGGCAGGCTCGACCACCGCAGCCTCGATCCTCGCCGGTGCGCGCGAGGCCCAGAATACGCTGGTGTCCGCCTCCTCCGATGCCGCCACCCACGTCAAGTCGCTCGCCGTCGACGTCGAGCAGGCGCTGACGGCCGCCGGCTCGGCCACGGCAGCCTCGATCCTCGCCGGTGCGCGCGAGGTTCAGAACACGCTGGTGTCCGCCTCCTCCAACGCGGCCGAGCACGTGAAGTCGCTCGCAGCCGATGTGCAGCGCTCGCTGACCAGTGCCGGGACGGGAACCGCCGAAGCCATCACGGCGAGCGCTCGTGATGCCCAGCATGCCCTGCTCGCGGCATCGAGCGAAGCGGCCGAACAGGTCAAGGCGCTGACCGTCGACGTCCAGCGCTCGCTGTCGATCGCAGGAACCACGACCGCGGAAGCGATCACCGGCGGCGCCCGGGAAGCGCAGACCACGCTGATCAGCGCGTCGTCCGAAGCAGCCAATCACGTCAAGTCGCTGGCAGCCGACGTCGAGCGGACGCTCGCCGCGGTCGGAACCAGCACTGCCGCAGCGATTGTTAATAGCGCCCGCGACGTCCAGACGAAGCTCGTCACCGCCTCGACGGAAGCAACCGAGCACGTCAAGTCGCTGGCCGTCGATGTCGAGCGGACGCTGTCGTCTGTCGGCGCCGATACCGCGGCCTCGATCCTCAACAGCGCGCGCCAGGCGCAGATGTCACTGACCGCCACGTCGGCCGACACCGCGGCTACCCTGGTCGGCAGCGCACGCGAAGCCCAGGCGGTGCTGACCACGACCACGACCGAGACGGTCGCGGTGATCGTCGGCGGCGCGCGCGAGGCCCAGAACCTGCTGACGGCCACCTCCACCGACACCGCGGGCCAGCTCAAGGCGATGTCGTCGGAGATCGAGCGCGTCATCAATTCCGTCGCGGCGAACACCACCGACGCGATCCAGAGCAGCGCGCTCAATGCGCAGAGCGCACTCGTCGCCGCCTCCAACGAGGTCTCCACGCGGGTCAAATCGACCTCGACCGAGATCGAGCGCTCGGTGCTTGCCGCCGGCAACTCGTTCGGCTCGGCCATGACCGGCAAGACCGACGAGATCGTCACCTATGTGCAGCAGCAGAGCGAACGACTGTCGCAGATGCTCGACGGCAAGCGCGGCACGCTGGTCGAGACGCTGAACTCGAAGACCAACCAGCTCACGATCGAGATCGATCGCGTCACCACCGATGCGCTGAAGGCGATCGAGGTCCGCGGCCAGAACTTCGCCCAGAGCGTCAATGGCAACGGCTCCGAGGTCGCCCGCACCATCACCTCAGCGGGCGAGCTCGCGACCACCGCGATCACCAAGTCGCTCAAGGAGCTGGAGCAGGCCTCGCGCGCGGCGATCGAGCAATCGCGCCAGGTCTCGGTGGCTGCGGTCACCGAGATGCAGGAGACGAGCAAGATCCTGCGCACCGACACGGTCGCCCTGTTTGAACGTCTGCGCGAGGGCAACATCCTGCTGCAGGAGGTCCTGACCGGCGCCCACGACAACCTCAACTCGCTGGAGCGGGCGCTGGTCACCCGGGTGGCCGACTTCGTCACCGCGATGAACGACGTCACCGCACGCAACGGCACCGCGACGCAGACGCTCGAGGACCAGCTCAACGTGTTCAACTCCAAGACGTCGCGGGCGCTGGAGGATCTCAACTCGCTGTCCGGCCAGTTCGACGCGCATGGCAAGGCGCTGATCGAGGCGGCGGCCATTGTCGAGCAGAGCAACCGCGATGCGACCGTCTCGATCTCGGATCGCAAGACGACGCTGGAATCGCTGGTCACCACCATCGATCTGCGCACCGCCGATCTCGACCAGCGTCTGACGCGCTTCACCACCCTGCTCGACGAGTCCTTGGCGGCCGCCGAGGAGCGCGCCCGCGACATCGCCCGGGTCGTGGCGGAAACGGCGGGTGCCGGCTCCACCGCGCTCAGCCGGCAGTTCGAGGCCATCCGCGCCAACGCCGAGGAGGAACGCCGCCTCACCACGTCGCAGATGCAGGAGATCTACCAGCAGAGCACGCAGGAAGCCGATGCGATGTTCAAGCAGTCGGCGGAGAAGTTCGCCACGCTGGTGTCGAGCATGAAGCAGATGACCGCCGAGATGCATCGCGAGCTCGAAGCGACGCGCAACGAGCTGCGCCGCGGCGTGCTGGAGATGCCGCAGGAGGCCGCCGAGAGCACGGCGCAGATGCGCAAGGTCATCGTCGACCAGATCGAGGCGCTGGCCGAGCTCAACCGGATCGTCGCGCATCACGGCCGCGGTCTCGACGTGGTCAGCGCGTCGCGTCCCGCCGCGGTCGCCGCTCCCGCAGCCGTGATCCGTCAGGAAGAGCCGATCGTCGCCGCAGCCGTCGGCGGCCGGCCGGACATGCGCCTGCGCGAGCCGGCTGCGACCAGCGTCGCCAACCTGCCGCCGCCGGATCTCGGCATGCAGCCGCCGGCCCCGCCGCCACAGCCGCGCCGTGTCGAGGCGCCGCCGATGGGTCCGGTCGCCGATCAGCGCAGCGACAACTGGCTGTCCGACCTGCTTAACCGGGCCGATAACAGCACCGCCGGCCAGACTGCGCCGCGCGGCCGCGGACCGGCCCAGCAGCAGCCGGGCAATCCGCTGGAGTCGCTGTCGCTCGACATCGCACGGCTGATGGACCGCAATCTCGCGGCCGAGATGTGGGACCGTTACCAGCGCGGCGAGACCAAGGCGTTCTCCAAGCGTCTCTACACCCCGGCCGGTCAGAAGGCATTCGACGAGGTCGCCCGCAAGTACCGCGCCGACCGCACCTTCAAGCAGACGGTGGACCGCTACATCACCGAGTTCGAACGGCTGCTCGACGAGGTCGCCCGCGACGACCGCAACCCGCAGGCGCTGCGCGCCCAGCTCACCTCGGAGACCGGGCTGGTCTACACCCTGCTCGCCCACGCCGCCGGCCGGCTGGCGTGATGGGAGCGAATGGGAGAGTAGCGAGTAGCGAAGGGTTCAGTAGAACCAGCGCTGCGACAAGAAGAACAAGCGGAGGCCACGAGGCCTCCGCTTCGCGTTTGGAGATGCAATGAAGGCGCTTTCGGCTTTGGCCGTTCGGGCCCCGCATCGCCGGCACAACGGTGTGCGACGTGCTCCGTAGCCAGCCAGCAGCGGTGGATAGCGACAGCGATGGAGCGCAGTCCGCTGCCGCGCGCCCCTATTCGCTACTTCCCTATTCGCAACTCGCTCGCGTCACCGCCGCCCCGTCGCCGCCGGCGCCGCGGGCGCGGGCTGCGAGGCCTGGGCGTTGCTCGGGCTGGCGTTGCTGGCCCCGAACAGGACCCGGGTCGGATTGCGATCGAAATTGTTCACGGCGCGGCTGATGTCGGACAGCGTGCGCCGTCCATCGGCCATCAGCGCGCCGGAGCGCTTGTCCAGATCCTCGGCGAGCTCGCGGATCGATTTCACCGTCAGGAACAGCTCGCCGCCATCCTTGCCGCCGGCCAGCGTGTTGAGACCGAGCATCAGGGTATCGGCCTTGCCCATGATGCCGTCGACACGGCTCATGACGCCATCGATGCGCTCGGAATTGCGGGCCAGCGACTGGGTGAAGACCTCGAGGTTCTTGATCGAGTTCTTCACGGCGTCCTGGTTGTCGGCGACCACCTTGTTGATGTTCTGCAGGGTGGCGCGGATCGCTTCGGTCACGTCCTGCAGCCGGGTCGGATCGGCACGCAGCACCGGCACGCCATCCTCGTCGAGCGGCGGCGGCGGCGCAGCCTCCTCGCCGCCCTTGAGCGAGATCGCGGCGACGCCGGTCAGTCCCTGGAACTCGAGCCCGACCAGGGTATCCTTGCGGATCGGCGCGTTGTTCTCGACCATCGCCAGCGCCACGACGCGGCGCGGATTGTCGAGCTTGACCGAGATGACCTCACCGACCCGGATACCATTGAAGTTGACGCTGCCGCCGTTGCGCAGACCCGCGGCCGGCCCCTCGAACACGACCCGCAGCGGGCTGCGCTGCTTGGTCGTGTGCAGGCTCTGAAACCAGAGGACAAACCCGACCGCCGCGGCAATCACTGCCAGCGTGAACGATCCGATCAGGACGTAATTCGCCCGCGTTTCCATTACCAACTCCGGTACCGGCACGTCGCAGCGGAGATCCCAGCCGCCGCTCCCATGCGCTCTCGGTTGGCGCCGGACTGCGGCACCCACCCCATCAGCTATGTCGCAGGAGTCCCCACTCCCGCTCACAAAAATAATCGCCCCGAGGGGCGCTACGCACTAACCCATCACGGCCCGTGCACGCTTGCCGTGGAAATACTGCCGGAGCCACGGATGTTCCGAGGCCTGCATGTCGGCCATCGATCCCGCAGCGATAATCTTGCCGTTGCCCAGCACGGCGATGCGGTCGCACGCCGTATACAGGCTGTCGAGATCATGGGTTACCATGAAAACGGTCAGTCCCAAAGTGCGCTGCAGGGTACGGACAAGCTCGTCGAAATCGCCGGCGCCGATCGGGTCGAGCCCCGAGGTCGGCTCATCGAGGAACACCAGCTCCGGATCGAGCGCGAGCGCGCGGGCCAGCGCGACGCGCTTGATCATGCCCCCCGACAGCTCGCTCGGGAAACGATCAGCAACATCGGGCCGCAATCCGACCATCACCAGCTTGGCGACCATGATCTCGTCGAGCAAACGCTGCGAGACCTTGAGATATTCCCGGACCGGGAACTGGATGTTCTGCCGCACCGTGAGCGAGGAGAACAACGCGCCCTGCTGGAACAGCACGCCCCAGCGCCGCTCGACGGCGCGGCGGCCGGCACGATCGGCGGCGTCGAGATCGACGCCGAACACCTCGATGTTGCCCGACAGCTTGGGCACCAGGCCGATGATGGTGCGCGTCAGCACCGACTTGCCCGCACCGGAGGGACCGACGAAGCCCAGGATCTCGCCGCGCTTGACATCGAGGTCGAGCCCGTCGAGCACGCGCGTCTTGCCGAACTGCACGGTGACGTCACGCACGCGGATGATCGGATCGGACATCTCCTGCGTCATGTCACATCCCGACCGCGGCGAAGAAGATCGCGAACACGCCGTCCATCACGATGACGAAGAAGATACCCTTCACCACCGATGAGGTGGTGTGGCGCCCGAGCGACTCGGCGCTGCCCTGCACGGCCAGTCCTTCGACGCAGGCGACGATCCCGATCACCGCCGCCATCACCGGCGCCTTGAGCAGCCCGACCGTGAAATGATCGATCGAGATCGCATCGCGAAGGCGCAGCAGGAAGGCCTCGGGATCGACGCCGCCATAGAACCACGCCACCAGCCCGCCGCCATAGAGCGCGGCGATGTCGCCGAGGAAGGCCAGGATCGGCAGCGCGATCACCAGCGCGAGCATGCGCGGCAGGATCAGGACCTCGATCGGATCGAAGCCCATGGTACGCAGCGCATCGATCTCCTCGCGCATCTTCATCGAGCCGAGCTCGGCCGTGTAGGCGCTGCCCGAGCGGCCGGCGATCATGATCGCCACAAGCAGCACGCCGATCTCGCGCAGCACCAGCACGCCGAGCATGTCGACCACGAAGATGTCGGCGCCGAACCTGCGGAAATGGAAGATGCCCTGCTGGGCGATGATGCAGCCGATCAGGAAGGTGATCAGCACGATGATCGGCACCGCGCGCCAGCACACCTGCTCGAGATGATGGATGGTCGAGGTCAGCCGGAAGCTGCGGGGATGGACGAGCACCCGGCCGCTGGCGACGATCACGGCGCCGAGCATGTCGATCAGCGCGGCGACCGTGCCGAAGATGCCGGCGACACTGAGGCCGATCTGGCCGAGCATGCCGGTGATGGTCACCATCGTCGCGTCGCCATTGGGCGCGGTGCTGACGCGGCGAACCTCGTCGACCAGGCTGGCGTAGTTCGCAGAGAGCCCATCGATCCGGACCTCGACGGTTCCGGTCGTGAAGCTGCGGCGCAGCCGCTCGATCAGCCAGGCGCCGAACGTGTCGAGCTTGGACACCTGGGAGACGTCGATCGAGACATCGATCTTCTTGCCGGCGAGCTTTTCGGCATCGGCGACAAGCCGTTCGAGCGACGGCGCAAAGGGCGCAGTCCAAGCGCCGGTCGCGCGCAGCGACAGCGCGTTGCCATCGCCACTGCGCTGCAAATCAGGGCCGCCCTTCACGACGGCCATCCTCGGAGCCTCGGACGTCCGCTCCTTGACGAGAAAAATCCCACCGCGTCGCTACCACCTTGCCGGAGACCACTATCAACAGCCATAGTCGGTCAGATCGCGCAAGCCCCAAGCGCCTCATTCCGGTTCACAAATCGCCAGACTTTCAAATGACTTCCAACGATTTTCCAATACTGGACGCCCGGATCGGCCACTGGCCGATCGCCGGCAGCTTCACGATCAGCCGCGGCGCCAAGACCGAAGCGGTCACGGTGATCGCGGAAGTGCGACACGGCACGATCGTCGGCCGCGGCGAATGCGTGCCCTATGCGCGCTATGGCGAGACCCCCGAGGCATCGTTGAGCGCGCTGCTCGCGATGCGCGATGCGATCGCCTCTGGTCTCGACCGCAACGCCCTACAGACGGCGATGCCACCGGGGGCGGCGCGCAATGCGCTCGACTGCGCGCTGCTCGACCTTGAAGCCAAGCGGAGCGGCCGGCGCATCTGGGACCTGCTCGGACGCCGCGCGCCGGGGCCATGCGTGACCGCCTACACGATTTCGCTCGGGACCCCCGACGTGATGACCAAAGCTGCGGCCAAGGCCGCGCACCGCCCGCTGCTCAAGATCAAGCTCGGCGGCGACGGCGATCCGGCGCGGATTGCAGCCGTGCGCGAGGCAGCTCCGCAGTCACAACTGATCGTCGATGCCAACGAGGCCTGGACCGAGGCGAATTTGGAGTCCAATCTCGCGGCCTGCGCCGCCGCCGGCGTCACGCTGGTCGAGCAGCCGCTTCCCGCAGGAAACGACGAAGCGCTCGCCAACATCGCGCGCCCGCTCGCGGTGTGCGCCGACGAGAGCGTGCACGACCGCAACTCGCTCGAAGCGCTGCGCGGACGCTACGACGCCGTCAACATCAAGCTCGACAAGACCGGAGGGCTCACCGAGGCGCTTGCCATGGCCGATGCCGCGCGCTCGCTCGGCTTCGACATCATGGTCGGCTGCATGGTGGCGACATCGCTCTCGATGGCACCGGCCATGCTGCTGACGCCGCTCGCCCGTTTCGTCGATCTGGACGGACCGCTGCTGCTCGCCGAGGATTGCGAGCACGGCCTGCACTACGAGGACAGCCTGGTCTATCCGCCCGATCAGGCGTTGTGGGGCTGAAGCGACAGGCTTCGGTGCGCGATCCACATCAGGACGCCACCCGCTCCGGCCATCGCGGCCATCACGTAGTAGACACCGGGTCCATAGGCCGCATAGACCGGCCCCGAGAGGGCCGATGCCGCCGAGCCGACCACGCCGCTCGCAGCCGCATAATAGCCCTGCCCGCGCGCCGTCAGTTGCGCCGGCACATGGCGGACCAGCAGCCCCATGGTTCCGACCAGGGTCAGCCCGAAGGTGAAGCCGTGACTGATCTGGACCGCGGCGAGCCCGGCTGCATGCGGCTCCTGAGCCGTGAGGCTCCAGCGCAGCACGGCCGCCGCTGCACCGATCATGACCAGGTTGGCGGGCGCCAACGTGAAGCGTGGTGACAGGGCGAACACGACGATCTCGGCCAGCACGCCCATGGTCCAGAGCCAAGCGATGGTCAGCCCGCTGAAGCCCTGCGCCTTCCACGCGATGGCGGAGAACGTGTAGTAGGCCGCATGGCTGGCCTGGATCAGCGCCGAAGCCGCGATGATGCAGAGGAAGCTCGGATGGCCCAGCAGACTGCGCCCGTCCCGGGCCAGGCCGGCGCCATGCGGCAGGGGCGGCAGCGCCTGCAGCAGCAGGCTGCTTGCCGCACCGCACAGCGCGACCAAGAGGATGATCCAGATCAGCTCGGACGACGGCGCGAGGTCGGCCACCCCGCCGCACAGCAGCGTTCCGGCGATGAATGCGGCCGATCCCCACAGCCGCAGGCGACCGTAGTTCAGGCCATAGCTCATCACGCCACGGAGCGCATAAGCGTCCGTCAGCGGGACAACGGGTGTCCATAGACAGCAGGTTGCCACATAGACCAAGAATACCAGCCAGGGTTCGCGCTGGAAGGCGAGAACCACAAAGCCCGATGCCGTTGCGAAGGTGGTCAGCCGCATCGCGGCGCGCAGGGCCTGCCGGCGCTCGGCAACCGCGGTGATCAGCGGCAGGACGGTGAAGCGGGTCACGGCGGGAACCGCGATGATCACGCCGATCCACGAGGCGTCCAGCCCGATCGCCCGTAGCCACACGGGGAAAAACGGCAGATGCGTCCCCGACAGCATGAACACCGCGCCATAGAACAGCTCCAACCTGTCCGCGAATCGGCGCGACAATACCGGCGATGTGGTGGAGATTTGTCGGGACAGTGGCATCAATTCAATTGCGATTCGATCAATATCATGGTGATCGTTATGCCAACGCGCAGCAATGTGCGCGATAGGTTTGCCATGGTCGATGAAGTCTTCGCCCTCTCGCCGATATCCGCCCGCGCGGCTCAGCCGAACGAGGCCGATTACGAGGCGATCCGCGACGCCTTCATGGAGACGTCCCGAGGCCGCTGGTTCCTCGGCGAATACGCCAAACGCAACCGCAATGCCGACACCAGCATGGTGCTCGACGCCGTGGCCCGCATCGAGCATGCGCTGGCCTCGCAGCGTCAGCAGCAGCAGGAGTTCGAGCAGGCCGACAGCAAGGCGCTGCCCGAAGCGCTGGCCGCGATCCGCGCCTCGGTCGAAGACGCTGCACTCGCCGCAGCCTCTGCGGTCGACAGCATGGCCCTTGAGCAGAACCTGGCGCCGGTGCGCAAGGGCATCCGAATCATCAAGGAAATTTCCTGGCGCTGGCGCGAGATCGGCGCCGATTCCCGGATCTGCGACCTGATCGATTCACAGGTCACATCGATCGAGGCCGCGTGCGACCAGCTTGCGAGTGCCGACCCCAAGGTCGCGCTGCTTGCGGCCTTCGAGATCATCAAGACGCGGCTGAAGGAGCTCGACGCGGCGGAAGCAAGCGTTCCGCCCGCGGCTGACGAGATCAAGCCGGCGACCGAGTCCGCCGCCCCGCCAGTACCTGATGTCGCATCGGGTCCGGCTGCGGAGGCGACGGTCTCGGCTGAGCCGCAGGTGGCTTCGGGGCCGTTGCCCGTGCCGGAACAGACGGAGGCGGCCCAAGCCGGGCCCGAGATGACCATTCCGCTCGTTGCCGCAGTGGCCGCGATCGAATCGGTCGAGACATCCTCCGGCGCTGACACTGTGATCATGGCGGCTGCAGCGGTTGAAGCCAGGATGGTTGACACCGACGCTGCGGCGCTGGTGCAGCCCCCCGCAGCTGCGACCGAGCCGTCGGTGGACGAAACCCTTCTCGAAATCGAGCAGCACGCCGCGGCGGCCCTGGATGACGCCGTCGCCGCAGAAGCCCACGACGAAGCCATCCTGGAATTGGTCGCGGCGGAGATGGGTGCTCCCGATCCGATCGACGACGAGGAGTTCAGCCGGGCCAGGACGCTTGGCTTCGACATTGAGGAGCCAACCTCGGTCGACGACGACATCGTCGCGAGCTTCAGCGAGCCGGCGCCGTCGGAGCCGGATCTCGCGCTGACCACGGCAGAAGCCTCGGTTGCCACGGCGGCGTCGGCTCCCGCTGCGCCCACGATGTCTGCCCCGCCAATGTATGCCCCGCCGATGCCGGCCCCGCCCGCGGCGGCCCCGCGCATGGCCTCGCCTCCAGCCCCGGCGCCAGTCCCCAGCGTGCCCGTATCGGCACCGCTTCCGGAGGCGATCACTATCGAGACCCTGGCCGCCGTGGCGGCTGCAGTCGCAGCTCAATCTCCCGCGGCGGCCCCGCAGGCCGATGTTGCGCCGAGCCAGCAGGTCCGCCCGACCGCCGCCGCGGCTCACAGCACCAGCGCATCCGCGATGCCCAGGCCTGCCTACGAGCCGTCGCTGGGATCGACGCTCCTGTCGAACGGCCTTCTGCAGCGGCCACAGGCGCCCGCCAATGACTTGCTGGCGCCGATCCGTCGCATGACCCAGCCTGAGAAGATCGCATTCTTCTCGTAGGGCGAGAGCGTCTCGGCCACCTCCTATCGAACCTCGATCACTGAGCACCGAAAGGTGACGCGTTGATAGGTGACGCGGATCACGTACGCTGCTGCGTGATCTGCGTAGCCTGATCCTCAAGCCATTCGCTTGGCGCATGCTCGAGGAGAACGCCGTGTCCGTTCCGAAATTTCGCGCTGTAACATCCGCCTGGAAATCCCTGCTCATGTCCGCGCTGCTGGGCCTGATGGCCTGGGTCGGCCCGGACTCGGCGTTCGCCGCCGGCAGTGAGATCGACAACCTTCACACGCCACCGCGCGCGCTGGCAGCTCCCTCACCTGCAAAGGAGAGCAACACCCCCGCAGCGATCCCTCAAGGAGCCGAGCCACGCGTCGCACTCGTGATCGGCAATGCGAGCTATCAGAACGCGCCACCGCTGGAGAACCCGGACAACGACGCCCATGCTGTCGCCAAGCTGTTGAACTCGGCCGGCTTCGAGGTGATCACGGCGACCGACCTGACGCAGAACGAGATGCTCAAGGTCGTCCAGGATTTTTCGAGCCGGGTGGCAGCAAACGGCCCGAACACCGTGGCAATGGTCTACTACGCCGGCCACGGGGTTCAGCTCGCGGGCGAGAACTATCTGATCCCGATTGATGCCCGTATCTCAGCGCCCTCCGACCTGGCGACGGGGACGATCCGTCTGGTGGACCTGATGGCAACGCTCGACGCCATCCCGAGCCGCATGCGGATCGTCGTGCTGGACGCCTGCCGCAACAATCCATTCCCTGCCATCAACGATGCCGGACGCGGACTTGCCATCGTCGACGCACCGAACGGCTCCATCCTCGGATATTCGACCTCGCCTGGCGAGGAGGCGCTCGACGGGCGTGGCGAGCACAGCCCGTACGCGCAGGCGTTCCTGAACCTGGCGCGGCAGCCGAACCTGCCGATCGAGCAATTGTTCAAGCGCATTCGCCTGCAGGTGAACCAGAGCACCGATGGTCGACAGACGCCGTGGGAGAGCTCGTCGTTGACCAGTGATTTCACCTTCTTCGGCGAATCCCTGGTTGCCGCCGCGCGCGCGCCGGAGAACGCGCCCGTGGTGCAGATGGCCGCCGACCTTCCGAGCCGTTCCGTGCGGCAGGCCTATGACTACGTGCTGTCGGAGAATCGTCCGCAGTATTATCGCGAGTTCATCGCGATGTACCCGCGCGATCCGCTCGCCGACCGCATCCGCGCACTGCTCGCCGGCCTCGTGCAGGCCGCGGCGTGGCACCAGGCCGTGCTGGCGAATTCGCCGGCCGCCTATCAGAGCTTCCGAGAAGCCTATGCCGACAGCCCATATGCGCCGGTCGCGCTGCGGCTGCAGGGACAGCCTCGGCCCATCCCCGTGCTGCAACCGAGCCGTCTCATCATGCCACCGCAACTGGCACCGATCGCGCGGCCGTTCAATCCTGGCGCCCAGATCCAGAGCCATCCAGGCCTGCAACCGAAGCTGCCGGTCACCACCGTGCCGCCGCGCGGACCGATGCCGCCAACGGTGGTCACGAAAGGCAATGCCATCAACAACGCGGGTCCCAACAAGGTCGTCGATCCCAAGCCTATCGCTCAGACCAGGTTGCGCGACAGGATCATGCCGCCGGCAAATCCGCCCGTCGCCGCGAAGATCCAGCGCGATCCAGTGAAGCGCAGTCCTGGGCGGCCATTCGACACCCGCGAGGTCCGGCGTCCCTTCCCCGGCAATTCCGGACCGTTCAAGCCGAACATCAACGCGTTGCATCCGTCGATGGCGCGTGGCCAAGGAGGGATGCAGGGCGGCCCGACGCGGGGCACGCCGCACGTCGCGCAGTCCGGACTGCGGATCGGCGGTGGGGGATCTGCAAAAGGCGGCCTCAGCTTTCACTGAGGCTTGATCGTCAGGCGATCAGCCTGGCGTAGAGCTCAGCATCGACATTGCCGCCGGACAAAACGATCACCACCGTCTTGCCCGCCACATCCAGCCGGCCGGCCAGCAATGCCGCAAGCCCGACCGAACCACCGGGCTCGACGACGAGCTTCAGCTCCCGGAAGGCAAAGCCGACCGCGCGCCCCACCTCCTCATCCGAGGCCTCGACCGCAGCCGATAGCAGTTGGCTGTTGATCGCGAAGGTGATCTCGCCCGGAATCGCCGCCATCAGCGCGTCGCAGATGGTGCGCCCCTTCGCATCGTGGGCCTCGCGGTGGCCGGCCCGCAGCGAGCGCGCATGGTCATCAAAGCCCTTGGGCTCAGCCACGACCATCTGGGTGCTGGGAAAGCGCGCCTTGACCGCGGTCGAGACGCCGGCAAGCAGTCCACCGCCCGAAGCCGGGACGATCACCAGATCCGGCGACAGGCGGAGCGTCGCGAGGTCCTCGGCGATCTCGCGGCCGACGGTGCCCTGCCCTGCGATGACGTGGGGATCGTCATAGGGCGGCACCACCGTAGAGCCGCGCCTTGCAGCGATGTCGCGCGCGATCGCTTCGCGGTCCTCGCGATCGCGATCATAGAGCACGACCTCGGCGCCGAACGCCTTGGTGCGCTCGCGCTTGGCCGCCGGCGCATCCGAGGGCATCACGATCGTGGCGTCCATGCCCAGCAATGTGGCGGCATGGGCGACGCCCTGCGCATGATTGCCGGAGGAGAATGCGACAACGCCGTTGCCGCGCGCTGCCTGCGGGATCGACGCCAGTTTGTTGTAGGCGCCGCGGAACTTGAACGAGCCGGTCCGCTGCAGCACCTCCGGCTTCACGAAGACGTTCGCCTTGAACTGCTCGCTCAGCACGGGAGCCGGCAGCAGCGGAGTCCGCACGGCCACGGGCGCGAGGACGCGTGCCGCCGCATCGATGTCGGCGGCGGTCACGGGCAGGATTGGGGAATGAGCTGTCATACCCCTATTTTACCGCGCCCGATTGCCGAGAGGCAAGGGAGCCGGTGTCAGGCGGCGCGGGCGGCCAGTTGGGGAACCGGCGCGCGCTGCCGCAGCGGATCGGTCCAGGTGAGGATCTCGAAGCGGCCGTCCTCGTGCTCGACCAGCGCCGTGCAGCTCTCGACCCAGTCGCCGCAATTCATGTAGCGAATGTCGTCCTGATCGCGGATGACAGCGCAATGGATGTGGCCGCAGATCACGCCGTCAGCGCCATGCCTTCGCGCCTCGGAGGCCAGCGCCGTCTCGAACGCGCCGATGTAGTTCACCGCGTTCTTGACCTTCTGCTTGGCCCATTGCGACAGCGACCAATAGGGAACGCCGAACATGCGACGGAAGAAGTTGACCAGACGGTTCATCTGGATCGCGAAGTCATAGGCCTTGTCGCCGAGATGGGCGAGCCAGCGCGCGTTCTGCACGACCAGATCAAAGATGTCGCCGTGGATCACCAGATAGCGTTTGCCGTCAGCGCCGGTGTGGACGATGTTCTCGACGACATCGATGCCGCCGAAATGCGTGCCGTAATAACCGCGCAGGAACTCGTCGTGATTGCCGGGGACATAGACGATCTTGGCGCCCTTGCGCGCCTTGCGCAGCATCTTCTGCACCAGGTCGTTATGCGACTGCGGCCAATGCCAGCTCGATTTGAGCGCCCAGCCGTCGATGATGTCGCCGACCAGATAGATCGTATCTGCATCATGGTGGCGCAGGAAATCGACGAGGAGATTGGCCTGCGAGCCGCGGGCTCCGAGATGAACGTCCGAGATGAACAACGTCCGAAAGCGCCGAGCCGGGCTTTCTTCACCAGCAGTCTCAAGTCCCATGCGCGCCCACCTAACAGTCCCTGATGACACCGCGATGACGAAACGCCGCACCCGCAGAACCCATCCTGCCGGACCGCGACCGGACACCGCTCGTTCGACGACTCGCGACGTCCTTCGTCACTGCCCCGCGATACCAGCGGGGTGCGACAATCAGGCGACAGGCGGGCGGCGCGAACAGGGAAAATCAGCCTCCTATCTCGGCACGGTGACGACGCGCAGATTGTTGGTGGTGCCGGCCCGCGCGAACGGGATGCCGGCGACGACGACGAGCAGGTCGCCGGCTTCAGCGAACTCCTCCTGCACGGCGAAGAAGGTCGCGCGCTCGACCATCTCCTCGTAGCTCTGCACGTCCTGCGACAGCACGCTGTGCGCGCCCCACAGCAGGCACATGCGCCGCGAGGTGTCCTCGTTCGGCGTGATCGCCAGAATCGGCAGGCTCGGCCGCTTGCGCGCAACGCGCGAGGCCGAGGTTCCGCTCGACGTATAGGCCACGATCGCCCTGGCGTGGATCGCCGAGGCGAGATCGGCCGCCGCGGTTGCCACCGCATGCGGCGGCGTCTGCTCCTCGCCCGGCTGCGTCGCCTCGACGATCGAGCGATACATCTTGTGGCCTTCGGTGGCCTTGATGATGCTGTCCATCATCGCCACCGCCTCGCGCGGGTATTGGCCGCTGGCAGACTCCGCCGACAGCATCACCGCGTCGGCGCCGTCATAGATCGCAGTGGCGACGTCCGAGACCTCGGCGCGCGTCGGCGTCGGCGTCGCCACCATCGAATCCAGCATCTGCGTCGCGACGATCACCGGCTTCACGGCGAGCCGGCAGGCACGCACCAGCTCCTTCTGCTTGCCCGGCACGTCCTCGTTGGGAATCTCGACGCCGAGATCGCCGCGCGCGACCATGATCGCGTCCGACAACTGGATGATGTCGTCGATCCGCTCCAGCGCCGCCGGCTTCTCGATCTTGGACATGATGCCGGCGCGGCCGTTGATGAGGCCCCTCGCCTCAAGCACGTCCGACGGCTTCTGCACGAACGACAGCGCCACCCAGTCGACGCCGAGCTCGAGCCCGAAGGCGAGATCGGAGCGGTCCTTGGCCGTCAGCGGCGACAGCTCCAGAATGGTGCCCGGCAGATTGACGCCCTTGTGATTGGATATCGCGCCGCTGACGATCACCTTGGCCTCGATCCAGTCGTCGCCGAGGCCGGTGACGCGGACGCGGACGCGGCCGTCATCGATCAGAAGATCGTGACCGGGCGAGACCGCCGCAAAGATTTCCGGATGCGGCAACGGAATCGATGTCTTGTCGCCCTCGGTGCCGTTGAGGACAAATCGAATCGTCTCGCCGACTTCGACCTGGATCTTCTTGTCGCGCAGAGTGCCGACGCGAATCTTAGGACCCTGCAGATCCATCAAGATGCCGATCGGCCGCTGCACTTCCTTCTCGAGCGCGCGGATCGCGGCATGGACCTTGGCGTGATCGGCCTGGGTGCCGTGGCTGAAGTTGAGACGAAAGGTGTCCACACCGGCGAGGAACAGCGCTTTCAGCATCTCCGGAGAATTGCTCGCGGGACCGACAGTCGCAACGATCTTGGCTCGACGGTGACGACGCATGATGGGTCCTTTCTCCTTAAGCCGTGTCTCGCGTCTCTATGACACGCATGTGATTGGCATGCGCGGACGCAGCGGAAGCGCTGATATACGCCCCGCAGCGTCCATTGCAAGCGCGACACGGAACACGCCAGAATTGTGCAAGAGAACAGCACGCCTCAGACGTTGGAGCCGTGGATCGCGTCGATGACGGCGTCGGTCACCTCCCTGGTCGTCGCCTTGCCGCCCACGTCGGGCGTGAGGATGCCGGCTGCACACACCTTCTCCACCGCCGCCATCAGCCGCGCGGCCGCGTCCGTCTCGCCGAGATGCTCGAGCATTTGCGCGCCGGTCCAGAACGTCGCGACCGGATTGGCGATGCCCTTGCCGGTGATGTCGAAGGCCGAGCCGTGGATCGGCTCGAACATCGAGGGGAAGCGCCGCTCCGGATCGATGTTGCCGGTCGGCGCCACGCCGAGGCTGCCGGCCAGCGCGCCGGCGAGATCGGACAGGATGTCGGCATGCAAATTGGTCGCCACGATGGTGTCGAGGCTCTTCGGCTGCAGGGTCATGCGCACGGTCATCGCGTCGACCAGCATCTTGTCCCAGGTCACGTCGGGGAATTCGCGCGCCACTTCGGCGGCGATCTCGTCCCACATCACCATGCCGTGGCGTTGCGCATTCGACTTGGTGACGACGGTGAGGAACTTGCGCGGCCGCGACTGCGCCAGCTTGAACGCGTAGCGCATGATGCGGGTGACGCCGACGCGGGTGAAGACGGCGACCTCGGTGCCCACCTCCTCCGGCAGGCCGCGGTGCGCGCGGCCGCCCATGCCGGCATATTCGCCCTCGGAATTCTCGCGCACGATCACCCAGTCGAGATCGCCGACGCCGACATTGCGCAAGGGCGAGGCCACACCGGGCAGGATCTTGGTCGGCCGCACATTGGCGTACTGATCGAAGCCCTGGCAGATCGGCAGTCGTAACCCCCACAGCGTGATGTGGTCGGGCACGTCGGGAGCGCCGACCGCGCCGAAATAGATCGCGTCGAACTTCTTCAGCTCGGCGAGGCCGTCGGCCGGCATCATCACGCCGTGCTTCTTGTAGTAGTCCGAGCCCCAGTCGAAGGTCTTGACGTTGAAGCTGATGTCGCCCGAGCGCTTGGCGAGCGCCTCGAGCACACGGACACCTTCGGAGATGACCTCGGGGCCGATGCCGTCGGCGGGAATCGCGGCGATGGAATGGGTGCGCATGAAAGGGCTCCGTGTGATGGGTCAGGATTGCGTGGCCGCAGCGGCCTTTGCACGTTGAGAACGTGACAGCAACAGGGTCAGCACCGCCGATACCACCAGCAGCCCGGCGACGAAATAGAGCCCGCCGTTGAAGCTGCCGGTCTGGTCCTTGATCCAGCCGATCATCGCTGGACCGACGAAGCCGCCGAGATTGCCGATCGAGTTGATGGTCGCGATGCCCGCCGCAGCGGCCGAGCCGGACAGGAACATGGTGGGCATGCTCCACAGCGGCGGCTTCGAGGAGGAGATGCCGACATTGACCAGCGTGAGTGCCGCGAGCACGGCGGCGACACTGGTCGACAGCCCGGCCAGCCAGAGCCCGACGGCGGCGACGACGCAGGCCAGCACGACGTGCCAGGTGCGCTCGGCGGTGCGGTCGGAATGGCGCGCCCACAGGATCATGACGACCACGGCCACGGTCGGTGGCACCGCGTTGAGGAAGCCGACGGCGAACGACGACAGGCCGAACTGCTTGATGATCTGCGGCGCCCAGACGCCGAGCGTGTAGAGGCCGGCCGAGGTGCCGAAATAGACCAGCGCGAGCGCGAGCACGCGGATGTCGGCCAACCCGCGCCAGATGCTGTGGCTGGCGGTGGCGGCCTTGCTCGCCAGCTCGGCATTCATCGTGCGCACCAGCCAGTCGCGCTCGTCGTCGGCGAGCCAGCGCGCCTGCTCCGGACGATCGGTCATGTAGGCGAGCACGACGAAGCCGAGCAGCACCGCCGGCAGCGCCTCGATCAGGAACAGCCACTGCCAGCCCTTGAAGCCGAGAATGCCGTCCATCTCCAGCAGCGCGCCGGAAACCGGAGAGCCGAGAACCGTGGAGAGCGGCGCGGCGGCCATGAACAGCGCGGTGACGGCTGCGCGCTGGCGGGCCGGAAACCAGTAGGAGAGATAGAGGATGATTCCGGGGAAGAAGCCTGCTTCCGCAGCACCAAGCAGGAAGCGCAGCACATAGAAGCTCGTCGGTCCCTGCACGAACGCCATCGCGCCGGAGACGATGCCCCAGGTGATCATGACCCGCGCGATCCAGATTCGGGCGCCGAACTTGTCCAGCGCGAGGTTGGAGGGGACCTCGAACAGGAAATAGCCCCAGAAGAAGATGCCGGCGCCGAAGCCATAGGCCGAGGCTGACAGCCCGATGTCCTTGTTCATGGTCAGCGCTGCGAAGCCGACGTTGACACGGTCGATGAAGGCTACGAAGTAGAGCAGCATGATGAAGGGCACGATGCGCAACGTGATCCTGCGCAGCACGCGCATCTCCAGCTCTCCGGCCATCGTCACCTCCCTGTCCCGTCTTGTCGTTGATCTGACAAGCGTAGGCGGCGAACCAGGCCGGCTTCAATGCTCGCATCATTATACAAAAAAATGATATAATCCGGCCCATCGCCTCTTCAGGATCCCACCATGGAATTGCACCAGCTCCGCTGCTTCGTGGCCGCCGCCGAGGAACTGCATTTCGGCAAGGCGGCGCAGCGGCTGCAGATGCTGCCCTCGGCGCTCGGACGCCAGATCAAGCTGCTGGAGGAGGATCTCGCGACGCCGCTGTTCGCCCGCACCACGCGCGCGGTGTCGCTGACCGAGCACGGCACGACCTTGCTGCGCGACGCCCGGGCGATCCTGGCCCGCGTCGAGGCGGTCGAAACCGGCTTCCGCCGCCGTACCCGAAGCACGAAGGCGCAGCGGCTGCGCGTCGGCGCCATCGACAGCGCGGCCGCCGGGCTGCTGCCGCAATTGCTGCACGATTTTCGCGCGCGGCATCCCGACATCGCGGTGCAGCTCATGGAGGAGAAGACGATCCGGCTGCTGCCCAAGATCCTGTCCGGCGCGCTCGACCTCGCCTTTGTCAGGCCGCCCGAGCGCACCGATATCAGGCTCGAATTCCGCGCGCTGCTCAGCGAGAGCGCCGTGGTGGCGCTGCCGCAGCGGCACCGGCTGGCCTCGCGTGCCGCGGTCTCGCTCGCCGACATCGCCGACCAGCCGCTGATCGTCCCGGACCGCCGGTCGCGGCCGCACAGCCACGACCTCACCATGAAGCTGTTCGCACAGGCCGAGCTGTCGCCGGATATCGCGCAGTTTGCCGATGAGAAGCAGACCATCGTCCATCTCGTCGCCGCGCGACTCGGCATTGCCATCGTGCCGCGCTGGACCTCGCGGCTCGCGGTCTCCGGCGTCCGCTTCGTGCCGCTGCGGATGACACGCGGCAGCACCGCCGGACGGCTTCCGCTCGCGGCCGTCTGGCTGCGCGGCTCGCGCGATCCGGCGCGCGAGGCCATGCTCGGCGTGCTCGACGCGCGGCTTGCGAAATACGCCCGCGGTGCCTGACCGCAAGATCCGCCGAACATCCTACCCCAGCGGCGCCTCCGCGATGTCGAGCAACGCGCCGAGGCCATGGCGCAGGCTGCGCATCGGCTGCTGCTCCGAGGACAGGCCGAGTGCCAGCAGCGATCGCCCGGTCACCGCGTAGACGTGGCCGAACGGGAACGACTGCGGCTGTGCATCCGGCTGGTTGGTGTCGAGCAGCGCCAGCCAATTATGGCCTTCGGGCACGGACGGAAGCGTGAAGTTCACGACGTCGAAATGCGCGTTGTAGACCAGCAGGAGCGTCGCATCCGAGCCACGCCGCTTAACGCCGGTCTCCTGGGCGCGGCCGTCGAGCAGCATGCCGAAGCAACGCGCGTGATCGTCAGTCCACTGCTCCGTCGTCATCTCCTCGCCCGACGGGTCGAGCCAAGTCACGTCGTTGACGCCGAGGTCCTCATTGTGCGAGCCGATCAGGAAGCGGCTGCGATAGAGGATCGGAAACGCCTTGCGCATGGCGATCAGCTTGCGCGTGAATTCGCGCAACGCCCGCCCCTGCGGCGTGATGCCCATCCAGTCGAGCCAGGTCGTCTCATTGTCCTGCGCATAGGCGTTGTTGGTGCCGTTCTGGGTATGGCCGAACTCGTCGCCGGCGAGCAGCATCGGCGTGCCATGCGACAGCAGCATCGTGGCCAGCAGATTGCGCTTCTGGCGCTCGCGCAACGCCGTGATCTCGGGGTCGTCGGTCGGTCCCTCGACGCCGCAATTCCAGGAGTGGTTGTTGCTGTGGCCGTCGCGATTATCCTCGCCATTGGCCTCGTTGTGCTTGTCGTTGTAGGAGACGAGGTCGTTGAGGTTGAAGCCGTCATGCGCGGTGATGAAGTTCACGCTCGCCCAGGGGCGGCGGCCGCGCTTGTTGAACAGATCGCCCGAGCCGGAGATGCGCTTGGCGAAATCGGCGAGCGTGCCGCCATCGCCCTTCCAGAACGCACGCGCGGTGTCGCGGAACTTGTCGTTCCATTCCGCCCAGCCCGGTGGAAACTGGCCGACCTGATAGCCGCCCGGACCGATGTCCCAGGGCTCGGCGATCAGCTTGACGCTCGACAGCACAGGGTCCTGACGACAGGCATCCAGGAAGCTGCCGCCCTCGTCGAAGCCATAGGGCTCGCGCGCCAGGATGGTGGCGAGATCGAAGCGGAAGCCGTCGACCCGCATCTCGGTCGCCCAATAGCGCAAGGAGTCCGCGACGAGCTGCAGCACGCGCTGGTGCGACAGGTTCACCGTATTGCCGGTGCCGGTGTCGTTGATGTAGTAGCGTTTCTGGTCCGGCATCAGCCGGTAGTAGCTGGCATTGTCGATGCCCTTGAACGACAGCGTCGGTCCGAGCTCGTTGCCCTCCGCGGTGTGGTTATAGACCACGTCGAGGATCACCTCGATGCCATTGGCGTGGAACTGGTTGACCATGGTCTTGAATTCGGTCGCGAACGGCGTCTTCAGATAGCGTGGCTCCGGCGCAAAGAAGCCGATCGAGTTGTAGCCCCAGTAGTTGCGGAGCCCCTTCTCGACCAGATAGCTGTCGTCGATGAAGGCGTGGATCGGGAGCAGCTCCGCCGAGGTGATGCCGAGCGATCGCAGATAGGCCGGGATGTCCTGGTGCGCGAGCCCGGCAAAGGTGCCGCGATCGGCCTCCGGCACCAGCGGATGCAACTTGGTGAAGCCCTTGACGTGCATCTCGTAGAAGATGGTCCGTTCCCACGGAATCTCGGGCTTGCGCGAGGTGCCCCAGGTGAAGGCGGGATCGATGACCCGGCATTTCAGCATCAGCGGCGCACTGTCGCGATCGTCGAACGACAGATCCTTGTCGGCGTGATCGAGCTGATAGCCGAACAGCTCCGGCCCCCACCGCAGGTTTCCGACCAGTTGCCTGGCGTAGGGATCGATCACGAGCTTGTTCGGATTGAAGCGATGGCCGGCATCGGGCTCATAGGGTCCGTGCACGCGATAGCCGTAGACCGTCCCGGGACGGGCCGTCGGCAGGTAGCCGTGCCAGACCTCGTCAGTGTATTCAGGAAGCTCGATGCGCTCGAGCTCGGTCTCGCCGGTCTCGTCGAACAGGCACAGCTCGACCTTGGTCGCGTGCGCGGAAAAGATCGCGAAGTTGACGCCGAGCCCGTCCCAGGTGGCGCCGAGCGGAAACGGCCGGCCTTCGCTGATCTTGGTCCTGCGCAGGTTGAATGCGGCCCGCGTCAACGCGTCACCGAGGTCGGTGCGTTGGTCCATCCTTTGCCCCCTTCGTCCAATTCCCCAGATCTATTGCCGGGGGTCTCGATGATCAGCGTCGATTGCTAGGTTGCCGCTGGCGTCTCGTCCGGCACGATCACTTCCGCCTTGGTCTCGGTCACCGTCACCGACGCGATCACGGCTCCTTCCGGCGCTGCCTTCGCGGCTCGCTGCTGCGCGACTTCCTTGGTGATGGCTGCGATGGAGTTGCCGATGCGTTCGACCATCTCGGACAATTCCCCAGGCGACATCTTCAGCCGCTTGGTCACCACGCGGACCTGGGCCTGATCGGTCATGTCGAGCTTGTTGCGGGACGGCTGAATCTTCGGACGGCGCATCGGGAGTCCTCCTGCATGCCAGCTAACCTTGACTGCGGAATTTGGTTCCCGCGCTCCCTCCCCTGGGCATCGCCGTGAAGACGTGCGTCACTGCTCTCGCGGCGCCATGCGCCCGAGTGATGTCATCGGTGTTGCCCCCGATCAGGCAGAGGGCGCAGGGAATGCCGGGAGCTGGCCGCCCCCATGGCCCGCCTGCAGAAAAAAAGCAGGCGGCAGTCACCACAGGTTCAGCCGAGACATCCCGGCATTCCCCGCGCGATGGTTTTCACGCTTACTTCGCGATCTCCTCGGTGTACCGGCTTGTTAGTCACCGTCGCCCTCGGGATCATCGCCCGAAGACTTGGCGCCAGCATCGGGGCGCCAGGACCACGCGACTTCGCGTCCGCAAGCTGCCGTTCGTCCGCGCGAGTCGCCCCACGCTGCGGCATCCTACAGCCACCGCATCCCGCGCCCAACGTTCCGTGACGATCGCGAAGCGCCCCTCTCGAGGAGCACGGGATGGAGACAATCAAGCACGATTTCTGAAAAATGGCAACAGATTTATTTTTCTCAGAAATACAGACTGGTTCCGATCAGCCCGAGCAAGCATCGGACGGCGCGTGCCTGCTCCGTTGACGATTGGGGTCTTGTCAGATCGCAATCGGCGCCTACCGGGGAGGCCGACGGCGGCTTGGCTCAGACGGGCGTTGTGCATAGGGGTTCGGCAAGCACATGGCCGACATGCCCGCAGCCCCCGCTCTACACGCCTCCCACGACCTGTACTGGCACGAGATTGTGCTGGAACCGCCCCACTCCCATATCTGGAGGCACACCGGATCAATGCCATCGAACCGTTGAGCTGCGGCCGGAGCGGTTGCAAGCACTGTGATCGAAGTCATGAGGAGAAGCGCGCGCATCATCACACATCATGGCACGAGGCTGACCAATCCGAAAGGGTCTGCCGGCGCGGCGATCTCGAACTCGGGCAAAGCCCTTTGCCGCAGACGACGCTGCCGTAGGCTGGGCAAAGCGACACCAAAGGCGGCGCGTGCCCACCATCGGCGGCGCTGGGTGCGGGCGGTGGGCACGGCGCGCGCGAAAGCTCGCCCGACAAGGCCTCACCCCGGCGCGCCTTTGCCCACCCTACGGTCCCTCGTCAATCATGACCGGCCCGGTGACCTTCTTCCGAATGGCCTCGACCGCAATCCTGTCCCGCCCTACCCGAACAGATGCGCCAGCCAGAATGCCGCGCCGGCGGCGAGGCCGCCGACCAGCGCAGTCTGCAGCGCCGACTTGATCTTGTTGACGCCGGTGAAGTGGCCTTTGATGGCGCCGAAGATCAAGAGCGCGATGCCGGTTGCGACCACGGAGATCCGGAGTGCGGACGAGATGTCAGGCGCCAGCATGTAGGGGATCAGCGGGATCAGGCCGCCGATCACGTAGGAGCCGCCGATGGTCACGGCGCTGACCGGCGCGCGCTTCGGATCCGGGCGTTCGAGACCGAGCTCGAAGCGCATCATGAAGTCGACCCAGCGCTTGCGATCGGACGCGATGGCGTCGACCACGGTGGTCAAGGCCTGGCCTTCGAGACCATAGCCGCGGAAGATCGCCGCAACCTCCTCGACCTCGCGGCCGCGAAGGTGCTCGATCTCGTCGTGCTCCCGCTTCTCCTCGGCGGCATAATGCTCGGCGTCGGAGCGGGCGGCGAGATAACCGCCGAGCCCCATCGCGATCGCGCCGGCGACGACCTCGGCAAGGCCGGCGGTGACGATCACGTCGGTCTTGGCGACCGCAGCCGAGAGACCGGCGGCGAGCGCGAACGGCACGGTGAGCCCGTCGGCCATGCCGATCACGACGTCGCGGACGACTTCCGACGCGGTGAAGTGCTTTTCGATGTGCGGCGTTGCCGGCATGACGGCCTCCGATGGCGTGATCGACGGAAGCCTCTTAGCAGGCCCGGATGACAGGACCGATCACCGCAGTCCCGGCACCATCCGCCGCAGGGTGCGATCGTGCAGCCAGTAATGATGCAGCAGCGCCGCACCGGCGTGCAGGCCGATCAGGATCATCAGGCCATTGGCCAGCGCCTCGTGCATCTCCTTCAAGTCGTGGGCGAAGCCGCGGTCGCCGACCCAGGGTGAGGCGATCTCGAACAGGCCGAACACCGGCAAGCCGTAGCCGCGGGCAAACTGGGTGACGATGCCGAGGACCGGAATGGCGAACATGATGCCGTAGATCAGCAGATGCGTGATCTCGCCGACGTGAACGGTCCACGCGCCGAATTTGGTCGCTTCAGGGGCCGGCGGCGGATCGGCCAGGCGCCAGGCCAGGCGCGCGAGCGCAAAGCCCAGCATCGCCAGCCCGAGCGAGACGTGCATGAACAGGCCCGTGTCATGAGAGCCGCGTGGCAGGATGTCGCCGAGATGACCCGAGATCCAGGCCGCCGGCACCAGCACGGCGACGATCCAGTGCAGCCCGATCGCGACGGACCCATACGCCTTGGCGGAATTTCGAATACGCATGATCAGCTTCCTTCGACCATTGGGCACCCCCCGCGGTGGCAAGCCGCGTGGGGCGTCATGACCTGAGGTAATAGCTGACCGGGGGCGTCGCGCCGCTGACGCGGGATGTCAGCCTACTGTCAGAATGGACGGCGCCGGGGTCGCCTGGGACATCGCGGGCTGCGGCCAGCGGAGCGCCGAGACGATGGCCGGCGCGATCGTGATCCTGGCGCCGCCCAGCTCGGAACGGCCGATCTGCAGCCGCCAGCCATAGGCTTCGAGCACGTCCTGCACGATCGCGAGCCCCAGCCCGCTGCCCGGCCCCTGCTCGTCGAGGCGGCCGCCGCGCTCGAGCACGCGGCCGATCTTCGCATCCGGAATGCCCGGACCGTCATCCTCGACGATGACGATCAGAGGGGTCGCACTGGCGACGATGCGAACCGTGCTCGCCGCATGACGCGCGGCGTTCTCCAGCAGATTGCCGAGCACCTCGGCGAGATCCGTCCGATCCATGCCGACGCTCAGGCCCGGGGGCACCTCGCCATCGAAGCTGACATGGGCGGCCGCCGGCGTGCGGCCGAGCGTCCCAAGCAGCGCATTCACCAAAGGCGCGAGCTCGGTCGCGGCCTCCGGCCCGCCGCGGGCCTTGCCGCGCAGCCGCGCCAGCGCCAGCTCGCGATCAACCTGCCGGCTCATCGCCTCGGCGACATCCTCGATGTTGCGCGCCAGCTCGAGCTGGCCGAGCTCCCTCAAGCGCGCGGCGTCGGCCGTGAGGGCGGCGAGCGGCGTCTTGAAGCCGTGAGCGAGATCGGCCGCACGGCTGCGCGAGCGCATGATCTCGCGCTGCTGCGCATCGAGCAACGCGTTGACCTCCTCGACCAGCGGCGCCACCTCGGTCGGCACGTCCACGGGAAGATGCTGGCGCCGACCGCTGCGGATCTCGGCGACGCCACGGCGCAGCACGCCGAGCGGACGCAGGCCGAGAGTGACCTGAACCGACGTGCCGACGGCGAGGATGACGGCCAGCACGGCGAGCGCGATCGACAGGTCCTTGGCGAAGGTCAGCACCGCGCTGGTGGCACCGTCGAGGCCGTAGGCCACGGCCGCGCGCACGCGGATCTGGCTTTCCGGATTCATCAGGATGCCGCGCTCGGCGACCAGCACGTGTTCGCCATCCGGCCCGGCGAGCTCATGCTGATGCACGTCGCTCGGTCCGGGCTCGTCGATCGGCAGCGGCAGGATGGTGTCCCACAGCGAGCGCGAGCGCAGCAACTGGCCATGATCGTCCGAGATCTGCCAGTACAGCCCCGACAGCGGCACCACGAAGCGCGGATCGGCCGGCGGCCGCGCGACCACGATGCGCCCTTCCGCATCGACCTCGAGGCCGTTCAGCAATTGGCGCAGGTGAATGTCGAGATCGGAGGCGAGCGTCCGCGCGACGTGGCGCTTGAACAGCACGACCATGCCGAAGCCGGCGACGCCGAGCGCGACCAGCAGCGCGATGGTGCCCGCCGCCACCAGCCGCAGCCGCAGCGAGCCGAGCCTCATTCCGCCGTCTCCGGGATCATGTACCCGAAGCCGCGGCGGGTCTCGATGATGTCGGCGCCGAGCTTCTTGCGGACGCGCCGGATCAGCACCTCGAGCGCGTTGGAGTCGTGCTCGTGGCCGAGGCCGTAGACGTTCTCCTCCAGCTCATGCTGCGGCACGACGCGCCCGCTCTGCCGCAGCAGATACGCGATCAGCCGGTATTCGAGCTGCGACAGCGTCACCGGCACGCCGGACAGGCTGACCTTCATCTGGCGCTCGTCGAGCGTCAGGTCGCCGGACGAGAGCACCGGCGCCGCACGGCCGGCGGACCGCCGCACGATCGCGCGCAATCGCGCCAGCAGCTCCTCGTTGCGAAACGGCTTCGGCAGATAGTCGTCGGCGCCGGCATCGATGCCGTCGACCCGCTCCGCCCAGCTCGCGCGCGCCGTCAGGATCAGCACCGGCATGTGTCGCCCCGCGCCGCGCCAGCGCTTCAGCACCGACAGGCCGTCCATGCCGGGGAGGCCGAGATCGAGGATCACGGCGCCATAATCCTCGGTGTCGCCGAGAAACCAGGCCTGCTCGCCGTTGTCGGACGTTTCGACCAGATAGCCCGCCGCCTGCAGCGTCCGCACCAGGTCGGACGCCAGCCGCGGATCATCCTCGACCAGCAGCACACGCATCTACTTTTCCTCGATCCGTTCGATCTCGCCGCTGCGCGCATCGACATAGACCTCACGCACGCGGCCATCGCGGCCGATCACCCGAAACTCATAGCGCCAGCGGCCACGCAGGCGCTCGACATCGATCCCCATCACGTCGCCGGCGACCCGGCCACGCAATCTCGGCAGGATCTGCGACAGCGGCAAGACGTCGCCCGCCTCCACGGCATGACGCATGGCATCACGGCGCTCACGATCATCCTCGCGCGCCACCGTCGCCGCGGACGCAGCCGTCGAGATCAGCATCGCAGATGCCGTGATGCGCATGAACCGTCCAATTTGAGGCAAATGCATGATCCTTCCGGGGCCTGACGCCGTCATCTTCAGAGATCGTCGTCATTCGTTGCGCTCTCGCCACTGGTTCGAATTGCGGGGCACGAATTGCGGAGCATTCGCAAATGCTACCGAGCTGGTGCGGATGATAGTTTGAACTTCCGATGTCGGAATTGCGCATCAGAGAGATGCGGGGGTGGAAACTCGCACAGGATCGGCATCCTGCCCGAGGCAAGCTGACTCCCCGCTGACACGACCCGACGGGATGCCGTCAGTCTCGTTGCAACATGATCGCTTCAGGACGGAGCGAGCCGGGGGCGGTGAGTTCGGAGACGAGCATGCGTAAGACGATGACATTGGCAGCCGTGCTGGCGGGGCTGGGCGGCATCTTGGCCATGTCACAAGCCAGCCGGGAGACGGCGCCCACGCTGGTGCCGGTGGCCCGTGCCGTGAACGGCGGTCTTGAAGCTGATCTTGGAGCTGGTCTTGAGGCCTACCCGCATCTTGCGGCGCTGCATGCGCGGGCCGAAAGCCCGCCGCTGAGCTACGAGCCGGCCCGCCGCGAGCGCGAAGGCGACGACGACGATCAGGACGAGCCGCGGCGGTGAGGCGAACCGCCCCTGGCGAAGCACCGCGCGGAGCTAGGCCGGCAGTCCCGCTTCGTACCAGCGACACGTCGCCCTGACGATGCGCACGACCGAGAGCATCACGGGGACTTCGACGAGAACCCCGACGACCGTCGCGAGCGCGGCCCCCGAGTCGAGCCCGAACAGGCTGATCGCGGCGGCAACCGCCAGCTCGAAGAAATTGCTGGCGCCGATCAAGGCGGCCGGAGCCGCGACGCACCAGGCCACGCCGAGCCGGCGGCTGAGCCAATAGGCGATCCCCGCGTTCAGATAGACCTGGATCAGGATCGGCACGGCAAGGATCGCGATGACGACCGGCTGCTTCAGGATCTGCTCGCCCTGGAAGCCGAACAGCAGCACCAGCGTACTGAGCAGCGCCACGAGCGAGACCGGTTGCAGCACGCGCAAGGTGCGCTCCAATGCCCCGCCCTTCGTCCGCAACAAGGCGCGACGCCAGAGTTGCGAGATGATGACGGGCACAACGATGTAGAGCAGCACCGACAGCAGCAGGGTGGTCCATGGCACCGAGATCGAGGCGACGCCGAGCAGCAGGCCCACCAGCGGCGCGAACAGGAACACCATGATGACGTCGTTGAGCGCGACCTGGCTCAGCGTGTAGTGCGGCTCGCCCTCGCACAGATTCGACCAGACGAACACCATCGCCGTGCACGGCGCCGCGGCCAGCAGGATCAGACCCGCCACGTAGGACGACAACTGGCCTGCGGGAAGCATCGGGGCGAACACGTGGCCGATGAAAATGCTGCCGAGCAGGGCCATCGAAAACGGCTTGATGGCCCAGTTCACGACCAGGGTGACGCCGATGCCGCGCCAATGCTCCTTCACGTTGCCGAGCGCGGCAAAATCGATCTTCAGCAGCATCGGAATGATCATCAGCCAGATCAGGGCCGCGACCGGCAGATTGACCCGCGCCACCTCCGCCGACGCGACAGCCGCGAACAGCCCCGGCATGAGATGGCCGAGACCGATGCCTGCGACGATGCAGAGCAGGACCCAGACCGTCAGATAGCGCTCGAAGATCGTCATCAGATCAGGCCACGTCGGAGCGGAACGACGTTGCCCCCTCGCCCGTCCCGATCTCGCGCAGCCGCGTGCCGAGCGACATCGAATCGATGCGACCGAGCGGCAGATTGATGAAGGCGTCGATCCTGTTCTTCAGATAGCGGAAGGCGGTCGTGAACGCCGCGAGCTTCTCCAGCTCCGTGCCTTCGGCCACCGCCGGATCCTCGATGCCCCAATGCGCGGTCATCGGTTGCCCCGGCCAGATCGGACACGCCTCGCCGGCGGCGTTGTCGCAGACGGTGAAGACGAAATCCATCGCCGGCGCGCCGGCGACGGCGAACTCGCTCCAGCTCTTCGAGCGCAGATCGTCGGTCGGATAGTCCATGCGCACGAGCGTCTCGAGCGCCAACGGATGCACCGCGCCTTTCGGCGTGCTGCCGGCCGAGAAGGCGCGGAAGCGGCCGGCGCCGTCCTTGCGCAGGATCGACTCCGCCAGCACCGAGCGCGCCGAATTTCCGGTGCAGAGGAACAGCACATTGTAGACGCAGTCAGACACGATTCTTCTCCTTGCGCTTGGGCGGACAGCAGGGGGTGAGGCTTGCGACGACGGGCGCGCAGACCTCCGGTCGGCCGCCGCAACAGTCCTGCAGCAGAAACAGCGCGACTTTCTGAAATTGCGCGAGGTCGATGCGGTAGACGATCGATCGGCTGTGCCTGATCGAGCTGACGAGGCCGGCGCGCGCCAGCACGGACAGATGCGCCGACAGCGTGTTCTGCGGCACCTCCAGCAGACGTGCGAGCTCGCCGGCCGGCAGACCGTCGGGCTCGTGCTGCACCAGGGTGCGAAAGGCCTGCAGGCGCGTCGGTTGCGCCAGCGCCGCCAAGGCCAGAACGGCTTGTTCGTTTTCCATATATCCGGAATTATCGATATATAGAGTCGGCGTCAAGGCCGACGAGCTCAAGTGGTCGTTGTCGACGAACGGAGACGACGCGCCCGAAGGCTCATCGCAAGCGCAGGCGGGTGCCGTCGACGATGAGCTCGCCGTCCCGTTCCATGCGCGCCAGGGCGCGATAGAGCGCCTCATGGGTGACGCCGAGCTCGGCGGCCCAGTCCTTCTTCGACCGGCCGAGCTCGACCTCGCCGCCCTCCCCTTCGGTCTCGATGAAATGCACGATCCGCTCGCGCGCCGTCTTCAGGCTGAGCCGCTCCGACTGCGCCCGGACCTTGCGCAACTCGCGGGCGAGATGATCGCACCATCGGTCCCCGATCTCGGGACGGCGCAGCACCTCGGCGAAGGCCTTGCGGTCGATCGCGAGCAGCGCTGAATCCTGCGCCGCGACGGCGTCGCAATGATACGACGCCTGATCGAGGCTGGCCTCGGCGAGAAAGCCCCGCCGCGCACGCTGCAGGATGATGTCGTCGCCGGCGCGCGAGCGGCGCAGCAATCGCACCTCGCCGGTCAGCACGAAGAACATCGCCCGCGGCCGATCGCCCCGACAGAACACCGTGCCCTGGTGCGGCACCTGGATGTGCCGGGTCTGCAACCGAGCGGCCGCCGGCAGAGCGGCAAGCAATGGCGACAGCCGTGCAAGGGCGCGCCAGTCGAGCGGCGGGCGCGTGCCCTCGGGCGGGCGATGGATGATCCTCGGCATATGATCAGGATCATATGTGCCGCCGGCTGCGCGGTCTAGGGAAGACGTCACCGCGTTCGCTCAAATGGAGGTCCTCATGCGCCTGCGTCTTGCCGCCATTGTGCTGGCCTTCGTTGCGTCCGCCGGCATCGCCACGGCGCAGCACCACGGCCATCACGACCACGGCAGCCACGGGGCGCTTCCGCTAGACCCGCGCGAGCGGGTGGCGTTTCCCCCCGATCTCGCCGAGCACACCCTCGCCAACATGCGCGACCATTTGCTGGCGCTGCAGCAGATCAACGACGCGCTGGCGGCGGGCGAGCCGGACAAGGCCGGCCAGATCGCCGAGCAACGCCTGGGGATGAGCTCGCTGCGGCTGCACGGTGCCGCTGAGGTCGCCGGGTTCATGCCGCAGGGCATGCAGGAGGCCGGAACGACGATGCACAAGGCGGCGAGCCGGTTCGCCATCGAAGCGCAGAACGCGGGCGTGACCGGAGACCTCAAGCCGGCGCTGAAGGCGCTCGGCGAGACGATGGCCGCCTGCGTCGGCTGCCATGCCGGCTACCGGCTGAGATAGCGCGCCGGACAACCGACCGCGCGCGGCGCGCGCTCATTAATATTTCCAATATTCTAGAAATATCGTTTGACTCCGGCGGGCCGCCTGCCGCATCCTCCACACCATGAAGCTCGATGACGCCGCTGCCCGCCTGGAAGCCCTCGGCAACACCACGCGCCTGAAGATCTACCGCGCGCTGGTGCGCGCAGGGCATGCCGGGCCGCGCTGGTGCGTTCGGGCCGCATCCGGCTCGAGACCGGTTTCGGCGTCACGGGGATCACCGTTGAGGACGGAAAGTTGCAGATCATCGCGGCCGGTGACCGCAGCGTCGGCGCGGACGAGCTGATCGTCGCCACCGGCTTCCGTCCCGATCTGTCGCTGCTGGCAGAGCTGCGCCTGCGGCTCGATCCGGCGATCGAAGCGCCGGTGGCGCTGGCGCCCCTGATCGATCCGAACGAGCATTCCTGCGGCACGGTACGGCCGCATGGCGCGCGCGAGCTGGCGCAGGCCGACGAGCCGGGGCTCTATCTCGCGGGCATGAAGAGCTATGGCCGCGCGCCAAATTTCCTGATGATGACGGGCTATGAGCAGGTCCGTTCGATCACCGCCGACATCGCCGGCGACAAGGCCGCCGCGCATCGTGTCGAGTTGAAGCTGCCGGAGACCGGCGTCTGCACCCGCGGCGGACTGGAGAGCATTGCAGCCCTGTCCGGCTGCTGTGGCGGACCGGCGCCGTCCGGCGTAGACAGTTGCTGTGCCGATGATGCCAAGGCCAAGGAGGCTGGCCGCAGCGGCTGCGGCTGTTCGTGACGTAGAGCCAAGCAGAGGTCTAACGGAATGCAGGCACGACGGCTGGGCGTGGTCATCGCTCTCGGCACCGCCCAGACGCTGGCCTGGGGATCGAGCTACTATCTGCCGGCGATCCTCGCCGACCCGATCGCCAGGGATCTCGGCCTGTCCAACAACTGGTTCTTCGGCGCGTTCTCGGCCTCGCTGATCATCTCCGGCCTGTTGGGTCCGCGCATCGGCCGCCAGATCGACCGCGTCGGCGGCCGTCAGGTGCTGTGCGCCTCCAACATCGTGCTGGCGATCGGGCTGGCGCTGCTCGGCCTGTCGCATTCGCTGTGGGTGATGGCGCTGGCGTGGCTGTGGCTCGGCGTCGGCATGGGGCTCGGCCTCTATGACGCCGCGTTTGGCGCACTCGGGCGCATCTATGGCAAGGATGCGCGCGGCGCGATCACCGGCATCACCCTGATCGCGGGCTTCGCCTCCACCGTCGGCTGGCCGCTGAGCACGCTGGGGCTCGCGACGATCGGCTGGCGCGAGACCTGTTTCGCCTGGGCGATCGCGCACCTCGTGATCGGCCTGCCGCTCAATTTGTCGCTGCCGCGTGCGACCCAGATGGCGCCCGGCGAGATGCCGACCGGCAAGCCGAACATCCCGCTCGACCGCCCGATGGTGCTGATCGCGTTTGCGATGGCGGCGGCCTGGACCGTGACCGCGGCGATGGCGGTGCATCTGCCGCGGCTGATGCAGGCGTTCGGCGCGACGCCGGCGCAGGCGCTGTTCGCAGGCATGATGATCGGGCCGGCGCAGGTCGCCGCGCGGGTGTTCGAGGCCGGCTTCCTCAGCCGCTTCCATCCGCTCGCCTCGGCGCGGCTCGCCTGCATCACCCATCCGATCGCCGCCGTGACGATCGGTCTGTTCGGCGGCGGCGCCGCGGCGGCCTTCGCGCTGCTGCACGGCTCCGGCAACGGCATCCTGACGATCGCTCGCGGCACCCTGCCGCTCGCGATCTTCGGCCCCGTCAACTACGCCTACCGGCTCGGCCTGATCGGGGCGCCGTCACGGATCTGCCAGGCCTTCGCGCCGCTGCTGTTCGGCCTGCTGATCGACGGGCTCGGCCGCGGCGTGCTGATCGTGTCGGCGAGCCTCAGCCTGTCGGCGCTCGCCGCCTTGATGCTGCTCCCGGCCGGGCGTGCCGAGGCGGCGGTGCCGCGCAGCACGACCGACAAGGCGGCCTGAGCCGGTAGCACTTCCTTAACCAGCTTGCTGCGCGCACAGCCCACCTTGCCGCTGCGGACGGGCATCCTGGGGCGCATATACGGAAAGTTGAAGGTTGGATTGAAGGATACCCGTGGTCATACGGGGGTGTTCACCACACGATGGCATTGCAGCGCAAACACATGCTTCGTGTCGGGGCGGTGGCCGCCTGCGTCGGGATCTTCCTGGCCGGCGCCGATTTCGCCGTGACCGCGCTGATCGGCAACCAGACCGCGCGGCAGCTCAGCGAGCTCAGCAAGGTGGCGCTGCGCCGTTCCGAGGCCGCGATCGACTCGGCCGGATCGATCCTGAACCGTCTGATCGCGAAAGGACCGATGGATTGCAGCGCCGTCGCGCTACAGGCGCTGCGCCTTCACGTCTATCAAGGCACCATCATCAAGGACATCCGCACCGTCGATCGCGGCGGCGCGGTCGAGTGCGCGGCCTATTCCGAAACGCTCGAATTCGACAATGGCTGGGCGCGGCGCGACGAGATGTTCAAGTCCGCCGACGGCGAGCTGCGGCTGTTCCGCGTCGAGCAGTTCACCGGCGCCGCGTTCGGCGTGATGCGCGACATCGACGCGCAACGGTCGCTGGCGGCGATCCTGCGCATCGACGGCAACCTGCTGGACGTGATGCCGGTCGGCCTGCGCGCCGAGAGCAACGTCACCCTGACCCTGCCCGATGGCGAGCAGGTGGCCGGCTATCAACCCGAGACATCAGCCAAGACGCCGGCGCAGACCGTCGCCTTCACCACCGTGTCCGACCGCTATCCGCTGCAGGCCACGATCCATGTGCGACCGCAGAGCCTGAGCGCGCGCCGCGACCTCGCTTATCTCCTGACGATGCTCGCCGCCGGCACGCTGGGCGGCATGTTCGGCCTGCTGCTGGCGAGCTATCTCAGCCGGCCAGTGGACCCGGTCGCCGAGCTCGATCGCGCGCTCGCGGCCAACGAGTTCAAGCCCTATGTGCAGCCGACCTTCCGACTGAAGACCGGCGACATCGTCGGCTGCGAGATCCTGGCGCGCTGGGAGAAGCCGGACGGCCGACTGATCCCGCCGATGAGCTTCATCCCGCTCGCCGAGAGCACCGGCCGCATTGAGAAGCTGACCTGGCAGCTTCTCAAGACCGCCTTGCGCGAGCTGCAGCCGGAGATGAAGCAGGACAAGCTGTTCAAGCTGTCCGTCAACATCACCCCGCGCCATCTGCTCGGCGACCGCTTCATCGACGATCTACGCAAGACGGTCGCATCCTCGTCGGTCTCCCCCCGCCAAGTCGTGCTAGAGGTCACCGAGCGCGAGGAGCTCGCCGATCTCACCAAGGCGACTGATGTCGTGAAGGAGCTCAGCGAGCTCGGCTTCCGCGTCGCGCTCGACGACGTCGGCATCGGCCATAGCGGCCTGTCCTACATCCAGCGGCTCGGCGCGCGCATCCTGAAGATCGACAAGTTCTTCGTCGACGCGATCACCCGCGACCAGTCCGCCGTGGTGGTGGTGCAGATGCTGGTGGCGCTGGCGCGCGAGCTCGACATGTCCGTGGTCGCCGAGGGCATCGAGCATCAGGAGCAGGTCGATGCGCTGGTCGCCTGCGGCGTCGAGGAAGGCCAGGGCTATCTGGTCGCACAGCCGATGTCGCTCGGCCGTTTCAAGCAGTTCCTCGACGTGCGCCGGGCCTCGGCCGTTCCCGGCCAGGCCGGCGAGCCGGAACTGGCCGCGTGACGGCGAGCCCGCGCGCGTCGGGCACACGCCTCACTGCCTGGTCATCTGTCCGCGGATCTCGCCGCCCGGGTTCGCCTGGGTGTGGACGTTGGCGTACCATTTGCCGGCCAGCAGATCGGCCGCCTGCGCATCGGTGATCACGGCGGAGCCCGTGATCGGCGGCTCCGGGCTCTTGAACGGCAGCACGATGCCGGCGTTCTTGCCGGGCTCGCTGGGCCCGTGGAAATGCGCGCCGATCGGCGGGCCGCTGAGGCCGGAGAAGGTAACCTTCCAGCTCAGCGTCTTGGTTGCGGTGTCGAAGCTCGCTTCGGCCGCGCCCGACGCGGCGGACGCGTTCGGCGGCACCTCGTTGGCTGCCTTGAGTTCAGACTTCAGAACGACGGTTTCAGCATGAGCGAGTGGCGCGGCCGCGACGCAGGCGACGGCGAGCAACGCCAAATGAACGAATGTCCGTCCCATGGTTTTCCTCCTAAATCGTTTTGTGCAGTCTCGGTGTTCGAGACCCCACGGGCAAGCCGATATTCCGTGGCACGCGTTAACAGCCCAGGCATGGGCAGCGGCCCAGGCCGCGTTGATTGAACAATCCCGACCCCTGTGCCAAACAGGACGGGAACACAAAGGCCTCGAAAGAAAGCCATGGCGGATCGAATGGTTGCTTCCAAGACGGCGCGCGGCAAGGTGGGGCGGCCTCCGCTCGAACGTGCCGGCGAGGTCGAGGAGCGCATTCTCGACGCGGCAAAGACCGTGTTCCTCGCAAACGGCTTCGAAGGCGCGAGCGTCGACGAGATCGCGCAGACCGCGCGCGCCGGCAAGCCGACCATCTACGCGCGATTTCCCAGCAAGGCCGCGCTGTTCGCGGCCGTCATCGGCCGCCAGGCCGCGCGCAACACGCAGTATGAGAACCTGGTGCCGCAGGGCCGCACCTTCCGCGCCCGGCTGATCAGCCTCGGGCTCACCTTGATCGAGCGCGCCTTCGTCGAGGACACGATCGGCCTGATGCGCACCGCGATTGCGGAAAGTCCGCGCTTTCCCGAGCTGACGCTCGAGATCCAGGACACGGCGCGCAAGCGCGCCACCTGCAATGTGAGCCATGCGATCGGCGAGCTCGCGCGCGCCGAAGGTCTCGCCGGCAAGGGCGCCTTCTCGGCCGACCGCATCGAGGACAGCGCACGGATCTTCCTCGATCTCGTCGTGTTCGCCGTGCTGATTCGCAGCCTGCTCGGCGAGGACATGCGCGCCCTGAAGAAGGAAGCCCAGGCGCATGTCGAGAAGCGCGTCGACTTCTTCCTCGCCGCGACGACGTGATCCTAAATCTTTTTGTCCTTCCGCAGCTCCGGAAAGATCGTCTCGTCCTGCAGGATGACGTCCGCGGTGCGCTGATAGTGCGCTGTGAGCAGCGCAACCGCGCGTTCGGTGTCGGCGTCGAGCACGGCGTTTACGATGTCGGCGTGCTCATCGCCGACGGGGCGTGACGGAAACGCCTTGCGGATCGACAGCCGGCGGTAGCGATAGAGCTGGTCGGCAAGCTGGCCGCAGAACGCGATCAGCGATTGCGAACCGCAGTTCGAGATCAGGACCCGATGATAGATCCGGTGCAGCCTCTCCCACTCCGGATTGTCCTCGAACGTCGTCGCGCTGAGCGAGCGCGGCGCGCGGCTGAGCCGATGCTGCGCCAGCACCAGTTGCTCCTCCCAATCAGGCGTCGCCGCCGCCATCGACTCGCGCAGCGCCAGCGCCTCGACCCAGCAGCGCGTCTTGGTCAGCTCGGCGAGCTCGGCGCGGCTGATGTCCTTGACGTAGAAGCCGCGCTGCTCGCGCACCTCGACCAGTCCGTCGGCAGTCAAGCGGTTGAGCGCCTCGCGCAGCGGCGTCTGCCCGGTCTGATAGGTCTCGGTCAAAAACCGCATCTGCAGCTTGCGCGACGGCGCCAGCCGGCCGGACAGCAGGTCCTCGCGCAGCCGGTCATACACATGACTCGCCTGGGTCGACGGGCCCTGCCCTTCGGCCTCCAAAACCGCATCCACGTCCGATCTCCTCTGAATCAGACGACATATATAGAGCCGGGCCACAGAACATAAAATTTATAAATTCTGATTGATTTCGATTTTTTCTGTAATAAAAGGGGCGAGCCGGTTTCGCCGGCCATGGACAGAAACGTCGCGCGTCCTCACCCGGGCATCGCGCAGGAGGACACGCTCATGACCCGGTTTCCGGTCGCGGCTCTGCGCAGCGTCGATCTGGGCACGCCAGATCTCGCGCGTTCGGAAGCGTTCTATCGACAGACCTGGGGGCTGGAGCGCGTCGCTGAGGCCCACGGCATCGTCTACCTCCGTGCAACCGGCAGCGACCATCACGTCGTGGCGCTGCACCGGAGCGAGCGCACCGAGCTGCAGGCGGTGACATTCCGCCTCGCCGATTCCAGTGAATTCGATGCCGTCGGCCGCAACGCCATCCATGAAGGCGCGACGCTGATCGCAGCGCCAGCGCCGAACCTCGGCCCCGACGGCGGCGTGATCATGAGCCTGCGCGGCCCCGAAGGCGGCGTGCTGCGCTTCGTGCATGGCGACATCAGGCACGACGCCAAGCCGCCGCGGCCCGAGCTCCCGGAGCGGCTCGCCCACGTCAACCTCAACAGCACCGATGTCGATCGTTCGGCGGCATTCTACCAGAAGGCGCTCGGCTTCCGCCTGACCGACCGCTCCGCGGCGATGGCCTTCGTTCGCTGCAATTCGGACCACCATGCCGTCGTGATCGCTGCGGCGAAGGTCAACGGGCTCAACCACGTCGCCTTCCTGATGCCGACCTGGGAGGGCGTGATGCGCGGCGCGGGCCGCATGATCGATGCCGGTCATCCGATCGCCTGGGGTGTCGGACGCCACGGCCCCGGCGACAATGTCTTCGCCTACTTCATCGATCCTGTCGGCACCGTGATCGAATACACCGCCGAGGTGCTGCAGGTCGACGACGACTACGTCGTGCGCGGGCCGGAGCATTGGGTCTGGCCGCCCGGCCGCACCGATCAATGGGGCATCGCTCCGCCCAAGGCCGAGCACGTCAAGGCCGCGCAGCTCGCGGTCGGCTACGCCGCCTGACTCATTCTCCAACTCCGAGTTTCCATGTCCGCCACGTCAGATCACAAGCATTTCGAGGCCGTCATCATCGGCTTCGGTCCGACCGGCGCCATCGCCGCGAGCCTGCTCGGCACGCAGGGCATCAAAACGCTCGCGATCGACCGCGCTATCGACATCTATGACAAGCCGCGCGCGATCGCGCTCGATCACGAGATCATGCGGCTGTTCGACAATCTCGGCATCGCCGAACAAGTCAGCCGCTACGTCGCGCCGTTCCCCGCGTCCGAGCATTTCGGCGCGCAAGGGCAGTTGATCCGCCGCATCGACATGGTTGGCGAGCCCTATCCTCTCGGCTACACGCCGAGCATGGTGTTCACGCAGCCGCCGGTCGAACAGGTGATGCGCGATCGTGTTCGCCGCTGTCCTTCCGTCACGGTCGAGCTTGGCACGACCTTCGTCGCAATCCGGCAGGATGCAACGGCGGCGACCATCACGCTGCAGCGGGCGGACAGCACGATGCGCGAGGTCACCGCGGACTATGTCATCGCCTGCGACGGTGCCTCGAGCACCGTGCGCCAGCAGCTCGGCATCAGCTTCGACGATCTCGACTTCGACGAGCCGTGGCTGGTGGTCGATCTTCTCGTGAATGACGGCGGCGTCAGCAAGCTCCCGGCCACCGCAGCCCAATTCTGCAATCCCGCGCGTCCGACCACCTACATCATGGGTCCCGGCGACCATCGTCGCTTCGAGATCATGCTGCGAGCGGGGGAAGACCGCCAGGCGATGGAGCAGCCGGAGCAGGTCTGGCAGCTGCTTTCCCCCTGGCTCAGGCCCGAGGACGCCACGCTGTGGCGCGCGGCAAGCTATCGCTTCCATGCGCTGGTCGCAAGCCGCTGGCGCCAGGGCCGCGTCCTGCTCGCCGGCGATGCCGCGCATCAGCAGCCGCCCTTCATCGGCCAGGGCATGTGCCAGGGCCTGCGCGATGCCGCCAATCTGTGCTGGAAGCTCGCGCGCGTGTTGCGCGGACAATCGACCGCGGCCCTGCTCGACAGCTACGAGATCGAGCGCAGCACGCATGTGCGCGAGCTGACCACGCGCATCAAGGCGATCGGCCGCGTCATCTGCGAGCAGGATCCGGAGGCCGCAGCGGCACGCGATGCGCGTATCCTTGCCGAAGGCGGCGGCGTGCCGCGCACCATCACCCGGCAGGAGATCGTGCCGCCGCTGACGCAGGGATTGCTCGCGACCAAGGCAAACGCGGCCAATGGCACGCTGTTTCCGCAGCCCTGGATCGTCGGTGATGGCGGGCGTGCCCTGCTCGATATCGTCGCCGGCACCGGATGGCGGCTCGTCCTCGACGGGCGGGGTGCGCTGAACTCGAGCTCGATCGACGCTGCCACCCGCGACGCCGGGATCAGTGTGATCGTCATCGGCGGTCACGGCTTGCACGAGGAGAGCGCCGTCGTCGCACGCTGGTTCGAACGCCACGGCTGCAGCGCCGCGCTGGTGCGACCCGACCATTATGTCTACGGCGTCGCGACGGACGCGCCGGAGCTCGCCGCGCTGCTGAGCGAGTTGAACGAACGACTGCACTAATCAAAACAAGAGACTATCAAACGGGGAAACGCCATGACGACATCATCCGACACCGCCAGACCCAGTGTGGGAGGACGCGCGATCGCCGTCCTCGTCATGCTGTTCCTGTTCCAGACGCTGAACTTCTTCGACAAGCTGGTGTTCGGCCTCTCGGCCGTGCCGATGATGAAGGAGCTGGGTCTGAGCCCGAAGGAGTTCGGCCTGATCGGCAGCAGCTTCTTCCTGCTGTTCTCGCTGTCGGGCATGGCGGTCGGCATGTTCGTCGTCGGCCGCTTCCCGGTGAAATGGCTGCTCCTGATCATGGCCGGCGTCTGGTCGGCGACGCAGATCCCGATCTTCTTCTCCGGCTCGATCGCCGTGCTGGTGATCTGCCGCATCATCCTCGGCGCCGGCGAAGGGCCGGGACTGCCGACCGCGCTGCACGCCTGCTACAACTGGTTTCCCGCCGACCGGCGCAGCGTGCCGAGCGCCGTGGTGCTGCAGGGCATCAGCGTCGGTCTCTTGGCCGGCGGTCCGATCCTGACCTATGTCATCGTGAGCTATGGCTGGCGCACCGGCTTCCTGTTCTGCGGCCTGCTCGGCCTCGCCTGGATGCTCGGCTGGTTCTTGGTCGGCGGCGAAGGCCCCTACTCCGCCCTTGCGCCGGAGGCTTCGGCGGCGAAGGACAAGGCGTTGCCGGCGCGCGTGCTGTGGGCCGATCCGACCGTGATCGGCGTCATCATCATGTCGACCGCGTCGTACTGGATCGTCGGCATGTCCGCGACCTGGCTGCCGCCTTTTCTGCAGCTCGGGCTCGGCTACAAGCAGGTCGATGTCGGCTGGATCATCTCAGGGATCTATCTGTTCCAGTCGCCGCTGCTGCTCGGCGGCTCCTGGCTGACGCAGGTTCTGCAGCGCAAGGGCTTCAGCCTGCGCGCCTGCCTCGGCCACGCCTCCGGCCTCGCGCTGCTCGCCGCCGGCTGTGCGCTGCTGCTCAGCATCGTCACGACGGGTCCGCTGCAGCTCGCCTGCATCGCGATCGCCTTCGCCGCACCGAGCCTCACCACGATCTTCGGCCCCGTCGCGCTCGGCGCCGTGGCGCCGGCGATCCAGCGCGGCCGGCTCATCGTCGTGATCTACTCCGGCAACGCGGCATCCGCGCTGGTGTCGAATGCGCTCACCGGCTGGATCGTCGGCGAGGCCGGAAACAACGCGCCGCTCGGTTACGCCCACGCCATGACATTCACCGCCGGCGTGCTGATCGTTGGTGCCATCTCGGCCTTCGCGCTGATCTTCCCGGAGCGCACCATCGCGCGCTTCGCGAAATCGGCGCAAGAACCGGCTTCTCCCTCCGCCGTAGCGGCGGTTTCGACCTGAGGACATCGGATGAGATTTGCAAGCTTCACCATCGACAATGCGCCGACCTGGGGACTGGTCGAGGGCACTGAGATCGCCGATCTCGGTGCTATCCTGCGCGACCGCTTCCCCGACCTGAAATCGGCGATCGCAGCGGACGCGCTGAAGGAGGCGGCCGCAGCGGCCTCGGGCGCGAGGCGGTATCCGCTCTCCGCCATCAGCTTCCTGCCGGTGATCCCGAACCCGGACAAGATCCTCTGCATCGGCCTGAACTACGAGACGCACCGCAAGGAGACCGGCCGCTCCGAGGTCGAGAACCCCACGGTGTTCGGCCGCTTCGCCAACAGCCAGACCGGGCATCTCACCGACATCATCCGCCCGCGCGTCTCGACCGATCTCGATTTCGAGGGCGAGCTCGCCGTCGTCATCGGCAAGCCCGGCCGCTACATCCCGCGCAGCGAGGCTTGGCAGCACATCGCCGGCTATGCCTGCTACAATGAGGGCAGCGTCCGCGACTTCCAGCGCCACACCCACCAGTTCACGCCGGGAAAGAATTTTCCCGCGACCGGCGCGTTCGGCCCGTGGCTGGTCACATCCGACGAGATCGACGATCTCGGCCCGCTCAGGCTGCAGACCCGGCTCAACGGCGAGGTCGTTCAGGACGCCACGATCAGCCAGATGATCTTCGATATCCCGCGCCAGATCGAATACTGCTCGTCGTTCACCCGGCTCGAGCCCGGCGACGTGATCGCCACGGGCACCCCTGGCGGCGTCGGCTCCCGCCGCACGCCGCCATTGTGGATGAAGCCCGGCGACATCGTCGAGGTCGAGATCGACCGCATCGGTCTGCTGCGGAACGGCATCGCGGACGAGACGCTGTGAGGGCCCCTGATGTTCTTGACCGTCATTCCGGGGCAGCCCGCCAGGGCTGAACCCGGAATCTCGAGATTCCGGGTTCGATGCTTGCGCATCGCCCCGGAATGACAGCCGAACAACAGTGCCTACTCAATGCGCCATCGCCGGCCCGCCGCCGAGCTTGACCTTGCGGAGCGTCAGCGCCAGCGGAATCGCCGACAGCGAGATCAGCATCAGCGCCCAGTAGACGTCGACATAAGCGAGCAGCGACGACTGCATCTGCACGGTCTGGCCGATCCAGGCGAGCGCCTGCTGCTGCGCCTGGACCAGCGAGCTGCCATGCGCGGTGAAGTAGTTGGTCAACTGGTGCAGCGTGTCCTGATAGGCCGGATTGGACGGAATCGCATTCTCGACCAGCCGGCTCTGGTGGAACTGCGCACGGTGCGCCAGGATGTTGGCCGCCAAGGACACGCCGATCGAGCCGCCGGTGTTGCGCGCGGCGTTGATCAGCGCCGAGGCCTGATCGGTCTTCTCAGGCGGGATGCCGTTGTAGGACGCCGTGGTGATCGACAGGAAGATCAGCGGCAGGCCAATTCCGATCAGCATGCGGGATTCGGCGAAGAACCAGAAATCCACATTGGCGTAGACCCGGGTGAGGTCGTACATCGCGAACGCCACGACGGCCGCGCCCGTCATGATCATGTATTTGGGCTGCACCTTGCCTGAGAGGCGCCCGACCACGAACATCATCGCCATCGTCACGAGGCCGCCCGGCGACAGCACGAGGCCGGCCCAGGTCGCGGTGTAGCCGAAATCCTGCTGCACCATCTGCGGCAGCATCTGCGTGGTGCCGAGCAGGATCGCACCGGTCGCCAGCATCACCAGGAAGCTGGCGCCGAACTGGCGCGACGCCAGCATGCGGACATCGACCGTCGGACTTTTCTGGTTCATCTCCCACGGGATCATGGCGATGAAGGCCGCGACGCAGACCGCGGCGGTGACCATGATGAAGCGCGAGTCGAACCAGTCGTCCTCCAGGCCGCGATCGAGCATCAGTTCGAGCGCGCCGAGGAAGGTCGCGACGAGAAGGAATCCGACGACATCGAAGCCGTGCGCCTGCTTGCGACGCTCCGCCGTGACTGCGGCCGGCTCCTGCAGGATCAGGCCGATCAGGATCATGGCACCGACACCGACCGGGCCGTTGATCAGGAAGCACCAGTGCCACGACGCGTTGTCGGAGAGATAGCCGCCGAGCGTCGGGCCGACCACCGGCGCCACGACGACGGCGACGCCGAACAGCGCGAAGGCCTGGCCGCGCTTTTCCGGGGGAAAGGAGTCGGCCAGGATTGATTGCGCCACCGGCACCATGCCGCCGCCGCCGAGGCCCTGCATGATCCGGAACAGCAGCAGCACCTGCAGATTCCAGGCGAAGCCGCACAGCACCGAGCTCACGGTGAACAGGCCGAGGCAGAGCAGGAAGAAGGTCTTGCGGCCGAAACGCTTGGCGAGATAGCTCGACGCCGTCAGGATGATCGCGTTGGAGACGAGATAGGTCGTCACCACCCATGAGGATTCGTCCTGGCTGACGCCCATGCCGCCGGCGATATAGGGCAGCGCGACGTTGGCGATGGTGGTGTCGAGCACCTCCATGAAGGTCGCGAGCGCAACCAGCACGGCGATGATCCAGGGACTGCCGGCGCGCGGCGCGGAGAGAGCAGCGGCCTCGCTCATGGCATCAGCCTTCTCACAGCGCAGCCTTAAGCCGCTCATAGAGCGACGGCTTGGGATCGACGCGCACGGTCGGCACCACCGACATGCCCGGCCCGAGTGCGACGTCGGTCGGCGGATCGTCCATCTCGATCTTCACGGGCACGCGCTGCACGATCTTGACATAGTTGCCGGTCGCATTCTGCGGCGGCAGCAACGAGAAGGCCGGGCCCGAGCCGGACTGCACGCTGGCGACATGGCCACGGATCTCGCGCTCGGGATAGGCATCGATCTCCAAGGTCACGGGCTCGCCGGGGCGCATCTGGTCGAGCTGGGTTTCCTTGAAGTTGGCGGTGACCCAGACCTCGTCTGGCACGAACATCGTCAGCGCCGTGCCCTGGGCTGCGAACTGACCGTCGGCGGCGCTGAGATTGACGACGCGGCCGGACTGCGCCGCGGTCACGGTGGTGTAGGACAGATTGAGCTGCGCCTGGTCGCTCTGTGCCTGGGCTTGCGTGAGGTTGGCCTCGGCGCTCTCGCGCTGCGCCTTCAGCGACTCCAACTGGCGCTGCGCGACCGAGAGGTTGGCCTGCGCCGAGGTCAGCGCCGCCTTCTGCTGCTGGAGCTGCGATGTGTATTGCTGCTCGCTCTGCACCGTGCCGGAGCCGGTGCGGGCGAGGTCCTGATAGCGCTTGGCCTGCTGCTCGGCGAAGGTCAGCCCGGCCTGGGCCTGCTCGACCTGGGCCTGGCCCGCGGTGATCTGCGCCTGCTGCACCTCGATCTGCGCATCGATGTTGCGGATCGCCGCCTGCGCCGACTTCACCTGCGCATCGGCCTGCGCCAGCGCAGTCTTGTAGTCGCGATCGTCGATGCGCGCGATCACGTCGCCGGCTTTGACGTGCTGGTTGTCGGTGACCGGGACGGCGGTGATGTAGCCGGAGACTTTTGGCGCAATGGAGAACTGGCGGGCCGCGATGAAGGCGTCGTCGGTGGTCTCATAGCGACCGGCCGCATCGTAGTAGACGTAGCCGCCGGCGCTGACGGCGAGCAGCAGCACGAGACCCAGCGCTGCCCCAAGCGGATGCCGCCGGATCAGGCTCCTCCGGGACCCCTCCTGGCGCTGCCCGTGCTCCGTCGGCGACGGGCCGGGCTCCGCAGCCGGCGCCTTGGCCTCGATCTGCTGCGGAGTCTCGCCGGAGGCATCCCCGCGCCATTGCCGCACGGCACGATCGCGGGCCGAGACCGCCGGACCGTCGTTGGCCGCCGATGGGACCTCAGCCGATGACAGAGCTTGCTGTGTCATCACGTCTCCTTGAATAGAACGGAACCGTTTCGTTTCTAGAATTGGGGATTATGCAGATGGGATGCAATGGCGGACCGCGATGCGGACAGCTAAACTTTTCGTCATCGGAGGCCGCCGGCGCGCGATCCCCTGCGCCTTCACCGCGGTCCGCCGTCAGCAGGACCAACTGCGTGACGCAGCCGGGGTTGCAGCCTCACGTCATCGCGTTGACTCGATGAACTCGGCTAAATACAACACACGCATAATAAGAAATTGTTAGGGTCGGCAACCAAGCACCACAGCGGGTGCCGACATGGTCATATTGCGAGGCGCGCATGCCCGTCCGTCAGGTACCAGGCTCAGACCTGCAATACGTGCTCATCGCCTTCGACGCGACGGGGCAGGAGCGGCGAGAGGCCGACGGTTCGCTCGCGAGCGAGATGGTGGTGAACCGCCTCCAGACGCTGGGCGGGGCGGTCACCGATATTCTTCTGCTGAGCCATGGCTGGATGGGCGACGTCCCTGCGGCGATCGAGCAGTATGATCGCTGGCTTGCCGCCATGGCGGCGCTCGAAGCGGATCGGCTCGCCGCCGCGCGGCAGCGTCCCGGCTTTGCCCCCGTCATCATCGGACTGCACTGGCCGAGCCTGCCGTTCGGAGACGAGACGCTGCCATCGGGCGGCGGCGGGTTGCTGTCCGCCGACACACCGGCGGCATCGCTCGAGGCGGAGGTGGAACGCTATGCGGCCCGCATTGCCGACACCCCGGCGGCACGCGCCGACATCCGCTCGATCCTCGAGCAGGCGCGCATTGCGCCGGCGGCGGCCACGTTGCCGGACGCGATGCGCGATGCCTATCTCAGGCTGTTCGCCGCGGCCGGCCTTGCGATGGGCGATGCGAGCGGACGCCCCGGCGCCGAGCAGGACCGGTTCGATCCGTCCGTGATCGTGAGCGAGGCGCGGAGCGCGCCGGCCGACGCAACCGCCGGGACGCTGGGCCTCGGCGATGATCTGCGCGACGCGCTGCTGGCGCCGCTCCGCATCCTGTCGTTCTGGAAGATGAAGGATCGCGCGCGCCAGTTCGGCGAGGCCGGCGCTCATGATGTCCTCGTCAGACTGCAGCAGGCGGCGCCCACGGCCCGGGTTCACCTGATGGGCCACAGCTTCGGCTGCATCGTCGTGTCGGCGGCCGTCGCCGGCACGCCCGACGGCCGCGCGCTGCCGCGTCCAGTCGAGACGATGTTCCTGGTCCAGGGCGCACTGTCGCTGTGGTGCTATGCCGAGAGCATTCCGCAGGCCGCGCCGACGCAGGGCTATTTCCGGCGCACGTTGCTCAAGGGGCTCGTGCGCGGCGCCTTCGTGACCACCCGCTCGAGCTACGACCGGGCCAACGGATGGTTCTACCCGCTCGGAGCGCGGCTCAAGCAGCAATATCTGCTCGATACCGACTATCCGCTGTACGGCGCCATCGGCAGCTTCGGCGTCCGCGGCACGCATCCCCTGGGGATCGTCGACATGCCGATCCAGGATGTCGGTTTCAGCTACGATTTCGGCAGCGGCCAAGTCTACAACATCGAGGCGAGCCGCATCATCCGAAACGGCGGCGGCGCGGCCGGCGCCCACAGCGACATCGCCCACCCCGAAGTGGCGCACGCTTTCTGGGCTGCGATCCTGGCCGCGCCGATGGCCGTGCGGCCGCAACCCGGCCCGGGCGGCGGGCTGCTCGGCAGCGACATCCGCCACTTCGATCAGCAGCTCTGGCGGCAGCGGACGTTCGAGAGTGCTCCGTTCCCGGAGCAGGTGCAGAAGCAGGATCAGCAGCAGGTCGAGCCGGCCCAGCGGCAGCAACGCGAGCAGCAGCAGCGGGAGCAGGGTCAGCAACGGCAGCAGGAAGACCAGCAGCAGCAGGTTCAGCTGCAATATCCGCAATGGGTGCCGGCGCCGCCGGTCGCGCAGCCGCCCCCGTTCGAGAACCGCAAAGCCTATCCGCCCGGCGAGCAGCGCTGGATCAACGCCGGCTTCGAGGATCTCGATGCGCCGTTGAAGCCCGGCCAGTGGTACACCTTTGCTTTCGACGTCGACATCCAGCAGAGCGGCGTCTCGTCGGTGCCGCTGGCCGACGAGCAGCTGTTCCCGGAAGGGACGTCCGATGTCACCTTGACCATCCAGCTCGACAGCGACGATTTCGAGCTGTCGGACAAGAGCCGCCTGCTGCGGCTGCCGCGTACAGGCAAGTCGCGCAACAAGGCGCGGTTCGACCTGTCGCCGAAGAAATTCGGCCCGTCGGCGCTGCGGGCGACGGTCCACAAGGACGGCAATTTCGTCCAGCAGATGGACCTCGTCATCGATGTCGGCGCGGCGCCCTCGCCCCGCGTCGAGGGCGCGCATGGCCGGCCCTATTCCTCCGCCAGCGTGCTCAATCCGCGCGACGTCGGCCTGTCGATCATGCCGATCGCGGGCGGTTACGACTGTCTCGTCTGGAAGCCCGTCACGGTGCGCGCCCGGCTGCCGTTGCTGCCGGACTACCTCGCCAAGTCGATCGAGATCGCGCGTCAGGAGCTCATGAAGGTCGTGACCTATCAGAACGCGGCCGGAAGCTTCGTCTTCCAGAGCGGGATCGACATCGCCGATGCCGACCGCGACGCCGCGCTCACGATCATGGCGCGCGCGGGAGCGGCGCTGTTCACGAAGCTGTTCTTCGGCCCCGCCGCCGCGCAGGATTCCAAGGACATCGGCGAATTCCTGCGCAAGCTGACCAGCGACCGCTCCAGGCGGCTGAAGCTGCAGATCGTGGCGGAGGCGACCACGGTGCCGTGGGGCCTGCTCTATGTCGGCGATGCTTCGGCCGGCGCCAAGCTCGACTGGGACAATTTCATCGGCATGCGCCACGTGATCGAGCAGATCCCGATGCAGAACACGCCGCGCGTCTCCGACTGCCTGATCCCCAGCGACAAGCCCGAACTCAGCATCAGCGTCAACGTCAACGACAACATCGACCGGCAGATGGGCGCCGACCTCGTCGCCCAGCAGCAGCGCTTCTGGGTCGCGGAGAAGGCGGCACGCCGCAACGTCCACGTGGTCTCGCGCACGACCAGCAAGGAGCTGGTCAAGGCGCTGGCCGACGAGACCACCAACGACCAGATCCTCTACCTCTATTGTCACGCCCGGGCGACCGGCCTCGACGATCCCGGCGGTCCCGACGGCTCCAGCCTGGTGCTGACCGATGCCGGCATCACGCTGGGCGAGCTCAGCTTGGACGCCCCGACCAGCAAGCTGCTTCCCGGCAATCCCCTCGTCTTCATCAACGCCTGCGAGTCGGCCGAATTGTCGCCGGCGTTCTACGACGGCTTCGTGCCGTATTTCATGGCCAAGGGCGCGCGCGGCGTGGTTGGGACGGAATGCAAGACGCCGGCGATCTTCGCCACGGCCTGGGCGAAGCGCTTCTTCGAGAGCTTTCTCGACGGCGTACCGCTGGGTGAGACGTTCCTCAGCCTGCGCCGGGAATTTCTCCGCGAGCACGGCAACCCGCTCGGACTGCTCTACGCGGTCCATTGCGACGGCGACACCCAGGTCGCGCCATCACTGCCGCGGTTGCCGCCAACGGCCCCCGCGCCGAACGTGCAGCCGGCGCTCGGCACCGGCACCTGACAGCGTCCTCAGCGCGCCGGCTCCGGCCCGGCGAGACGCACGACGAGAGCCAGCGCGGCAACGACCGGTGGCACGACGAAGCACCAGCTGCCCAGGCGCACGAACAGCAGCGCGGCGGCGCCGCAGCCGAGCGCAAAGGCGAGCACGTTGATGGCCATCTGCATGAGCCGCGCCGGCGGCGGCGCCTGGCCCTTGTCACCGACATAGATCCTGTCGGCGAGATCGATCATCACCTGCGTCGTGGTGCCGGTCATCAGGGTCGAGGGCGGCGCGGTCGGCAGATGGATCCGGTGCACGGCGTTCTGGATCGCCATCGCCGCGACCAGCACCATGCCGGTGATGATCGCCTCGCGGCTGTCGCCATCATGGAACGCGCCGAAATGCACCGCGAGCGCGGCGCCGAGGATCAGCAGCACGAGCTTGACCGCGATAAGGATCTCGAAGGCGCGCGCCCCCCGCCGCGACAGCAAGGTGCCGGTCAGGCGTGTCGCGATCACGACCACGCAGAACACCGGAAGCGCCAGCAGCTTGGCGACCGCGCCCGAGGTCCCGAGCGCCAGCGCCGCGCCGAGCGTCACGAAGTTGCCGGTGACGTGCGCAGTGAACAGGCCCTGCAGCGCCAGGAAGCCGGCCGTGTCGACATAGCCGGCATTGACGCTGAGCAGCAGCGGCACAACGTTGCGTGACACGAATTGCGACATGTGGTCCTACCTTCGTTGTTCAGAGCGCGTATTTCAGCTCGATGCCGATGTAATCGCTATCGTGGCCGCCGGCGCGGCGCAGCGCATCACCGATCTTGTAGTGCACGGCTTCCAGCGCGCCGGTGAGATTGGCGCTGAAGCGATAGTCGGCGCGCAGCTGCGCGTAGACGCCGGACCATGCGCTGCCCCGCCCGGCCGTGCCGACCACTGCGACATTGGGCTGGACGTAGATCGCGTCCGCCGTCGTCGCGCGCCATTGCAGGCCGATGGCCGCCATGAACGACAGATCGGTCGCGGGTTTCACCGTCAGCGACGGCTTGAGGTGGACCAGGTTGGTGTAGCCGGTGAAGCCCGCGAGCGTGAAGTAATAGCCGTTCGGGAACAGCGGATTGAAGGTCTCGATCCTGCTGTCGCCGGGATGGCGGTCGCCGGAGGCGCCGTCGAGCTGAAGGCCGATGCGCGGCTGCCAAGCCAAATCGGCGAAGGTGTAGCCGGCGCGCGCCCCGGCGCCCCAGGCGCGGATCTGCTTCGTCCCGACCGAGCCCGCCTGCCCCATCGCCTCGAGATCCCAGTCGAAGCCCGCCAGCTTGCCGGCGAAGCGGATGTCGAGCACGTGGCGCTGCTCGGCACCCGCTGCGTCGAGGAAGCGCGCATTGTCACGCTGATAGTAGGAATAATACGACGACAGCTCGTTGGTGCCGAGCACCTGGCGCTCGATTCGGAAGGTGTGGAACAGGAACGATCCGTTCGACGTATCGTCGAACGGGCGCGCCAGATTGTATTGCACCGGCTGGCTGACGAACCCGATGAAGCGCCATGGGCCGCTTTCCCAGTCGGCCCACAGCGCGTCGAAGGACTGGCGCACGTTCGGCCCGTCGCGCGACGAGACGAAGCGCTGCAGGTCGAAGTCGAAATCCTGGCGCCCGACCCGGGCCTTGAAGGTGCCCTTCTCCGTCGTATTGACATAGGCGAGGAAGGCGAGCCGGAGGTCGAGCGGGTCCTGGTCGACGGACGTGATCTTGGCCTTGCCGAAGGCACGGTCGTCCTCCAGCTGGACGAACAACTGCCAGTGCTCGTTGAGATGTGCGTCGGCATGGATCTGCAGCCGTTGCAGGACATGCTGATCGGGTTTCGTTCCACCGATGCCGAAGCTCGCGGCATCCAGGCTCTCGAACCGCTCGCGCAGGTTCATGCCGAACGAGACGTAGCTCTGCGGATGATCCTGCTGCAGCGGGATGTACTTGATCGGATCTGATGGCGCCGTGCGCAGCGCGGGATCGGCGAGCACCGACCAGTCCTCCTGCCAGCGGTTGGTACGGATCGCCGGACGTGAGGCGTTGTCCTCGGCGAGAGCTGACGTGGCCGCACATAGCGCGCCGAGCAGCGCGCTCGCGACCACCGTCTTTCTCAGGACCCGCGCCATCCGTCACCTCTCGGGAATCGCAGCAATACCCTACTTCGACGGCGCATGAATCTCCGCGACATAGCCGCCGGGAAACTGCACCACCGCCTGTTCGCGCTTATCCGAGGTGAAGGGTTCGACCAGCACGGTCGCGCCTGTTGCTTTCGCCTTGTCGAGGGTCGCCTTGAGATCGGCGACCTCGTAGCCGGTCATCTCGCGCCCGAACGGATATGGCAGATGGCCGTCGGTCACGAGCACGGTCATCCGCCCGAACACCGACTCGATGCGGAGGCGCCGATAGTGATCGTTGGGACGACCGATCTCGACCCCAGGCGCCTTGGGGTCGTCGGAGACGACCTTGCCCTTGGAGAAGCGCAGGAAGGCGCGCGTGAAGGCCTCGACGCGATCGGGCGAAACATAGACGCGGTTGTCGGGAACGGTCTGGAATGCCGCGTAGGACGGCTTCGTCGTGTGCCAGTACAATTGCATGTTGACGCCGCCCGGCCACTGGATCACCGCATCGCGGCCGATCGGATCGGGAAACGGCGCAACCACCACGCCGGCGCCGGCGGTCATGGCCGCCTTGATCGCCGCGTCCAGATCGGTGACGAGATAACCGGTGCGCTCGGCGCCGAATGGGTACGGGATTGGTGTCTTGAAGCCGAACAGCGAGACGGTCCCGACCGGCGTCTGCAGCAGCTGCGAGGTCGTGCTGCTCGGAGCAGGCGTCACCGTCGCAACCACCTGCTTGGTGCTCAGGCCGCCGAAGGTGGCGAGGAAGGAGGTAGCGAACTTCTCGACGTCGTCGGGCGCGACATAGACATGCGTGGTGTCGTATTGCGCGCCCACGCCGATCAGCGGCGCCGCGTCCTTGGCGAGAGCGGGCGCGGCGAGCAGCGTGGTGGCAATGACGGCACCGAGCAGATGACGGGAACGGACCATGACGACCTCGAATGAGCAGATGTGGATCAAGCGCGGCGCGCGCGACAGGAGATGATCGAGACGAGCACGAGGCCGGCGATCAGGCCGAGATGCTCGAAGAAGGCGTTCAGCGCCATGAAGCGGTCATGGCCGGCCATGTGCCAGAAATCATTGGCGGTGAGCATCGCAACGAGCGTGAGCACACCGAGCGCGCCGGAGCCGAGCCAGACGAACCTGTTCGCGATGACGAGCACCGAGCCGATCAGCTCGACGGCGATCGCGGCCGACGCCCACAGCGCCGCCGGCTGCAGGCCGAAATGCGCCTGCTCAGCGATGGCGCTTGGGAAGTCCATGAACTTCTGGACGCCGCCGATTAGATAGGCTGAAACCAGCGCGACCCGCGCCGCGGGCCACAGCCAGCGCCAGTCGAGCACCGCGGCGATCGGCCGCGGCGTGTCGGACATCTCCGCCATCTCAGACCGCCCAGCAGGCGCAGCCGAGCGCGCCCCAGAAGCTCTTGAGATCGGAGACCGGCAGGCTGGAGGACCATGCCCGCGCGTGGTCGTGGCCATGCATGCCGCACGCGCTGGCGCAGCCGCACATCTGCATCGCCTGGGCGCGGACGGTGCCGTCGTCGCTCTTTTCCAGCCAGGCGCCGTAGCCGCCGAAGCGGCGCACCGGCGACCATTCGGGCATCGCCGGCGGCGGAGCGGCGTCATCCAGCGGCTTGAACGCGGCTGCTGCGTAGACGATGCGGCCACCGACCATGGTGAGGTCGCTGGTGATGTCGGCGATCTCGGCCTCCGCACAGGAGAAGAAGTCGCGATCCGGCACGATCAAATCGGCGAACTGCCCGACCGCAATGCGGCCCTTCCTGCCTTCTTCGTTGGAGAACCAGGTGACGTTCTCGGTCCACATCCGAAGCGCCGTCTCGCGATCGAGGCAGTTGCGCTGCGGATACAGTCGCAGGCCGCCGACGGTGCGGCCGGTCACCAGCCAGGACAGCGAGACCCACGGATTGTAGGAGGCGACGCGCGTCGCATCGGTGCCGGCGGAGACCTTGACGCCCTTGTCGAGCATCGTCTTCACCGGTGGCGTCGCCTCCGCCGCGCCAAAGCCGTAGCGCTCGACGAAATACTCGCCCTGATAGGCCATGCGGTGCTGCACGGCGATGCCACCGCCGAGCGCGGCGATACGGTCGATCGACTGGTCCGAGATGGTCTCGGCATGATCGAAGAACCAGTGCAGCCCGTCGAGCGGGGTATCCTGATTCACCTTCTCGAACACGTCGAGCGCGCGCGAGATGGTCTCGTCATAGGTCGCGTGCAGCCGCCACGGCCACCTGTTCTGGACCAGGATGCGCACGACCTCCTCGAGCTCGCCTTCCATCTCGGCCGGCATGTCCGGCCGCGGTACGCGAAAATCCTCGAAATCCGCGGCAGAGAACACCAGCATCTCGCCGGCGCCGTTGTGGCGGAAATAGTCGTTGCCCTGCTTGTAGGACGAGCTCTGCGTCCAACGCAGGAAGTCGTCCTTCTCGCCCTTCGGCTTCTGCGTGAACAGATTGTAGGCGAGCCGGATCGTAAGCTGGCCGTCATCGGCGAGCTTCTGGATCACGGCATAGTCGTCCGGATAGTTCTGGAAGCCGCCGCCGGCATCGATGGCGCCGGTGACGCCGAGCCGATTCAGCTCGCGCATGAAATGGCGCGTGGAGTTGAGCTGATAGTCGAACGGCAGCTTGGGGCCCTTTGCGAGCGTCGCATAGAGGATCGCGGCGTTCGGCTTCGCGAGCAGCAAGCCGGTCGGATTGCCCTGGACATCGCGCGCGATCTCGCCGCCGGGCGGCTCTGGCGTGTCCTTGTCGTAGCCGACGGCGCGTAGCGCGGCGCCGTTGAGAATGGCGCGATCATACAGATGCAGCAGGAACACCGGCGTGTCCGGCGCGACCGCGTTGAGCTCATCGATGGTCGGCAGCCGCTTCTCGGCGAACTGGTGCTCGGTGAAGCCACCGACCACGCGCACCCATTGCGGCGGCGGCGTGATCGCGACCTGCGCCTTCAGCATCGCCATTGCGTCAGCGAGCGACCGCACGCCGTCCCAGCGCAGCTCCATGTTGAAGTTGAGACCGCCGCGGATGATGTGCAGGTGATTGTCGATCAGGCCCGGCAGCGCGCGCCGGCCCTTCAGGTCGATGATCTTCGTCGCCGAGCCAGCGAGCTTCATGACGTCCTGCTCACGGCCGACCGCGGTGAACACGCCGTCCTTGATCGCGACAGCACTCGCCTGCGGGTTGGAGCGATCCAGCGTCGTGAACAGGCCGCGATGCAGGATGAGGTCGGGATGATCGGTCATGAGGTCTTCTCGTCTCGCGCCGGAGCGATGGTTGTGTCTGCCCGGCCGTGATGGCCGGGCAGCATGCCGAACATGTGCGTGGCGCAGGCCGCCTTCTGCCATGCGGCAGCAAGCGTGGTGCCGTTCAGGAGCTGCTTGCCCACGGGGATCACCTGCTCTCCGACGAGAATTCCGAGCAGGCCGACCAGCGCCACCAGCGGCGGTGCCGGCGAGCGGACCTGAAGCAGGCTGTAGATCACGCCGACCAACAGACCTGCCCCGAGCGAGAACAGATAGATCTTCATCGCTCGTCCCAGGGCTACTTTGCGCCGCCTTCCGAGGCGTGCTCGCCGAGCGCCCACTTCGAGAAGCGGATCTGGATGCCATAGGGCGAATGCGCCTTGAGGATCTCCATCATGCCGTCATAGGTCTCGGCACGCGCCCAGTCCTGCTGCAGCTCGAAGGCGAACTGGCACGAGGTGATCGGCACCGCGCCGGCCTGCACCGCGCGATCCATCGCCCGGTTGTGCGCTTCGAGAGACAGGTCGCCGCAGGCATCGGCCGGGATGTAGATCTCGTAGCCTTCGCGCAGCATGTCGAGCGTCGGGAACAGCACACAGGCCTCGGTCCAGAGTCCCGCGATGATGAACTTCTTGCGGCCGGTGGCGGCGACCTGCTTGCGGAAGCCGGCATCGAGCCAGGAGTTCATCGCCGTGCGGTCGACGATGTCGTGCTCCGGAAACAGCTCGGTCACCTCCGGCATGAAGGGACCGGAGAACGAGTCCTTGGCGACCGTGGTGAGCACGGTCGGGATCTTGAACAGCTTGGCCGCCTTGGCGACGATCTGGATGTTGTTGAAGACGCCGAGGCGATCGTGCGACTGCACGCCTTGATACATCGCGGGCTGATAGTCGATCAGCGCGACCGCGCAGTTCTGCGGGGTCAGCATTTCGAGCTTCGACATGAGAATCTCCGTGACAGATTTGTGATGCGGAAGGACGCGCGAGGGCGTCAGCCCTTGATGAAGGCCAAGAGGTCAGCATTGATGGTCGCGGCCTCGGTGGTCGGCATGCCGTGCGGAAAGCCCTTGTAGGTCTTGAGAGTGCCGTTCTTCAGGAGCTTGGCCGACAGCGGCGCGGAATCCGCGTAAGGCACGATCTGGTCGTCCTCGCTGTGCATGACCAGCACGGGCAGCGTGATCTTCTTGAGATCCTCGGTGAAGTCGGTCTGCGAGAATGCGACGACGCCGTCGTAATGCGCCTTGGCGCTGCCCATCATGCCCTGGCGCCACCAGTTCTGGATCACGGCCTCGGACGGCTTGGCGCCGGGCTTGTTGTAGCCGTAGAACGGCCCAGCGGCGACGTCGCGATAGAATTCCGCGCGGCGCGTGGCGACCTGGGTCTGAAAGTCGTCGAACACCGACTTCGGCAGCCCGCCCGGATTGGCCGCGGTCTGCACCATCAGCGGCGGCACCGCGGCGATGATGGCAGCCTTGGCCGCGCGGCTCTCGCCATGGCGCGCGAGGTAATGCACCACCTCACCACCGCCCGTGGAATGGCCGACATGGATCGCGCTCTTGAGATCGAGATGCGCGGTCAATGCCGCGAGATCGTCGGCATAATGGTCCATGTCGTGGCCGTCGGCGACCTGGGCCGAGCGGCCATGGCCGCGGCGGTCATGGGCGACGACGCGAAAGCCGTGATTGAGGAAAAACAGCATCTGCGCATCCCAATCATCCGCTGACAGCGGCCAACCATGGCTGAACACGATCGGCTGGCCGGAGCCCCAATCCTTGTAGTAAATCTCTGTGCCGCCATTGGTTTTCAGAACGGGCATGATTTTCTCCTGCGCGCCAGCCATGCGGTCGCACAACGAATTTCGTGTCGCGATCGCCAATGCCCGGTGCTATGCAATCTCATGTGCATCTGCACAATGACCCGAGGAGGCCAAAGCACTGGCTCCAGAAGGCCAAGGGATGGCTCAGCAGATTCGAACCACATCGTCGTCCTGGATGCGCGGCGTCGCGACGACACTGAACGAGCAAGGTCTGGATGCGGCCGCGCTGTTCGCCGACGTCGGCCTCTCGATCGACGATCTCGACGATTGCGATCGCCGCTGGCCGACCGAGGCACTGAGCCGGTTGTGGGTGCTGGCGGCGGAGCGTTCGGGCAATCCGGACATCGGGCTGGCAAAGCTCGATGCGCCGCGGCCTGACAACTATGGCGTCGCCGGCTACGCCATGATGTCGAGCCCCACGCTTCTCGCCGGGCTGACGCGCCTGATCCGCTACATGTGCCTGGTAAGTGACGCGGTGACCATCACGCTCGAGCAGGGCAATGGCGGCCGCTGGGTGCGGACCGACGTGTTCGGTGGTGAATGCCCGATTCCGCGGCAGCGCTACGACTACGGCGTCGTCAATCTGCTCAATCTATGCCGGTGGATGCTGGATCGTCGCTTGACGCCGCTCGCCACCCGCTTCTCGCACGCTGTGCCGCTGTCGATTGCGTCCTACAACAGGGCGTTCCAGTCCCCGCTCGAATTCGATGCGCCCTTCAACGGCTTTCTGGTGTCGGATCAGGATCTCGCCTGCAAGCTGACGACCTCGGCGCCCGAGCTTTCGGCAATCCACGATCGGATCGCCGACGAGGCGCTGGAGCGCCTGGTCAAGACCGACACCGCGCATCGCGCCCGCACCGCGATTGCCAAGCTGCTGCCCGACGGCAGCCCGTTGCGCTCGGCCATTGCCGCCGAGCTCGGCTTGAGCGATCGCACCTTCCAGCGCCGGCTCGCCGATGAAGGCCTCTCCTTCAGTGATCTCGTCGATGATGTCAGGCGCGAGCTCGCCCAGCGCCATCTCGCCGATTTCCGCATGACGCTCACCGACATCGGCTATCTGCTCGGCTATGCCGACCAGAGCACCTTCTTCCGCGCATCCAATCGCTGGTTCGGCGAATCACCAGGCGAATATCGCGCCCGCGTGATGGGGGGACATCAGCAGGAGATCGCCGCCGCGCGGCTGATGCGCACGGCTCGAACCAGCATCGGGTGATCTCAATCAGTAGAACCGGTACAGATGATGCACCGGGCCGTGGCCATGCCCGACGGTGAAGCGATCGGCCGCCGCGATGGCACCGGAGATGAAGGCCTTGGCATTGCGCACGGCCGCCTCGAGGCTCTCGCCCTTCGCCAGCCCTGCGGCCACGGCCGACGACAGCGAACACCCCGTGCCGTGGGTATTCTTCGTCGCAACGCGCGGTGACGCCAATGCGATGCAGCCATCCGCGGTGATCAGATAGTCGGTGCTGTCCGTGCCCTGCCCGTGGCCGCCCTTGATCAGCACGGCCGGACAGCCGAGCGCGAGCAGCCGGCGGCCTTGCGCCGCGATCGCCTCGTCCGAGGTCGCGACCGGCTCGTCCAGCAGCGCGGCCGCCTCGGGCAGGTTCGGCGTGATCAGCGACGTCCGCGGGATCAGCCCGCGGCGCAGCGCGTCGATCGCATCCTCCGGCAACAGCCGGGCGCCCGACGTCGCCACCATCACCGGATCGAGCACCACATGTGACGGCGTCCAGCGCGCAAGGCTTGCGGCAATGGCGGCGGCAATCGGCGCCTGCGCCACCATGCCGATCTTGACCGCGCCGACGGCGAGGTCGTCGAACACCGCATCGATCTGCGCGGTGACGAAATCGGGCGGCACCAGATGCACCCCGGTCACGCCCTTGGTGTTCTGGGCGGTCAGCGCCGTCAGCACCGACGCGCCATAGACGGCCAGCGCCGCAAAGGTCTTCAGGTCGGCCTGGATGCCGGCTCCCCCGGAGGAATCCGAACCGGCGATGGTGAGTGCGACGGGGGTGCTCATGCCCCTTCCTAGCGCGGGCCGGCCGCGCCCGGCAAGCAGGCCCGGTCACCGGAGAAAGCGTATCGACTTCGCCAGAAAACGCTATATTGAGGCGAAAGATGCCTTCCGGAGACAGCCCGCAATGGTTCCCTTCTTCGTCCAGATCAAGTGCAAGCTTGGCCAGTCCTACACGGTCGCCAATGCGCTGGCGGAAGCCGAGATCGCCTCCGAGATCTACTCGACGGCGGGAAATTATGACCTGCTGGTGAAGTTCTACGTCGACAATGCTACCGACATCGGCCACTTCGTGAATGAGAAGGTCCAGGTGCTGCCGGGCATTCAGGACACCCACACCATCATCACGTTCAAGGCCTTCGGCGCCACCTAGCGACGAGCTCGTCCAAGCCCGGGACGGCCTGCCCGTCGGCCACCTGCCTCACGACAAAGGCGCCCGTCGTGACCGACGGGCGCCGAGGTCCTGAAAATGGGTCAAGCATGGTTTCGTCATGAAAGACGGTGGGCGGCCGGAGGGCCGTGTCCGCCAGTGCGTGTCAGCAGGCTGAAAAGCCGGACCTTTCGATCGCGAGGGGTGATGGGGGGACCGTCGAACGGCCCGGCTTTCCTTTCGGGCAACTTGGCGATAGGCGTCTATAACCGGTGCGCGGAGCATCGGGTCAAGGCGGGCGACCGATCCGATACGGTCGATCAAGAAGTTGAGACGAAAACTCAAGAATGACTGCGGCGCCGTGTGAAGAGTGAGATCAAAGCCGTTTCGTCCCTGCTGCCGAGCTATGGCTTTTCCGCCGAGCAGATGGACACCGAGACCAACATTGCCGCGTGGCGTGAGGCCACGTCGACGTTCTTCGAGGTCGACGAGCTCGCGGCCGGCGAGGCCGCTCCGTTCCGGGCGGACGTCCTGTCCTACGCGCTTGGCTCCGTCCTGCTCGGATCGGCCCGTGCGAGCGGCCAGCGGTTCCGGCGATCGGCCGAGACCGTCGCCCGCAGCGGCGTGGATCACATCATCCTGCAGCTCTACGTGAACGGCAGCTATGAGGGCGTCGCGGGCGCCTCGCCGATCCGGGTCGAGGCCGGCGACCTCTGCGTGCTCGATCTCGCCCAGACACTCGAAACGCGCGCGACGCCGTTCGAGAACGTCACGTTGGTGGTGCCGCGTCCGATGTTCGAAGCGCGCCTGCTGCAGGTCGACGACCTGCACGGCCTGGTGCTGCCGCGCAGCGGCGCGCTGGCGCCGCTGTTGGCGCGGCACTTCGGCGCACTGCTCGACTATGCGCCGCGCATGAGTTTCGACGAGTGCCAGGCTGCGGTCGAGGGCACGATCGCACTGATCTCGGCGTGCCTGCGCGGCGAGCTCGAACGCCGCGATGCCGACCGCAGCGTGACCGCAGACGTGTCGCTGCTCCGCATCCGCAAATACATCGAATCGCAACTGTCGAGCCCAGAGCTCAGCGCCGACGCGGTGGCGCTGCATTTCGGAATGTCTCGCGCTTCGCTCTACCGCCTGTTCGCGCCGATCGGCGGCATCGCGGACTACATCCGCCGCCGCCGACTGCACCGTGCGTTCTTCGATCTCGCGGGAACCGGATCGCGGGCGTGGCGCATCAGCGAGGTCGCGCGGCGCTGGCAGCTCGGGACCGATGCGCATTTCACGCGGCTGTTCAAGTCCGCCTATGGCATCACGCCGAGCGCCGCGCGCGAGGCCGCCATGCTGGGCTCGCCACGCCTGCCGGTCGACGCGGACACCGAAACCGCCTCGCCGCTCAGCCGTTGGATGCGAGGGATAGCAGCGCCCCGGACCGGGGAATGAGCGCGACGACGGCCGCCGAGTGCGGATCGTCGTCCTCGGTTGCGTCGTGCTCAGATGCGTCTTCGGCCGGCTGCGGCTCGTCGGCATCGGACGCAGCGCGCGCGATCTCCAAATGCTGCTCGAGCTGCTCGACCGGCATCGGCCGACCCAGCAGATAACCTTGCGCGAAGTTGACGCCGAGCGAGCGCAGTTGCACCAGCTGCTCTTCGGTCTCGACGCCTTCGGCGGTGATCTGGATGCCAAGCCCCCGCGCCAGCGTCACGACCGAGGAGATGACGGCGGCACTTTCGTTGCGCACGCTCAGATTGGCGACGAAGGACTTGTCGATCTTGATCTTGTTGAACGGGAACGCCGTTAGCGAGCGCAGCGACGAATAGCCGGTGCCGAAATCGTCGAGTGCCAGCGAGATGCCGAGACCCTTCAGCCTGTCGATGAAGCTCTCGTTCTCGGCCGCGCGCTCCAGCAGCACCGACTCCGTGATCTCGATCTCGAGACGCTTCGGATCGAGGCCGGACCTCGCGAGCGCCGACTGGATGACGTCGAACAGCTCCGCCTGCTTGAACTGGACGGGCGACAGATTGACGGCGATCTTGACGTCGTCGGGCCATGCGGTGGCGTCGTCGCAGGCGCGACCGATGATCCATTCGCCGAGCGGCACGATCAGGCCGGTCGACTCCGCAAGCGGGATGAACTTGTCCGGCGGCACCAGCCCCTTGACCGGATGACGCCAGCGCACCAGCGCCTCGACGCCGCGCCGCTCGCGCGTCTCGGCGTCGTAGAACGGCTGATAGTGCACCTCGAACTGGCACTGCGCGATGGCGTCGCGCAGATCGCCCTCGAGCGTGTTGCGCGCCTCGAGCTCGGCCGACATCGCATCGTCATAGAGCGTGTAGCAGCTGCGGCCGGCGGATTTCGAGCGGTAGAGCGCGAGGTCGGCCTTCTTGAGCAGGTGCTCCTGGTCGCGGCCGTGCTGGGGCGCGAGCGAGATGCCGATGCTGGTGCCGATCTCGACCCGTTGCCCGGCGAGCTGGAACGGCTCGGCGATCAGCTTGGTGATGCGCTGAGCAAGCTCGATCGCGGCGGCGCGCTGGTCGGCGGATCCGGCCTGGATCAGGGCGAACTCGTCGCCGCCGAGCCGGGCCAGCACGTCCTCGTCGCGCAGTTGCGATCTCAGCCGCTGCGCGACCTGCACCAGCAGCTCGTCGCCGGCGCCATGACCGAGTGAATCGTTGACGTTCTTGAAGCGGTCGAGGTCGAGCAGGAAAACGGTGAAGCGGCCGCTCTTCTCGTCGTTGATGCGCTCCATCTCCTCGAGGAAGAAGGCGCGGTTCGCGAGGCCCGTCAGCGCGTCGGTCTGCGCCAGCTCGAGCACGCGGCGATTGGCAAGCGCGAGCTGCAGGGCGTTGCGGCTCGACAGCGCGAGATACACGGCGAGGAAGATCGTCGTCGCCATGCCGGCCGCATACAGCGCCAGCGCGCGGTTGTGGCTCGCCATCAGGCTGCCGCCGGCGGGCGCCGCCTGGAACACCCAGTCGGCATCGCCGATGCGCAAGGTCGTCGACCAGATGCTGGGGTCCGCGGGCCAGCGCTGCGGGTCCACCCCGGAGGCGTTGATCACGCGTTCGGGCGGTAGAAGGTTGATCGCAAGCGCCGGACTGTTGGGATTGTTCGCGCGCACCGACTGCAGCAACGTCGGCAGGTCGAACACGCCGATGATGAATCCGCTGAGATTGCGCCGGCGGTCGGCGACCGTCGTGCGCGACGTTCCCTTGGCGTAGACGGGGATGCCGATCATCACGGCGTTGTTGCGCTCGTTCTGATTGATCAGGTTCTGACGCGTGCGCAGCGCGCCGATCACGTCGTAGTCGCGCGACTGCTCCAGCACGGCGCGATGGTCGGGAATGCTCCAATAATCGAGGCCGTAGACCGGCGACGTCTTCGCCTCGGTGGAGAAGTAGACCGGATAATATTCGTCGCTCTCCGGCGCCACCGTGCCGTCGGGATACGACTTGATGCGAAAGGCGGGAACGCCATCGGTGATCGCCGCCGCCTCGTATTCGCCGCGCTCCTTGCGCTTGATCCGCGGCAGCCACGCCAGGCGGAGCATGCCGCGATGCGCCTCGAACAGGCGCGCGCTGAAGGTCTGGTACTCGCTGCGGGTGATGTCGTCGTTGGCGGATTCGAAGCGGGTGCGCAGCGCGGTCAGCCGGCTGACATATTCGTTGACGCCGTTCTGGACCAGGATCGCCTGGGCTTCGGCCACGCCTTCGAAATCGGTGCGCGCCAGCCGGTTTTCCCAGCGTCCCACGGCAACCGTCCCGACGACCGACAGCACGACGCCGACGCATGCCGCGATGATCGCAGGGCGATAAAGGCGGTATCGCGATAACGACGCGAGCAGCCTCTCCCGCCCGCTACCGCTGCGAGCATCATCCTTTTCCGGCAGCGTCGGTGCGCTGTACTCTTCAACCTGCAATATGGCCCCCGCCAAACGGCTGCCCCTCACCACGATGCGGCCGATGCTGGCCGCGGTAAGTTAAGGACGGTCAAAGATGATCCGTTGTGGAGTACCAGAAACCGGGGCTTGGTTAACGGCTGACTGTTGAGGGCCGCCCAAAACGCGATCAAGCGCGGGCTACGTCCTTAGCGAGGTCTTCATTCAACGCGCCTAGACTGAGTTGTCATCCAGCGTACCCGAGCATCGAAGATCGCAATGAACTGGTTTTCAAGCCTTCGGATCTCCATCGTTCTCATCCTGATCGCCGGCGTGCTCCCGCCCGGGCCTGCGCGCGCCGACGAGCTCGGCGTCACCAACGACTCCATCATGTTCGGCCAGGTGGCGGCGCTGGAAGGCCCGTCGGCCGCGCTGGGCCAGGCGGCGCGCCAGGGACTGCTGGCGGCCTTCAACGAGCTCAACGCCAAGGGCGGCGTCTACGGACGCAGGCTCAAGCTGGCGAGCCGCAACGACGGCTACGATCCCGATCGTTCGGTGGTCGAGACCATCAAGCTGATCTACGAGGATAAGGTGTTCGCGCTGATCGGCGCCGTCGGCACGCCGACCGCGATGGCCACCGCTCCGATCGCGGCGTCGAACGACGTCCCCTTCATCGGGCCGATCTCGGGCGCCGAATTCCTGCGGGCGCCCGAATTCCAGAACATCGTGAACATCCGCGCGAGCTACGCGGCCGAGGCGGAAGCCTCGATCAAGTACCTCACCGAAGAGCTTCACCTGACCCGGATCGCGATCTTCTATCAGGATGACGCGTTCGGCCGCGACGTGCTGGCCGGCGTGAAGACACATCTCGATCGCCGCGGCCTCGAGCTCGCGGCCGAAGGCACGTTCGAGCGCAACACGCGCGCGGTCGGCGCGGCGCTCAAGGTCATCCGGCGCGCGGAGCCGGAAGCGGTGATCCTGGTCGGCACCTACGGCCCGTGCGCCGAGTTCATCAAGATGGCGCATCGCAGCGGCTTCAACCCGACCTTCACGGCGGTCTCCTTCGTCGGCGGCAACGCGCTCGCCAAGGAGCTCGGCCCGGAAGGCCGCGGCGTCATCGTCTCCGAGGTGGTGCCGTTTCCGTGGGACACCGACCTCCGCATCGTCGCCGACTATCAGGCCGCGATGAAGACGCTCGATCCGAGCCAGACGCCGGACTTCATCGGGCTCGAGGGCTACATCACCGGCCGCCTGGTGGCCCGCGCCCTGGCGATGACCGGGCCTAACCCGACCCGCGCCGAGCTGCTGCGCATCATCAACGAGGTCGGCCAGTTCGACATCGGCGGGCTGGTGGTCAGCTTCGGCAACGCGCGCAAGGAGAATCCACCGCCGGTGTCGCTGACGGTGATCCAGAGCGACGGCAGCTTCAAGCCGATCTGATCCGCGTTGCGCGCCGGCCGAACTGATCAGCCCGCGGGCTTCTTCGGCTTCGGCGGGCCTTCGACCGGCGGCAGCGATTTCAGATAGACCGCCATCGCCTTGCGATCCTCGGGCGTGAGCTGCGAGGTGTTGCGGATCACCCGCGCCATCGAGCCGCCGGCGCTGTCGCCGTCCGGCAGCTGTCCGGTCTCGAGGAAATAGCTGATGTCGCTCTCGCTCCAGTCCGACAGGCCCTTCTGGGTGATGTTCGGCACGAAGCCCTGACCTTCCGGATCGGGCCCACCCGCCAGACGCTGCGCCGAGACGATGCCGCCGAGCGCATTGCGCGGACTGTGGCATTCGGCGCAATGGCCGAACGTATTGACCAGATAGGCGCCGCGATTCCACTCCGCCGGGCGCGAGGCGTTGGCGGCAAAGGGCTTGTCGCCGAAGAACAAGAGCTTCCAGACCCCGACGGTGCGGCGGATGTTGAACGGGAATGGCATGTCGTGCGCGCGCGAGGCCCCGGCGACCGGCGGCAGCGTCTTCATGTAGGCGAAGAGATCGCGGACGTCGTCGATCTTCGCGGCCGCGTAGGAGGGATAGGGAAACGCCGGGTAGTAGTGGCTGCCGCCCGGCGACACGCCCCTCACCACCGCATTGACGAACTCGGCCTCGCTCCAGCGCCCAATGCCGTCAGTGGGATCGGGCGAGATGTTGGGCGCGTAGAACGTGCCGAACGGCGAGGTCAGCGGCAGCCCGCCGCCGAGCTTCAGTCGATCCGGCTGGTTCGGGACGGCATGGCATGACGCGCAGCCGCCAATGTTGAACATCTCCTGGCCATTGGCGAGATCAGGCGCCCGTGTCGCCGCCGCGAGCACCACGGTCGACGGGCCCGTCAGCCACCAGAATACCGCAAGGCCCGCGGCACCGAGCACACAGACAGCAAGCAGAAGGCGTCGCAACATGGTCGCTCCGTCACGGCGGGGAGGATGTCGTGGTTTTCGCCGCAAGCTCAAAGGCGTCGGCGGCGATCGATACGACAGGACGCTCGGGCGCACAAACAAAACAGGCGCACAAACAAACGGGGCGAACGCGCAGCACGCGTTCGCCCCTCGCATGAGATCACATCAGGTCAGCTGGCCTTGAGCCGGAACGTCTCGTGGCAACCGCCGCACTCCTTGCCGATCGCCGGCGCGGTCGCCTTCAGGCTGTCGAGATCCTTGATCTTGGCCTTGGCCTCGGTGACCACCTTGGCGAAGCTGTCGATCTTGGTCTTGAAGCCGGCATGGTCTTCCCAGATCTTCGGCGACGGGCTGTAGTCGCCCTCGAACTTCGCGCCCTTGACGCTGGCGGGATACATCGTCGGCAGCTTCTTGGCCGTCTCGTCGAGCTGCGCCAGAGCGGCATTGACCGCGGCCTGGTCGTACGGCTTCTCGCCCTTCACCATGGCGATGAGAACACCGCCGAGGTTCTTGGCGTTGGCCTTCATCGTGTCCTGGCTATGCTTGACCAGATCCTGCTGTGCCATCACGGCGCCCGCCCCTAGCAGCAAAGCTGCGACAGCCACGACAGTCCGCTTCATCAATTCGCTCCTTTGTTGTCACAATCCCGTCCAGCCCACCTGAACGGGTCGCTCGGTTAGATCAACCCCTCAGCCCGCGGATTATTCCGGAATTGAGGCGGATATCGGAGAGGCCACGGAGGGAGAGTACTCAGAGACTGTGACGGCGATGCTGCTCCCGGATCGCGATCCAGACGCGCTCCGGGGTCGCCGGCATGTCGATGTGATCGATCTTGTACTCGCGCCAGAGCGCTTCGACGATCGCATTGACCACAGCCGGGCAGGAGCCGATCGCGCCCGCCTCGCCCGCGCCCTTGACACCCATCGGATTGGTCTTGCAGGGCACGTTGTGGGTCTCGAAGGTAAAGGACGGCGCGTCGGCGGCGCGCGGCAGCGCGTAGTCCATGAAGCTGCCGGTGACGAGCTGAGCGTCGGAGTTGCTGTAGACCACCTGCTCCATCAGCGCCTGACCGATGCCCTGCACCGCACCGCCATGCACCTGGCCGGCCAGCAGCAGCGGATTCAGCGTCACGCCGAAATCGTCGACGATGACGTAGTTGACGATTTTGATGATCCCGGTCGCCGGATCGATCTCGACCTCGGCCACATGCGTGCCGTTCGGATAGGTGCCGTCGGCGCTGGCGAAGGTGGCACTGCCGTTGAGCTTGGCGGGATCTGTGCCCGGACGCTTGGCGAGATCGGCGAAGGAGATCGCCCGGTCGGTGCCGGCGACGCGGATCACGCCGTCGGCGATCTCGAGATCGCCGAGGCCGGCCTCGAGCGCTTCCGCCGCGATCTGCTTGAGCTTGTCGCCGAGCTCATGGGTGGCGCGCTGCACGCTGACGCCGCCCGACGGGATCGAGGCCGAGCCGCCGGTGCCGAGGCCGGTCGCGATTTCGGCCGTGTCGCCCTGGTGGATGTGGACGCGCTCCGGCGGCAGGCCGAACTGCTCGGCGACGATCTGGGCATAGGCGGTCTGGTGGCCCTGCCCGCTCGACTGCGTGCCGATCAGGATGGTGACGTCACCATTGGGATCGAGCCGCACATTGGCGGTCTCCTCGCCCATGGTGCCGCAGACCTCGACATAGCTCGCGAGCCCGATGCCGCGGATCAGCCCGTGCTTCTTGGCGGCCTTGGCGCGCTTCGGAAACTCCTTCCACTGCGCGATCTCCATCGCGCGCTTGAGATGCGCGTTGAAGTCGCCGGAATCGTAGACCTTGCCGGTCGCGGTCTTGTAGGGCAGCGCGCGCGGCGGAATGAAGTTCTTGCGCCTGATCGCATCGACGCTCATGTCGAGCTTGCGTGCGCAGGCATCGACCAGACGCTCGATGACATAGGCCGCCTCGGGGCGGCCCGCGCCGCGATAGGCGTCGACCGGCACGGTATGGGTGAAGATCGTGCGCACCCGGCAGTGGAAGGCCTGGATGTCATAGAGCCCCGGCAGCATGCCGGCGCCGCCATGCGGGATATAGGGCGCGAAGGTCGAGAGATAGGCGCCCATGTCGCCCATCAGGTCGACGTCCATCGCGAGGAACTTGCCGTCCTCGGCGAGCGCCATCTTCGCGGTGGTGACGTTGTCGCGGCCCTGCGCGTCGCCCATGAAATGCTCCGAGCGATCGGCGGCCCAGCGCACCGACTTGCGCAGCCGCTGCGCGGCGACCGCGAGCAGCGCATATTCCCGGTAGGGAAACAGCTTGGTGCCGAAGCCGCCGCCGACATCGGGGCAGATCACCCGCATCTTCTCGGTCGGGATCTTCAGCACGTTCTGGCAGAGAATGTCGCGCAGGCGGTGGCTGCCCTGGCTGCCCGCCGTCAGCGTCAGATGGTCGCGCTTGGTGTCGTATTCGCAGACCGCGGCACGCGTCTCCATGAAGCTCGCCACCACGCGCGGATTGACGATGCGGATCTCGGCGACCGCATGCGCTTTCGCAAAGGCGGCCTCGACCGCGGCCTTGTCGCCGATCGCAACGTCGAACAGGACGTTGCCCTTGTGCTCGGCCCACACCTGCGGCGCATCCGGCTTGATCGCATTCACGACGCCGGTCACGGCCGGCAAGGTCGTCCATTCGACCTTGATCGCCTCCAGCGCGTCGCGCGCGTGATCGAGCGTGTCGGCAACGACGAAGGCGATGGCATCGCCGACATGGCGCACCTCGTCCTTGGCAAGGATCGGATAAGGCGGCGCGGTGAACGGATCGGTTTCGAGATTGAACAGGCAGGGCAGCCCACCGAGCTCCGCGGTGTCGGCGGCGGTCAGAATCAGCGCCACGCCCGGCAAGAGCCGCGCCTGGGTGACGTCGATGGTGAACTTGGCATGGGCCTGCGGCGAGCGCAGCACCAGGGCATGCAAGGCGGCAGCCGGCGCCAGATCGTCGGTGTAGCGGCCCTTGCCGCGAATCAGCGCGTCATCCTCTTTGCGGAGAACGCCTTGTCCGACACCGAACTTGATTGGAGCTGCCATCTGGTTTCACTTCCCGCTTGCATTGTCGCAAATATTGGACGGCATATTGCAGCGGAACGAGGACTCGCGCAAACGCCATATGGCCGGCGCCGCAACACGCGCGGTCAACTCTCGGCAGGCATGCCAGCAAGCGATGCTGCAGCGCAAACCTCAGCGCCGCACCAGCGCCTTGAGCCAGCGCGGGCCGAACAGAACGAGAATGGCGCCCGCATAAATGACGGCGCCGACGATGATCAGCAGACCGAGAACGGCTTCATCCTGCATGCGGCCGAGCGATGCGAGATGGGTCGATGCCACGAAGGCCGTCGCCCACAACGTTGCCGCGAGCACCACGCCAGTTCCGGCAAATTTCATCAGCGACATGGTGAGCCGCCGATCGAAACGCAGATAACCCTTGTGCACGGCGAAGCCGAGCACAAGCAACAGGTTGATCCACGCGCCGACAGCCGTCGCCAGCGCAAGACCGACCTGCGCGAGCGAGCCCATCAGCAGCACCTTGAGCACGACGTTGGCGGTCAGCCCCGTGAGCGAAGCCTTCACCGGTGTGGCGGTGTCCTTGCGCGCGTAGAAGGTCGAGACCGCGCTGCGAATCATCACGAACGGAATGAGCCCGACGGCATAGGCGGCGAGCGTCGCCCCCGCCGCCGCCGCATCGCCCTTGGTGAAGGCGCCGCGCGCGAACATCGCCCGCGTAATCACGTCGGGCACGGCGAGGAACGCGGCGACGAACGGCACCGAGAACAGCAATGTGAACTCGAAGGCGCGGCGCTGCTGCTCCATGGCGCCCTCTTGGTCATTCGCCGTCAGCCGCCGCGACATCTCCGGCAGCAGCACCGTGCCGATGGCGATGCCGATGACGCCGATCGGCAGCTGGTTGAGACGATCGGCGTAATACAGCGCCGAGATCGCGCCTGCCGGCAGGAACGTCGCGATGATGGTGTCGGCGAACATCGCGACCTGCGTGCCCATCGAGCCGAGCGTTGCGGGACCGAGCGCCTTGAAGAAGGCGCGGATGTCATCGTCGAGCTTGAGCGGCGCAAAGCGCGGCAGCCCGCCATGGCGGGCGAGATCGCCGGCGAGCAGGACATATTGCAGGAAGCCGGAGATCAGCACGCCCCAGGCGGCGGCATGACCGACGCCGGGAAAGAACGCCGCCAGCGCCAAGGTCGCCATCATTGCGAGATTAAGGAAGATGGACGCCGCCGCCGCGCTGGCGAAGCGCTGCATCACGTTGAGCATGCCGCCATACAGCGTCACCAGCGTGATCAGCAGCAGGTAGGGAAAGGTGATCCGCGTCAGCGTGATCGCCAGGTCCCGCTGCACCGGATCGTCGGTGAAGCCGGGCGCCAGGATCGTCATCGCCTGCGGCATGAACACCCAGGCCAGGATCAAGAGCACGATCTGCGAGGCCAGCAGCAGCGTGAAGATGCGGTCGGCAAACAGGCTCGCCGAGGTCGGCCCCTTCTCGCCATGGACATGCGCATAGGCCGGCACAAAGGCGGCGTTGAACGCGCCCTCGGCGAAGATCGCCCGGAAATGGTTGGGCAGCCGGAACGCAATGAAGAAGGCGTCCGCGACCGGCCCGGCGCCGAGAATCGCCGCCAGCATGATGTCGCGGGCAAAGCCGGTGAGCCGAGACAGCAGCGTATAGCCGCCAACGGTGAAGATACGTCCGAGCATGGGGGGCTTCTAGAGCATTGCGGGGGGAGTTTGAAGCGGGGAACGGGTGGGACTTGCGCTTGAGGCCGAAGTGTGGCCTCCGGGGTGCGGTCCCACCTCAGCCCTACGAACGCCGAATGGCAAAGACGTTCCGGGCTGGCGGTGCATTCGTAAGAAACGTGTACCATTTATCGACGGAGCGTCACATGAACGACTCGACGTGTTGCGCCCATCTGTGTCCACATCGTCATGGCCGGGCCTGTCCCGGCCATCCACGTCGTTCGGCGCTCTCGGAACGACGTGGTTGCTCGGGACAAGCCCGGGCGTGACGGAGTAACAGTTCGTGGGGCGGGCTAGTTGGCGGAGCGTAATCCGCCACAGCCGATGCGAACACTCAATCAATGTCACGTCTTCGTCCAAACCAAGATCGGCCTAGCCCCGGGCACACCTCCGAAAACCTGCTTGGCCAACTCCGGATTGTGCCAACTTCGTAGTTAAGTTACTTAGGATTGGGTAACCGCCGCGAAGAGCTTACCGGCACTTCGTTGCCGGGCGGGAACGGAAAGGAACGATTCGTGCCGGACAAGCGGGTATCGTTTTGTATCGAAGCCAACGCAGCGAAGCGTGAGCTTTTCTTTGTTTTGGAGAGCGAGAAAACGGGCAACTTAAAGCTGCTGTTTCGACGATCTCTATTCCACAACCCTGACAACAAGAACGATCCCTTAGCGGGCAAGCTTATCGATGAACAGCGATATTCGCTTCACACGAGCCCGAACAGTACGCACGGACTCAATACATTTCACCATACATATCGGGTCGGCGAGCATCTGCGGCACGGGTACAGCTTCACAAAAGCGATAAAGTCAAAAACTGGCTTCGTTCCGCTCTTCTCAAGACGATGTCCAAACCTAGCACAACAACATTACATTCCGGGGTTCAAAAAAAGCACGATCGAGGTCGGACTTGGAAAATATGACCCAACGCGGTTTATGCTCCTGTACTCCGTCTTCGTAGGACCGCCCACACGAGAGTTTCTGCTGTTCTGCAGCCACAAGGTTTGTGCTGTGCAGTACCAGTTTGCTCAATTCAGCCTCGTAGTCCTTTGGAGCTTCCTAAGTCTTCCGTCGTCGGAAAACGGATGGAAGCTACACGCCGAGATCCCGCATCCTGATACAATTGCCGAGCACCCTGAATTGTCGTCGACGGCCCTCTCGTGTCAAGAAGCCGATTGTGTGAAGTATCACGAATCAAAGGTTTCTTATCTCCGACATCAGTTCCTGTGCTGGATCGAAAGTGCCGAAACGAGAAACTGCTCCGCAATTCTTGGGCAGCATATCAGGTACGGCTTGCCCGAAACACCAGAGTACCAAGACCACTTGCGACGCTTTGGGATATCAAGGCTATTTCCAACGCCCACCTATCCTGTTGAAGAAGGCAGTTTCAGTTTGGAAGACGGGTACGTGATTTTTGCTGGTTAAGAAGCCGAAACTTTCTTTGCAGCGCGCGCTGCTAAGCGGCGCAAGCTAGTGTCCGATGATCGTTCAAGGCAGGCACCGACCCCCGCTCCGATCCAATCTTCGCGATGAGGGGGCGGCTTTTCGTTGTCGCCTGCTCGTCTCCCGCCCGCCGCTCCGTCCCTACCGACTGCGCAAAAAGCTATTTCGCTAACCGCTTCAAGCACATTCCCCTATCCGGTTCGTATCGGAAATTATTCCTCTTTCTTTTTCTCCGAAATCATGATTGTATGCCGCCGTCCCGTCTCGATCAGAGGGGCGCTTCGCGGTCGTCACGGACGTTGAGGCGGGATGCGGTGGGTGTGTCGATGTTGCAGCGTGGTTCTCCATGCCGACGAACGACATCGATGCGCACGGTCAAGTCGCGTGGTCCTGGCATCCCGACGCTGATGCCAAGTCGGTGCTGATGCGCAAAGGCGCAGTGCCGATGACGGTGGCCAAAAAGCCCGGAGCACCGGGGAGAACGCGAAGCAGCCGTCAAAACCATCGCGCGGGGAATGCCGGGATGTCTCGGCTGAACCTGTGGTACCTGCCGCCTGCATTTTTTTCCGCAGGCGGGCCATGGGTGCGGCCAGCGCCCGGCATTCCCCGTGCCCTCTGCATGTTTGCGAGGGACGAACTGATCACAGGCCTCGGGCACCAGGTGCCGCGAGAATGCGCCGCTGTGTCGATCGCTGTTTGAGATGTAAATCGGAATGCGAGCAACGCGGCCGTAGGGTGGGCAAAGCAACCGCCCGCAGGGCGGTCGCGTGCCCACCGCGCATCCGCATCGGCGGTGGAAATGGTGGGCACGGCGCGCGATAGCTCGGCGAAACAAGCGGTCAGATGGGCGCGCCTTTGCCCACCCTACAGAGAGCCGGCCGTTAATCTCACCGCTGTCATCCCGGACAAGCCGGCCGACGCGAAGCGGCGGCGGGCGCAGATCCGGGATCCATACGCTGTGCAGCTGGTGGGGTGCGCGGAACGGGCCGCCTGCCCGTTTCGGAGATCACGCGGTATGGGTCCCGGCGTTCGCCCGGACGACAGTGTTGGTTGCGACTGTCGGCGGGGCAGATCGCCCGCCGGGGCTGTGAGCCGCGCCGCTGCAAGCGGCGTGACGTCAACGATGCCTTATGCCTCAGCCCTGAAGTGCGCCGCGCACGACGTCGATGATGCGCACCTGCGTGGCTTCGTCGAGATAGGCGTGCATCGGCAGGCTGATGACATCGCTGGAGAGCTGCTCGCTGACCGGCAGGCCGCCATCGGCGGTCGGGAAGATGCGGTAGGCGGTCTGCTGATGCATCGACTTCGGATAGTAGATCGCGGTCGGAATGCCCTGCGCCTTCAGCGCCGCGGCGAAGGTGTCGCGATCGATGCCCTTGGGCAGGCGGATGGTGTATTGCGCCCAGACCGAGGTGCAGCCCTCGACGAGACGCGGCACCTTCACGACATCGGCCAGCGCGGCCGTGTAACGCTCGGCCACCTTGTTGCGCGCGACGATCTCGTCCTCGAAGATCCTGAGCTTCTCGATCAGGACCGCGGCCTGGATGGTGTCGAGCCGCGCGGTGAGGCCGAGGCGGACGTTGTCGTATTTGTCGCTGCCGCCGCCATGGGCGCGCACGCTGCGCAGGCGCTCCAACAGGCCGGCATCGTCGGTGAGGATGGCACCGCCGTCGCCGAAGCAGCCGAGCGGCTTGGCCGGATAGAAGCTGGTGGCGGTCGCCAGCCCGAAGGTGCCGATGCGGCGGCCCTTGTAGCTGGCGCCAAAGCCCTGCGCGGCGTCGTCGAGCACGAACAGGCCTTCGTCCCCAGCGATCGCGGCGACCGCATCGTGGTCCGCGCTCTGTCCGAACAGATCGACCGGGATCACGGCCTTCGGCTTGAGACCGAGCCGCTTGGCGGTTGCGATGCCGCGGTGGAGCGAGGCCGGATCGATGTTGAAGGTGTCCTCCAGCACGTCGACGAACACCGGCGTGGCGCCGGTCAGCGCCACGGCTTCGCCGGTGGCGCAGAAGGTGAAAGACGGGCACAGCACGGCATCGCCCGGGCCGATGCCCTGGGCCATCAGCACCATCAGCAGCGCGTCGGTGCCGCTGGAGCAGCTCACCGCGTATTTGGCGCCGCAGAATTCAGCCAGCTCCTTCTCGAGCTGGATGATTTCGGGGCCGCCGAGAAACTGGCAATGCGCGAGCACGCGGGCGACGGCGTCGTCGAGCGACTTGCCGAGCCGCTGGCGCTGCGCGGCGGTGTCGATGAACGGAATGGGCTGATGACGCAGGTGCTGATTCATGAGCTCTGACAAAGGTTCGGATCGAGACGATGGGGTGAAGCGGAGGCGTGGCCGGCTAGCCGGCCACGGCGCGACGCTTGGTAGCAGCCGCCTCGGCGGGACGATGGCTCGAGGTCTCCAGGCACTGCGTGGCGATCGCCAGACTCGCGACGCCCTCGTCGCCGGTGACAGCCGGCGAGGTGCCGGAGCGGACCGCATGCAGGAAGGCGATCAGCTCGGCGCGCAGCGGCTCGTCATGGCCGACCGGGAGATGGCGCATCGAGTAGCTACCATCCGGCTTGAAGCCGAAGCACTCGGTGACCTGGCGCGTCAGCAGATCGCCCATGATGTACTTGCCCCGCGTCGCCACGGTGACGTTGCGCGCCTTGAACGGCGTCAGCCAGTTGGTGTTGATGTGGGCGAGCACGCCGGAAGCGGTGCGGAACTGCAGGAGCGCGATGTCCTCGCGCTCCGCCACCGCACTCGACAATTGCGGCTGCACCTCGATGATGTCGGATTCGGTGAACCAGCGGATGAGGTCGATGTCGTGCACGGCGAGATCGATGACGACGCCGACATTGGACATGCGCGGCGGGAACGGGCCGACGCGGGTGATCGCGATCGACAGCAGGTCCTCGCCGGCGATCGCCTTCTTGATCGCGGCCACCGCCGGATTGAAGCGCTCGACATGACCGATCATCAGGGTGACGCCGGCGCGATGCGCGGCCGAGACGATCTCCCTGCCCTCCTCCACCGTGGAGGCGATCGGCTTCTCGACCAGCAGATGCACCTTGCGGGCGATGCAGGCGAGCGCGAGCTCATGATGCAGGTGGGTCGGGGCGGCGACGGTCACCGCATCGACGCCCTCGGCGACGAGCTCATCGAGCGTCTCGAAGGTCGGGCAGTTCGCAAGCTCGGTGACGCGGTTGCGATGGGCGGGCAGCGGATCGACCACGCCGACCAAGTGCACATCAGGCAGTCCGGCGAGCACGCGGGCATGGTTGCTGCCCATCACGCCGGCTCCGATGACGCCGACTCGCAGCGCCTGCCTCAGCTCGGCCTTGTGGCCCGCCCCCTTGGAACTCATGTCATCGACCCCATCAATGTCCCCGGATTGCGACGTCACGGATTGGCCGTAACGGTTAACGAACTGCAAATCACCGGTCGAAGCTCTCCTAGCATGCCGGTTGAAGCGAGGCGAATGCGGAAACCTTTTTCAGGACACGATTTGATTCAGAAAGTTACATCGGGCGCGGACGAAAACCGCTGTCTTTTGAACGGCGTGTGCGATGCCCTTCACGTGTGGCAAGTGCCCTGTTCACGCGTCACGACAGGCCGCGGACAGAACGGTTGCGGCGCCTTCACGCCTGCGTGTTGGCCGCAGCCGGAGGTAACGCGGTGGATCCCGCCAGCGAAGGAGATCACGTCACATCGCCGGAGAACACCCATGACCCTCAGCCTCGCCTCGCTCCGCTACGCCTCATCCTTCGCCGTGCTGCTCGCCTCGCTTACCCCGTGGTCGCCGTCGGCTGCCGCCGTGGATCGGCCTGTCGTCATCGAGCTCTTCACCTCGCAGGGCTGCTCCTCCTGCCCGCCTGCAAATGCCTATCTGAACGAGCTGGTGCGGCAGCGCCGCGACGTGCTGCCGCTCGCCTTTCACGTCACCTATTGGGACCGGCTGGGCTGGAAGGACCCGTTCTCATTGCCGGCCGCCACCGATCGCCAGGCCCGCTACGGCAGCCGCTTCGGCGACGGCTCCTACACGCCGGAGATCGTCGTCGACGGGGTGACGGGTCATGTCGGCTCCAACAGGGCCGAGGTGGGAGCCGCGATCGATCGCGCCAGGGGCGCCAGCGCGACGGCGGCGCCGGTCAAGCTCGCACGCGATGGCGACAAGCTCGCGGTCGAGGTCGGCGGCGGTGAAGGACGTGGACGCGTCGTGCTGGTCGGCTTCGATCATCGGCATGAGACGGCGATCCGCCGCGGCGAGAATGACGGCCGCACGCTGGAGGAGCTGAACGTGGTGCGCTCGGTGCGCACGCTCGGCGATTGGAGCGGCACGGCGCTGCGCCTCACCGAGCCGATGCCGGAGGGCGAGGATGCGGCCGTGCTGCTCGAAAGCCCGGAGGGGCGCATCGTCGGTGCCGCGCGGCTATAGCTTCGACCGCCTGTCAGGCGGACGCGCAGGTGCGACGCCAGAACAGGCGGTAGCCCTCCTCCACCTTGCGCGTGTAGGTCTCGACATTGCCGGCGGCGGAGCTGCCAACCATCGCCGGCAGCTCCGTCCGCAGCTTCGCAAGCTCGGCCGGCTGCGCGGCCTGCTTCAGGGCGATGGCGATGTAGCCGTCGTCGTCCTCGGCCACGAAGTCGCCGAGCCCGACCGCCGTGTTGATGGCGGCTGCCGCGCGCGCCGCCGCGCCGTGGCCGAGCTTCGCGATCACGGGGACTCCGGCCTGCAGCGACTCCCAGGTGCTGACGCCGCCATTCTGCGGAAACGGATCGAGCGACATGTCGATGCCTGCGAACTGCGCGATGTGCTGATCGCGCGTCGACAGACCGAGGCAGGTGATGCGCTCCTGCGCGATGCCATGCGCCACGAACCGCGCGACGAGGCCGTCGCGCAGCAAGGGTTCATCGAGCGCGCCGTTCTTGATGACGATCCGCGAGTCCGGCAGCGCGCCCATCAGGCGCGACCAGAGCGCGAGCGCAGGCTCGGAGATCTTGTCGATCCGGTTGAAGACGCCGAAGGTGACGTAACCGTTGCGCAGCATCGGCAGTGGCGTCGGCTGCCATCCCTGCAAGGGATCGGTGGTGATCACGGCCGGCAGGTCGTAGACCTGCTCGGCGAACAGATGACGTGCAGCTTCGGGCACGGTCACCGGATCGGCGAAGAAGTAGTCGATCGTGGGGAGGCCGGTGCCGGTGCCGCTGCCCCAGGCCGTGACCTGGACCGGCGCCGGCTTGCGCGCGAACACCGGCAGCCGGTTGCCGGCGGAATGGCCGGAGAGATCGACGAGGATATCGACCTGATCGGCCTCGATGCGATCGCTCAGCTCCTCGTCCGACATCTGCCAGGCGTCGACCCAGAGGTCGGCGGCCGCGCGGCACTGGTCCGTCATCGTATCGCGCAGCGGCGAGCAGGAGTAGCAGATCACCTCGAACGCGGCGTGGTTGTGATGACGCAGCACCGGCAGGAACACCAGCGCCGCCGAATGGCTGCGGAAGTCGGACGAGACATAGCCGATCGTCAGGCGCCGCTCCGGATCACGATCCCGCACCGGCGGCGGACGGCGCGCGACCTGGCTGCCGATCCTGGTCCACCATTCGCGTCTCGCCGCCTGATGCTGGGCGAAATCGGTGTCGGGCATGAAGTCGAGCAGGAAGATCTTGGCGGTGATCGCATCGCCATAGTCGGGCTTGAGCGCGAGCGCGCGCTCGAAGTGCTGCAGGGCGGTCGTGAGATCGCCCTGCTTGCAGAAGCATTCGCCGAGCCAGGTCCAGGCGACCTCGGACGCGGGATTGATCTCCAGCACCTTGCGGCAAGCGTCCATAGCCGGCGCGATGTTGTCCCTGATCACACTGAGCTGCGCGAAGCCGAGCAGCGCCACCTCCTGTCGCGGATCGAGCGCCAGCGCGGCCTCGAAATCGGGCATCGCCTTGTCGAAACGTCCGGCCTGCTGATGCAGCCGGCCGCGCTGTGCCAGCACTTGCGCGGCGTTGGGCTTGATGGCGAGGGCAGCGTCGAAGGCCGCCAGCGCCTCATCGGAATGGCGCAGGTTGATGCTCGCCAGCCCCTTGCCGAACATCGCCTCCATGTGGCGCGGATTGAGCGACAACGCGCGATCGAAGCTCTGATTGGCCTCCGTGTTGCGACCGAGCGGAAGCAGCGCCATGCCGCGATTGCAATAGGCGTCGGCATAGTCCGGCTTGAGCGCGATCGCCCGGTCATGCGCGGCGATCGCCTCCTCCGGCCGCCCCAGGCGCATCAGCGTGTTGCCGAGACCCGTGAGCGCCACGAGCAGATTCGGCTTCAGCGCAATCGCCCGCTCCTGGCATTTGCGCGCGTCCTCGAAGCGTTTGCGGTTGAACAGCGCGAGGCCGAGATTGGAGAGCGCCTCGGCATGCCGCGGCTCGATCTCGACCGCCTTGGTCAGGGCCTGCTCGGCGAGATCGGGCTGGCCGCCGTCGAGCGCCGTGACGCCGAGCAGGTGCAACGCATCGAAATGATCGGGCAGCAGCGCCAGGATCTGTCTGCAGATCGCCTGCGCCTCGGCGTGACGGCCGGCACGATACGCCGCCACGGCGCGCGGCATGAGCTCGTCAGCCTGCTTGCGATGCTTCTTCTGCAGTCTCGCATTCTGGAAGGCGCGAGAGCCGACATTGCTTGTCAAGAGACTTGCCTCCACGGGCGGCGTGCAGATCGCGGGAACGCAGTGACATCACGTGCGGCACCACCGGATGCCGCGACACAAAGACTAGCCGGCGCTGGCGCAATGGCGACGCCAGAACAGGCGGTAGCCCTCCTCGACCTTGCGCGTGTAGGTCTCGACATTGCCCGCGGCCGAGCCCGCGACCATCGCCGGCAGCGCGGTCCGCAGCTTCGCCAGCTCAGCCGGCTTCGAGGCCCACTTCGCGGCGAGCGCGACATACCCGTCGTCGTCTTCGGCGACGAACTCGCCGAGCCCGACCGCCGTGACGATCGCCGCCGCGGCGCGCGACGCCGCGCTGCGTCCGAGCCTGGCGATGACCGGCACGCCGGCCTGCAGCGACTCCCAGGTGCTGACGCCGCCATTCTGCGGAAACGGATCGAGCGAGATGTCGACCTCGGCAAACTGCGCGATCTGCTGCTCGCGCGTCGACCAGCCGAGACAGACCACGCGCTCCGGCGCGACGCCTTGCGCGGCGAAGCGCGCCAGGAGACGGTCACGCAACAGGGGATCATCGAGCGAGCTGCTCTTGATCACGATGCGCGAGTCCGGCAGCTGCTGCATGATCCGTGTCCAGACGATCAGCGCAGGATCGGAGATCTTGTCCAACCGATTGAACACGCCGAAGCTCACAAAGCCATTGCGGAGCATCGGCAGCGGTGTCGGCGCGATGTCCGGCAGCGCTTCAGTGGTGATCACCGCCGGCAGGTCATGGACCTGCTCGGCGAACAGATGACGCACCGTTGCGGGCACCGTGACCGGATCGGCCAGGAAGTAGTCGATCGTCGGCAGCCCCGTGCCGGTGCCGCTGCCCCAGGCCGTGACCTGGACCGGGGCGGGCTTGCGGGCAAACAGCGGCAGGCGATTGCCGGCGGAGTGGCCGGAGAGATCGACCAGGATATCGACGCCGTCGGCGTCGATGCGGTCGGCGAGCTCGTCGTCCGACATCTGCGCGACGTCGACCCAGAGATCGGCGCAGGCACGGAATTGCGCCGTGACGGCATCCTGCACCGGCGAGCAGGCGTAGCAGGCGACTGCGAAATTCTGCGGGTCGCGATGCCTGAGCACCGGCAGGAATGTCAGCGCGGCCGAATGATTCCGGAAGTCGGAGGAGACGTAGCCGATCGTCAGACGCCGCTCCGGGTCGAGATCGCGCTTCGACGCTGGCCGGCGCGGGACGTTGGCGCCGATCCGCTGCCACCATTCGCGCCGTGCCGCCTGCTGGAGCGCAAAGTCGGCCTCCGGCATGAACTCGAGCGTGAAAATCTTCGCAGTCATGGCCTCGGCAAAATCGGGCCTGATTTCAAGAGCGCGATCGAAATGCTCGACGGCCGCAACGACCTCGCCCTGCTTGGCGTAGCAGATGCCGAGCCACAACCAGGCCTCCTCGGAGCGCGGATTCCGCTCCAGCACCTTGCGGCAGGCATCGACGGATTGGGCGACGTCCTTGAAGTGGCCGAGCTGGGCCTTGCCGAGCAGCGCCATCTCCAGCATCGGATCATGCGCCAGCGCCGCCTCGTAGTCCGCCTTCGCCTGGTCGAAACGGCCGGCCATCTGATGCAGCCGGCCGCGCTGCGCCAGCACCTGCGGCGCACCGGGCTTGACGGCAAGCGCGGCATCGAAGGCCGCGAGCGCCTCGGTGTGATGACGCAGGTTGATGCTCGCCAGCCCCTTGCCGAACATCGCCTCCATGTGGCGCGGATTGAGCGACAGTGCGCGATCGAAGCTCTGATTGGCCTCGGCGTTGCGACCGAGCGGAAGCAGCGCCATGCCGCGGTTGCAATAGGCGTCGGCATAGTCGGGCTTCAGCGCGATCGCGCGGTCATGCGCCGCAATCGCCTCGTCCGGCAGGCCGAGGCGCATCAGCGTGTTGCCGAGACCCGTCTGCGCGACCACGAGGGTCGGCTTCAGCGCAATCGCCCGCTCCTGGTATTTGCGCGCCTCCTCGAAGCGCTTGCGGTTGAACAGCGCGAGGCCGAGATTGGAGAGCGCCTCGGCATGTCGCGGCTCGATCTCGACGGCTTTGGTGAGCGCCTGCGAAGCGAGATCAATTTGGCCACCGTCCAGCGCCGTCACGCCGAGCAGGTGCAGGGCATCGAAATGATCGGGCAGCAGCGCCAGGATCTGGCTGCAGATCGCCTGGGCTTCGGCACGGCGACCGCCGCGATAGGCGGCGACGGCCGCGGGCATCAGCGCATCGGCCTGCTTGCGATGCTTCTTCTGCAACCTCGCATTCTGAAACGCGCGGGAACCGACATCGCTTGCCAAAGACGGCCTCCGAATAACGCGTGGAACTACATATCGGGCTTGTTCACGCGCGACCTTGCTTCAGGCCGCGACGGATGGGCCTCAGCCGCCAGTGGCGCAATAGCGGCGCCAGAACTGGCGATACCCCTCCTCGACCTTGCGCGTGTAGGTCTCGACATTGCCGGCGGCCGAGTTGGCCACCCGCGTCGGCAGCTCCGCACGGAGCTGAGCGAGCTCGGCCGGCCGCGCCGCGTGTTTCAGGGCGATCGCAATGTACCCCTCGTCGTCCTCGGCCACCCAGTCGTCGAGCCCAATCGCCTCGACGATCGCGCCGCCGGCGCGCGACGCCGCACTGTTGCCGAGCTTGGCGACCACGGGAACGCCGGCCTGCAGCGATTCCCAAGTGCTGACGCCGCCATTCTGCGGGAACGGATCGAGCGAGATGTCGATGTTGGCGAACGCTGCGATGTGCTCGTGGCGCATCGAGGCGCCGAGACAGGTGAGGCGGCTCTCGTTGACGCCGTGCGCGGCGAAGCGGGCGATCAGCGTGTCGCGCAGGAATGCATCCTCCAGCGCGCCGTTCTTGATGACGATGCGGGCGTCCGGCAACGCTTGGAGCAGCGCCGACCAGACCCTCAGCACCTCGTCGGAGATCTTGTCGACGCGGTTGAAGACACCAAACGTGACGTGGCCGTTGCGCAGCATCGGCAGCGGCGTCGCCTGCGCTCCCGGCAGCGGATCCGTCGTGATCAGCGCCGGGAGATCGTAGACCTGTTCGGCGAACAGCGGCCGCACCGCCGATGGCACCGTGACCGGATCGGCAAAGAAGTAGTCCATGGTGGGCAATCCGGTGCCGGTCGCGTTGCCCCACGCGGTGACCTGGATCGGCGCCGGCTTGCGGGCAAACACGGTGAGACGATTGCCGGCCGAGTGGCCGGAGAGATCGACCAGAATGTCGACCTGGTCGGCCTGGATGCGATCGGCCAACTCATCGTCGGACAATTGAGAGCCGTCGACCCAGCCGTCGGCCGCGACCTTGCACTGTTCCGTCACGGAATCGACCAGCGGCGAGCACGAGTAGCAGATGACCTTGAATGCCGCGTGGTCGTGATGGCGCAGCACCGGAAGGAAGGTCAGCGCGGCCGAATGGCTGCGGAAGTCGGACGACACGTAACCGACCGTGATGCGGCGATCCGGATCGCGGTCGATGGCGGCAAGCTGGCGCTGCGGGATATGCGCGCCGATCCGCTCCCACCATTCGCGGCGGACAGCCTGATGCACGGCCACGTCGGCGCCGGGATAGAAATCGAGCGCGAAGATCTTCTTCATGATCGCATCCTCGAAATCCGGCTTGATCTCGAGGGCGCGGTCGAAGTGCTGGATGGCGCCGGCGGTATCGCCCTGCTTTGCGAGGCACGTGCCGAGCCAGATCAGCGCCACCTCCGACGCCGGATTCTGCTCAAGCACCCGCTTGCAGGCCACCATGGCCGGCGCGATCCGCTCGGTGAGCACGCAGACATGGGCCTTGCCGAGCAGCGCCGCCTCCAGCCCGGGGTCGGTCGCCAGCGCAGCATCGAAATCGGCCTCGGCCTCGGCGAACCGTCCCATCTGCACGTAGAGACGGCCACGCTGCGCGATGACCGCCGCCGTCCCCGGCTTCATGGCGAGCGCCGCGTTGAAGGCAGCGAGCGCCTGCTCGAGATGCCGCAGATTGACGCTGACCAGTCCCTTGCCGAACGTCGCCTGCATGTGCCGCGGCGCCAGCGCCAAGGCGCGGTCGAAACTCTGTTTGGCCTCTTCGTTGCGCAGCAGGAGCAGTTGCGCCATGCCGCGATTGCAATAAGCGTCGGCAAAGTCCGGCTTGAGGGCGATGGCGCGGTCATGCATCTCGATCGCCTGCGCGAACAGCTGCATGTTCATCAGGGTGTTGCCGAGGCTCGTCAGCGCCGCGGCAAAATTGGGCTTGAGCGCAACGGCGCGCTCCTGTACCGCGCGCGCCTCCTCGTAGCGCTTCATGCTGAACAGCACCAGGCCGAGATTGGCCAGGGCCTCGGCATTGCGCGGCTCCACGGCGACCGCGCGGGTCAGGGCCTGCTCGGCGAGGTCGAGCCGGCCGCTATCGAGCGCGGAGGCGCCGAGAAGGTGCAAGGCGTCGAAATGATCGGGCACGAGGGCCAGAGCCTGTCCGCAGATGGCCTGGGCATCGGCATGCCGGCCCGCCCGGTAGGCCTCGACGGCCTTCGGCAGCAGGCTATCGGCCTGCTTGCGATTCTTCTTCTGCAGGCGCGCATTCTGGAACGCGCGCGATCCGATCGTGCTTTGCAACGAAGCTCTCCGGCGGACGACGTCCGGGGCTGTCTAGCACGGCTCGCGTGATTCGAGGCGAGACCCGCCCTACTCGCGGCGGTAATCGTCCTCGATGCGGATGATGTCATCCTCGCCGAGATAGGACCCGGTCTGGACCTCGATCAGCTCCAGCAGGATCTTGCCCGGGTTCTCCAGCCGGTGCACCGCGCCCATCGGAATGTAGATCGATTCGTTCTCATGCACGGTCTTGACGGTCTCGTTCACGGTGACCCGCGCCGCGCCGCGCACCACGATCCAGTGCTCGGACCGGTGATAGTGCTTCTGCAGCGACAGGCGCTGGCCAGGCTTGACGATGATGCGCTTGACCTGATGACGCTCGCCATTGTCGACCGACTGATAGCTGCCCCAGGGCCGGTGCACCTTGATGTGCGCCTCGGTCACTTCGGGCGCCACGGTCTTGAGCTTCGCGACCAGCCGCTTCAAGCCGTTGGCATCGCGCTGGCGCGACACCAGCACGGCATCCTGCGCCGCCACCACGACCAGATCGTCGACGCCTTCGAGCGCGACCAGCGCCTTGTCGGTGACCACGTTGCAGTTGCGGGAATCCTCGAACACGGCGGTGCCGCGCGCGGCATTGCCCTGCCCGTCCTTGTCGGACAGTTCCCAGACCGCGTGCCAGGAGCCGACGTCAGACCAGCCGCACGACACCGCCACCACGGCGGCACGTCCGGTCTTTTCCATCACGGCATAGTCGATCGAGATCGGCTTGGCCGCCGCGAAGGCATCGGAATCCAGGATGATGAAACCGAGGTCGCGGCCGGCCTTGGAGACAGCGTCGATCACCGTCTGCACGCTGCCCGCATCGAACTTGCGGTATTCATCGAGCAGGACCGACGCGCGGAACATGAAGTTGCCGCTGTTCCAGAGATAGCCCTCGCGGATGTAGCGCTCGGCGGTCGGCTGATCCGGCTTCTCGACGAATTTTGCGACGGCCCGCACTTCCCCGGATACCGATGCACCCGGGCTGATATAGCCATATTCGGTGGCCGCGCGCTCTGGATTGACGCCGAAGGTGACGATGCGGCCGGCCTCGGCGGCAGCGAGCCCCTGCCGGCACGCCGCGAGGAAGGCCGCGGTGTCGCGAACGACGTGATCGGCCGCGAGTGCCAGCACGACAGCGTCCTGATGGCGCGACTGGGCGAAGGCGGCTCCGGCTGCGATGGCCGGGCCTGAATCACGCCGCATCGGCTCCAGCAGGACGTCGGCCTCGATGCCGATCTCGGCCAGTTGCTCCAGCACCATGAAGCGATAGGCCAGGTTGGTGATGATGATCGGCCGCTCGAACAAGTCGGCATCGGATACGCGCAGCAGCGTGTCCTGGAACGTGGAACGGGTGCCGAACAGCGGCAGGAACTGCTTCGGGCGAACCTCCCGCGATGCCGGCCACAGCCGGGTCCCAGCGCCGCCGCACATGATGAGAGGAATGATGCGTCCGGTCATGAATCAACCCGTTAAATTCGGTGATAGTCGCGGTACCATTTCGCAAAACGTCCGATGCCGTCGGCGATCGAGGTCGCCGGCCGGAAGCCGATGTCGCGTTCGAGGTCGCTGACATCAGCATAGGTCGCCTCGACGTCGCCGGGCTGCATCGGCAGCATCTCCCTGATGGCCGGCCGCCCGAACTCCTTCTCTAGTAGTGTTATCACGTCCATCAGCTGTTCGGGATGATTGTTGCCGATATTGTAAATCCGCCATGGCGCCCGGCTGCTCGACGGATCGGGCCTGTTTCCATCCCAATCCGGGTTTCCCTGGGGCGGGCGGCCGATCAGGCGGACGATGGCCTGCACGATGTCGTCGACATAGGTAAAATCACGCCGCATCCGGCCTTGATTGAACAGCTTGACCGGCTGCCCGGCGAGGATGGCCCTGGCAAAGAGGAACATCGCCATGTCGGGACGGCCCCAGGGGCCGTAGACGGTGAAGAAGCGCAGCCCGGTGGCCGGCAGGCGGTAGAGATGACTGTAGGAATGCGCCATCAGCTCGTTCGCCTTCTTGCTTGCCGCATAGAGGCTGATCGGATGATCGACATTGTCCTTGACCGAGAACGGCAGCTTGGTGTTGGCGCCATAGACCGATGAGGACGATGCGAACAGCAGATGCTCGCAGTCATGATGGCGGCAACCCTCGAGGACGTTGATGAAGCCCTCGAGATTGGCATCGACATAGGCGTGCGGATTTTCCAGCGAGTAGCGCACGCCGGCCTGGGCCGCGAGATGCACCACGGCGGGAAAGCGATGCTGGGCAAACAGCGCCTTGATGCCGGCACGGTCGACGAGGTCGAGCTTGTGAAAGGTGAAGCCGGGCGCCGCCTTCAGAAGGTCGAGCCGCGCCTCCTTCAGCTTCGGATCGTAATAGGCGTTGATGTTGTCGATGCCGACCACCTGCCGTCCCTCGGCGAGCAGCCGCTGCGTCAGGTGAAATCCGATGAAGCCGGCGGCGCCGGTCACGAGGATGGGATGATCTGCCATGGTCGCTCCGTCAGGGTCGCCACAGTTCGATGGCGGCGGGTTTGCTCGCGCGGTCGAGCTTCATCTTGACGTCGAGCACGAGGCCGCTCTCCTCGCGCAGCAGGCCCTGCACAAGAGCCCAGCCTCCGGCGAGATACTGATCGTGCGACACGGCCAACACCACCGCGTCGGCTGGGCGCAGCGCCTCGATCGCCGTCAGGCCGATGCCATACTCCTCGTGCACCGCCGCTGCATCGGCGAGGGGATCGGCGATCTGCACCTCGACGCCGAACGACTGCAATTCGCTGATGATGTCGATCACCCGCGAATTGCGGATGTCCGGCACATTCTCCTTGAACGTCATGCCGAGAATGGTGACGACGCCCCCCCGGCCCTTCCGCCGCAGCAGCCCGCGAATGCATTCGCGCGCAATGCGCCGGCCCATCTCGTCGTTGATGCGGCGGCCCGCCAGGATGACCTCGGGATGGTAGCCCGCCTTCTCGGCGCGATAGGTGAGGTAATAGGGATCGACGCCGATGCAGTGGCCGCCGACGAGGCCGGGCGTGAAGGGCAGGAAGTTCCACTTGGTGGCGGCGGCTGCGAGCACGTCGCCGGTATCGATCTCGAGCGCCTGGAAGATCAGCGACAGCTCATTCATGAAGGCGATATTGAGATCGCGCTGGGTGTTCTCGATCACCTTGGCCGCCTCGGCGACCTTGATCGAGGGCGCGCGATGGATGCCGGCCGTGACGACCGAGCCATAGACGGCCGCCACGATCTCGAGCGTCTGCGGGTTCTGTGCCGAGACGACCTTGGTGATGGTCTCGAAGCGATGCGTCTTGTCACCGGGATTGATGCGCTCCGGCGAATAGCCGACGTTGAAATCGGCCCCCGCCTTCAGGCCCGAGCAGCTCTCCAGCAACGGGACGCAGTCTTCCTCGACGGCGCCCGGGTAGACGGTCGACTCATAGACGACGATGTCGCCGGGCTTCAGAACGGCGCCAACGGCGCGCGTCGCGGCCAGCATGGCGCCCAGATCGGGCCGACGTGCGCTGTCGATCGGGGTCGGAACCGTGACGATGAAGAAATCGGCAGTCTCGATATCGGCCGGCTCGCTGGTGAAGCGCAGGCCCGGCCGCCGCAGATCGCCCGCATCGACCTCGCAGGTCCGATCCCTGGCGTCCTTCAGCTCTGCGACGCGGGCCGCATCGATATCGAACCCGATCGCCGGGCAGCCTGTCCGCGCGAACGCAGCCGCGACCGGCAGGCCGACATAGCCAAGGCCTATCACCGCAATCTTCCGGCCATGAGACATAAATTGATATTCCGGTCGTTTCGGAGGCCATTGACGCCACCCCTGCGACTGTTTAGCCACCGGGGCATCAGGACCGCAAGGGGCGGCTACGGCTCCCCTTACCCGGGGTCCGGCCCTGCCAGGACGGGCGTTGCGCGTATCGCACTCGGCTTGGACCGTTTCAACCAAGAGCGAAGCCAGCCTGGCATGCGTGCGTTTTTGATTCTTCTCCTCCGGATCGTGGTGTCGCTGGCTCTGCTGTATCTCGCTCTGCGCGGGATCAACTTTGCGGCGATCCGCGAGCGGCTCAGTCAGATCAACATCGGCTGGATCGGGCTGGCGGTGGCCATCACGCTGGTGCAGATCTTCATCGGCGCCCTGCGGTGGCGCGAGATCTCCGCGCTGTGCGGCGCGCCGCTGACGGACATGCAGGCGTTCCGCTACAACATGATCGGCGCCTTCTTCAATCAGACCCTGCCGTCCTCGATCGGCGGCGACGCCGTGCGGCTGTGGCTGATCGGGCGCACCGGCGCCGGCTGGCGCGCAGCCAGCTACTCGATCCTGACCGACCGCGCCGTCGGCTTCATCGCGCTGGCGCTGATCATCGTCGCGAGCCTGCCGTGGAGCTATGGCATGATCGCCGACCAGCACGGGCGCCTGGCCCTGGTGCTGGTCGACGCCGCCGCACTGGCGGCCGGCGTCGGCTTCCTCACCATCGGCCATCTGCCGGCGGCGTGGATGAAGGCGTGGTGGCCGACGCGCCACGTCTATGCCTGCTCGGTGATCGCGAACAGGGTAATCTTCGGCCGGACCACGGCCGCGAAGATCGCCGTGCTGTCGCTTTCGATCCACGTGCTGGCCGTCGTCATCGCCTGGTGCGCCGTGCGCTCCATCGCGGCGCCAGCCGCATTCGAACAACTGTTCCTGCTGACCCCGCCGATCATGCTGATCACGATGCTGCCGATCTCGATCGCTGGTTGGGGCGTCCGCGAGGCGACGATGATGGTCGCATTCGGCTATGCCGGGCTTGCGCCGGCCGACGGCACCGTGGTCTCGATCCTGTTCGGCGCGGTCTACTTCATCGTCGGCGGCATGGGCGGACTCGTGTGGATTCTCAGCGCCGAAAAGAGCGCTGGCCGCCTCGCCGTTCCCGCGACGGTCGAAGACTGACCTGGATCATGATGCGATTCCACGGAATCGCATCATGATCTCATCTCTTTGTTTAAGCATGATCTTTTCGGAAAACCGGTTTCCACTTTTCCGGATCATGCTCTAGGCGGCGCGCGCCCATTCGTCGTGCCAGGCCTGCGCCATCAGCACGTTCCAAAGCCAGTAGGAATGATTGTGGCGGCGGCTGAGATGCTCGTCGAACATGCGCGTCACCCGCACCGGATCGAACAGACCCTGCCGCCTCAGCCGCTCCGGCGACAGCAGGTCCGAGGCCCACGATTTCAACGGCCCACGCAGCCACGCGTCGAGGGGAATGCTGAAGCCCGTCTTCGGCCGATCGATCATCTCAGCCGGCACGTGGCGATACAGCACCTGTCGTACCAGCCATTTGCCGCGACCGTCCCGCACCTTCATGCTGGAAGGAACCTTGGCTGAAAACTCGACGACGTCCTTGTCGAGGAACGGCACGCGCGTCTCCAACGCCACCGCCATCGCCGCGCGATCCACCTTCTGCAGGATGTCGTCGCTGAGATAGCTGAGGGAGTCCGCCAGGGTCATGCGGTCGAGCGGGTCGAGCTGCGCCGCAAGCTGCCGCATCTCGTTCCCTGCCCAACTTTCCTGCTCCGTGCCGCCCACCACCGTCCCGGCCGGATCCTGATCGATCGAGCACAGCGCCCGGTAGAGGCCATCAAAGCCGTCGGCGGCAATGACGCGGCCGAGCTTGGCCGCCTGATCGCCGGCATGCCGAACCTTCAATCGGGCCGGCAACACCGGCTGCAGCGCCCTGAGAACCGTATCGGCCGGCTCTGGGGCGATCGCACCGAGAACGGCACCAATCGCACGCCGCAGCGACATCGGCACGCGACCAAGGCGCGCCTGCAGCGCGCCGCCCCATACATGCCTGTTGTAGCCGCCGAACAGCTCGTCGCCCGCGTCACCTGACAATGCGACAGTCACATGCCGGCGCGCGAGCTGCGCGACCAGATGCGTCGGGATCTGCGAGGAGTCGGCGAACGGCTCGTCATAGATCCGCGGCAGCTTGGGCACCACGTCCATCGCGGTCCGCGCATCGACATAGAGCTCGGTGTGATCGGTGCCGAGATGCTGCGCGACGTTGCGCGCGTCCTCGGCCTCGTTGTAGCCGCCTTCGGCGAAGCCGATGCTGAAGGTGCGCACAGGCTGGCCCGCCTGCGCCTGCATCAGGGCGACAATCGTCGACGAATCGACGCCGCCGGACAGGAACGCGCCGAGCGGCACGTCCGACAAGCACTGTCGCTTCACGGCCACCGACAGCAGCTGCTCCAGCCGTTCGACCGCCTCGCCCTCGTCGGCAATGCGATCGTCCTGAGCGGCGGCGACACGATCGCGCAGCGACCAATAGGGTTGCGGCAGCGGCCAGCCGCCAGGAGCCGCATCCGCGGGGAAGCTCACGAACGACGCCGCGGGCAGCTTGCGTATGCCGGTCCAGATCGTGGCGGGCGCCGGCACGTAGGAATAGCGCATGAACGCCGTGAGCGCCGCTCGGTCGAGCGACGGCGCCCAGGAGGGATGCGCCGCCAGCGCCTTGAGCTCGGAGCCGAACACCAGATCAGCGTTGCTCCAGCCGTAGAACAGCGGCTTTTCGCCGAAGCGGTCGCGTGCCAGGATCAATTGCCGAGTCTCGGCGTCCCACAGCCCGAAGACGAACATGCCGATCAGGCGCTGAAGCGTCGGTCGAACGCCCCATCGGCTGATCGCGGCGAGCAGCGTTTCGGTATCGGAATGACCGCGCCAATTCGGCGCGTCGCCACCGGCCTCCAGCTCGGCACGGACATCGAGATGGTTGTAGATCTCGCCGTTGAAGGTGACGGTGTAGCGCCCGCAGGCACTGTGCATCGGCTGCGCCCCGGCCTCGGAGAGATCGAGGATCGCCAGACGGCGATGTCCGAAGGCGAGGCCCCTCGCAGCGCTGATCCAAGTGCCGGACGCATCTGGCCCCCGATGCGCCAGCGCCGTCGTCATGCGATCAATGATCCCGGTCAGTTGGGCCTCGTCGGCTCCGCCGGGGCGAAGCAGGCCGGCTATGCCGCACATGGTGCCATCTCCGCCACCCCGTCCCCCATCTGCATGGCTCAGTGGCCCTCGACGGCGTCGCGCAGCAACTCCGTCTCATGATTGGCCAGGAAACCGAGGCTCGGACGGCTGGTGCCGTAGTAATAGGGCAGCCCCAGCGCACGCCTCCAGCGCGACAACAGTCCTGCGCCATCGTGATCGCCTTCGAATTCAGCCAACCGACCGTCGGCGATGGCCAGGACCTCATCGGCCGTGTGGCGGATGTCGTCCGCCGAGTTGGTCTCCGGATGCGCACCGCTCCGGCCCAGCACGGCCGCATCGAACACGCGCCAGCGCCAGGGCGACGTCGTCAGTTGATGCTGCGTCAGCACGGTGCCGTCTGCTAGCCTGACGGGCTTGAGGGCAAAACGGACGTTGCTGTTCCACAGCTGGGCGTCGGTCGTGATCGCATTCACGATCGCACAAGGAATGCCGAAACTGACAGCGACATTCGTCAACCCGGACGTCGTCCCAATGAATGCGTGGGCATGGCGAATCAGGTGGATGTCCATCAGCTCCGATCTGAATTCGCTCAGCGCGTAATCGATCGTGCGAGCCATCGGCGGAAGCCTCGGCGAGTTCGGACCACCGAGCTTGATGACCCATCCGCCATGGGTGGTGATCAGACGAATGGCGTCCAAAGACGTCTCGATCGGCGCATTGCGATGGGTCTGCCCTGTGCCCATGAACTCGAAATAGTGCGCAGCGTCCCGCGTGTGCAGGCACACATACCAGTCGTCGGGCTTCATGCCGTGGCTGGAACGGAACGCGTCGAAGCCAGCCGCTGCGGCGGCCGCACTCCGATCGTAGGCGTCACGCAGCGGATGCCCTCTTCCCTCGCGCTCCCATTGTTCGATGGCGATCGCACCGGCGTCCTGCCAAGGTACGACCCGCCCGTCCGGCAGCCTGAACGCGTTGAAATTCAACCCGTACCAGCGCTGCAAGGACAGCAGTTCTTCACCCAGTCGCTCCGATACGGTTTCACCGATCACCACGACCTTGCCGAAACTTTCAAACAGCTTGAAGAAGACCGCATTGGCGATGCTGTCGGGGCGGACGACGATCACGGCTTCGCCTGACCACCAGCCCAGCTCTCGCATGCGAAACAGGATGTCGAGCATGCCCAGATGGCCGATCTGCGTCGCCCATTCCTCAGGAACGAGCCGCAGCGCATCCAGGGTCACGCCGAGCCGGTCGAGCAGCCGCCTCAACTCATCAGAAAGCGGTGGCGGCGATGCCCGGAGTTCCTGCTGCACGTTCAAAGCCCGCTCGTACAAGCGAATTGCAATCTCGCCGCGACCGACATGCATCACGCGCTGGCCCGTGAAGTTGCACAGGTCGAACAGCCGGCCGCGAGCCCCGCAGAGGAAATCGAGGCTGTTCGGGAAGTAACGCGGTGAATTCCGAGCCGCGATGTTCTGGTGGGGACGGAAAAAATGCAGGCTGCTCCGACACGCCCAGAACATCGCATCGAGCGCCGCCGCTTCATCCCCTTCGATGAGGTCGACCATGGCCTTGTAGAAGGCGAGATCGACCATCGCCTCGAGCTGTTCGGGCTTCGCTCCTGCCGCGGCGTCGCGCGCCTCCGAAAACTCGCCCAGCTCGAACAAGGATCGAACCAGCGCGTATCTGGTCTCCGCGTCATCGGACGCCAAGGCATCGCGGCCGACCATGCCGGCGGCCTCGCGATAGGCACCGATGCTGCTCAGGGCTCGAAGCGAGGCAGCGGGGAAATGGCGGCTGAGAGCTGTCGAAAAACGAAACTCCGGCCGAGTTGCAAGATATGACGTCACATAGGGAAAATACGCCTGAGCCAGGCGCCGCCTGAGCGGAAGTCTCGCGGCGAAGGCGATCACCAGGCCAAGGAACACCACGCGTCGCGGCAGCAGATTGAGGGTCGCCCCGACTATGACAAAGACCTGGTAGACAAACCGTCGGCGCCCGCCGCGCATCGGCCTTCGCTTTTGCAGTTTCATACGACCAAGTTCCACACAACCTTGAAATCCCCGATTCCGCGCGTTCGGATCAAGGCAGAGCTTGGACGACCGGCCGTTCAAGTCGCCTGCGCTGCGCGCCCGGGATCACTTCTCGGGATGAGGACAGCACGCTCGCCGGGTCGGATGCGAGATTCCCCCAAGGAGACATCGCCCCGCAAATGCCAACCAGGGATTGAACCGTTTGGATCGCACCTATAACAGAGGTGTCGGGAATTTTCCAAGCCGAACATGGGGATGAACGCGAGCAAACCTAAGAGAGAGGAGAATTCAGAAATTCCGGCATCCAACCGCACCTGGTCACATCGCCCCTGATGGCAGGGAGACGTCGACGTCTCGGACGAACCGGCATGGCGCCGGCGTCTCCTTTTGCTGAAATCCCGCACAATCATTTGCCGTCGGGAAATGCCCGTTTGAAGGCCGCCGTCTTGACGATCTCGCGAGCAAGATGGCTCGTAAAGACCTGAGCGCCCTGCCGATCCAAATGGCCGCCGCCGTCAATCGTCGTCAGGCCATCGAATGGCGGCGCGATCAGCTCGATGTTCAATTCCCTTGCCAGTTCTGCGGCCTGCTGGACGCAAGACTGGCTATGCGGGACCAATGTGAGCACGGCCTCTCCGCCCACCTCATTGAGAAATCTCTTCGCATAGTCGACAATCGCGGGGGTCGTATGGCAGTCAGGATTGCGGGCCGACAGCATCGGCTTGTTGCCCAAGGCGACGTAGCCCGGATTGGCATCCAGCGCCATGTCACCATCAGTGATGTTGCGATAGAGGCCGGTGGGCGAGAAATAGCCATTCTGATACGCCGCAACCAAGTCCTCGATACGCCAGTGCAAATTGCGGCCGATCACCGTCAGGTACCCCCGCATTCGATTGCGCTGGACGGCGGCAATGGGCTGTTTCTGCGGACCAAGAGTGACGTTGAGATCGTTGCTGAAAAAGTGCACGAACTGATCGTCGGCATTGATGATCCACAGACGCGGACGGATTTTCCAGCGTTGGATCACGAGCCGCGAGAACTCACCGCCGCGAATGCCCACGAAGGCCATGTTGTAGATCCCCAATCGACCGAGCACCGGCGATTGCGCGAGCGTCTGCCGGTCCACGGCATAGCTGACGAAGGACGGACCAAGAAAGACAATGTCAGCCCGCTTGGCGGCTTCGACCGATCCTCCGAGGTTGCTGTAGAAGATATCCTGGTCCTGGATCTGCGGAATGCTGCGGCCTCCGAAATCACGATACCAGTTGGTGTCGCCTTGGCGCGGAATCTGCAGCACTCCATCGCGCAACGTCCACACGTCGGACGAGAACAGCGACAAACCGAGCGAAAACGCGAACGCGGCCGCCAGGCCCACAATTCCGACTGCGATGAGATAGCGCCCGAATCCACCCGGTTCAGCTGACTTTTCCGGTGCAGACCGGCCGACTGTCGACATGACGCAATTCCCGCTCGATAGGTTGTCTCGGTGGGTGTCGTGGCAGCTGCTTTCGGCTTCGACAACGAGAGTCTAGACACGACGTCAGCCGGTGGAACAGAGGGTTTCCCGCTCCTCCCCAGTTTGCTTTGCGCGCGAGAGCGCAGACCTATCGGGATGTCATCTGCATGGCCCATAGAGGGTTTCCTCGCCGCTACGATCATCGGCGAGAGTGATTGCGCGAAACCCCATCATGGCGTCGTCGGATTGGCGTCGTTGGTCAGATTTTCGAGCTGCCATAGCAGAAGAATCATTGATCGAAAAGGGCCCGCTCTTTTCGAGAGGCCGGCCGCACGTCGCTGCCGTCAGGAGGCGGCATCCCCCGAAATTCGCAGCGGGAGAGGTGCACCCAACTTGGCAGCGCCCTCAATCATTGATAAAGCAACGCAATATGCAGCAACATCAAGAAACTTGTTATGCTTTTCACGCAGTTTGAGTTTCTGTTCCTGTTCCTGCCGGTGACCCTGGTCGGCTATTTTCTGCTGGCTCGCTTTTTCGCCGCCCCCGTCGTGCGCCTCAGCTGGCTCACCGCGGCGTCGCTCACCTTCTACAGCTATTGGGACATTCACTTCGTCCCGATCATCCTGGTCTCCATCGTCTTCAATTATACGATGGGCCTGCTGATTGCCGGACAGACCGGAAAGCTCCGCACTGGCCTGTTTTCAGCTGCCATCACGCTCAACCTGGCTGCGCTCGCGTTCTACAAATACACGAATTTCGGCATCCAGATCCTCAATGCGATCACCGCGTCGAAACACCCCTCGCTCGCGATCGTTCTCCCGCTCGGCATTTCGTTTTTTACCTTCACCCAGATCGCCTACCTCGCCGACGTCTACGGGGGGTATTCCGATGAGCGAAGCTTCGTGAAATACGGCCTGTTCGTCACGTATTTCCCGCATCTGGTCGCCGGCCCGATCCTCCATCACCGCGAGATGATGCCGCAATTCGGCTCGGAGGAGAGCCGAAGGATTTCGCTCGAAAAAGTCGCGGTCGGCCTCACGATTCTGACCATTGGGCTATTCAAGAAGTCGTTCATCGCGGATGGGTTCGGCCTGATCGCGAATCCCGTGTTCCAGGCCGCCAATTCGAGCCACCTTCACCTGATCGACGCCTGGGGCGGCGCGCTCGCATACTCGCTGCAGATCTACTTCGATTTCTCAGGCTACTCGGACATGGCGATCGGCATCTCGATCATGTTCGGGATCCGGCTGCCCTTCAACTTCGATTCCCCCTACAAGTCGCTGAGCATCGTCGAATTCTGGCGCCGTTGGCATATCTCGCTGTCGCGCTTCCTGCGCGACTATCTCTACATCCCGCTTGGCGGCAACCGCTACGGCGAGCACCGGAGAAACGCCAACCTCTTCGCCACCATGCTGCTCGGCGGTCTCTGGCACGGCGCCGGCTTCACCTTCATCATCTGGGGCGCCCTGCACGGGCTGTTTCTGATCGTCAATCATCGCTGGAGCAAATTCGTCGCGCAGCGACCGGCCCTCACCCGCCTGTCGGCGACCGCCTGGTATGCGGTGGCGGCTCTATTGTTGACACAGTTCGTCGTGGTTCTGGCATGGGTTTTCTTCCGGGCCGACAATCCGAATGCCGCGGTCAGGCTGATCAAGGGGATGCTCGCCCTGTCCAACCCGGAGAAGATCACGGCAACGAACCTCGTCGATCCGCGCGTCATGATCGCGATCCTGGCAGGCTATGTCGCCTGTTTCACCCTGCCCAACGTGAACACAATGTTCGAGCGTTGGAAGGTCGGGCTGGAAACCTACCACAACCCTCGTCCCTGGAGCATTCTGAACCTGAAGTGGCGACCGTCCTTGCCGTGGGCAATCGGAACTTCCATCGCGCTCGTGGCGGCAGTTCTGATGAACATCATTGCCGGAGACACCTCGCAGTTCCTCTACTTCCAATTCTGAACGAGCCGGGCGTGGCAAGCGACGGGCCTCGAGCCCTCGCCACCGACATTCTGGCTTAGTGAACGCAGAAGGGCCGTCGATCGCGCCGATCCTGCTGAGGAATCCGAATATGTTCTCGTCGAAGCTGTCCAGGCAGGCGGCGTGGCGCTGGCGCATCATCCGCTTGCGGCAACCACGCCAAGCTATTAGCCTGATTCTAGCGCAACCAACTCCCAGCACGACGCGGATTGCGAGCCAAACTCGCTAACTCCCGAAGCACAATCATCAAGGCGGGCTCGAACTTTGGCGCGGTATCTTGCGATCGTAGTGGCGCTGTTTGCTGTCGTTTTCCTGCCGCTGCTGGCTGTTTTCGAATGGGCCGGCTGGCGATTGGGCGCGACCGTTCCGCTCTCCATGATTGCAGCCCAGCAATCGCGCACAGAACGGCTGGTCTGGCTCGGCACCTTCAAGGACTATGCACCCTACAAGCTCGAACGAATCAAACAGGTCCGTCCTGAGGTTCTGCTGGTAGGAAGTTCGCGGTGCGGTCAGGCGCGCGAGCAGATGTTCCGCCCCTATGTGACCTACAATGCGTGCCTGACGGCTTGGCCTCTCACGCACGTTGTGGACTTTGTCGATCGCGCAACCACGGTGGCGAAGCCGCGCGTAGTCGTCGTAGCGCTGGACTACTTCCTGTTTGGCGATTTCCTCGCTGACGTCTGGCGGAAAGAACGCACGATGGACTTCGCCCAGGGCATCGATTCGCATCGGCGGAAGCTGCACGACGTCGCAGACTTCGTCACGCGGGCCCACGGAGACCTCGATGCAATCCGTTCGGCCATGATGACGCCGCAGCTCGAGCCTGTTGACAACAACAGGCTGATAGGAACAGAGGCGATCCGTGGCAAGTTCGGGTTCCGCAAGGATGGTTCCGTCATGGTCGCGCCACCCTACCGGAATGCAGCAGCCGAAACCTTGGCGCGCGGCGCTCAATACGTCACCTCCTCGTTTCCGGGCGCGCCCCATCTCAGCGAACGCGAATTTGGCGAGATCGAGCGGCTGTCTCGGCTGTCCCGCGAGCGCGGGTTCTCGGTGATTGCAATCCAGTATCCGCTCCTGGAGAGCGCTGCCGCCTTTCTCGACACCGATGAGGCCTATTGGCCCTATTCCGGACTCTGGCGCGAGATCAGGAGTCCACAGACCGTCGAAAGATTTGCGCAGCTAGGCATTCAGTTCTTCGACATGAGCCGCACCGAGATATCGCGCGATGCCGGCAACTTCTTCGATCCCGCGCATCCTTCGGAACGGGGCATGCTCAAGACCTACCTCGCACTGCTGGACCGCCCCGAGTTCAGCAAGCTGTTTCCGCTGATCGACCGCAGCGCGTTGACGGCCGATCTTGAAAAAGGACAAGGTGAACAGTTCGACCTCTATCACTGAGACGTCCTGCGAGAGACTGGCGTCCCCGAGGCTTTTCCGCGTGGCCCGCCGACCAGCGCAACGCAGTCCGTCTCTCGCCGGAGCATTCTTGGATCCATCCTTCGCCTGATTCGTCTGCACAGCGCCGAGCATTGCCGTGAAGGACGATGAGCTCTCCGGAAGCCGCATTCCGACGCGACCACACAACCGCAAGCTAACAGGACTGTTTGTGCTGCTGCGCACACCTGATAAAGAGACCATTGGAAATGATCGGCCGCCGGCCCCTCCATCGCTCCGATCTCGGGGTCACGCTTGTTTTTTTCGCAACGAAATCAATGTCGAGCATGAAAGATGCAGATCGGAACGGGATTCGCGGTGCAGATGTGCCGGGCGACAGCGACGCTTTGCATCGGAGTTCTTCGGCCGGCGAATGACACGGTGGCCGGATGTCCTACCTCAGCCCGATCGAGCCGGAGGCGAATTCCTTGGATCAGGTGATCGATATGAGTGAGATGGATCTGGCCTGCCAGACTGTTCGCGCCTCTTGTGACTCCGGGGAGACGATTGCGTTCGTGTCCGGCAACTTCAACGTCGTGCACCCCGGACATCTACGGCTCTTGAAGTTCGCCGCCGAGCAGGCCGACGTGCTGGTCGTGGGCGTCAATCCCGATTCGACGCCCGGCGTGACCCTGGCGCAGGACATGCGCCTCGAAAATGTGCGTTCCATCGCCTTTGTGCACCATGCCGTGCGCTTGGATAGGTCGGCGTCCGACTTCATCGCGCATCTGAAGCCGACCGTCGTCGTCAAGGGCAAGGAGTTCGAGGATCGCGCCAATCCCGAGCAGGAGGCCGTGGACGTCTATGGCGGGCGGCTGATCTTCTCGTCCGGTGAGTTGCGCTTTGCGTCGCTGTCGCTGCTGGAACGCGACGCCAACATCGACATCTCCACGGTTCGCAAACCGCAGGAATTTCCCAAGCGCCACGGCTTCGAGATCACGAATCTGAAGGATCTGCTCCGCAAGCTCTCCGGCATGCGGGTCGCCGTCATCGGCGACCTGATCGTCGACGAATATGTCACCTGCGATGCGGTCGGCATGTCCCAGGAGGATCCGACCATCGTGGTGACGCCGCTGATGACCCGCACCTTCGTCGGCGGTGCCGGCGCGGTTGCGGCGCATGCCCATGGCCTCGGCGCGGACGTGAAGTTCTTCACGCTCGTCGGCGACGACGAGGCGGCGCGATTCGCGCGCAACACGCTGGAACAGCATGGCGTCAACTTCAACGCCTTCACCGACCAGAGCCGGCCGACCACGCGCAAACAGCGTTTTCGCGCGCTCAACAAGACGTTGCTGCGGGTCAACCATCTGCGCCAGCACGCCTCGGACGCCGACCTGCAGCGGCAAATGCTGACATCGGTCGAGCGTGCCTTGAAGACCTGCGATCTGCTGCTGTTCTCCTGCTTCAACTATGGCTGCCTGCCGCAGGATCTGGTCGACGCGATCGCGGATCGCGCCCGCGCACAGGGCGTGATGATGGCGGCCGACAGCCAGGTGTCCTCGCAGACCGGCGACGTCTCCCGCTTCAAGGGCATGACCCTGCTGACGCCGACCGAGCGCGAGGCGCGCGTCGCGCTGAACGACTTCATCTCGGGCCTCGCCGTGATCAGCGAGCGACTGGTCGAGCGGGCCCGCACCAAGAATCTGGTGATCACGCTCGGCGCCGAAGGCGCGCTGATCAACACCTTGGCGGATGGCACCTTCACCTCGGACCGGCTGCCGGCGTTCAATCCGTCGCCGAAGGACGTGTCCGGCGCCGGCGACAGCTTCTTCATGGCCTGCTCGATGGGCCTGCGCGCGGGCGCCGATATCTGGCGGGCCTCCTATCTCGGATCGCTGGCGGCCGCCCTCCAGGTCTCCCGCGTCGGCAACCTTCCCTTGACGACGGCAGAGCTGGTGCGGGAAATCGACGAGACCGGGTTCAGCCAGGAGTAGGATGTCGTCATGCGTGCCCTCCTGCTCGCGGCGGGGATCGGAAGCCGGCTGCGCCCGCTGACCAATACGACGCCGAAATGCCTGGTGCGTGTGCACGACCGGCCATTGCTGGACTACTGGCTCGATCTCGTGTTCGAAGGCGGCATCGAGCGCGCGCTGCTCAATACACACTGGCTCGCCGAACAGGTGCGCGTGCACGTGGCGCAATCGCGCTGGCGGGACCGCATCGATCTCGTTCACGAAGATGAACTGCTCGGGACGGGCGGCACCGTGCTTGCCAACCGCGCCTGGTTCGGCGACCAGCCCTTCCTCGTGGCTCACGCCGACAATCTGACGGATTTCGACGTCGCGGGGCTGCTCTCCGCCCATCGCAACCGCCCTGATGGCTGCATCATGACGATGCTCGCGTTCCGCACCGATGATCCGAGCTCGTGCGGGATTCTCGAGCTGGACGATCAGCACAGGGTGATCGCCTTCCATGAGAAGGTCAAGAATCCGCCTGGGAACCTCGCCAATGGCGCGGTCTACGTGTTCGATCCTGCCGTCATCACCGACATCGCCGCGTTGGGAAAGCCGATCGTCGATCTCTCCACCGAAATCATCCCCAACTATCTCGGACGCATTTTGTGCGTGGAAACCAGCGGTTATCATCGGGATATCGGTAACCCGGAAAGCTTGCGCCGGGCCCATTTGGAGTTTAATCACGAACCGCGCCGTGGCGGGGACGTCTGACGGGCGGCTTGCGCCGCCGGGCTGGTCGCCTTCCCTAGCCAATTTGTATAAAGGTGCGCGCGACGCGCCAGCCGGCGACACGACAGGCGAGCCACGGGGATTGCTCAGATGAAGATATTCGTGACCGGAGCGTGCGGCTACAAGGGCAGCGTGCTCGTGCCGAAGCTCTTGAAGGCCGGCCACAAGGTGGTCGCGTTCGACATCATGTGGTTCGGCAATTTCCTCGAGCCGCATCCGGATCTCACCGTCGTCCAGGGCGACGTCCGCAATCCCGACGCCATCGACCTGACCGGGGTCGACGCCATCATCCATCTCTCCAGCGTCGCCAACGACCCGTGCGGCGATCTCGACCCCAAGCTGACCTGGGAGATCTCCTGCCTCGCCACGATGCAGCTCGCCGACCGCGCCTATCGCCACGGCATCAAGCGCTTCATCTACGCGTCCTCCGGCAGCGTCTACGGCGTGAAGGAAGAGGAGCAGGTCACCGAGGATCTCGAGCTGCTGCCGATCTCCGAGTACAACAAGACCAAGATGTGCGGCGAGCGCATCGTGCTGTCCTACAAGGATGACATGGTGGTGCAGATCGTCCGTCCCGCGACCGTGTGCGGCTACTCTCCGCGCCAGCGGCTCGACGTCTCCGTCAACATGCTGACGATGCAGGCGCTGATGAACGGCCGCATCACCGTGTTCGGCGGCGACCAGACCCGGCCGAACATCCACATCGACGACATCACCGACCTTTATCTCTTCCTGCTCGATCATCCTGAGCACACCGGGATCTATAATGCGGGCTTCGAGAACATCTCGATCCTCGACATCGCCAATCTGGTCACCAAGCACGTGCCGGCTGAGGTCATCGTGACGCCCTCGAACGACCCGCGCAGCTATCGCGTCAACTCCGATCGCCTGCTCGCGACCGGCTTCCGCCCGAAGAAGACAGTGGAAGACGCGATCAAGGAAATCATCGGCATGTACTCGCAGGGCCAGCTCAAGAACGACGATCGCTGGTACAATCTGAAATGGATGGAGAAGGAGGTCGTGAAATGAACGTCCTGGCCTTCAAGACCCCCGGCAGCCTGTTCGCCGACTACACCAGCCGCTTCAGCACCGTGCTGAAGGATTTCGACTGGAGCCCGGTCGAGAAGCTCGCCTATGATCTGCGCGACTGCTGGCAGACCGGCCGGCAGGTGTTCTTCTGCGGCAATGGCGGCAGCGGTGGCAACGCCAACCACCTCGCCAACGATTTCCTCTACGCGCTCTCGAAGACGCCAGGCTCGGGTCTGCGCGTGCACTCGCTGTCGTCGAACCCATCCGTGATCACCTGCCTCGCCAATGACGAAGGCTATGACCAGGTGTTCTCGCTGCAGCTCGCGGTGCTCGCGCGCAAGGGCGACGTGCTGATCACCTTCTCCGGCTCCGGCAACTCGCCGAACATCCTGAAGGCGCTGGAAGAAGGCAAGAAGATCGGCATGACCAGCTATGCCGTGCTGGGCTTCTCCGGCGGCAAGGCCAAGGCCCTCGCCGACGTGCCGATCCATTTCGCGGTCGACGACATGCAGATCGCCGAGGACGCGCAGATGGTGATCGGCCACATGATCATGCAGTGGCTGTACGCCCAGCGCGGCGACATCATCACGACGCGCGAGGTCTGACGGACAGGGACGATGGCTGCGAACGAAAAGTACCTGATCCTCGGCTCGAACTCGTTTTCGGGCGCAACCTTCGTCGACTTCCTGGCCGCGGCCGGTCACGACGTGATCGCGACCAGCCGCTCGGACGAGCCGCATGACGCCTTCCTGCCGTACAAGTGGCAGAAGCGTCCCGGCAAGGTCCGCTTCCAGCGCGTCGATCTCAATCACGATCTCGATGCGCTCAAGGCGCTGCTGGCCTCGGAGCGGCCGACTCACGTCGTGAACTTCGCGGCGCAGAGCATGGTCGGCGAGAGCTGGCTGTATCCAGACCACTGGATGATGACCAACGTCGTCTCCGCGGTCCGGCTGCACGACATCCTGCGCAACTATGACGGCCTCGACCGCTACGTCCACGTCACGACGCCCGAGGTCTACGGCTCGACCGAGGGCTGGGTGCGCGAGGACGCAGCCTTCAACCCGTCGACGCCCTACGCGGTGTCGCGCGCGGCCGGCGACATGAGCCTGCGCACCTATTTCGCCAACTACCAGTTCCCCGTGGTCTTCACACGTGCGGCCAATGTGTACGGCCCGGGCCAGCAGCTCTATCGCATCGTGCCGCGCACCATCGTGGCGGCGATGACCGGGCAGAAGCTGCGGCTCGACGGCGGCGGCAAGTCGATCCGCGTCTTCATCCACATGACCGACGTGTCGGATGCGACGGTGAAGATCGGTCGCAGCGGCAAGCTCGGCGAGACCTATCACATCTCGGGCTACGAGCTGGTCTCGATCCGCACGCTGGTCGAGATGATCCTGGCCCGCCTCGGCAAGACCTTCGAGGACTGCGTCGAGATCGGCCCGGAGCGTCCCGGCAAGGACACTGCCTATACGCTCGACAGCTTCAAGCTGCGGACTGAGCTCGGCTGGCGCGACACCTACTCGCTGGAACAGGGCATCGACGACGTCATCGCCTGGGCGCGACGCTTCGAGGATGTCATGGCCAAGCTGCCGACCAAGTACGAACATAAACCCTGATCGATCCCTGCGCTTCCCGGAGAAGCGCGACTGGAGAGCACGATGAACGTTGCAGTCCGGAGCCCGGCGGCCAAGCCTGACGCCGCCGCCCTGAAGGCGCAGGCCGCAAGGCTGCGCGGCAAGATCATCGAGATGTCGCACAAGGCGCAGGCCGCGCATCTGGCCTCGTCGCTGTCCTGCGCCGATGCGATGACCGCAGCCTATTGGCATGTGCTGAACATCGACCCGAAGAATCCCTCCGACCCGCTGCGCGACCGCTTCATCCTCTCCAAGGGTCATGCCGCCGCGGCGCTGTTCGCGACCCTGGCGATGAAGGGCTACTTCCCGATCGAGGAGCTCGACACCTACTGCCAGGACGGCGGCCGGCTCGCCGAGCATCCGCCGGCGAACCTTTTGCCCGGCGTCGAGGCGGCCACCGGCTCGCTCGGCCACGGCCTGCCGCTCGGCTGCGGCATGGCGCTCGCAGGGCGCATCAAGGGCGAGAACTACCGCGTGTTCGCCCTGCTCTCCGACGGCGAGAACAACGAGGGCTCGGTGTGGGAGGCGGCGATGTTCGCCGCCGCCCAGAAGCTCGAGAATGTCTGCGTCGTCGTCGACTACAACAAGTGGCAGGCGACCGCGCGCTCCAACGAAACCCTGATGCTGGCGCCGCTGCGCGACAAATGGGCCGCCTTCGGCTGGGACGCCCACGAGATCGACGGCCATGACATCGGCGCGCTGGCGGAAGCCATGCAGAACATCCCGAACGGCTCGGGCAAGCCGGTGGCGCTGATCGCCCACACCGTGAAGGGCAAGGGCGTGTCGTTCATGGAGGACGACAACAACTGGCACTATCGCGCCCCGACCGCTGAGGAAGTCGTCAAGTCGTTCAAGGAGCTCGGCCTGTCATGAGAAACGCGTTCGCTGACGAACTGACCAAGCTCGGCAACGAGGACAGCCGCGTCGTCATGCTCTCGGGCGACATCGGCAACCGCCTGTTCGACAAGTTCAAGGACAAGCACCCCAGCCGCTTCTTCAACTGCGGCGTCGCCGAGGCCAACATGATGGGCGTCGCCGCCGGCATGGCCATGAACGGCCTGCGCCCGGTCGCCTACACGATCACGCCGTTCGTGACGACGCGCTGCCTGGAGCAGATCCGCACCGACGTCTGCTATCACGAGGTCCCCGTGACCATCGTCGCGGTCGGCGCCGGCCTCGCCTATTCCGGCCTCGGCCCGACCCACCACGCCTGCGAGGACATCTCGTTCCTGCGCTCGATCCCGAACATGGTCGTGATCTGCCCGGGCGATGCCTTCGAGGTGCGCGGCGCCTTGCGCGCGGCCATGCAGCAGGACCGCCCAGTCTACATCCGCATGGGCAAGAAGGGTGAGCCGGTCGTTCACAAGGGCCCCATCACGGACTTCAAGATCGGCAAGGCGATCACGATCGAGGAAGGCTCCGACGTCTGCCTGCTCTCGACCGGCAACATGCTGCCGGAAGTCATTGAAGCCGCACATAGATTGAAGGAGAAGGGCATCTCCGCCGAGGTCGTCAGCTTCCACACCGTGAAGCCGCTGGATGAGGACAAGCTCAAGCAGGCCTTCAGCCGCTTCAAGCTGGTCGCGACCATCGAGGAGCATTCGCTGATCGGCGGCTTCGGCTCCGCCGTCTCCGAATGGCTCGCCGACACCGAGACGAAGCACCAGAAGTTCCTGCGCTTCGGCACGCCGGACGCCTTCTTCAAGAAATCAGGCGAACAGGAATATGCCCGCGAGGTGCTGGGACTGACCGGCCACCAGATCGCGGACAAGATCATCCACGCGTTGAGCTGAGACATCACATGAAGACCCAAGCTGCCCTCCTGGTCCAGACCGGCCAACCGCTCGTGCTGGCCGAGATCGAGACCCCCGCGTTGAAGCCGGGCCAGGTGCTGGTCGAGATCGCCTATTCCGGCGCCTGCGGCACGCAGGTCATGGAGTGGCGCGGCGACAAGGGCGAGGACAAATGGGTGCCGCACTGCCTGGGCCATGAGGGTACCGGCACGGTGATCGAGGCCGGCAGCGCCGTCACCAAGGTCAAGGTCGGCGACAAGGTCGTGCTGTCCTGGATCAAGGGCACGGGCATCGAGGCCGGCGGCGCCGTCTATGACTGGGACGGCAAGAAGGTCAACGCCGGCGGCGTCACCACCTTCCAGCGCCATGCGGTCGTCAGCGAGAACCGCCTGACCCTGCTGCCGCCCGACCTGCCGATGGATGTCGCGGTGCTGCTCGGCTGCGCGGCGCCGACCGGCATGGGCGCGGTCTACAACGTGCTCAAGGTCCAGCCGGGCGACGCCGTCGCCGTGTTCGGCACCGGCGGCATCGGCCTCAACGCGCTGATGGCGGCGGCGCTCGCGGGCGCCATGCCGGTGATCGGCATCGATCCCAATCCGACCCGCCGCGCGCTGGCGCATATCTACGGCGCGACCCACGTGATCGACGCTGGTGGCGACGTGCTGGCCGAGATCAAGAAGATCGTGCCGCAGGGCGTTGATCTCGCGGTCGAATCCTCCGGTATTCCGGCCGTTATGGAGCAGGCGATCAATTCGACGCGCCAGCAGGGCGGCCGTGCCGTCGTCATCGGCAACGCCAAGCATGGCGCGGCGCTCACGCTGAATCCCGGCGTCTTCAACCAGGGCAAGAGCCTGCTCGGCACCTGGGGCGGCGACAGCGTGCCGGATCGCGACTACGGCCGCTACGGCCGGCTGCTGAGCTCCGGCCGCTTCCCGGTGCGGGATCTCCTGTCGAAGCCCTACAGCCTCGCCCAGGCCGACCAGGCGCTGCAGGATCTGGCCGCCGGCAAGGTCGGCCGTCCGCTGATCGACATGTCGCTGCGTTAAGTCCAGGCCATGCGGATCGGGATCGACTTCGACAACACGATCGCCTGCTATGACGGCGTGTTTCATGCGGCAGCACTCGAGCGCGGCCTGATCCCGGCCGATCTCGGCCGCGACAAGAACAGCGTCCGCGACCATCTCAACGGCAGCGGGCGCAAGGACGATTTCACCGAGCTGCAGGGCTATGTCTACGGCGCCCGCATGGATCTGGTGTCGCCCTACCCCGGCTTCGCGGAATTCGTCGATGCGGCCCGTGCCGCCGGCCATGACCTGTTCATCGTCAGCCATAAGACCCGGCACCCCATTCTCGGACCGAAGCACGACATGCATGCCGCGGCGCGCGGCTTCCTGACCGACCGCGGCCTGATGGGATCAGCGCCCGGCCAGATCGCGCCGGAGCGGGTGTTCTTCGAGCTGACCAAGGACGACAAGGTCGCCCGCGCCCACGCGCTGGCCTGCGAGCTGTTCGTCGACGACCTGCCGGAGATCCTGGCCATGGCCGGATTTCCGCAAGGCATGCGCAAGGTGCTGTTCGATCCGGAGGACCAGTTCGCGACCAAGGCCACGGGCTATGAGCGCCGCACCTCCTGGGCTGAGATCGCGGCGGATGTCGTCCGTGACCGCGGCTGAGGCCAGCGCGGGCGCCGATGCCGCGCTGCTGGCGCTGGCGCAGCGCCTCACCGCGCAGGCCGGCAAGGCGAGCCCCAGGGCGCTGACGCGGCTGGCCGGCGGCCGCAACAACCAGGTCTTTCGCGTCGACACCGCCGACGGCCCGCTGGTCCTCAAGCGCTACTTCACCGATGCCCGCGACACCCGCGACCGGCTCGGCGCTGAATGGAGCTTCATCAGCCATGCCTGGTCGCGCGGCGTCCGCGTCGTGCCGGAACCGCTGGCCTGCGACCGCGCCGAGCAGGCTGGCCTCTACAGCTTCGTCGAAGGACGCAAGCTGACGGCTGCCGAGCTGGCACCTGTTCATGTCGAGGCCGCGATCGATTTCGTGCTCGCGGTGAACGCCCCGCCCCGCCCTGCGCTGGCGCCGGGCTCGGAGGCCTGCTTCTCGCTGGCCGAGCACATTGCGACCGTCGAGCGCCGCGTCGCGCGGCTGGCGACGCTCGATGCCGACGTGCCGCATGTGGCCGAGGCCCGGCAATTCGTGGCGGCGCGGCTGCAGCCGGCCTGGGCCGACGTGAAGGCGACCATTCTGAGCGGCGCCGCGGCCGAAGGGCTCGGCCTGGAGGCCGCCATCCCCGCCGATCAGGTCTGCCTATCGCCGTCCGACTTCGGCTTCCACAACGCGCTGATCGACGACGCGGGCAAGCTGACCTTCCTCGATTTCGAATATGCCGGCCGCGACGACCCGGCCAAGCTGGTGTCGGACTTCTTCTGCCAGCCGGAGGTGCCGGTGCCGCTGGCCGTGCACGAGCATTTCATCGAGCGGCTGACGGAGGGCCTCGGGCTTGACGCGGCCAGCGTCGCGCGCTGCCGGCTGCTGCTCGATGCCTACCAGGTCAAGTGGACCTGCATCATCCTGAACGACTTCCTGCCGCTCGGCGCCATCAGGCGCGCCTTCGCCGACACCGGCGCCTGGGCGCAGCGCTGCGCCGCGCAGCTCGCCAAGGCCGAGGCGCAGCTCGGCCTGATCGGCGCCACATCCGACTAACCGACAATCCCACGCCCGGAGATCTTCATGGCCTACCGCGAGTTCGTCAGTCTCGTCCACAAATCGACCAAGCGCGACTATCTCGCGCGCGTCACCCAGCGCGACAAGGCCGATGTCGCGGAGATGGCGATCAAGTACGATTACGACTATTGGGACGGCAGCCGCGAGACCGGCTATGGCGGCTACAAATATGACGGCCGCTGGCGCAAGGTCGCCGACGCGATGATCGAGACGTACGGCATCAAGCCGGGCATGCGCGTGCTCGACGTCGGCTCCGGCAAGGGCTTCATTCTGCACGATTTCCGCGAGGCCATCCCGGATCTCGAGGTCGCCGGCATCGACGTCTCGTCCTACGGCGTCGAGCACACGATGGAGAGCGTGAAGCCGTTCTGCCAGGTCGGCAGCGCGGCCAAGCTGCCCTACCCCGACAAGCACTTCGATCTGGTCATCTCGATCAACACGCTGCACAACCTCTACAACTACGATCTCGATGCCGCCCTGCGCGAGATGGAGCGCGTCAGCCGCGGCGCCAAATATCTCTGCGTCGAGGGCTACCGCAACGAGCGCGAGAAGGTGAATTTGATGTACTGGCAGCTCACCTGCCGCATCTTCCACACCCCCGAGGAATGGGCGTTCGAATTCAAGCGCTCCGGCTACACCGGCGACCACGAATTCATCTTCTTCGAATGAGTGCGAGCTGAGAGCGTCGACAGGCGCTCTCGCGACGCATTGGCGTCCGAGTGTTGCTGTAGATCGTCGCCCTCTCGATTGAGAGGGCGCGAGGAAGGCCGGGAGCCTGCCGCCCCCATGGCCCGCCTGCAGAAAGAAATGCAGGCGGCAGGTACCACAGGTTCGGCTGGGACATCCCGGCCTTCCCCGCGCGATCGGTTTTAACGGTGTCCTTCGTGCTCTCCCTGGGGATCGGCGTTCTTGCCCCCATTTTGCGACAACGCGCCTTTGGCGCGTTGCGCAGACCTCAGCGTCGAGAGGCCAGGACCACACGACTTCGCCGTCCGTAACGCTTGCGCTCGTCGGGCGCAGCCGTCACGTCCATCGCAGCCCACCTCCACGTATCGTGACGACGCGTACGTCCCTCTGCACGAGGCGGGATGGCGAGAGAAAACCACGTTTTCTGGAAAAACGAAAGAAGAATATTTTTCGTCACCTGACTGGACAAGGGTGATGCACCTGAAGATGCGAGCCAATTCGTCGTCGACGCGCACGTCGGAACCGGCTCGAGCGCCGGCGACCCGGATTGCGGCTTTGTCGGCCTCCCCGGCTGAAGACCCACGCAAAACGAGTGCGGATCCCGCATGCCGCTTTTGCGATCTTTGCAAAATGTATCTATAGATTGGCAGCGAAACATCGCGAGCGGCAGGGAACGGGGCTGTCATGACGAAGTCGTTGAAGGTGGCGATCGCCGAAGGCCTGCCCCCCCAGACCCTGTTCAAGCTGCGCTCGATCAAGCGCGCGCTGATGGGGCAGCCGCCTCCGGAACGGCCGCAGGCCGCTTTGGAGCCAAAGCCCGAACCCGAGCCTCAACCGGTCCCCGCGCCGGCCGCCGGAGCGGGGTCGGAGCCGCGGACGCGGCAGACCGAAGCCCTGGAACGGCTCGACGCCCACAAGATTAGCGCGCCGTACCTGTTCTTCGATATCGACGACGTCCTGATCCTGCCCGCCAAGGAGATCGCGCGCACGCTGACCTTGAGCGTGATGTATATCAACAGCGCCGATGTCAAAGGCGATATCGCCGAATTCGGCACCATGGGCGGCTTCACCGCGCGCACCCTGGCGAACGCGATGGTGTTCGACCCGCGCTATCAGCCGAACCAGCCGCTGCGCAAGCTGCGCCTGTTCGACAGCTTCGAGGGCCTGCCGGAAATCACGGCGCAGGTCGACCTCGAGTCGCAGCACGTGAAATCGGGCACCTGGTCGAAGGGCGGCTGCAGGATTCTCAGCGCCGCGGATCTGCGGACCATGGTCGAGGCCATCATTCCGCCCAGCCGGGTCGAGATCTATGAAGGCTGGTTCGCCGACACGGTGAAGCTGCTCCCGGACGACACGCGCTTTGCACTGATCCATTTCGACGGCGACCTCTACTCATCCACCATGGATGCTCTGGTGCCGTGCTTCGAACGCGGCTTCATCTCGAAGGGCGCCGTGCTCTGCTTCGACGACTGGAACTGCAACGAGGCCGACCCCGAGGCCGGCGAGCGCAAGGCCTGGGCCGACCTCGTCAGCCGCTTCAACATCGTCGCCAGCCATTCCGGCGACTACTCGATCCAGGGCACCAAGTTCATCATTCATTCCTATCTCGGAATGAAGCCGAGGGCTTGAGCAGCATGCGCTTCGCTTTCGTTGCGTCGCGGCCCCATGCGGTCAGAGGGTGAGTGCATGAGTTGTCCCTACACCACGCTGCCCGCGAGCAGCTTCTGGCGTCAGGCCGTTGCCGAGCGCAGCCCATCCGATCTCGATCCTCATCTGACCGCGCGGCTCCGCTTCGGTCCTGATCAGCGCGTCGCCTCGGCCGGCAGTTGCTTCGCGCAGCACATCTCGCGCGCCCTGAAGGAGCGCGGCTACAATTACTATGTCACCGAGCCCGCGCCGCCGCATCTGACGCCCGAGCAGGAGGAGCGCTTCGGCTATGGCGTGTTCTCCGCGCGCTACGGCAACATCTACAGCACCCTGCAACTGCTGCAACTGCTGCAGCGCGCCTTCGGCGGTTTCCAACCGGCCGATCAGTTCTGGACCGACAGCGACGGCTGGGTGTTCGATCTGCTGCGCCCCCGCATCACGCCGCGCGGCTACGTCTCGATGGTCGAGGCCGAAGCAGATCTGAAGCGGCATTTGCAGGCGGTGCGGCGGCTCTTCGAAACCACCGACATCTTCATCTTCACGCTCGGTCTGACCGAGAGCTGGGTGTCCAAGCTCGACGGCACGGTGTATCCGACCTGTCCGGGGTGCGGCAGCGCTGGCGACTTCGACGATGCCAAATACGCGTTCCACAATCTATCGGTCATGGAGACCACCGGCTATCTTGCCGAGGCGATCAACCTGATGTCGGCAGCAAATCCGCGCCTGCAGATCATCCTGACGGTCTCGCCGGTCCCGCTCGCCGCCACCATGGAGCCGCGCCACGTGCTGCAGGCCACGACCTATTCCAAGAGCGTGCTGCGCGTCGCCGCCGAGGAGATGGTCCGGCGCTTCGACAACGTGCATTATTTCGCGTCCTACGAGATCATCACCAATGCGAAGAACGCGGGGGCGTATTTCGCCGACGATGCGCGCTCGGTCACGTCCGAAGGCGTCGCGCGCGCGATGAAGCTGTTCTTCGCGCAGTTCACCGGCGAGGACGCTGGCGCAGAGGTGCGATCCGCACGTGATGACGAACGAATGCAACCGGCGGCTCCTCCGGCCGCGCCGCAGATCATCTGCGACGAGGACGAGTTCTACCGCGCACTGGCCGCGAGCCGTAACAACTGAGGACGAGCGGCGGCCGCGGCCGAGCCTGTGATGTGAGGGGGACGTATCAGCGTGGACACCGAGCTCGAAGCGGTTCTGCCGGTCTATATCGTCGGCGACAGCCATTCCCTGCCGTATCGGAACATGGTGTTCCGGGAGCGGTGGACCGGCGCCTGGGTGATGGCCCGTACCAAGTACATCCCCGGCGCCACGGCGCGGGAGTTCTATGATCCCGCCACCGGCGAGTTTCATCCTGACTTCATCGCCTTCCTCGAATATGAGGGCCTGGTGCGCAACGGACGCGCGACGCATCTGTCGATGGACGAGGTCGATTTCGCCATTGCCAAGGCGGTCGGCCAGGCCGTGCGGCCGCCGCTGATCATGATCACCGTCGGCGAGATCGACGTTCGCGGTCCGCTCCTGCAACTCCTCAAGGACACCCACGACTTCGTTCCGCCGTTCGCCACCACGTTGCCTCTGCTCGACAAGCCGCTGGTGCCGTGGGATCTCATCGACGAGGCGATCGAGGCACGGCTCGGGCCGTTCGTCGCCGGGCTCGATCAGCTGGTCAAGGCCGGCTTCAAGCGCGTCTACGTGCAGAGCGTCGTTCCCCCGACCCGGCAGGAAGCGCGCATCCGAGAGCTGCAGAACTACGACTGCCCTGTCTCCGTCCGGACCAAGCTGGTTCAGGCGTTCAACTGGAAGCTGGCGCAGAAGGTGCGTTCGGTGAACCTCTTCACGGTCGACCGCTGGCCCGACCTGACCGAGGGCGATCTCTTGCGTCCGGAGTTCGATTTCGACGGGGTGCATCTGCCGCCCAAGGGCGCCCGTCTCCTGCTCGAGTCGCTGATCGATCATGCGATCGACAGCCGCGGCCTCGTCGCCAATCATCCGCGATACGAACTCTATTATCGAATGGCGTGCGGCCTGGATCCGTTCCAGCCCACCAAGCCGAACGCAGCATGAGGACATCATGGCCTTGGGACCGATGATCAGCACTGCCAAGCAGCGGCTCAAGGGCGGCGTCAACCAGGCGCTCAGCGCTCTCGGCTACCGCCTGGTGCGGGCCGACACGTTCGACCGCCTGAACGGACATCCCAGTCCAGACGCAGCCCCCGCGGACAAGAACGGCACGGCGCAGCCGCGCCAGCTGACGCTGCTGCCGGCCGCGAACAGCGCGCCGCCGATGTGCACGGCCCATGCGCCGAAGTTCGATCCGCAGAAGACGCCGAGCCAGCTCGCCGACAAGATCGTCGCCTTCCAGCAGAACGGCGTCACGGTGATCAGCACGAATCCGGAAAAGGCGGCCATGTTCCGGGAAACCGAGAGCTTCGACCGCGACGTCAGCAACCGCCACTCGGCATGGGACTGGGCCGGCAACAGCGTCGCTCCCTACACGCAGGATCTACAGACCGGGATGCCATCGGCGGCGCTCGTCGACTATCTGCACGCGCTGTTCAGCGGCGGCGATTTCGATTCCTTCTTCCGCGGCGTGCTCGGCTGCCCCGCCAAGGTCGCCAATGTCCGGCTGGTGCGCTCGAAGCCGCATTTGACCGAGGGTATCGGTCCCCAGCAATGGCACAGCGACGGCTGCCCGGCCGGCGTCATCCGCGGCGTGCTCTATCTCTGCGATGTCGACGAGCAGACCGGTCCGTTCCAGTATCGCGACGCGAATTACCGGGAGCACACGGTTCTGGGCAAGACTGGTGATCTGCTGGTGTTCGATGCGACCCGCCTCATGCATCGCGGCAGCCCGCCATCGCACAAGACACGCTCCGCGATCGATCTGGTGTTCATGCCGCGCATGCCCGACGAGGAGATGACAATCATGGTCGTCGGCATGAACCACTGGCCCGCCGACCCGTTCTTCGTCAAGCTGCCGAAGGAGCGGCCCGCCGACGCCCACGACGCATTGGCCGACGGACGCCGGGCTGCCAGCCTCTATTGACGCATGGCCGCCCGCTTGCACCATGGATGGAGGACGGCTAAGCCAGAAGGCAGCAGGTGGGCTTGCGCGCGACGCAGAAGGCGCGCACTCACCGCCGATATCGCCGTCACCGAGCGCGCGATCCCGTCTCGACGTGACGCCGCCTGTCGGGCGTTGCCAGGCGAACACCTCTCTTCGGCGCAGCGTCGCATCTGCGCCATCCCTCAAGGCCGTTTTGCGGTCATCGAACAGCGCCGCGTTGGAGAATTTGAATGCTGCAACCGTTGAAGAATGCGCTCGCCACCTCGCTGCCGCCGGACGCGCTGTATTGGATGCGCTCGGTCAAACGGGCGATCATGTTCGAGCCGCCGCTGCCCTGGCCCTACGGGAACGGCAGCAGCGCCACCGTACAGGAAAGGCCTCCGGCCGTGGCAATCGCAGCCCCGTCCGCCGACACTGTCGATGACGGACGCATCATCCAGGACATCGCGCTGGAGAAATACAGCGCGCGGCAGCTTCCCTCGCCCGGCGCATATTACAGCTATGCCGACGTGCTGATCCTGCCGGCACAGGAGATCGCCAAGACGCTCACCCTGTGCGTCCAATACGTCAACAGCGCCCATGTCAACGGCGACATCGCCGAGTTCGGCACGATGGGCGGCTTCAGCGCCCGCGCGATCGCCACGTCGATGGTGTTCGACCTGCAGCGCCAGCCGCTCGGCAAGAGCGCGTCCGGAGAAAACCCGTTCCGTATTCTGCGCCTGTTCGACAGCTTCGAGGGCCTTCCCGAGATCACCTCGCCGGTCGACCAGGTCGCTCCGCACGTCATCTCCGGCGCGTGGGCCAAGGGCGGCTGCAAGGTGCTGGCCGCGCCGCAGCTGCGCGCCGTGATCGGCAAGATTATTCCGCCGCACCGCTTTCAGCTCTACGAAGGCTGGTTCGCCGACACCGTGAAGACGCTGCCGCCCGAGACGCGGTTTGCGATGATCCATTTCGACGGCGACCTCTACCAGTCGACCATGGATGCGCTCGTCCCACTGTTCGAGCGCGGCATGATCTCGACCGGCGCCGTCATCTGCTTCGACGACTGGAACGCCAATCGTGCCATTCCGACCACGGGCGAACGGCAGGCCTGGAAGGAGCTGGTCGAGATGTTCGCGATCGAGGCCTCCAACGGCGGCGACTATTCGGTCGGCGGCACCCGCTTCATCATCCACGCCTATCGCGGCATCCCGGCTGATCCGGAGTAATGCGGCTCACGGCGACGGCCGCTGGGCCGGGCCAAGCAGGCTGTTGATGGTGTGGCGCGCCAGGAAGACGGCACCGGGCACCGTGAGGTGCCCGGGATCGAATGCCGTCAATTGCGAGCCGTCCGGACCGATCCGGCTGAGACAGCCTTCGTCGTTGCAGAACACGTCGCGCACGGAGATGTAATCGATGCCGAGCTCACGGGTCAGCTCGCGAAACAGCGCGTCGCGGCCGCGCGTCCATTCGTCGTTGGAGCGGAACAGGGTCCGCTCCGGCAACACCGTTCCGGTCTGCCGGTAGTAGTCGAGCACGTTGTGCGACAGGCCGACGCCCTGCCAGCTCGGCGGCGGTCCCATCAGCACGATCTTCGCAATGCCGTTGGCCCTGAGCAGCGCGACCGTGCGCGGCAGGTCCTCGCGCAGCACGGACTCGGCGTGGCCCCAGGTCGCGTCGAGGATGACGACGTCCGGCCGGAGACGGCCGATCCGCAACACGACGTCGTCGTTGATGCTCTTGCAGAACGGCCGGGCCTCCAAGGTGTAGCCGATCAGCGGTGGGCAGGCGGAGGCCGTATATTGCGCGACGTCATAGCCGCGCTCCGTCGACAGATGCAGCAGCCCCGGATAGAGCGCCGCGCCGTAGGAATCGCCCCAGATCAGCAGCAGCGGCCGGCGTCCCTGCCCGGCGCAGTCGGCGCCGAATGCGGAGGCAGGCTGCAGGAGCAGCAGGCAGCGGCCACGGCGCCAATGCGAATTGGTCTCGCTGCCCGACAGCATGAAGCCCCTGATCTCCGGCGCGAACCGGACCGGCAGGCCGCGCGTGCTCGTCGCCGCGACGCCGATCGGGATCATCGCCGCCATCACGGCCAGCAAAGACCACGCCCGCCACGCGACGGGCGCGGCTCCGAACCTGATCGGCAGCTCGATGAAGCGATAGGTGAGGAAGGCCAGCACGGCGCTCAGCCCGAGCACCGCGAGCAGGATCCACGCCGGAGCCGCCCCGCCGAACTGCAGCTTGGTGAAGGCGATCAGCGGAAAGTGCCAGAGATAGAGCGGGTAGCTGATCAGGCCGACGAACACCAGCGCGGGCCACGCCAACACCCGCTGAACCAGCGTGCCGCCGGCCGCAATCAGGGCCATGGTCGCCAGCACGGGGACGATGGTGCGAATGCCGGGCCATGGCGAGGCTGCGCTGAACGCGAGGAAGGCGACGGCGATGCCCGCCACACCAACAGCCGCTAGCATGCTGCTGGTGGTCGGACCGATCGGGCGATCGGCACGCTGCCGCAGCCACACCGCCAGGAGCGAGCCTGCCAGCAGCTCCCAGCCCCGCGTGGTCGGCGAATAGAATGCCCACGCCGCCTCCCTTGCAGGGGTCGACAGGCAGACCACCAGCGACCCGAGCCCGAGCGCGGCCACCATGGCCGCCTTCCGTGACGGCCATCGGGCGATCAGCACGAACATCGCGGGCCAGACGATGTAGTACTGCTCCTCGATGCCGAGCGACCACAGATGCAGCAGCGGAAGGCGCTCCGCACCGGGATCGAAATAGCCCACGATCTGCTCGTGCAGCATGAAGTTCTCGATGAAGGCGGCGGCGCCCTTGATGTTGGATCCGAGCGCTTCCATCTCGGCGACCGGGAATACGAACCAGGCGATCACGAACGTCGCCAGCACCACGGTGATGAGAGCCGGGAAGATCCGGAGGATGCGGCGGGCGTAGAAGGTCGCAAAACTGAAGCTCTTGTCCGCGCACTGCCGATCGATGATGCCCGTGATCAGATAGCCGGAGATCACGAAGAATACGTCGACGCCGGCAAAACCGCCGGGCAGCAGCCGCGGGAAGGTATGAAAGACGAGCACGGCGACGACGGCGATCGCGCGCAGGCCGTCGATGTCGGGACGATAGAGCAGCGCGTGCGCCCGGCTGATCGGCCGCTCATGGCGATCCGCTGCGGCCGCATGATCAAGGCTTTCGGTGATCGCCATTCTCACGCATTCCCTGAAACGCTCGCGTCTTTTCCAGAGCGCCGACGAGGTCGCGGGTAAAGTCAGCCGCGCCCCTGGCGTCGAGATGGCCGCCGCCATCCCAGCTCGAATAGTCGGTCCGCGCCGGCAGCGCCGTCTCGACGCCGACGGCATCCGCAATCTCACGAACCTGGGTCAGGCAGCCGTGAAAATTGGGAACGAAAGTCAAGACCACGGGCGCGCCGAGCGACTGCACGAGGTCACGCGCATTGGCGATCACGTCGGGCGTGGTGTGACAGTCGGGATCGCGCGTCATCTTCACGCCCGGATTGCCTTCGGCGAGAAAGCGCGGAAACGTGCTCATGTCGGCTGCGCCGGTGCGATCATCGCGGTCGAAGCGCGGCAGCGGTCCGGCCCGCGGACCGGCGAGCGCCTGGCGCCATGGCCGCGTCACGTCCTCGAAGCGCCAGCGCAGATTGCGCCGGATGATCTCGTAGGTCGCGCCGAAACGGCTGAGCTTCGTGCTCGGGATCGGACGGACGTCGGCGCCGAACGCGCGTGTGAGGTTGCGGTGGAAGAAGTTGCCGCCGCCTCCGCCATCGTCGGCGTTCAAGATCCACAGGCGCGGACGGAGGTGATGCTTCAGCGCGATCTGCCGCGCGAATTCGCCGCTGGCGACGCCGACGAACGCCATGTTGTAGAATTTGAGGCCGTAAGGCTGCTCGAGGCGCTCGCGCATGACGGTCTCGTCGACCGCAAACGACACCAGGGACGAGCCGAGGATGATGACGTCGGCCCGGCGGGCGTTGTCGATCGAGCGGCCGATGCCATGGTAGAACAGATCCTGGTCCTGGATCTCGGTGATGCTGTCGCCGCCGAAATTGCGGTACCATGACCGATCGCCGGCCCTGCTGATCGCGCTGAAATGGTCGCCGCCCTGCGCAGCCAGCCACAGGCTGACACCGCCCAGCATCGCCGCCGTCATCCCGAGCAGGCTGGCGAGATAGCGCCCTGCCCGGCCGAGGCCGTCCCCGGCCTCATGCCCGGCCCAACCGGTCTGCTCTGTCCGACGATCCATGGCGGCCCCGGGGCGGACGACGCGGCTATTTGTCGAAGCCAGGCAACGCCTCCAGCGCCTGTCTGGCAATGAAGACGGAGCCGGGATAGGTCAAATGGCCGCTGTCATACGCGGTCAGGTCGGATCCGTCCGCGCCGATCCGGGCGAGACATCCGTCGTCGTTGCACATCATGCGGCGCGCCGAGATGTATTGAATGCCCACGCGCTGCGCGTGCGCCTCCAGGAACTCGTCGAGCGCCCGCGTCCAGTTGTCGTTGGAGCGGAACTTGGTGCGCTCCGGCAACAGCGAATGCGTCCGGAAATAATAGTCGAGCATGTTCGCGGGCAGGCTTTCGCCGAGCCAAGTCGCCGGCGGCCCGAGCAGTACGATCTTCGGAACATTGAGCTCCTTCAAGGCGGCAACCGTTCTATCCAGCCCATTGCGCAGGTCGTCCGGACCATAGCTCCAGGTCGAATAGAACAGGACCAGATCCGGCTTCAGCTCGGCGACCTTCTGGATGACGAAGTCGTTCGCGCCCTTGCAGAACCGCCGTTCCGGATGGACGAAACCGAGCAGCGGCGGACAGGCGGAGGCGGTGAATTCCGCGACCTCGAATCCCCGCTCGGCACCGAAATGAGCAAGTCCCGGATAGAGCGATGCCGCATAGGAGTCGCCCCAGACCAAAATGAGCGGATGGCGGCCGGTGCCCGCGCATTCCGGAGAGAATTCGGACGCGCTCTGATCCGGCTTCAGCAGGCATTTGTCGGCCCGCCAGAAGCGGGCAGTCTCGCTGCCGTCCAGCATGAAGCCGCGAAGCTCGGCGGGAATGCGCGCCGGCAGGCCATTGGTGCGGTCGGCGACCACGCCGACGATGCCCAGCGCGACCATGCCGCCGAGCAGTCCGCCGACCTTGAGCGGCACCAGGCGCCGGCCGAAGCGGATCGGCCGCTCGATGAGGCGGTAGGTGGCCCAGGCCAGCACCATGCTGGCCACGATGATCGCGACCATGACCCACACCGGCACCGCATCGATGAACTGGATGCGCGCATAGGCCATCAGCGGGTAGTGCCAGAGATAGAGCGGATAGCTGATCAGGCCGACGAAGACGGCCGGTGTCGACGACAGTACATAGCGATGCACCAGCGTGCCGCTGGTCGCGATCAAGGCGGCTGCGCCCAGCACGGGCAGCAACGTGTGAACGCCCGGATGCGGGGTGAGCCGACCGTAGCGCCAGAACGCGACCACGATCGCGAGCATCGCGGCCAGCGCGATGAGTTCGCGGACGAGCGGGACGCCGATCAGCGGCTGCGGACGAGCCTCCGCACTGCGGCCATTGACCCAGAGCGCGAGGGCCGAGCCGACCAGCAATTCCCAAGCCCGCGTCACCGGCAGATAGAACGCATAGTCGGGCGCGCGCGGCTGCACGATCAGGCACGCGACGAACGACGCCGCCGCCAGCGCGACCGTGATCGCCAGGCTCCTGCGCCGCCATGAGCCGATCAGCATCAGCAGCAGCGGCCAGACGATGTAGTATTGCTCCTCGATCGCCAGCGACCACAGATGCAGCAACGGCTTCTTCTCGGCGGCAAGATCGAAATAGCCGACCTGCCCGAGCAGGACGAAGTTCTGGATGAAGACGGCACCGCCGGCGATGTTGGTGCCGAGCGACTTCAGCTCGCGCGGCGGCAGCAGGAACCAGGCGATCAGGAAGGTGACCAGCACCACCGTGATCAGTGCCGGAAAGATGCGGCGGATCCGGCGAGCATAGAAATCGGCGATGCTGAACGTCTTCGACAGCATCTGCTTGTGGATGATTCCGGTGATCAGATAACCGGAAATGACGAAGAAGATGTCGACGCCGTAGAAGCCGCCGGGCACGGCTGAGGGAAACGCGTGGTAGAGGAGAACCGGCAGCACGGCCACGGCGCGCAGACCGTCGATCTCCTCGCGGTAGCCGAGCGGCGTGGCGCGGGCTTCTTCCAGGGACATGTTCGGTTGTGCAAAGTTCATCGGACCGGTTCGTTTCAGGAGCGATCGAGCAGCGACGCCGCATATTTGTCCAGGAAATAGCGGGACGGTCGCGAGTTGCCGAAGAATCCCTGGATGTTCACACATTTTTCCCAGGCATCGTCGACCGGCGGGATGACGGGCGGCGCCCCGGAGGACAGATCCAGCACCTCCCGGGTGGTCTCCAGGATCTCGTCGGCCGAGCTCTCGCCGACGGTGAGGCCGGCAGCCTTGACCGTCTCATAGGTCGGAAACGTCCAGCGCCAGGTCTCGGAGGTGACGTCGCTCAATGACAGCATGCGCCCCTCGCGCGTATGCACGGGCTTGAGCGAGAAGCGCGTATCCTTCGACCATAACAGGCCGACAGAGCTCAGGGCGTTCACCATTGCGGTCGGGATGCCGAAGCTGCTCGCGACATAGGCAAAGCCCGAGGTCGTGCCGATGAACATGCGGGCGCGGCGCATCAGGTGGATGTCCATCTCCGCCACCTGATCCTCGCTTCTCGCGTAGTCGACCACGCGCGGCATGTCCGGCAGCGGCGGCGCCTTGCGTCCGCCCATGCGGATCACCCAGCCGCCCTGCTGGGTGACGTAGCGGACGGTGTCGAGATAGTTGCCGATGGTGGCACTGCGGATCGACTCGCCCGTGCCGAGGGTCTCGCCGCGCGCTTCGGCGTCGCGCATGTGCAGGCAGACGAACCAATCGCCGGGTGCAAGCCCCCATTTCCGACGCAGCGCCTGGTACAGTACTTCGGTCCTGTCGTCCGCCTGCATGCGCGCGTCATAGATGTCGCGCAACGGAAACCCCTTGCCTTCGCGCTCCCACTGCTGGAGAGCCATCGCGCCTGCATCGTTCCAATACATCGTCCGGCCGTCCTCGAACTGGAAGGCCTGATGCGAGTCACCGAGGAAAGGCGTCAGGCTGGCGAGCTCGTACCAGACACCGGGAGAAACGTTCTCGCCCAGGGTGAGCGTCGGACAGATCTCGGAAAACAGGGAAAGGAAAGGCTTGTTGGCGATCCGATCCTTGTAGGCGAGCAGGACCGGCTGTCCTTTCCACCAGCCCATGCTCCGCATCATCAGGTGCACGTTCAGATGACCATTGTGACCGATCAGCGCGCTCCAATCGGGTGAGAGCAATCTGACATCGCCGAGCTCGGCACCGATCCCATCGAGCACACGCTTCAGCTCGGCAGACGGCTTCGGAAGATGACGGCGAAGGCGACGTTGCGTGTCCAGACCGCGTCTGTAAACGAGAGGGACCTTATCTCCTTCACCGTTGTGGTAAGTCCTGAGCAGGAGTTCGCGATAAGCATAGAACAAGTAGATGTCGAGACAGACCCCGCGATCAGGCAGATGCGCGGGGAGGCTTTCCCAGTACTGCCCGGACTCATCCAGCTCTCGAAGGACACCCGTCGAATCGACGAGACCGAGTTCCTGCATCAGGCGCGCGATCACCTCGCGGTCGCGGAAGAAATAAGGAATGAACTGCTCGGCCGGAACGTCCCTCGGAACGTGATCGAACTCGACACGCCCGCGAAAAGCCCGTTCTTCATATTGAAAGTTGCGATGCTCCAACATCAGCCGGACGAAGGTCCGCATCGCTGGCGACCGCTCGGCAGCCTGCTGCCAGTCAAGATAATGGATCTGCGTCAGCATATCCATCGAGTATCCGTCACCGACGACGCCTGTTCCGTGCAAGGCGAGCTCGGCAATCGGGTGCTCTCCATCCCACTTCAACCGGCGGAACAACGGCAGCGCTTCTTTCCGGTACCCGGCGAGTAGAAGATAGAATGCCACCTCGTTCGGGTAGCGCTCCCAAACAGGGCTGTTGAAGATCCAGGGCAAGTACCGGCCCAGAAAGGGACCGCAGAAAAAGACGAAGTGGCGGTCCAGGCCCGGATGCTGGAAGAAGTGGCGGAATTGTACCGTCAGCCAAAACCTCGCCCTGAACGGCAACACCGTGAATGCCAGATTGCGCAGAAAATGCCGACCCGGAAGCCGCGCGAGAAGGCGCAATAGAGGATAATGCCGTCCGAATGCACGTTCCGCGAGCGTCAGGTCGCGGACCGGAGAGCTGCCGACGGGCGGGCCCTCGGTCGAAATGGTGTCGAGCGGCAAACCGCACCTCCGGCGCAACCTCGGAAACAGCAGGCAACGATTACTGTGAAGGCCCCACCCGATCAACCCGAATCCGGCGGAAGGAGCCGCCGCGCCCGCCTTCGAGATCCGCCTTCGGGGACATAAGCCGCACGTTGTGCCTAGTGATGCCTGCATCGGAGACAGCGTGAATTCGCCTCCCTCGCTTGTGGCGAGACCGTCAGAATTGCGGCGCGCCCGGCTTCAATCGGGCGAAGCACTGCCGCCGGACTTGCCGACGCCCCAGGGGCCCCGGACCCGCTCTCGCGAGCCCAACAGCCATCCGAACGGCCCGTCGGAGAGCTGCCATCGTCGTTGGCAGCGGTCCGTTCAAGTCCCCCTCTCCTGACAGGCGGCGAGCGCTTGGACTGGCGGCCAACCGACTCGCGCTCTATGCTCCTGCCACGCCTGCGCGCAATCCCTGTCTGGTCTGGAAAGCTGGCAGGCCCGTTTCAATGCCGGGCGGTTGGGCTGCAGAAGCAGTGCGCCGGAGAAACCTTCGATATCGTCATGGGGCCTTGGAAATGTTCTTCGAGTCCGTTCACTCAGATCCAGCCGGGCATCCCGCGCCACGTCAACGCAGTCGGGTACAAGCGTTGAAGTCGAACCTCGCCGGACGTGCCGCGAGAGCGATCGGCTGGCTTCTGAATGCAGCCGGCCAGGAACGGGCGGAATCTTTGAAGGACCTGATCTTCGCCCTGTTGACCTTCAAACAGGCCTTCATGGTGGCGCTCGTCTTCCACCGCTATGCACACCGGAACGAGTTTGACCGGCAGTTTCGCTATTTCTGCGGTCCCGACATCGAAAAGGAGATGCAATGGGTGCTCGCCCGCGGCCACTCGGGTCAGTACTGCAACGAGCTGATTCTCTTCCTTCTCATGTGCGAGAAGGAGAAGCGCGTTCTGGAGCTGTTTCCCAGAATCGACTGGGACCGGGTCGATGACGAGTTCATGGAGGCGATCGGCAAGCTGACGAAAAAGCTGACGTCCGGCTACTTCATGGAGCTGCTGGCGCAGGCCCACACCATCAATTGGACCGCACTTCGTCCGCAAGACCTGCGCCGGTTTGCCGAGCTGATCAAGATCATGCTGGAGCACCGGAACTTTCGTTTCGAGCAGACGTCCTTCGAAGGACGGCAATATGATGCGCGCCGAGACGGCGACCCCGAGCTGTTCGAAGCCCCGCTCGACCGCTACGTTCCCAACTTCTTCTGCGACAAGGAGCTGATCGAGACCCTCGTCACTCAGCTCGGTCTCCCCCGGCACGACGATATCCTCGCCGCACGCGAGGACCGCGGCCAATACTGGGAGCGCTTTCCCGCCGACCATCCGCAGCGCAAGGTGTTGTCGGAGATCAACCTGTTCTACGCCTATCGCCACCTTCTGCTGACGACATATCACAGCGGCGAGGGCTTCCATGTCCCGCAGGTCTACACCAAGCTGACGGAGACACAGAAGCGGTTGCGCCGTCATCTTCCCGCGCCAAGCCCCGAGCTCAAGGCCCTTCTCAAGAAGCTCGACACCGATCTGTCGGACGTCAGGCTGCTCTCTCCGGACTGGAGCGCGTTGATCGGGCATAACGGCCATCTCAACGTTCATCTGATGATGCGCGAGATGGAGTGGTGGCAGGGCCAGCCGCTGCTCCTGGCCTACAAGGACCGGATCGCCAACAAGCCGTTCCTGTCGCTGTTCTCCGAGATCTGTCCGACGCTCACCTTGGGCGAGAACGTCAGCGCCGGACTATGGCACGAACTCGCCAGCCTCACCCCGTTCATCGGGGATTCCCACCAGGCATTCCGCTTCGAGGACGGACGCGCGGTGTACTGGAACGATGCGGGCTCACTCGCGCTCAAGCAATGGGAAAGCCGGCAACGAAGCTTTCCGCTGCGCGACATCTACGACCGCCGACTGCTTGCCGACAACCGCGTCGAGCAGACGTACCAGGACTACCGGCGCAGGTGGGGCATGGCAGACGGCGACTGGTTCGTCTGCCTGCACGTGCGCGACGCCCAGACCCGGAATGATACCGAAGGCGTCGGTGAATCCATCCGCAACGCGTCGCTCGCGAGCTATCTCGATGCGGTCCGCCACATCACCGAATGCGGCGGATGGGTTGTCCGGATGGGCGGTCGCAAGGTGCCGCCGTTCCCGCAAATGGAACGGGTGGTGGACTATGCCCGCAGCGACGATGCGTTTCCAGAGATGGACATTCACTTGATGCGCCGTGCCCGCATGTTCATCGGCACGACCTCCGGCTTTGCCTATGTGGCAAGCAGCTTCGGCATCCCCACCGCGATGGTGAATGCATTGAGCTCGATCGGCCTGCTGTGGTCGACGGACACCCGCTTTGCGCTCAAGCCCGTGCACAGGGCGGACGGCCAGATGCTTTCGCTGAGCGAATGGACCTCAGAAGAGTATCGCTGGGCTTACCCGACCCATGAATCCATGGCGCGTGCCAAACTCGTCGTGAGCGAGAGCAGCTCCGACGAAATCCTGGAAGCCGTGCGCGAGGTGCTCGAAATTTCCGATCCCCGGCGGAAAGGACCCGCCCCCGGCGTGGACGGCAAATGGGAGCGTCACGTCCAGGTGCCGGGCTTCTTCGGCAGTTCACGGCCGAGCCGGTATTTCCTCGAGAAATACGCTCAGGACCTGCTGAGAGAACCGTGAGGACAGCGCAACGCATCGAGCGATGCCGCCTGGGCCAGGCGCGCACCTGAGGACGTCGGCCGCGAATAGTTGGGCGTGCTGTCGGACTAGCGTTGTCGTGCCATGGCGGCCTCGGGGAGGCTCTTCCGCAGCGGAGCCGGTCCAGGCACCAAGAATGCACTTTCGTACTTCGCGAGATAGTGGGCACTGATCGTGCCGCCGCCGTAATAGTGAGGCAGCAGAAGCTGCTCCCTCCAGAGCGACAGGAGTTGCTGCGAGGCGGTGTTGGCCGCGTGCCCGCAAGCGAGATCGACGACCTCTTCGACGACCGCGAGGATTTCGTCTGACGTGTTGTTCAACGGCTGCGCTCCGTTGCGGTTGAGAACGCAGGCGTCGAACAAGCGCCAGCGCCAGGGGGGCGAGGTGAGCTGAGTCTGGGTCAGCATCCTTCCGTCGGCGAGACGCACCGGCTTCAGCGCAAACCGAACAGCGCTGTTCCACAATTGCGGATCCGTGGTGATGCAATTCACGAGGGCACTTGGAATGCCGAAGCTGATCGCTACATTCGTCAATCCTGAAGTCGTGCCAATGAAGGCTTTGGCATTCCGGATGAGGCAGATGTCCATCAGTTCGGATCTGAACTTGCTCTGAGCATAATCGATTGCACGGTCGAGCGGCGGAAGTCCGGGTGAATTTGGACCACCGAGCTTGATCACCCAGCCGCCCCTGCGGGTGACCGCGTGGATCGCATCGAGGTAGGTCTCGATCGGCGCATTGCGATGGGTCTGGCCGGTGCCGTCGACCTCGGAATAATGGGAACCGTCGCGGGTGTGCAGGCACACGTACCAGTCGTCCGGCTTCATGCCCCAGGATTCGCGCATCCGCCGATAGTCGTCCTGCAATTTCGGCGCCGCCTCGTAGATGCGGTCATACTCGTCGCGCAAGGGATGCCCGCGGCCATCCCGCTCCCACTGCAGGATGGCAAGCGCCCCGGCTTCCTGCCACGGCACCACGTCGCCGTTCGGCAGTCGAAACACATTGAAGTTCATGCCGTACCAACGCTGCAGCGACAGCAGCTCTTCGCCGAGCGCGTGAGAGATGGTTTCCCCGATCACGACGATATCGGCGAACCTTTCGAACAGCCGAAGAAACGCCCTGTTCGCCACGCAGTTCGGTCGCACGACGATCAGCGGTCTTCCCGACCACCACCCCAGGTCGCGCATTCGGAACAGGATGTCCAGCATCCCGAGGTGACCGATCTGGGTCGTCCATTCCTCGGGAAGGACCCGCAATTGCTCCAGTGGAATTCCCAACCTGCGCAACAGGTGGCTGGCCTCCGCTGATACGGCCGGCGCCGCCTTGCCGAGCAGCTCCGACTGCGCCGCAAGCGCTCTCGTGAACAGACCGATGCCGACGTCGCCAGAGCCGACATGAGTCACGCGCTGACCGGTGAAGTTGCACAGATCGAACAGCCTGCCCGCGGAGCCGCAGGTGAAATCGAGGGGGTTGGGATGATAGTTCCGCGCCGGCCGCGACGCCATGTTCTGGTGAGGACGCATGTAGTCGGGAATGCCACGGCATGCGTCCGACATGCATTCGACGGCGCGGGCCTCGTTGCCCACCATGATCTCAAGCATGCCCTTGAGAAAGGCGAGATGTATCTCCGATTCCGACCTTGCCCTCAGATCCAGCTGGGAGGCCAGCCGATAGGCCTTGTCGAACTCCCCGAGCTCGAAGAGCGCGCGAATCATCATGTTCGCCAGTTCCGGCGAGCGGGCTGCGAGTTGATCCTGGAGGACCAGATCATAGGCTTCCCAATCGGCCCCGATCCGAAGCAGCAGTTCCGCTGACAGCATTGGAAAGCACCGTCCGAGCAATCCCGAAAGCCGCAGGTCCGGATCCTTCGCCAGCAGAGACGCGCAGTAGACCTGATAGGCTCTTTGCAGCAGGCGGCGATCGCGAAGGTCTCCGATCTCGAAGAAGGCGAGGATCAGGAAGGCCAGCCGCGGCGGCAGCAGGCGCAGCAGCTTGGCAGTCCCGACGATCAGGATGCGCGCCCATCGCTGCGGCCCCAGCAGAGACTGCTCTCCCCAACGGGCCGATTCGGCTGGCAGAGTCTCCAGTGCGTTGAACAGCTCAAGGAATCCGCGTCTGCGCACTGGGCTCTGCAGAACTAGCGGCTCCTTGAAGCGCTGCATCGGCTACCCCAAATCCGTCTTCGGCTCACGGCCAGGCCCCCGTTCTCGAACATCCAGACCGCCCTGCGGCAGACCAGGAGAAGGCTATGCCGTTTGTCGCCTGTCTCGAATTGGCTGTCGGCAATACACGCCGCATGCCTGTCGGGCTGTCAAGCCAACCCGCGACCAATGAGCGTGATGATCCCGTGAACCCACTCGGTGATCGGCAACAGCCCTGCCCTGTCGATAATCAGCAGAATTGTCGACCACAGAGCCAGCCGCTCGAGCACGAGCCGGCCGATCCCCAGCAAGATGAAGACGAAAGCCACAAATCCCGCAAGCAAGGCGCTGAGGAACCCTGCGCCGACTGCAAGAAGAACACAGAAGAGGACCGTGCTCACGCAGACGGTGCGCAAGATCGATCTTAAAACGAAAACCATATCCTTCACGCCGGCGCCCCCTCTTACCAACGTTAGATCTCATGCGGCGGAACAATAGCCGCCAAAGCCCCTGGTCATCATGTGTAGCATCTTCGCTGGAAGACTGCCCAGTCGCACAATCCCCGCTACTGTAGAACAAATATCTACTGGCGTTCTTGACACTGATTCGTCGGTTGAACCGAGAAGGAGTGATGCGAGCGCTCAAAGAGCAATAGTAACGCGAAACATCACAAATGACGCGAGTTCCAGGGTCTGTGCCAAGCCGAACATTTTACGTTGTCATGTTCCCGATTACACTGCTATGGAGGTTGCCTCCAGATGGCAACATCCATAGCAGCCGGCGCGCTGGACGCAGCGGCGAGCCTGAGCGTGTCCATTGATCGAGCGATCCAGCCGAGCCATGTCCACCGGACCACGATCCGGCTGCCGATTGTGCGGTCAGCCGATCTCCACGCAGGCGCTCCCGCTTGGTGAGCTCCCGGTCTGCAACCGGTTCGCGCGTGAGAACCATGTCCAGCTTCGGATAACCCTCGACATCGTCGCGTGCGACACGTGTCAGCTCGTCCAGTTCCGCGAGCCTCCACCGCCAGACGTGCTTGTTCCCGAGGTGCCATGGATCCGCTACCGGGAGCCGGAAGGCCATCTCGACGCCCTGGTCGGAGAACTGCTGTCGTTGAAGCCGCGGGCCTGCACCGCCCTCGGCACCGGTCCGTTCGAGGGGCCTCTGCTGGGCAGGTTGCAGGCCCGCGGGCTCACCGCGAGCGCCCTTGCGCTCGGTGTCGACGGCGCTCCGGGGCGCTATCCCTATCTGGAAACCTGGCAGGCCACCCTCCGTGCCGAACGGCTGGCTGCAGAAGCGGCGCAGCTTGGCACTTTCGACATTGTATCGTGCCGCTACATCCTCGAGCACACGCCGGAGCCGGTGCAGGCGCTGCAAGCACTCAAGGTTCTGCTAAATCCCGATGGCCTGCTGCTGATCGAGGTCCCCGACAGCAGCAAGTTCCTCGCGGCGCGCGACTACTGCTTCCTGTGGGAGGAGCACAGCTGCTACTTCGTCGAGGACACGCTGCGGCGTCTGGCTGAGGTGAGCGGCTATCGCGTTCTGGCCCTGCTTCGCTATCCGGGCGCCCTGGAAGATGCCCTGGTCGCCGTCCTCACCCCGGCCGATAGTCCCGCCCCGCCGGTCGCGCCTCGCGGACCTTCCAGCCTGTTCCAGGCCTATCGTGACAATTTCGCCGCCACCCGCGCGCAACTGCGCAGCAAGCTGATGGCCCTGGCCGGTCCCGACCGCGACCGGATCGCGCTGTTCGGCATCGGCCATCACGCCATCATGTTCGTCAACGCCTTCGGCCTGGCCGACCTGATCGCGGTGGCCGTCGACGATGACGCCGACAAGGCGGGCTTTTTCCCCCCCGGCCTCCATACGCCTGTGGTAGGCTCGCAACGATTGCTGGATGACGAACGGATCAGGCTGTGCCTGTTCGCCGTGGCCCCCCATATCGAGGGCAAGGTGCGTGAAAAGCTTGCTCCGCTTGCCGCCAGGGGCGTGGAATTCCGCTCGATCTACGCCGCGCTCGACAATTCGATCATGAGGGATCACGCATGACGCTCGTCCAGAAATCCCCCGAGGTGTTCCTCGCCGAGGGCCCGATTGCGGCGGTCGGGCAGTCCGAGATCAGCACCCTGAAGGCCGCGGTGAAGGCCAGCCCGAAGCGGCGGGCCCGGATCAACGCCCATCCGGACGGCGATGACACCCTGCATGAAATGATCATCGCGATCGATTCCAGCTCCTACATCCGGCCGCACAAGCACCCGGGCAAGAGCGAAGCGTTCCACATCATCGAGGGCGAGGTCGATATCGTGGTGTTCGACGACGACGGCCGGATCGAGCGCGTGGTCGAATTGGGGCCGCCGGGCGGAGCGCGGCCGTTCTACTACCGGATGTCGAACGCGTTCTTCCATACGTTGATCATCCGCAGCGACCTGCTGATCGTGCACGAGATCACCAACGGCCCGTTCCGCCCCGGCGCCAGCGTGTTCGCCGACTTCGCGCCAGAGGACAGCGACACCGCCGGGGCCGAGGCCTATCAGGCCGATCTCGTCCGGCGTGTCGCCGCACGGCAGGACGCCGCCGCATGACCAGCCATGCCGTCGTGGTCGGCGGCACCCGCGGCCTCGGCCGCGTGGTCGTCGAACGCTTCCTGGCGCGCGGTTGCGCCGTCAGCGTCGTGTCGCGGCAGCGCCCGGCCGATTTTCCCGATCAGCCCGGCTTGAAGCATTTTTCCGCCGATCTCGAGCGCAGCGAGAGCTTTGCCGGGCTCTGGGGTGAGATCGCCGAGGCCAGCGGCCCGGTCCGCTACCTCGTCCTGAGCCAGCGCTTTCGCGGCCAGGGCGATCCCTGGGCCGGGGAAATCCAGGTCGGCCTGACCGCCTCGCGCGACCTGATCGAGGGCTTTTCCGGCCATTTCGCTGATGATGGCGATCGCGCCATCGGCGTGGTCAGCTCGGTCTATGCCGAATTCGTCGGCAGTTCGCAGCCGGTCGGCTACCACGTCGTGAAGGGCGGCCTCAATGCGATGGTCCGGCATTACGCCGCGACGCTCGGCCGGCGCGGCATCCGCGTGAACGCGATCATGCCGCTGACCTATCTGAAGCGCGAATCGCGCATCTTTTACGAGCAGAACGAGAAGCTGATGGAGACCTACCGGAAGCTGGTCCCGCTGGGCCGGCTCGGGACGGCCGAGGAATGCGCCGACGCCCTCGACTTCCTCTGCAGCGCGCGCGCTTCGTTCATCAACGGGCAGAGCCTGTTCCTGGATGGCGGAGTGTCCACAGTCTGGCAAGAAGAGGTCGCCAAGAGCTTCGCGGGCCTGTAAAACCCGCCGCAAACTCCTCTCCGGCCGACCATCCCGCCTGCGGGATCGCCAACCCAGGATCGACACCTCATGCAGCACGTCAAGCACAAGACCGATTGCCGCCTGTGCGGCTCGACCTCGCTCGATCACGTGCTGCCGATCAGGCCTTCGGCGATCGGCGACGCGTTCGTGACGGCGGACCGGCTGAGCGAGACCCAGGACCTCTACCCGCTCGACTGCTATCTCTGCCTCGACTGCGGCCATCTGCAGAATCTCGACGTCGTCGATCCCGACATCCTGTTTCGCGACTACACCTACCGCACCTCGGTCTCGCTCGGCCTCGTCGAGCACTTCAAGCGCTATGCGCAATCGGTGGTGTCCTCGCTCGCCATCCCCAAGGGCAGCCTGGTCGCCGAGATGGGCAGCAATGACGGCTCGCTGCTCAAGGCGTTCAAGAACGAGGGCATGCGCGTGCAGGGCATCGACCCCGCCCGCGACATCGCGGCGACCGCCACCAAGGAAGGCGTGCCGACGATCCCGGATTTCTTCACCAGCGCGCTGGCGGCCCGCATCAAGTCGGAGCAGGGCGAAGCCAAGCTGTTCTGCGCCAACAACGTGTTTGCGCATATCGACAACATGTCCGACGTCGTGAAGGGCATCCGCCTCCTGCTCGCCGACGACGGCGCCTTCGTTTTCGAGGTCTCCTACATCGTCGACATGATCGACAACATGGTGTTCGACACCATCTACCACGAGCACGTCTCGCATCACGCGCTGATCCCGCTCGAGACCTTCCTGAACCGACACGACATGACGCTGTTCCACGTCGAACGCACCGGCACCAAGGGCGGCTCGATCCGCGCCTTTGCGCAGCCGAAATCGACCGGCAAGCGGCCGCGCTCGGCGGAGCTGTCGAAACTGATCGCCGAGGAGGAGCGGCGCGGCGTCACCAAGCCGCAGATCTACCGGGACTGGTTCGTCGCCATCGAAAACTGCAAGCGCAGGGTGCTCGCCACCCTCGACGAGGCCATCGCCGCGGGCAAGCTGGTCGCGGCCTACGGCGCCTCGACCACCACCACCACCCTGCTCTACCATTTCGAGCTGGAAAGCCGGATCAAGTTCATCGTCGACGACAACCAGCTCAAGCACGGCCGCTTCAGCCCGGGCGCCCACATCCCGGTGCTGCCCTCCAGCGAGCTCGCGACGCGAAAGCCCGACATCGTCGTCATCCTCGCCTGGATCTATGCGGACCCGATCCTGAAGCGCAACCAGGCCTACCTGGACGCAGGCGGCCGATTCCTGGTGCCGCTGCCGGAGCCGCGGATCGTCGGCGCCGCGGGCTCGGTCGCGATCTGAGCCGCGGCGGCGGCCTGAGCTGACCGGTTGACAGTGCCCTCGTAACATGGTCCAGCAAGCCCCGGCGATTGGCCGCCGGCGTGGCGGGGGTCCAACCGCATTCGGCTGGTAAGACAAACACTTACGGCTCACGCGAGGTACAAGGATGACCACCCTGACCGATGGACAGGTCGAGCGGTTCGTGGTTGCGGATCGGCGTCGCATCTCCTGGGCGCGCTGCCGCGAGGACATCGCACCTTTCATCACCCGTCACGTCACCTGGCGCGCGCTCGCTGCCGGTGACATCCGATCGAAATACCGCCGTACCATGCTGGGCCCGTGGTGGATCACGGCCACCAACGCGATCACCGCCCTGATCATGGGCACGGTGGCCGGCCGCTTCCTCGGCGCCGACATGAAGACCTACCTGCCCCACTTCATGGTCAGCATGACCATCTGGAGCTTCATCTCGTCCTCGCTCAGCGAAGCCTGTTACACGATGATCAATGCAGGCGGCATGATCAAGGCCGTCGACATGCCGATTCTGATCCATGTCATGCGTATGGTTCAGCGCAATCTGATCATCTTCCTGCACAACATCGCGGTGATCCCGTTCATCTGGCTCGTCTATCCATGGTCGATCGGATTCGGAATGGTCCTGGCCATCCTCGGCCTGATGATCGTCTACGTCTTCGTCGTCAGCGCCTCGGTGATCGTCTCAATGATCTGCGTGCGCTATCGCGACGTGCCGCCGGTCATGGCGGCGGTGCTGCAGCTCTTGTTCTTCGTCTCTCCGATCATCTGGGAACCGTCGAGCATCCGCGGCGGCGAGTTCATCGTCACGCTCAATCCGATCGCCTATCTGTTGGCGGTCACGCGCGGTCCGCTGATGGGCGACGTTCCCGGCCTTGCGACCTGGGCCGGTGCCATTGGATCGGTCGCGGTCCTGACCGCCGCCATGATCTATATCTACACGCGCTATCGGTCGCGCGTCGTGTATTGGGCCTGATATCATGGCCAGGAGCTCTGGATCCGCCTCGAATGACTCTCATTGAAGCCAAGCAAATCGGTATCGAATTTCCGGTCGCGCCGCCGAACGCACGATCATTCCGGCATCTGGCCATCAAGGCGGCCTCACGCGTCGGCGGCCGGGTCTCGAAGAGCGACGGCTCGTTCCAGTTCGTCCAGGCGCTCGACGACATCAGCTTCACCCTGAAGCAGGGCGACCGGCTCGGCCTGATCGGCCACAACGGCGCCGGCAAGACCACGCTGATCCGCGTGCTCGCCGGCATCTACGAGCCCACGCGCGGCTCGTTGCGGGTCGTCGGACGGAACGTTCCGATGTTCGACATCGGTCTCGGCATGGACGAAGAGGCGTCGGGGTATGAGAACATCAGGACGCGCGGCCTGATCCTGGGGCTCTCGCCCGAGGAAATCGAGCAGCGCGTGCCGGAGATCGCCGAATTCGCCGAGCTCGGCGATTATCTGGAGCTGCCGATCCGGACCTATTCCTCAGGCATGCTGCTGCGTCTGGTGTTCTCGATCGCAGCCTCGATTCACGGCGACATCATCCTGATGGACGAGTGGATCGCGGTCGGTGACGCGCAGTTCCGCAAGAAGACCCACGGCCGGCTGCAGGACATCACGATGCGCTCGGGAATCGTCGTGCTCGCCACCCATGATCATGGCCTGCTGCGCGACACCTGCAATCTCGGGCTCTATCTCGATGGCGGCCGCGTGCGGGCCTTCGGCGCCCTGGACGACGTTCTCAAAGAGCTGCCCAAGGTTTGAGCGGCCGGGCTCGACAGCATGCGGCAGGAAGCTCGCTGAACCATGACCACGACGACCGCCCGCGCCGCCTCCCCGACCGTCACGCTGGTCGTCCCGAACTTCAACCACGCCCACTACCTGCCCGAGTCGCTCGGCAGCATCGCGAACCAAACCCGAGCCCCAGACCGCGTCATCATCATCGACGACTGCTCGACGGATGACAGCATCGCGGTCATTTCACGCTTCGTAGCGGACCGGCCGAGCTGGCGGCTGATCCGCCACGACGCCAACCAGGGCGTCGTGCGCGGCCAGAACGAGGCGCTGGCGATCGCGGACACCGAATGGATCGGATTTCTCGGCGCCGACGATGCGCTGCATCCGGCCTATCTCGAAAAGGCGATGGCGCAGGCGGCCAACCATCCCGAAGCCGGCCTGGTCTTCGCCTGCTGCGAGATCATCGGCCCTCAGGGGCCGTCCGCAAGACGGATGCTGCGGCCGATGATGCTGCCCGCGTCGTCATCGGCGATGCTGGCGCCCGCGGACGTCCGCCGAATCCTGCGGCAGGGCGACAACTACTTCTCCGGCACGACCTCGCTCTATCGCCGCACGGCCTTGCAGGCGCTCGGCGGGTTCGACGTCAAGCTCGGCTCGTTCTCCGATGCCTTTCTCGCCCGGCGGCTGGCCTTGACCTATGGCTGCTACTTCGTCGCCGAGGCGCTCGGCTACTGGCGCATCCACGGCCAGAACTATTCGACGGCGACGGCAACCGATCCGGCCTCGCTCAACGCCAAGCTCGCGGAGATCGGCGCGCTGATTGCGCAAAGCAGGCTGTTCCCAAAGGGCTATGAGGATGTGTTCGCCCGGCGCAATCGCTTCGGCGCAGCGCGGATGGTACTGGGCGGCGATACAGCAGCGTCGGCCAAGGCAGCGCGCGTATCCGCCTTGCTCGACGGCAATGCGCTCGATACGCACCTGCTTGGGCTGATGTTGAGCCTCGGCTCAAGCGGCCGCCTGGCTGCGCTGGCCTGGATCACCTTGCGGACGCGGCCGATGTCGCTGTCTCGCCTGCTCGCCCAGACCGCCACACGACGGGCGATCTTGTCCGCTACGCCCGGCTATCGCGCGTCATGACGGTCCGCGCCCCCCTCGGCTCTCTCCGGCATCGCCTCGGCGCGCGGAAGGCGATGGCGGCGCCAATGCGCGCCATGCCAACGGAGCAACCATCGCCGCAGGCGCCGCGAAGCCGCTGGTCGCCGCGGACGTGGCTGACGGCATCGGCGTTCCGTCTCTATGCGTTCCTGAGCGCGCGGCGCCGGCAATTGCTGCCGCTGACCACCCGCGCCGCCGACATCGTCGACAGCAGGCTGGTCGTTGCGCCGGCCGGCGCGAGATTGCTGCGGCTGATGAACAAGCAGCTCGAACGAGGCACGTTCATCGGCCCGGTTCTGGCGCTGACGACCTCGACCACGCTGGCCGCGGCGGCGCAGGTTCATCTCGCCGCGAGCCGCAAGCCGAGCGCGCTGCGTGCCGTGCGGATCTTGAACCTGATCTTCCGCAGCAACGTGCGCGCGCGGGCCGGTGTGGGCGCGCAGGCCTATTTCACCACCCTGGCGCTGTGCAGCGCCTATGACCGGATCGTGCGTGAGGTGCCACGGCCCGAGACGATCGACAGCTTCGCCATCAATTTCGCGGTCGGCGTCGCCCACATGTATCGCGGCAATCTTCCGGTCGCGGCGCATTTCCTGACAGCGGCTGCGGCTTCGGGCGACGGCAACGCGTTGCGCAAGCTCGGTGCCGTCCATGCCCTGGCGGGCGACCACGTCCAGGCCGCCGCGTGCTTCGAGGCGTCGGTCGCACGCGATCCCCGCTCGGTGATAGCGCACCAGAACTATGCCGGCGGCTACGATCCATCGACCTACACGCCGAGCGCCTGGGAGCTGGAGCATGCCGGCGAGCTCCTGATCTACGACAATCTGATCCAGCTCGGCGAGAACTTCTATCACCAGGGCCGTTACGAGGACACGTTCCGCTGCTATCAGGCCGCGCTCGACCATCAGGACGCCTTGGCGGCCAAATGGTCGATTCCCGACGCGCTGATCCAGCGCATCGCCTCCACCAGCAACATCTTCGATCCCGCGCTTCCGGTCCGGCTGCTCGGCTACGAATGGGTGACGCTGATCGGCCACATCGGTTTCATCGACTGCCATTTGCGCATGGCCGCGCTCGGCATGCTGCCGCGCGCCAACTACGTGCTGCTTGCCCCGCCAAGCAAGGTCGTCAACCAGCCTTTCCTCAGGCTGTTCGCGCCGCATGTCACGATCGTCGAAGACCCCGCTCTCGTCGACGATCTGCTGCCGTATCAGCGTTTGGTCGGCGACCAGTTCATCGCCGTCCGGGGCAAGGACGGCCTGGCCGAGCCATGGGCCCACGCGGCGTCGCGTGCGCAGGTCGCCTGGGCCGAACAGCAGCGCCGGCCGATCGTGAAGGTCCCATCGGAGCTGATGGAAACCGGGGCTGCCAGGCTGCGCGCCGCGGGTGTCACCGCCGACTGGTTCGTCGCGATGCACATCCGCGAGGGCGGCTATCACGGCGACGGGCCCGGCACCACGCGGCAGCATCGCTCCGCCAATGTCGGCGACTACCTCGATGCCATCGCCGCGATCACCGCACGCGGCGGCGCCGTGGTCAGGCTCGGCGATCGCAGCATGACGCCGCTGCGCGGCATGGCCGGCGTGTTCGACTACGCGCACAGCGACATCAAATCGGCGGAGATGGACCTCTATCTCTGCGCCGCCGCTCGTCTGTTCGTCGGCACGACATCGGGCCTGACCACGGCCGTGCAGGCACTGGGAACGCCGATGCTGCTGGTCAACTGCATCTCCAACGACTGCCAGTTCTGGCATGAGCACACCGACTTCACCGTGCGCCCGGTCTACGACCGCCGTACGCGGCGCTATCTGTCGCTACGTGAGACCTATCGTCAGCCCTTGCAGGCGCTGCTGATCGACACAGCCGTGCTGGCGCGTCACGGTCTCGATATCCATCCGAATACCGCGCAGGACATCGCCGCAGCGGTTCGCTACAAGCTCGACTGCCTGGACGAACCAGGCCGGTCGTTGCGCGCAGGAGGGCCCCTGCTCGATCGCTATCGCGCCGCACTCAGCGGCAATCCCTATAACTTTGGTGCTGCATTACCAGTGCCGGATTTTCTCGATCGGCTTCCGGAATTGCTGGGATGAACGCGCGACCGAAGCCCGTTCGATCGACGCCCACATCAGTCGCCACCCGTCGTTTTCCGCGCTCTCGCAACGCCCATTAACCTTCGGGCAAGACGATCGGCCTGATAGGTAACGTCGGCACGGTCGCGAATCGCCTTGAGCGAGACTCGACATTTGCGATCCGTGCTCCGTCGATCCGAACGGCAGGGACTGAGGCAATGCCAGCGTTGTTACAGGGCTCCCCTAACACCGACCCGATCGACGAGGGGGTCGGCCCTCCTCCGTCCAACCCCGTCGAGCTTCCCGAAGAAGCCGTCGAATCCCTGCTCGCGCAAGGCGATTTCGCGGGTATCGGCGCCGTCACCGCGGTGAGCGCCGGCGGACTGACGATCAACCTGCTGTTCGACACGGCGGCGATGAATGCGCCTGCGAGCTTTCGCGCCGGCATTCAGCAGGCCGCCGCGATCCTCACCTCGATGATCTCGGATCGCATCACCGTCAATATCAAGATCGACTATAGCGGCGTCGGCGGCGGCGCGGCGGCCGGTCCTGACGGCGGTCAGTGGATGAGCTACTCCTCCGTCAGGTCCAACCTGATCAACTATGCCAGCCCAGGCGATACCACCTTCAATGCCTTGCCGGCGGGATCCAGCATCCAGGGACAGTCCTACGTCGCGGTGTGGAATTCGCAGCTGAAGCTGTGGGGCGGCCTCGGCGCCAACGATGCGACCACCGACGACGGCAGCGCGACCTTCGCGACCGACATCAACTCAAACCTGCTGGTCGGCGTGGCGCTGCACGAATTGACGCACGCGTTCGGCCGCGTGCCCTACGGGCCGCAGCCGGACGTGTTCGATCTGTTCCGCTTCTCCAGCCCGGGCGTCCGGCTGATGACCGGCGGCGCGACGGCGGGGACCGCCTATTTCTCCCTCGATGGCGGCTATACGAAGCTCGCGGATTACGGCCAGTCCTCGGACCCCAGCGACTTCCTGAACAGCGGCGTGCAGGGCGGCAACGATCCGTTCAACGAGTTCTACACCTACAGCACGCTGCAGACGTTGACGGCCGTGGATCTCAAGCAGATGGACGCGCTCGGCTTCCATCTCGTTTCCGCAACGCCGGTGACGATCGAGGCGCTGGGATCGACCAGCCTGGTCCAGCTCGGACTGAGCTACTTCCTCAATCCGGTCGGCGGCGGTACCGGACCGCAGATCAAGTTCGGCGGCAGCGTCGTCCAGCCCGGACAATTGGGCGGCTGGACCCCGATCGCCGGCGAGACCAGCGGCAGCGGCTATCAAGTCGCCTGGAAGATGTCGGGTGCGGATCTCTACACGGTGTGGAATGTCGACAGCAGCGGCAACTACACCGGCAACGCCATCGGCGGCGTCTCGGGAGGCACGGCCGCGTTCGAGGCGTTCGAGACGTCCTTCCATGAGGACTTGAACGGCGACGGCATGATCGGCATTCCGACGACCGTCATCGAGGCCGTCGGATCGACCAGTCTCGTCCAGGCCGGCAACGGCTATTTCCTCAATCCCGTCGGTGGTGGTACGGGCCCGCAAGTGAAGTTCGGCGGCGCCAATCTGGTGGTCGGTCAGCTCGGCGGCTGGACGCCGATCGCCGCCGACGTCGTGGGCAGCGGCTATCAGATCGCCTGGAAGATGGCCGGCGCCGACCTCTATACGGTTTGGAACACCGACAGCAGCGGCGCCTACACGAGCAATGCGATCGGTGCGGTCAGCGGGACCGACAGCGGCCTGGAAGCGCTGGAGACGAACCTCCACCAGGATCTGAACGGCGACGGCACGATCGGCATTCCGACCACCGTCATCGAAGCGCTGGGATCGACCAGCCTCGTGCAGTCCGGGTCCAGCTACTATCTGAACCCGGTCGGCGGCGGCACAGGTCCCCAGGTCAAGTTCGGCGGCTCTGTTCTCGTGGTCGGTCAGCTCGGCGGCTGGATGCCGATTGCGGCGGACACCGTCGGTGGCGGCTATCAGATCGCCTGGAAGATGACCGGCGCCGACCTCTACACGGTCTGGAACACCGACAGCAGTGGCGCCTATACGAGCAACGCGATCGGCGCCGTCAATGGCACCAACAGCGGGCTGGAAGCGCTGGAGACGAACCTCCATCAGGATCTGAACGGGGATGGCACGATCGGCATCCCCTCGGCCGTGATCGAATCCCTGGGGTCGACGAGCCTGGTGCAATCCGGTTCGACCTACTTCCTCAATCCGGTCGGTGGCGGCACCGGGCCACAGATCGTCTTCGGCGGCAGCGTCGTCACCGCGGGTCAGCTCGGCGGCTGGAACCCGATCGGCGCGGAGAGCTCCGGCGGCGGCTACCTCGTGGCCTGGAAGATGGCGGGCGTCGATCTCTACACGGTCTGGAATACCGACAGCGGCGGCGCTTACGTCAGCAATGCAATCGGCGCCGTTCCGGGCGGCTCGGCAGCGCTGGAGACGCTGGAGACCAGCTTTCATCAGGATCTGAACGGCGACGGCACCATCGGTGTGCCCGCTCACGTCGCAGCGAGCACGCAAGCCGTGACGCTGGCCGGTGGCCCGGACGTGGTCCTGACGGTGCCCGCCAGCTTCGGCGGCTATCTGATCGGGTTCGGCAGCAGCGGCGATCAGATCGACCTCAACAGCATCTCCTACAACTCGCTGCGGGCGCAATTCGATGACAGCAGCGGGCTGCTGTCGCTCAGCGACGGCGCGAGCAGCACCTCCCTGCATTTCCTCGGACCGCTGTCGCAGGACAGTTTCCGTTTCACCGAAGACGGCCAGGGCGGCACGATGATCGCCGCGACCGCGGATCCGGCGAGCGGCCTGGCTCCACAAGCCGTCTCCTTGGCAGGACATGACACCTTCGTCTTCGCCGAGCATTTCGGTCAGGTCAGCATCGCCGACTTCCATCTGGGCAGCGACACGCTCGTCGTCAGCCACAACCTGTTCGCAAGTCAGGCGGCGCTGTTGGCGTCGATTCACGACGATGCGGCCGGCAACGCCGTGATCACCGATGCCGCGCAGGACACGATCACCGTCCAGCACGTCACGACGGCGGACCTGCTGACCCATTTGTCCAGCTTCCACCTGGTCTGATCGGCACGCCAGCAGTCTTCGGGGCGGGCTGACAGGAGCAATCCGACGCAACGCCCTCTCCGATCTCTGCCTCTGTCCGGGGTGGCCCCCTGCGAAGGCTAGCTTGAACCCGCGGCAATAGCCGTCCTCCTGAATACAATCAATGGTTGAACTCGATCGGACAGATCGAACAATGGCGTATGGTCGGAGCCGCCATTCTTCGGTACAATTTTATACAAGATCGAGGGGCATCATTGCACGATGCTTCAATTCCATTTCGCCTGTCGGCCTCGAGGACAGGATCACCATCGTTGCATGCATGCTTTACGAATCTGGCCGCACCGAAGACATCCCTGACCGTTGGCGTGAAGCTGCCGAGTCCCTCATTTTCGATCCTGCTGCTGGCCGTCATGAGTTGCATGTGCAGCAGCCTGCCGCGGACGTCGCGGACGAACCCAAGCCGGCCTCCACCATCGAGCAGACGCAGCACGGCCCGGCCGAGCAGATCGATCTTGCGGCCCCAGCGCCGACCGCCGATGCTCCGAGCGAGACGCCCGGCATCCTCGCGCAAGGCGACGCCGGGGCAACGGTGGTCGCACAGTTCTTCGACGTGAGCGCGCGGGCCCAAACGTCGGCGCAGGAGGCGGCAGAGCCAACGGCTTGGACGGTGGCCGCCGGCTCGACCTGGCAAGTCACCCAGGAGACGTCCGTCGATCCGACCACACCGATTGCCGGCAACGTCTCCATCGAACCGGCGCATGCCGGGCAGAGCATCAACTCGAGCGGAGTCGTCCTCTCGATCAGCGTCGAGATGTGGTCAAGCGCCAGCGCATCGCTGCAGACATGGTCGCTGAGCGGCCCCGGAAAGGTTGCGACAGCGCACGCCGGACCGAGCGGCGAGCCCGCGCCGTCGCTTCAGGACGCGGTGACGGAAGCCATCGCGTCGGCCGCGAATGGACAGGGTGCGACCAGCGCCCAGGTCGTGCAGGCGCTCGGCGGAAATTCCACCGGCGTGACGGGAGCCGGTCTCAAGATCGGTGTCCTCTCCAGCAGCTTCGACAATCTCGGCGGCGCGACGGCTGACGAAGCCAGCGGAGCCTTGCCCTCCGCTTCCAAGATCCAGATCTTGAAGGACATGCCCTCCGGGGGCAGTGACGAAGGCCGTGCGATGATGCAGATCATCCACGACATCGCGCCCGATGCGAGCCTTGCGTTCTATACGGCGTTCCAGAGCGAGCAGGATTTCGCCAACGGCATCATCGCGCTTGCCAATGCCGGCTGCAAGGTCATCGTCGATGATGTGAGCTACTCCGACGAGCCGTTCTTCCAGAACGGCATTGTCGCCCAGGCCATTCAGACCGTTCAGGCCATGGGCGTGACCTATGTGACGTCGGCCGGCAACAATGGAAGCTCGGCCTATCAGACGTCCTGGACCTCGATCTCCGGCAGCATCGGAGGAATGTACTACGATGGCAATGCGCTGAGCTTCGGCGGCAACATCGCGCAAACCATCACCGTGACCGCGGGCGCCAACCTGCTCGTGCAATGGGACCAGGCTTGGGGTCAAGCCGCGTCGCATCTCTCGGTCAACGTGTACCAGAATGGACAATACCTCGGACACGTTCCCAACAGTTATCAGAATCCGTGGATCGGCCTGCATTTCTCGGTGTCCGGCACCTATCAGATCGTCATTGCGGACGTTTCGGGTCCCACGCCATCGACGATCAAGGAGATCCTGGCTGGCAACGGTGTCCCCGTATCCATCACCGGCGCCAATGTCGGAACGGTTTTCGGTCACGCGATGACACCGGGGGTGATCACCGTCGGAGCGGTCAATAGCGCCAATACGCCGGCATTTGGCTATACCCCGGTCTCGGAAAGCTTTTCGTCATCGGGAGCCGGAACCGAGATCCTGTTTGCCAACGACGGCACACGCCTCGCAACGCCGCTTCAGCTCAGCCCTGTCGTGGTCTCCGGCATCGACAACATCGCAACGACGGTCTCGGGTTTCACCGCCTTTTACGGCACGTCTGCAGCCGCCCCCAGCGTTGCTGCGATCGCGGCCTTGATCCTGACGGCCAATTCGACGCTGAGCTACGCCGACGTCTCGGAGATCCTGCAGCAGACCGCCATACCGATGAGCAACCAGGCGGTGGCGGGCGCGGGCCTGGCCCAGATCAATCCTGCCGTCGGTGCGGCGCCCTATTTCGCCAACACCATCGTCGAGGCGCTCGGATCGGTCAGCCTCGCCCAGTACGGCGTGATCTACGATCTCAACACCATCGGGACCAGCATTTCGGTGGCGCTGCGGTTCAACGGCGCCAACGTGGTCGTTCACCAGCTCAGCAACTGGATGCCGATCGGCGTCGAATCCAATGGAGGCGGCGGCTACGAAGTCGCCTGGAAATTCCAGGGTCAGGATCTCTACACCGTCTGGAACGTGGACAGCAGCGGCAACTACAACGGCAACGCGATCGGCGCCGTCTCCGGAAGCTCGTCCGCTTTCGAAACGTTCGAGACGTCGTTCAATCAGGATTTGAACGGCGACGGCACGATCGGCGTCGTCACCACGGTCATCGAAACCGTGGGGACCACCAGCCTCGTACAGTCCGGCAACGGCTATTTCCTCAATCCGGTCGCAGGCGGGACAGGTCCGCAGATCAGTTTCAACGGCAGCACCGTCAGCCCCGGACAGCTCGGCGGCTGGACACCGATCGCTGCGGAAGCCGTCGGCAGCGGCTATCAGATCGCCTGGAAGATGGCGGGCAGCGACCTCTACACGGTCTGGAACGTCGACAGCAGCGGCAACTACACCGGCAATGCCATTGGCGCAGTGAATGGGACCAGCAGCGCGCTCGAGGCGCTGGAGCTGAACTTTCACCAGGACCTGAACGGCGACGGCATGATCGGCATTCCGAGCACGGTCATCGAGGCCGCGGGATCGACAAGCCTGGTGCTGGCCGGGTCGAGCTATTTCCTCAATCCCGTCGGCGGCGGCACCGGCCCGCAGATCATGTTCGGCGGCAGCATCGTGACCGTCGGTCAGCTCGGCGGCTGGGCGCCGATCGCCGCGGAGACGTCCGGCAGCGGCTATGAGATCGCCTGGAAAATGGCGGGCGCCGATCTCTACACCGTCTGGAACACCGACGGCAGCGGCAACTATACCGGCAACGTCATCGGCGCGGTTGCGGGAAGCTCCGCATCCCTGGAAGCGCTGGAGCCCAGCTTCCACCAGGATCTGAACGGCGACGGCACCATCGGCGCCCCGAGCGTGACACCGGGCGGCAGCGTGATCGAAGCGCTCGGGTCGACCAGCCTGTCGCTGTCGGGCACGACCTACCTGATGGCGCCGGTGTCGGGAGGTACCGCAACGCAGGTCATGTTCGGCGGCAACGTCATCGTTGCCGGCCAGCTCAGCGGCTGGGCGGCGATCGCTGCGGAGGCCTCGGGCAGCGGCTATCAGGTCGCCTGGAAGATGAACGGCTCCGACCTCTACACGGTCTGGAACACCGATAGCAGCGGCAACTACACCGGCAATGCCATCGGCGCCGTTTCCGGCAGCTCGTCGTCCCTTGAAGCCCTCGAGAGCAGCTTCCATCAGGACCTGAACGGCGACGGCACGATCGGGATCCCGACCATCAGCTCGCTGACGGCTAGCGCACAGGCGGCCACGACGTCGGGCGCTGTCGATCTGGTCCTCGCCGCGCCATCCTTCAGCGGCAATCTCATTGGATTCGGCGGCACGGCCGCTCAGATCGATCTCAAGAGCATCGCATTCACGTCGCTTCAGATGCATTTCGACGAAACCAGCGGAATGCTGTCGCTGAGCGATGGGGCGAACAGCGCGTCGCTGCATTTCGTCGGCCCGCTGTCGCAGGACAACTTCCACTTCGCCACTGACGGCCAGGATGGCACTTTGATCTCCGGCACTTTGATCTCGGGCGTGGCAGCGTCAGCAGGCGGCACGGCATCCCAATCGGTGTCGCTGCAGGGTCACGACACCTTCGTGTTCGCCGAGCACTTCGGTCAGGTGAGCATTTCCGACTTTGCGGTCGGCACCGACAAGATCGCGTTCAGCCAGAGCATCTTCGCAGACCCGTCCGCATTGCAGGCCGCCATCCACGACGACGCCGCGGGCAACGCCGTCATCACCGATGCGGTACTGGACACCATCACGATTCAGCACGTGTCGACGGCCGAGCTGCTGTCTCACCTGTCGAGCTTCCATCTGGTCTGAGGACCGGCGGCATTCGAGGCGTCGTCTCCGCCGTTCGGGGTCGAAGGGTGCCCGGCAGGTGGTTTTCCGCCCGTCACAGGACAGATAACGGCTCGCGCGAGGGTCGCTCTTGGCCTATACGGCGCTTCGACCGCCCGAGATCGTGAGTTTGATGTCCCCGCCCCGCTTCCCTTCGCCGCGCCGCCTGCTCTACGTGGCCAACGAGGACTACGCCTTCCTGATGCACCGCCTGCCGATGGCGCGCGCAGCGCGCGAGGCCGGCTACGAGGTGCATGTCGCGACCAACGTCAATGCCGGCGCCGCCGCGATCGCCGCCGAGCGCTTCATGCTGCATCCGATCCCATTCCAGCGCGGCGGGCTGTCGCCGTCATCAGCCCTGCCCACGATCCGCGCGATCCGCGCCGTCGAGGCTGCGATCAGCCCCGACGTGGTGCATCATTCCGGATTGCAATCGAGCGTGCTCGGATCGCTCGCCGCGCTGGGACGCACCACTCCGGTCGTCAATGCCATGACCGGCCTCGGCTATGTGTTCACGTCGGCGAGCTGGCGCTCGCGTCTGCTCAAGCAGGGCCTGCTGTGGCTGCTGCCGCGGCTGATGAACCGGGCACCGAGCTGCGTGCTGGTGCAGAATCCGGATGATCGCGACGCGCTTCAAGCCATGGGCGTCCGGGGCGACAAGATCACGCTGATCCCAGGCTCGGGCGTCGACACCGATCGCTTCCAGCCGCTGCCGGAGCCGGACGGACCGATCACCTTCGGCTTCGCAGGAAGGCTGCTGACCGACAAGGGCGTCCGCGCCCTGGTCGCTGCGCACCGCATGCTGCGCCAGCAGGGCCGCGACGTCCAGTTGCTGATCGCCGGCTCGCCTGATCCGGCCAATCCTGCCTCGGTCTCGGCCGAGGAGGTCGAGGCCTGGCGGAAGGAACCGGGCATCACCCTGCTCGGCCAGATCAAGGACATCACCGAGCTCTGGCGCCGCTGCCACGTCGCCGTGCTGCCGTCGCATCGCGAAGGACTTCCGGTCAGCCTGCTGGAGGCCGCCGCCTGCGCCCGGCCGCTGATCTCCACCAATGCACCCGGCTGCCGCGAGATCGCGATCCACGGCCAGACCGGCCTCTCCGTGCCGGTCGAGGACGCGCCCGCGCTGGCGCAGGCAATGGCGCAGCTGGCGACCTCGCCCGAGCTGCGCGCCCGCTATGGCGCGGCGGCCCGTCAACTGGTCGAGGACAAGCTCTCGGCCAGGATCATCGGCCGCTCGGTGGTCGCGCTCTATGACCGCCTCACCTCGGCGCCGGACGCGCGCGGATGATCGTCCATCCAGCCGCAATTCTCGTCACCATTGCCGTGCTCGCGGCCGCAATGTGCGGTGTGCTGATCGTGCTGCTGCGCCCGGTGCTGCAGCGCTACGCGCTGGCGCGGCCCAACGCGCGCTCCTCACACAAGATCCCGACGCCCCAGGGTGCCGGCATTGCCGTCGTCGGCGCAACGCTCGTGGTCGGCGGCGCCTTTGCATCCGTGACGGGCTTTGCACCGCTGCTCATGCTGTTCATCGCGGCACCGATGCTGGCGCTGGTCGGCCTGGTCGACGACATCCGGCCGATCCCGGTGCTGCCGCGGTTCATCCTGCAGGGGATCGCCGTCGGCCTAATCCTGTTCACGGCACCGGCTGACCTCAAGCTGTTTCCGATGCCACTGCTGGTCGAGCGCACGCTGCTGCTGATCGCCGGCCTGTGGTTCGTCAACCTCGTCAACTTCATGGACGGGCTCGATTTGATGACCGTGGCCGAGGCCGTGCCGATCACGGCGACTCTCGCCCTGTTTGGCCTCTCCGGTGAACTGCCCTGGCCGGCGACCGCCATCGCTGCGGCGCTGGGTGGCACCATGCTCGGCTTTGCGCCCTTCAACCGTCCCGTCGCAAAAGTCTTTCTCGGTGATGTCGGCAGCCTGCCGATCGGGCTGCTGCTCGGCTGGGGCCTGCTCCATCTTGCCTGGCAGGGCTACGTCGCGGCGGCGCTGCTGCTGCCGCTCTATTATCTGATCGATGCCACCTTCACCCTGTTGCGGCGGATGGCACGGCGCGAGTCATTCTGGGCGGCGCACCGCACGCATTTCTATCAACAGGCCACCGATAACGGCTTCACCGTCTCGCGCGTCGTCAGCGAGGTGTTCATCCTCAATGTCGTGCTTGCGACGCTCGCAGCCATCTCGGTCGCGCAGCGTTCCATGACGGCCGACGCCATCCTGCTCGTCTTCGGTCTCGGCGCCGTCACCTGGGTGCTGAGCCGCTTCTCGCGGCGGCGCCATTGAAGACTCAGGCCGCGCTCGAGCCGAATTCCGGCACCGCATCCTTCAGCACCGACTTGATCGTCACCGGATCATTGCGCGCGATCGCCTGATCGAGCGCCGCGATCCATGCCTTCAGCGTCTGCATCGGAGGCTCGTTCGGGGTGGCCGCCATGACGCCGGCGACGCCGATCTCGACCGGCGGCTCCTCGCTCGCGAACAGGATCTCGTTCAGGCGCTCGCCGGGCCGGATGCCCGTGAACACGATCTCGACGTCGTAGCCGGGCTGCAAGCCGGACAGGCGAATCATGCGCTCGGCCAGATCGACGATGCGGACGGGCTGGCCCATGTTCAACACATAGACCGAGACATCCGGGCGCTGCGGCGCCAGCGCATGCGAGGCCGCCGTGATCACGAGATCGCAGGCCTCGCGGATGGTCATGAAGTAGCGCACCATGTCCGGGTGCGTCACCGTGACGGGGCCGCCCGCCTCGATCTGCGCCTTGAACTTCGGCACCACCGAGCCGTTGGACGCCAGCACGTTGCCGAATCGCACCGAGATCAGCCGCATCGGCGGCCGTCCCGTCGGCCGGTCGGCGAGCTGGCGATCGAGCGCCTGGCAGTACATTTCGGCGAAGCGCTTGGTGAGGCCGAGCATCGACACCGGCTCGATCGCCTTGTCGGTCGAGATCATCACCATGGCCTCGGCCCCTGAGGCCACCGCGGCATCGGCCACGTTGATGGAGCCGAAGATGTTGGTCTTGACGCCCTCGCTCCAGTCGCGCTCGAGGATCGGCACGTGTTTCAGCGCCGCCGCGTGGAAGACCAGATCCGGCTTGAACTCGCCGATCAGCGCGAACACCCGGTCGCGATCGCGGATGTCGGCGATGCGCCCCTCGACGGCGACGTTCGCCTCGGGATCGGCGGCGAGCGCCTCGGTAATCGCATAGAGCGCCGGCTCGGAATTCTCCAGAATGAGCAGCCGCGCCGCGCCGAATGCCACGACGCGCTGGCAGATCTCGGCGCCGATCGAGCCGCCGCCGCCGGTCACCACGACGGTTTTGCCACGCACCAGCGCTTCCAGCCGGCCGTAATCGATCTTCTCGCTCGGCCGCAGCAGGAGGTCCTCGACCGCGACCGGCGCGAGCCTCGGCGCATCGCCACTCTCCAGCGACGGCAGGCGGCTCACGATCAGGCGCAACCGGCGCGCCCGCATCAGGAAGGTCTCCGGATGACAGTCCGGATCGAACGCGGTCGGCATCATCAGGGCGCGCGCGATCGGCCGATCGCGACGGGCAAAGTCGGCGGCGACGTCCTCGACATCATCGATCCCGCCCAGCACCGGCACGCCGCGGATCAACTGCCCCCGGTCGGCGGCCGATGGCGAGAGAATGCCGATCGGCCAGATGCGCTTGACCGCGCCGCTCTCGATGCCGCGCAGCACGACCTCGGCGTCGGCCGCTCGGCCGATCAGGAGCGCAGGGGCCGCGTCCTCGGACCGCGCGTGCCGTCGCACCCGCGTGTAGCGGAAGTAGCGATAGGCGAAACGCAGCGCGCTCAGCGCAAAGATCTCCAGGAACCAATAGAGAATGATCGTGAGCTTGCCGAAGAAGAAGGTGCCGCGGACGTTCGGCGCGACGATGATGTAGTCGAGCACCAGCAGCGCCAGCGTCAGCACGGTCGCGACGCGGACGATGTTCAGCGCGTCCGGCAGCGAGATGAACCGCCACTTCGTCGTCAGAAGGTTCGAGAAGTAGAAGACGACGAAGCTGAAGGCGATGAAGTACGGCAGGATCTGCAAGAGCAGCGGCACCCGCTCCCAGAAGGTGCTGGCGCCTTCGAAGCGGATATAGAACGCCGCGAACAGCGCGACGACGCTGACCAGGAGGTCATGCGCGGCGATCAGCAGGTTCCGGGAGGTGAGTTGCGAGAGGCGCGTCATGCTGTGACGGGCTCCGCATCGGGCTTTATCCTCGATCGCAGCACCATGCCGCCGGCCACGCCGACGCCGATGACATACATCCACCCCTCGTGGAAATCGAAGATGTGGGAGTTGAAGAGCGAGGTGAAGATGTTCTGCACGACCACGAGAAGTCCGATCCAGGGCACCAGCCCGTCACCGCGGAACAGCAGGAGGTGCACGGCCCACATCGCGTAGAGAATGACGATCCCGAACGCTCCCCATTGGACCGCGACGTAGAGCGTCTGATTGTGCGGATTGCCGACGACCTGGCTCGAGGAGAGGTCGCGCGACCCGCTCGCGGCCAGCTCGAACAAGTGACGCGTCGAGCCCGAGCCGTGTCCGATCAGCGGCGCGTCGGCCAGGAACCGCAACGACTTGCGCCAGAATTCGAGCCGCTCGCCGATCGACGTGACGGCGCGATCGTTCCTGTAGTCCTGATATTGGCTCGTGAACGTCGCCACCTTGCCCTGCAATTGCGGGGACACGGTCCATGCAGCGAGACCCAGCGCAAGGGCACCGGCCGCGATCAGCAGGTTGTCGCGCCATTTCAAGTGGATCAGCCCGAACACCGCAAGCAGGATCGGGATCGTCACCAGCGCGGTACGCGAGACAACGATGAAGATCATGTTGGCGAGGAACGCGATCATGATCGCGGTGAGCAGGCCGGCCGGAAGGAAGCGGCGGGCGCGCAGCAACTGGGCGATCGGATAGGCCAGGGCCACGGCGCAGAGCGAGAACTCCTGGCCCTGGTCGATGTAGTTCTTCACGAAGATGCCGCGATCGGCATTGGCCTTGAGCGCGAGCGCAGGATTGAACGCGACCGCGGTCGACACCACGACCATCAGCACGCAGGAGGCAAGAAACGCGGTGAAGACCCACAGGCCGCGCTCCGACCGCTGGAAATGGTAGAGCAGCGCGGGCAGCACCAGAAGCTTCGCCGCCGGTCCCACCGCGTAGAGCCGTGCGCCCCACGCCACGTCCGACCACAGCGTTCCGATCAGCGCCAACAGGAAGAGCGCGATCGGCGCCAGCGAGATCGGCCGCTTCAGGACCTGCAGCAGACGCTCGACGTCGAGAAACGGCAGCATCGTGATCAGCATGACCACGCCCAGGATCGACACCAGCGACGTCGACCACGGCAGCGACGCCGCGAGCAAGATCGCCACGACATCGACCGTCGTCCGCCACGCCGCCGGATCGCGCCAGCGGCGCGCCAGCAGCGCTGGGCCGGGATGACCTGCCAGCGCGCTCATTGCGTCTCGCTCCGGGCGCGATCGACCAGCGCGGTCGTGCTGTGCCCTTTCAGGATGTCGATCAGAATCACCTCGCCGCCGGCGGCTTCGACGACCTCGTGCCCCACCACCTGTTCGCGCGTATAGTCGCCGCCCTTGACCAGCACGCTTGGCCGGACCAGCTCGATCAAGCGGAGCGGCGTGTCCTCCGCGAAGATGGCGACGACATCAACCGCCTCGAGCGCGGCCAGCACCTCGGCGCGCGCGCGCTCGTCCTGAACGGGGCGGCTCTCGCCCTTCAGCCGCCTGACCGAGGCATCGCTGTTCAGCCCGACCACGAGACGGTCGCAGGCGGCGCGCGCCGCGGTCAGCACCTTGACGTGGCCGGGATGCAGAATGTCGAAGCAGCCATTGGTAAAGCCGACGCGCAGGCCCTCTCCCCGCCACCCCTCGACCCGGGCGGCGAGTTCGTCATCGCTCTCGATGATCTTTTCCTCAGCGGCACGATAGGCATGCGGCAGGATCTTTCGGCGCAGTTCGGCCGATGTCACGCTGGCGGTGCCGTGCTTGCTGACGGCCACCGCCGCAGCGGCGCTCGCCATCCGCAACGCATCCGCCCAGGCGGCGCCGGCCGCGAGCGTCGCGGCAAGCACGGCAACAACCGTGTCGCCGGCGCCGGAGACGTCGCGCACCTTCACGGGATAGGCCGGCACGTGAATCGGATCGCCCTCGCGCGGTACCAGCGTCATGCCGCGCTCGCTCTGCGTCACCAGAATTGCCTCGCAGTCGGCGAGATAGATCGCATCCTGCGCGGCCGCGGCGATCTCGTGCTCGGTTTCGGCCCGGCTGCGGGTCGCTTCCGAAAACTCCTTGCGGTTCGGCGTCAGCACGCTCGCGCCGCGATAGATCGCGAGATTTGCGCTCTTGGGATCGACGATCACGCGCTTGCCGGCCTTGCGGGTCGCGTCGATCACGTTGCGCAGGACGCGCGCGGTGAGCACGCCCTTGGCGTAGTCCGACAGCAGCACGATGTCGGCCCGCGCAATCAGCGGCAGGATGGCCTCGATCAGCTTCTGCTCGACCTCGCCGATCGCCGGTGAGGCGCGCTCCCAGTCGGCGCGCAGCATGTGGGTGGAGAAATGCTCGGAGACGAAGCGCACCTTGCGCGTCGTCGGCCGCGAGGGATCGCGCACGAGCACGCTCTCGATGCCGCCCTCCTTGGCGAGCTCGGCCTCCAGCTGGTCGCCGGCCGCATCCTGCCCGACGAGACCGACGAAGATGCAGCGAGCGCCGAGCGCGGCGATGTTGCGCGCGACGTTGCCGGCGCCACCGATGTTGATCTCGCTGCGCTGGACCGCGATGACAGGCGCCGGCGCTTCGGGGGAAATCCGCGACACCTCGCCATAGACGAACTCATCCAGCATGAGGTCGCCGATGCACAGCACCGTCTGGCGGGCGATCGCTTGCGAGAGATCGTCAAAGTCGAACATCAGCGGCAGTCTCGGTGAGTGGTCAGAACCAGATCGTCTAGCGGAAGCGGTCGGTAGAATCGAGATAGTCTCGGACATAGCCAGCGACCGCGTCCTCGAGCGACGTGAAGCCGCCGTTGTAGCCGGCGGCCAACAGCCGGTCGACCTTGCTCTGGGTGAAATACTGGTAGCTGCCGCGAATCGCTTCGGGCATGTCGATGTACTCGATCCGGGGCGTCGCACCGAGCGTGGCATAGGCCGCCAGCATCATGTCCTTGAAGCTGCGCGCCTGTCCCGTGCCGACGTTGAACAGGCCCGAGACGGTGGGAGAGGCCAACAGCCACAGCATCACGCGGACGACGTCGTCGACGTAGATGAAGTCGCGGCGCTGGTCGCCATCGGCGATGCCTTCACGGTGCGACTTGAACAGTTGCAGGGTGTGCCCGGCCTTGATGTCGTCGAAGCGGCGGGTCAGCACGCTCATCATCGATCCCTTGTGGTATTCGTTGGGACCGAACACGTTGAAGAACTTGAGCCCGGCATATTGTGGCGGCAGCCTTTCGCCGCGCTCGGCGCGCGCAGCGACCGCCATGTCGAACAGATGCTTGCTCCAGCCATAGAGATTCATCGGCCGCAGCGTCTTCAGCGCCGCGAGCGACGGATCATCCACGAAGCCCTGCGCGCCGTCGCCATAGGTCGCCGCCGACGAGGCGTAGATGAACGGCGTGGAACTTTCGGTGCACCAGTCGAGCAGGCGCAGCGAACTCCGGAAATTTTGCTCCATCACGAGGTCGCCGTCGGTGACCGTCGTGGCGGAAATGGCTCCCATGTGCAGGACGGCGTCGAGCCGACGGCCCCTTAGCCATTCGCCCAGATCGGATGGCGGCACGACGTCCGCCAGCTGCCGCTTGGCGAGGTTGCGCCACTTGCCCTCGCTGCCGAGCGTGTCGCAGACGACGACATCCGTGCGTCCCGCGTCGTTCAACGCCGCAACCAGATTCGATCCGATAAACCCGGCGCCGCCGGTCACCAGCAACATTCAGCAACCCGTCCTGATCCCGAAAACCCCGCCCTCGCGTAGCGCATGCGACGGCAAAGTGTAAGCGCTTTGGTGTCGGCTCGCTCGGGCCACTTTACCTGCGGCGGCCGAGCGGCTACCAGCGCGCCAAAGCCAGGCAGACAAAGAATGAATTCGAATTCGACCAAGGTCGAGGTGGACGCAGCGGACACCAGCCCGATCCTGATCATTCCCTATATGTGGATCGGCGATTTCGTGCGCGGCCACACCGTCGTGCGGGTGCTCAAGGAGCGCTGGCCGAACCGGCCGGTCGACCTGCTGGTGACCTCGCTGTGCGCGCCGCTGGTGGATTACATGCCCGGGGTCCGCTCTGGCATCGTCTGGGATCTGCCGCGCAGCCGGCTGGCGCTCGGCCGGCAATGGCAGCTCGCCGCGATGTTGCGCGAACGTCGCTATCGGACCGCCCTGGTGATGCCGCGAACCTGGAAATCGGCGCTGGCACCGGCGCTGGCCGGCATCCCCGAGCGGGTGGGCTTCGTCGGCGAGGTCCGCTTCGGCCTGCTCAACCGCTGGCGCTGGGGCGAGAAGGCGCTGCCCCGCTTCATCGACAAGAATGCCGCGCTGGCGCTGCCCGACGGGGCGCCGCTGCCGCCGGAATGGCCGGTCCCGCAGCTGCGGGTGCCGCCGGAGGACGTCGCGCGCTGGCGCGAGGCCAATGGCCTGGGGAACCGCCCGGCCGTGGCGCTGGCACCGGGGTCGGTGGGTGCCGCCAAGCGCTGGCCCTATTACGGCGAGGCGGCCCGGCTGTTGCGCAATGCCGGCCTCGACGTCTGGGTGGTCGGCGGCCCCGGCGAGAAGGCGCTGGCCGCCGAGATCGTCGCCACCGGCGGACCGGCCGTCCGCGACCTGACTGGAACCGACTTGCGCAACGGTATCCTGGCCATGGCCGCGGCCGGCGTCGCCATCTCCAATGATTCGGGGCTCATGCACATCGCCGCGGCGCTGGGGACGCCGACCATGGGTATCTTCGGTCCGACCAGCCCCTACCATTGGGCGCCGCTGAACGGTCTTGCGGCGACGGTCCAGACCAGGACACAGGTCCCCTGCCAGCCCTGCCACCGCCCGGTCTGCCGGATGAACGACCACCGCTGCATGCGCGACATTCCGGCGACCGATGTTGCCACCATCGCCCAGCGGATCCTTGCTGACGCGGCCATACCGGTCGTGCACTAGCTTGCGAAGCGGCACCGCGCCCCATACACCGGCCCTGACGTAACCCGAGCCGCCACGTGACCCGCGCACCCGACCCAATCGCCAACCATCTCGCCCGCTCCCGCGCCGCCATGGAGCGCGCCGCCGACGATGCCGCGATGCTCGCCAGCGCCCGACGGATCGCGGCGAGGATCATCGCGGCGCTGCGCGGCGGCCACAAGCTGCTCATCGTCGGCAATGGTGGAAGCGCGGCGGACGCCCAGCACATAGCGGCCGAGATCGTCGGCCGCTACAAGCAGGAGCGGCCGGCCTACGCCGCCATCGCGCTGACCACCGACACCTCGGCGCTGACCGCGATCGGCAACGACTACGGCTTCGATCACGTCTTCGCTCGCCAGGTCGAAGGGCTCGGTACACCGGGCGACGTGCTGCTGGCGATCTCGACCTCCGGCCGCTCGCCGAGCATCCTCAATGCGCTGCGCAAGGCGCGCGAGCGCGGGCTGGTCACGGTCGGCTTCACCGGCGCCAAAGGCCTCGCGATGGGCGAATCGTGCGACGAGATGCTGGTGGCGCCGAGCGACGACACGCCGCTGATCCAGCAGATCCACCTCGCGACGGCCCACGGCATCTGCGAGGTGATCGAAGCGGCGCTGATGCAGGACGAGGGCTAGATGACGACTGCTCAGCTCAAGCCGGCGGCGTTTCTCGACCGCGACGGCGTCATCAATCACGACGACAACTACATCGGCTCGCGCGAGCGCATCCGTTGGATGCCGAATGTGGCCCACGCGATCCGGCGCCTCAATGACTCCGGCTATCACGTCTTCCTGTTCACCAACCAGTCCGGGGTTGCCCGCGGTCTGTTCAGCGAAGACGACGTCATGGGTCTGCACGACTGGATGCGGGCGGAGCTCGCGGCGCAGGGGGCTGTGATCGACGACATCCGCTATTGCCCCTACCACACCGAAGGCTCGGTCGAGCGCTATCTGCGCGAGCATCCCTGGCGCAAGCCGGCGCCCGGCATGATCCTCGACCTGATGCAGCACTGGCCCATCAGGCGCGAGGGCAGCTTCGTGATCGGCGACCGCACCTCGGACATCGCCGCCGCCGAGGCGGCCGGCCTGCCCGGCTTCCTGTTCGCCGGCGGCGATCTCGATGCGTTCGTCGCCGACATCATCGCTCAGACCAGTCGCCGATAGACGGCGGCGATCTTGTCGGCCTCGGCCTCGAGGCTGAACCTCTCCACCACGCGCTGCCGCGCCCGCTCGCCCATCGCCTGTGCGGCATCCGGATCCTGCATCAATGGCTCGAGCGCTGTGACCAGCGCATCGACGTCGCCGGGCGGGACCAGCACGCCTGTGACCCCATGCTCGACCACGATCTCCGCCGCCCCGGCGCGCGCCGCGACCAGCGCCGCACCGACGGCCATCGCCTCGATCAGCGTGAGACCAAAGCCTTCGTTGCGCGAGGTGAAGGCGTAGATCGTGAGACGCTGGTACCAGCGCTGCACGTCGGCGATGTCGAGCTCGCCGGTGATGACGATGCGCTGCTCCAGGCCCGCGGCGGCGATCTGCTTCTTCAGCTCGCTCGCGAACGGCATCTGCTCGGGCGTCACGGCGCCGACCAGCACGGCGGAAAAATCCGGAAAACGCGGCAGCAGCCGGCACATCGCGGCGACGAACACATCGCTGCCCTTCTGCGCACGGACGCGGCCGAAGCAGCCGATGGCATGTTTTCCCGGCAGTCCGCTCTCGGCGAAGGCCGCGGCGCGATCCGCTGGCGGCGTATAGATCTCGGTGTCGACGCCATGCGTGATCACCGTCGCGTCGCGCTTCAGATAGGACGCCGAGATGTCGCTGGTCGCGATGATCGCGTCCATGTGGCGGATCAGCCAGCGCGTGATCCAGCTGTGATGGCGCTGCGCGGCCGAGGTGAACACCAGCTTGAACGGCCAGCCGAGCGCGCGCATGATCACGCCGACGATCATCTCGTTGTTGCGGCGCGCGTGCCAGATCAGCGGCCGCCGCCGACCCCACAGCTTGAAGATATCGCTCGCACCGATCCGCGCAATCCCATCCGGCGCGTAGGAGCCGAGCCAGGCAGCGCGCACGCGCTGCGCCAGCTTCGGCGCCACCATCCGGTTGGTCGCCGTCACGCCGGAATAGCGCCGGTGCAGGTTGGGCACGATCACGTCGAGATCGGCGGCAGAAACACGCTCGGCTTGCACCACTCACTCCAATTGCAGCGGTTCCCTATACGCAACATTAAGCATCGCCGCCAGTTCGCTATGCACGCAAGAGGTCCTTCACTTCGCCGGCGTTAGTTTGCCGGAAACAAACAGGGATCGCGTCAAACAATGACCGTGCTCGTGACCGGCGGCGCCGGCTATATCGGCAGCCACATGGTGCTGGCGCTGGCGGAAGCCGGCGAAAGCGTCGTGGTGATCGACAACCTCTCGACCGGCTTTTCCGCATTCGTCCCGGACGGCGTGCCGCTGTTCATCGGCGATGCCGGCGATGAAAATCTCGTGGATGGCGTCATCAGCCAGCACGGCGTCGACAGCATCATCCATTTGGCGGGCTCGGTCGTGGTGCCGGAATCGGTACGCGATCCGCTGCTCTACTACCGCAACAACACGATGACCACGCGCAGCCTGTTGAATGCGGCGGTCAAGCGCGGCGTCAGCCGCTTCGTGTTCTCCTCGACCGCGGCCGTCTACGGCAATCCGGACGAGGTGCCGGTGCCCGAGAGCGCGCCGACCCGTCCGACCTCGCCCTACGGCACCTCGAAGCTGATGGCCGAGATCATCCTGCATGACGTCGCCTCAGCCTATGACCTCAACTACGTGGTGCTGCGCTACTTCAACGTCGCCGGCGCCGATCCGTTCGGACGCAGCGGGCTTGCCACGGTCGGCGCGACGCATCTGATGAAGATCGCGATGGAGGTCGCGACCGGCCAGCGCGCCAAGATCGACGTCTTCGGCACCGACTATCCGACCCCCGACGGCACCTGCATCCGCGATTTCATCCATGTCTGCGATCTCGTCCAGGTGCACCGCGCCGCGCTGGCCTATTTGCGCACCGGCGGCGGCTCGGTCACGCTGAATTGTGGGTACGGCCGCGGCTATTCCGTGCTCGAGACCATCGAGGCCGTCCGGCGCGTCTCCGGTCGCGCCATTCCCGTCCAATACGCGCCGCGCCGCCCCGGCGACATCATGAGCATGGTCGCCGACACCAGCCGTTTGAAGGCGCTGCTCGACTGGACCCCGACCTATGACGATCTGGAAACAATCGCCGCCCACGCCCTGGCCTGGGAGGAGAAACTGTTCCTGGAACGCCACAGCGGCACGCTGCAGCGGGCCTCGGCCTAGAATCAACGACTTAGCCGGACGCCGGGGGGCTTGAAAAAGCCGCCCCGAGCGGGCAAGCACTGCTGTCCGCCCGGCGATTTGTCCCGGCGGCCAGGGACCAGAATGGCCGAATTTCCGAAGAAGATCACCGACGATCCCTATGGCGCCGCGATCCTGATCCGCCGCCTCGTGATGGAACAGGGCATCCTCTACTGGCGTCGCTATCTCACCGCTTTCGCGCTGATGGCGGTCTCGGCCGGCGCCAGCGCCGGCGCCGCCTACATCCTCGGCCAGGTCATCAACAAGGCCTATGTCGACAAGAGCATCCCCGGCATCGCGGTGCTCTCCGGCGTCACCGTGCTCCTCTTGTTCGTCAAGGGCGTCTCGACCTACGGCTACGCCGTCATCCTGTCGAAAATCTCCAACGCCATCCTCGCCAACAACCAGCGCCAGCTGTTCGCCAAGCTGATGAGCGAGAGCATCAGCTTCTTCTCCGAGCGTCACTCGTCCGAGTTCCTCGCGCGCCTCACCGCCGGTGCCAAGTCGATCACCGACGTCCTGACCATGCTGATCAACGCGATCGGCCGCGACCTGCTGCTGCTCATCAGCATGATCGCCGTGATGGTCGCGCAGGATCCCTGGATGTCGCTGCTCGGCCTGGTCGTCGTGCCGCCGGCCATGCTGGTGTTGCGCAAGCTGGTGAAGCGCATTAAGGGCCTCGCGCACAGCCAGTTCACCGGCAATGCGGACATCCTCGAGACGATGCAGGAATCGCTGCAGGGCATCCGCACCGTGAAAGCGTTCACGCTCGAGGACGCGATGCGCGCCCGCATCGACGAGAACATCGCGGTGGTCGAGCGCAACGCCAACAAGATGGCCCGCGTCTCCAACCGTTCCAACCCGCTGATGGAGATGCTGGGCGGCTTCGCGGTCGCCGGCTGTTTGATGTATGGCGGCTATGCCGTGGTCGCGCTCAACGCCACGCCCGGCCAGTTCTTCTCCTTCATGACCGCCTTCCTGATGGCGACCGAGCCGGCCAAGCGGCTGGCGCGGCTCAACATCGATCTCAACAGCCAGCTCGTCGGCGCGCGCATGCTGCTCGAAGTGGTCGACAGCCCCGCCAGCGAGCAGCCTGACGACGACAAGCCGGCGCTGAAGCTGACGCAGGCCAGGATCGAGCTGCGCGACGTCAGCTTCGCCTATCGCGACAACGAGCCGGTGCTCAACCGCATGAGTTTCGTCGCCGAGCCCGGCAAGGTCACCGCGCTGGTCGGCCCGTCCGGCGGCGGCAAGTCGACGGTGCTGGCGCTGCTGTTGCGCTTCTACGAGGCGACCTCGGGCGACATCCTGATCGACGGCCAGTCGATCTCGAACGTGTCGCGCCGCTCCCTGCGCGAGCAGACCGCCTATGTCGGCCAGGACGTCTACCTGTTCCGCGACTCGATCCGCGCCAACATCGCCTTCGGCAAGCCGGGCGCGACCGAGGCCGAGATCATCGAGGCAGCGAAGGCCGCCTGCGCGCACGACTTCATCATGAGCTTCCCGCTCGGCTACGACACGCCGGTCGGCGAGCACGGCACCCAGCTCTCCGGAGGCCAGCGCCAGCGCATCGCGGTCGCCCGCGCGCTGATCCGCAACGCGCCGATCATCCTGCTCGACGAGGCTACCGCGGCGCTGGACTCCGAGTCGGAGCGGCAGGTGCAGGAGGCCATCGAGCATCTCTGCCAGAACCGCACCACCCTCGTCATCGCGCATCGCCTGCACACCATCATGAACGCCGACGCCATCCTGGTGGTCGAGGCCGGCGAGATCGTCGAGCGCGGCCGGCATGACGATCTGTTGCGCCGTGGCGGCCGCTATGCTTCGTTCTTCCGCCTGCAACAGCGCGACATGGGGCCGAATGTGATCCCCATGACCGCCACCTCCTGACCCGCCCATTTCACCGCACCCGAGATCGTTTCATGAGCGCCTCCACCGTCATCCCGGCCCTGCCGCAACCGTCGCTGCCCGTGGTGGGCGAAGCCGGCGTCTTTCCCGTTCGCCGCATCTGGTGCGTCGGCCGCAACTATCTCGAGCACATCCGCGAGATGGGCAATGACGAGCGCGATCCGCCGTTCTTCTTCGCCAAGCATGCCGACATGCTGGAGCCGGACGGCGCCGTGATCCCCTACCCGCCGTTGACCAAGGACATGCATCACGAGGTCGAGCTGGTGGTCGCGCTGAAGAGCGGCGGCCTCAACATCCCCACCGACAAGGCGCTCGACCACGTCTACGGCTACGCCGTCGGCATCGACCTCACCCGCCGCGACCTGCAGCTCGCCTCCCGCAAGATGCAGCGCCCCTGGGAGGTCGGCAAGTCGTTCGACCACTCCGCGCCCTGCTCGGCGGTGGTGCCCGCGGCCAAGATCGGCCACCCGTCGAAGGGCAAGATCTGGCTGTCCGTCAACGGCACCGAGCGCCAGACCGGCGACCTCTCCGAGCTGATCTGGAACGTGCCGGAGATCATCTGGAAGCTCTCACAGCAGGTCGAACTGGCGGCCGGCGACATCATCATGACCGGCACCCCCGCCGGGGTCGCGGCGGTGGTCGCCGGCGACAAGATCGAATGCGGCGTCGACGGCGTCGGCACGCTGAAGGTCTCGATCGGCCCGGCGGCGAAGTAAGCCGCCTCGCCTCGCAAGGCGGCTCACCGCCGCAGACCTGTCAAAAGGCCGCGCCCAGCGCGGCCTTTTCCTTTGCCTGACATCCGAAGGGAGCACCCCACCCGCCCCACCGACGGTGGCCTCCCCTCCCCCTTGCGGGGAGGGGTCGGGGGTGGGGGTCCCCAAATTCCGGTCTCTCGATCGCGCACGCACACTTGGCGCAACCTCTTCACGCCACGTGAGGAGAAAAATCGCACCCCAAGATCGTTCAACGCCCGGAGACCCCCACCCCCTCCCCGCAAGGGGGAGGGGAGCTCACCGCCTCCGTGGCGATAACCTCGCCCCTCATGGTGAGGAGCGCCGCTTGCGGCGCGTCTCGAACCATACGGCCCGTCACAAGCGGCAATCTCGCGGCACGACCGCACAAGACATCAGCCGGCACATGGGCATGCACCATCATCTGATCCACAATCTCAAACAGCATCGGGCTGATCAGGGACACGAGCATCCACCGTCTCGCGACGCATCCCGCGCCCGAGTTGTGCTCCAGATCCCGCCCTCTTCAGAATGGAGGGCGCGAGGAAGGCCGGACCTCGGCTGAGGCCCGTGGCCCGCCTGCAGAAAAAAAGCAGGCGGCAGTCACCACAGGTACAGCCGGACAGACCCGGCCTTCCCCGCGCGATGGTTTTAACAGGCTATAGCGCGCTCTTCCTGGTGCACCGGGCTTTCTGGCCACCATCCCCAGCGCGAAGCGAGCTTCATCGCCGGGTTAATACTAGCATCGGAGTATCAGAACCACACGCCTTCGCCGTCCGCGAGCCAAGCGTTCGTCCGTGCTCATCACACGCCGCCGCCCCGCGTCCACCGCTCTCCGCTGCCAACGTCCGTGACGACCGCGAACCGTCCCCTACCGTGCAACGGGATGCGTGGACCATAATGCTGATTAGCCGAAGACATCAAGCGTTTTATGTTTTGCGGAAGGACTTGACAGGGTTTCGGATGGGCACGTGATTTGCCCGACGGTCGGGGCAAGCAACCCACGGCCGTAGGTCTAAAATTCGATAAATGGGACATCTGCACCGGCAAGGAGATCAATAAGCCCTTGGATCTGCCTTGTGTCTCCGCTCTGTTTGGAACGCGTAAAATAGACTCTTTCTCGAGCTCGTGAGAGCGCGACAAAAAATGCATTTGTCTCCTCTTCGCGATTGTTTCGATAACCCCAGAACGCGTTTTGATGAAGCCCTACGAAGATCACGGTGTGATATTCGAGGCCTTTGCTCTTATGGATCGTCATTAGCTTGACCTGACCAATTCCCTCTGCGGCGTCGATCAGTGATTTCCAGCTGTCAGACATGTCCTTGTACTCGTCGAGAAGCAAGGCAAGCGCCGACTGCACGTTCTCAAAATAGTCCTCATTCTCGTATTGCCGAAATACCCGGCGAATCCGAGCTTCGTCCAACTCATCCACGATTCCCCCAATGAGCGATTCCATATCGGCTTCCGCGGATCGCCCATCTGTGTGCTCTTTAATGCGCGTGACTATATCGCGCAGTGAAATGTCTAATCGCTTAGTATCGGCGGCGTTTTCAAAATCAATTCCCAAGATGGCACCGAGCGATTCCTGCACTGCAGTATAAATATCATGACCGCGCACTCCGACTGCGAGCCGTACAAGACCAATAATCAGCCCAACAAGTTCTTCAGAAAGCAGCTCCTGCACGCCAATCCCGCCGATTAAGCGAGCCTCATTGCGAAGCCTAATTCCCTTAGCTGCAAAAGCATCTCGCAAACGCGTCTCGGCTTCATCAGCCCGAGCGCGTACAAGCAACACAAAGTCGTCCGGTCTCAGGCCGCCCTCAATGTCTGCTGCAATCACATCCGCTAGCCTTGCGCTCTCTTCTTCGTCGGTGTCGAAAATCCAGAAGGCAGCAGCGTCTTCTGGAATAGTAGCGTCAGGGCGGGCGCAGGAGGTATCAACCGCGTCTGGCTCAATGGCGTGGACCAAATCGTTGATGATTTGGACGACGCGCCGATTAGAGCGATGATTCAACTGCAGTCGCTCGCGGCCGGCATTAAAATATTGCTCGAACCATGCGAACACCTCGGCTTCAGCACCGGCCCAGGTCATTATTCGCTGCTTGGTATCCCCAACGGCAGTCAATGCAGCTGTAGCCTGCGAAAAGGCCGTTAGCACGAAGCGGAATTGTGCGCGGGTTGTATCCTGAAACTCATCAAGAAACACATGTGAGTAAGTAAGCTGTAAAGCTCTTAGAACCTGCGGATTGTGAGCAAGAATTGCTTCTGCCAAGCGTCCAATCATGGCAAAGGTTAAGCTAGGCCGCTGGCCCGCAATGCTGACGCGCCACCACTCGCGCGCCACCCAGGAAAGTGCATCTTGCGGATCGGGCTCTAACGGTAGCGGGCCCCATCGTTCGATTTGTTCACCGCTAAGGGCATGAGCGGCGGCATTGCCGCCAAATTCAGCAGGTGGCCTTACACCGCGCAGAAAGTCCAGCCACTCGTTGCGGTGCGGAAAGACAATGCGATAGTCACGAGGTGGCCTGCACCATTCTGGCGCGACAGAAAGAAATCGGTCGACGAGACTTTTGGCAAACGCATCAAACGTGTAGGAATCGAACCGCCGCGATTGCTCCGGCGAGCACCGACGCGATACACGCTCCTTCAGCGTTTTGGCGGCATCACGTTTGAAACTTATCGCTAGAATCCGCTGTGGTGATTTGCAGAGGCCGGTTTGAAGTAGATACAGAGCACGCTGGGCCAGCAGCTCTGTTTTCCCGGAACCCGGCCCTGCAATTACGCTTTTGTTCCCGGCGGAGGTCACGACGCGGTGCGCTGCGTCCTCTAGGCGTATCCCGTCGCTCGGTTGCCAATCTTCGGGGCGTATGAGGCGAACCACTTCAATTCTCTTTTCTGCCAGTAAGGCTGCTCAGGATTTTGGCTGCTTTCTTTACCAGCTGCTTGAGAGGGTCTGGGCACCCGTCACGAAGTTCTTCATCTGAGAGTTCAGCTATTGCCTTCAAATGCGATCCCGGCTTACTGCGCTTCTTGAAAAGCTTGTCGTACGTGACGAGTTCATTGATGGATGGCCGATCGTCCGCTGGAGCTTTCTCGTCATAGTCGTCAAGCCCATTTCCCTTCCCGAATACCGAGGCTTCAAGCTTATCTTCATCATCGGACTGGTCGGCGTCTGCGACACCGTAAGCATCTGGGAAAGCGCGGATCATCATCATATCGAGATCAAGAGGATATGAGAACAATATGCCTTGCTTAGCCAACCAACGACGCCATAGTCGAATGCCTTTTTGTCCACGGCTTCGCCAATAGGCCATCTGCTCCGGATTTCCGCGAATATTTCGCGGCGGGGGGAGATCCCAAATCGCCATAAGTTGATCATAGGCGTACTTCAGGCGGAGTGGGCCCGCGCCATGCCGCCCGAGATCGAAATCCAAAAGCGTTAGAACAGGGATATCCAAATCATCGAGCAGTCGCCAGAAGTGGTTGACGTGACGACCGCCGAGAGGGGCAAATGCAACGAATGAAGGGTCGAGATCGACGCCCAGCGCCTTTGCAATTCGCGGAACAATAATCTCCTCACTGTCTCCTTCTCCTAAGATAACAAGACTTGCAAAATAGAGTTCCGGCTGCGCGAGGACTGCCTGACGCACATACTTTTCAGCCTCGTCGTCATCATCAGGAAGTCGGAGGGCGTTCACTTTTGTTGTCAATGAGGTCGGATCAAGGCGGAAATGTCGAACCGACTCAGGACCGATGCGGCGCATCACGCTCGGCGCATGACTCGTAATAAGGCCCATAGCCTGATGACCAGAGCACAATTCAGTAAGAAGGTTGACTAGACGCGAAAGATAAAACGGCGCCAAGTGATTCTCAGGCTCTTCCACAGCGTAGATGATAAGTGCTGGAGGCGAGACATCAAGCGCAGTGAAGCCCTCCGGCGGTGGCGATTTAGCAAGCTCTGCTTCAAGTTGAGCGAGCGTTGCGGCCAACGCTAGAAAAAAGAGCGATGTGAGACCCTCGCTGAGTTCTTCAAGACCACGCTCTCGTCCATCCGGCATTGGTGAAAGTCGTGCTGTCAAGCTGCGCAGAAGCTGCGAAAACTCCTGCGAAATCACTACGAAACGTGGTGTTTTTAAATGGGCGGAGCTATGCAATAAGCCCCAATTCGCTGCTAGTCGTTCGGTAACCCATTTCAAAGCGGGAAGGTCATCGACTGTTTCTTGGAGCGTTTCGCTGATTTCCTGAATGTCACTCTCGGTGTCATTGCCGAAATCACCACTGCGTTCAATACGCCGGAGAAGCTGGCGTAGAGCATGCCGAGTTACGGCAGCCCCGTCCCGAGTGGCAGGAACGTAGACGAGTTGAATTCTGTTGCGGTCCGAACTGCTGACGCGTTGCTTATCCAAGCCGGCGCCGCCATCCTCGCCAAATGCGACCTCGCCAAGTGTCAGAACCCAGTAGAGAGCGGCGTCGATCTCATCGACAAAGCTTTCACCTCGCTTCCAAAGCGCCTCCAATCGCATCCGAGCTTTAGGGGGCTGACCTGTGGCAGCTGCGGTCATTACCCGGAACACATCTGGGATCGTATTGAGAGCTTCTGCCCCTCCGGTCGCCAATTCTGGAAACGCGAACACCACGTCTATGATGATCTCGCGGCTATCAACATCTTCAGCCGTTTCATTCGGTCCGAAATGTACATCCGCTCGGCTTAGGGTACGCTCGTCTCGGGTCACTCCAAAGACCCGCCGTAGCGCCTCGATAAATGCACTCTTGCCAGCACCATTTGCGCCGATCAGAGCGGTCAGGTCTCTACCCAACGAAACTTCGACGGGGGTTGGTCCAAAGCAGCGGAAATTTTGAAGCTTTACAGATTCAATATGCATCGTGCCATTCGCGCATCGGCCGGAAATAGCCCGGATCAACTATTGCGTATCCTTCCAAGACGTTCAATCATAGGCTGCATGACGCTTATCAAAATCGGGGATCGTCCCCCATATTGGTGCTCGTTTACGCGATATGATATAGGAAGAATTTGAAAAGGCCGGATAAGCGCGAGATAGGGTGGCCGACCGATTCGGACTGGATCGTGCCTTCCTGCAAAGAAGCTAACCCCACCGATTGCTATGAGCAGGGTGATATATTGCATTGCCGCACGAACTTGGCCGCGAACGTGATAGAGCAGACGTAACCCTTCGATCACGCCGAGTGCGCGCTCCAAACTATCAGGTATTCATTAGAAAGCCGTAGGTTAGCCGTAGACGTAACCTGCCATCCATGCGCGACGCATCAACTGCGGATTACGCTCCGCTAATCCGCCCTACTCTGTCCCCCCTCACCGAAACGCCGACACCACGATCGCCCCGACGATCGCCACCGTCAGCGTGTACTTCGCCGTGTAGTACACCGTCCGGTTCCACGCCTTCACCTTGCGCGTGGCGAGGTGAAACTCATACAGCTTGCCGAACACCTTGTTGAGCACGCCGACGTGCTCGCCCTCGACGTTCTGGGTGGCGGAGGCCTTGACGATGTGGTGGCTGACCCAGCGGTTGATGGCGGCGATGAAGCCGAGCTTCATCGGGCGCTCGACGTCGCAGAACAGGATGATGCGGTTGATTTCGGTTAAGTTCTCGGCGCTGTGGATGAAGGTCTCGTCGAACATGAAGGCCTCGCCGTCGCGCCAGACGCAGGGCACGCCGTCGACCAGGATACGGCACTTGTCGGAGTTCGGCGTGACGAGCCCTAAGTGATAGCGCAGCGAGCCGGCGAACGGATCGCGGTGGGCGCCGAGCTTGCCGCCGGGCGGCAGCATCGCGAACATCGCGCCGTGGACGTTCGGAATCGAATTGAGCAGCTCGACCGTCTTCGGGCACAGCGTGCGCGCCGACGGCAGGAAGTCGTCGTACCATTTCAGATAGAAGCGCTTCCAGCCGCTCTTGAAGAACGAGTAGAAGCCCCAGTCGTTGTTGGCGGCGGCGGCGCGGATGAAGCCCTCGTCGAACAGGCGTACCGCCTCCTCGCGGATCTCCTGCCAATTGTCGGTGAGCGTCTTCAGCTCGGGAAACCGCTCGACCGGGATCACCGGCGTGTTGGGCACGGCCGAGCCGGCATACATCAGCACGTTGTAGGGGGCGAGATAGGTCGAGTGGTCGCCGAGCTGGCGGGCGAAGCGCAGCCGCTGCTTGCCGCGGAAGTGGACGTAGAGGGTGGCCCCGATCAGGATGTAGAGGCCGATGAGCTGTGGCGCGAAGAGCTGTCTGAGCATGTCCGGGACCCATGATCCGGCCGCTCAGAGCGTGTTGCGCAGAACCGTGTCGCCTTCTGGGCGAGGATTCAGATGGTGCTCTGATGCCGGCCAAGCGCCTCAATTTAGCCGCAAGCGCGGCCGGCCGCATCCCTTCGCACATGGGTTGTGAACGGGAATCGGGGTTGAAAGTTCTGCGGCGTGACCCGGCTGCAACAGCCGCCGGCCCCGGCTCGCGATCGCGCTAGGCCCGCGTCAGCTCCTGCAGGCCCTTGAAGGTCAGCCGCTTGGGGTCCCGGACGCCGGCGAGATACATGCGGCGGATGAAGACGGCCACCGCGTCGCGGTCGCAGCCGGTGAGGACGACGATGGCATCCACCGCGGTCTTCTGGGCCTCCATGGGACTGGTCCTCCTGGCAATGCACCCGGCAACGCAAGCTGTCACGATGCCGATTAACATCGCGTTAACCGTGCGGACGGCCGCCAGTTCCCATGCCGCGCTTCCCGCCTTCGCTCCATACGCAAAACCGCGCAGGCCGGAGCGGCCGCCGTCGAACGCCGCAGGAGCGCCGCCGTCACACCAGGAAGAAGTCCTCGGGCGCCCCGATCAGGCGGTCATCGCCGTGGGCCACGAGCTTCCGCCGCATCGGGCGCGCCGGCGGCGTGATCACCCGCCGTTCGAGCTCGTTGGCGCCGGCCAACTGGTCGACGAAGCGGACGGCGAAGCCGCTGGGGAAATGCCTGATGACGCGGCCGATGCAACTGCCCACCGCCAGCGGCGTGCCGATCTCCGGCTGGATCTCCGCCGAGACCGCCGCGCCCGACATCGAGGCATCGATCACGAAGCACGGGATGCAACGGCCGTCGGCGAGCGTCAGCGCCGAATGCGGCGAGTTCGGCACGAAGCGCGCATCGCGGCGGGAGTCGCGGATCGACGGATCCTTCTGCTTCTTCTCCAGCCAGACCAGCTTCTCGGCGAGCTTGGCGCGCTCGGCGCGCGTCATCTCCAGCTCGAGCAGAAAGCCGCCATGCACGGTGTCGCTGATCTCGCCTTCGAACTTGCCGAAGTCGCGGAAATACGAGGTCAGACGATCGCCGACCTTGCCGACCACGGGCACCTCGAGTAGCGCGCGAAACGGCGACACCCGCGTGGTGCGGCAGGCGAAGGATCGCAGCCGTCCTTCCGGGGAATACCAGTTCGAGAGCGTGTAGGACCCGACCGTCTGAATCCTGACCGCGCGCTGCTTCAGGAATCGAGCAACCGACATTGCACGTCTCCCCTCGAACCCATGATGTCCCCGATGGCCCGGCCCCCGCCGAGGCACGATATGCCTGTTGCAATTTCTGCGTGCATTTTCGGTCGAACTAACTCGAAATGGGCAAAGCCGCCATGCCCCGGACCGTGCGCGCAAATTCTTGAGGAAATCTGAATCCGAAACGGAAATCCCGCTCAACGGAATCGTATGTCCAACCCGTTTCCGCTTTCTGAAAATGCCGGCCCGTCAGATTACGGTGGGGCGCGGCACGTGTTCGTCCCAAGCACGAACGGCTGATCGCATCAGCCGCGGCGCGATCGCGTCACGACGCACACCGTCTCACGATGTGCGTGCGTTCGCGTTCAACGTGATTAGTCAATGATTCATCCTAACGCGCGGCCACCGAGGCGCGACTGCAACTCACAATTTCATTCAATCGGGTGAGCAACTATCAGCGCGCGCAACCGCGCTGCCAGCAAACAGCTAACACGTTCGTGTCGTTTCGCTATTTGCTCGCTAACAACCTGTTCACCACTTGCGCAATCGGTCCGCACGGCAGCGGCTGCCGCCTATGCTGTTCAATTTCGCATATACTATTGCCGCTTAGTCGTAAGTGAGGGGAACGGCTGTCAGTCGGCTCGCGCGTCGCCCCAGGCGTATGAGTAAGCAAAGTAGTCACGCGTATGATGACCGCACGCATCGTGGTGTTAACCATCGCTCTCGGCGCGGGCGGCGTTGCGGCCTATCTGGTCAGCAATTCCGACGGCCAGCGGCAGACGCCGGCGGCGCCGGTCGTGCAATTGCCGACGGTCGAGGTGCTGGTCGCCAAGAACGACATCGGGCTCGGTCAGGCGATCAAGCCCGGCGACCTGATCTGGCAGACCTGGCCCGAGGCCGCGAGCAACATCTTCATCCGGCGCGGCGACCGTCCCGAGGCGGCCAATCAGCTGGTCGGCACCATCGCCCGCTCGCCGTTCGTGATCGGCGAGCCGATCCGCGAGCAGAAGCTGGTGAAGGCGGACGGCTCCGGCTTCATGGCGGCGATCCTGCCTGCAGGCATGCGCGCGATCTCCACCGAGATATCGCCCGAGACCGGCGCCGGCGGCTTCATCCTGCCGAACGACCGCGTCGACGTCATCCTGTCGAAGCGCGACAAGAATCCGGACAAGCCCGGTGCCGCCGACTTCGTCAGCTCCGAGATCATTCTCTCCAACGTCCGCGTGCTCGCGATCGACCAGGCGCCGAAGGAGAAGGAAGGCCAGAACACCGTCGTCGGCAAGACGGTGACGCTCGAGCTCAAGCCCGAGCAGGCCGAGACTTTGGCACGCGCGCGACAGGCCGGCTCGCTGGCGCTGGCGCTGCGCAGCATCGCCGACGTGAACGCCGCCGACGGCAACAAGACCGAGATGCAGCAGCAGCAGCAGCAGATGGCGCGACGGGGCAGCGCCATCGAGATCATTCGCTATGGGATCACGAGCTCGCTCACGGCGCAGAAGTGACCGAAAGGACGAGGAAGATGATGGGTGGGCATCAACGCGCGAAATTCGGGACGTGGGTCGTCCGCGCGCTATCGACATCGGCCGTGATCGGCCTCGCGCTCAATCCGGCGCTGACGCCGGTGAAGGCGGCTGACGACAGGCTGGAGACGCCTGTGGTGTCGGTCGGGTCGTCGAAGGTTCGCTTCCTCTCGCTCGGCATCGGCAAGTCCGTGGTCGTCGACTTCCCGCAGGACGTCAAGGACGTGCTGGTCGCCGATCCCAAGGTCGCCAACGCCGTCGTCCGTTCGGCCCGGCGCGCCTACATCATCGGCGCGGCGGTCGGCCAGACCAACGTCGTGTTCTTCGACGGCGAGGGACAGCAGGTCGCGGCCTATGACATCGCGATCAAGCGCGATCTCAACGGCGTGCGCCAGGCGCTGAGCCAGAGCATTCCCGGCGTCAAGATCGACGGCGTCGGCGAGGGCGTGATCCTGACCGGATCGGTGTCGAGCCCGGTCGAGGCGCAACAGGCCAGCGAGATCGCCGCTCGCCTCGTCGGCGGTGCCGACAAGGTGGTCAACTCGATCGTCGTGCGCGGCCGCGATCAGGTGATGCTGAAGGTCAACGTGTCGGAGGTCCGGCGCGAGATCGTCAAGCAGCTCGGCATCGATCTCAGCGCCAGCATGACCTACGGCACCGCTGTCGTGAACTTCAACAACACCAACCCGTTCACCGCCTATGGCAGGTCGCTGGTCGGCACCAACGGCCTCTCCACCACCGGCGGCGGCTTGTCGTCGGTCTCGGCGACGATGCGCGCGATGGAGACGGCGGGCGTGACCAAGACGCTGGCCGAGCCCAATCTGACCGCGATCTCCGGCGAGTCCGCGACCTTCATCGCCGGCGGCGAATTCCCGATTCCCGGCGGCTATTCCTGCGATCCCACCACGCGGGTCTGCAGCACCTCGATCACCTACAAGAAGTTCGGCATCTCGCTCAACTTCACCCCCGTCGTGCTCAGCGAAGGACGCATCAGCCTGCGGGTGATGACCGAGGTGTCGGAGCTGTCGAACGACAATGCGATCACGGTGTCGTATGCGCTGACCTCGGCCTCGACCTCGTCGGTGACGATCCCCGCGATCCGCACCCGCCGCGCCGAGACCACGGTCGAGATCCCCTCCGGCGGCTCGATGGCGATGGCCGGCCTGATCCAGAACCAGACCAAGCAGGCGATCAACGGCCTGCCCGGGCTCAATCAGCTGCCGGTGCTCGGCCAGCTGTTCCGCAGCCAGGACTACGTCAACAACGAGACCGAGCTGATGGTGCTGGTGACGCCCTATGTCGTGCGCGCCGTGGCGCAGAAGGAGCTGTCGCGTCCGGACGACGGCTTCGCGCCGGCCACCGACTCGGAGTCGGCGCTGCTCGGCCGCATGAACCGGCTGTACGGCATCGCCGCCAGGGTCGACGCGGCCACGGGGCAGCCGGCCGGCTTCGGCTTCATCATCGACTGAGATTGCGGGACGACGGGGCACGGGGGAACGATCATGTCGGCAACATCCATACCAGACGGCGGACGCACGCTGCGCCGGATCGGCGCCATCGCGGGGCTGGCGCTCACGCTCGGCGCCTGCAACACCACCACCGGCGAGGTCGTCGCGACGATCCCGGACGACTACAAGATCCGCCATCCGATCGCGATCGAGGAAGGCCGGCAGTCGACCGTCGTCTTCATCGGCAGCGGACGCGGCGGCCTGACCTACCAGCAGCGCGTGGACGTCGCGGGGCTCGCGCGCTCATGGCTGCGCGAAGGCACCGGCGGGATCATGGCGGAGGTGCCGGCAGGCACGTCGAATGCGCGCGCCGCGGCCGACGCCTATCGCGAGATCCGCGCCGTGCTGACCGCCGGCGGCGTTCCCTCGCACGCGATCTCGATGCGCAACACCATGCCCGACGATCCGCGGCAGCTCGCCGTCATCCGGCTGAGCTATCCGAAGATCGCCGCCGTCGCCGGTCCCTGCGGGCTGTGGCCGGACGATCTCGGGCCGAACATCAACAATCCCGGCTACAGCAGCAACCAGCACTATCAGAATTTCGGCTGCGCCACGCAGCGCAATCTCGCTGCGATGATCGACAACCCGGCCGATCTCGAGCAGCCGCGCTCGGAGATGGCCGCCTACACGCCGCGCCGCTCCGCGCTGTTCGAGAAGTACCGCAAGGGCGAGTCGACGGCGGTGGCGTATCCGGAGTCAGACAAGGCCAAGCTCAGCGATACAGGCAAATGATCAACGCGTCCCGTCAGAGCCAGGATGAGCAGCCCGGCCCCACCGGCCCGGCCCTCGACGATCACATCGCGCCGGTGCCGCGCGTCTCGGTGCAGGCATTCTGCGAGACCGACCAGACCTCGGCCGCGATCCTCGCGGCGAGCCAGGACCGAAGGCTCGGCAAGGCGCACATCACGATCAAGGCGGGCGGCATGCCGCGCGCGATCGAGACCTATCACTCGCAGCCGACGCCGAACGTCATCTTGATCGAGACCAGGCCCGGCGGCGACATTCTCGGCGGCCTCGACGACCTCGCCAGCGTCTGCGATCCCGGCACCCGCGTGGTGCTGATCGGCAGCCCGTCCGACGGCGTCGCCTATCGCGAGCTGGTCCGGCGCGGCGTCAACGACTATGTGATGGGCCCGGTCGAGACCATCGACGTGATCCGGTCGGTCTGCAGCCTGTTCTCGGCCTCGGAGGCCGTCATCACCGGCCGCATCATCGCCGTGGTCGGCGCCAAGGGCGGCGTCGGCGCCTCCACCGTCGCCCACAACGTCGCCTGGAGCATGGCGCGCGACCTGACGCTGGATTCCGTCGTCATCGATCTCGACATGGCGTTCGGCACCGCGGGACTGGACTACAACCAGGATCCGCTGCAGGGCATCGCCAACGCCGTGTTCCAGCCGGACCGGCCGGATACGGCGCTGATGGAGCGCCTGCTCGCCAAATGCACCGAAAATCTCAACCTGCTCGCCGCCCCCGCGACGCTCGACCGCGTCTATGATTTCGGCGCCGATGCGTTCGACGCGATCTTCGACACCCTGCGCATGACCCAGCAATGCATCGTGCTCGACGTGCCGCACCAATGGTCGGCCTGGACGCGGCATGCGCTGATCAATGCCGACGACATCCTCGTGGTCGCCGAGCCCGATCTGGCGAATCTGCGCAACGCCAAGAATCTCCTGAGCGTGCTCAAGGCCTCGCGCCCGAACGACCGGCCGCCGCTGTATTGCCTGAACCAGGTCGGCATGCCCAAGCGGCCGGAGATCGACCTGAAGCGCTTCGCCAAGACCGTCGAGGCCGAGCCGGTCGCGATCATCCCGTTCGACTGCAAGCTGTTCGGCACCGCCGCCAACAACGGCCAGATGATCGCGGAGATATCGGGGCTGAGTCGCACGCCAAAGCTGTTCCAGGACATCGCGAACCGGCTCACCGGGCGCATCGACCACAAGCCGCAGCGCGGCTCGCTGCTGGCGCCGATCGCGAAACTTCTCGGCGCGAAATAGCGCCTTAGATCATGATCTCCGCGCAAACGCCTTTGGCGTTTGTCGCGAGGGAAAACCGGTTTCCACTCTTCCGGATCATGCTCTAGTCGTCGGACCGGCTGAGCGCCCGCGCCAGCGCCTTGTCGGGCTCGCCGGCCACCGGACGGTCGCGGCGCGGCGACAGCTCGCGCTGCGCGATCTTGCGGCGCTCCAGGATGCGCTTCACATAGGCGACGCTGGCATTGGCCTGCTCCGGCGGCAGCCCTGAACGCGCGATGCTCTCGGCCTCGCTCATCCGGCCCTGCAGCCCGACGATGACGGCGAGATTGGTCCGGACCCGCGGGCTGGCATCGGGATGTGCGCTGGCCTTGCGCAACTGCTCCTCGGCCTTGGGCAGTTCGTTGGAGAGCGCGTAGGACAGGCCGAGATTGGACAGCACAGAGGGATCGTCAGGGGCGATCTTCAGCGCCGTCATGTAGTATTGCCGGGCCTCCTCGTTGCGCCCCATCTGGTCGAGCGTGGCGCCCTGCGCCGACAGGATGCGCCAGTCGGGATCCTCGGGCGAATGCGCGCGGCTGAGCACGTCGAACGCCTGCTGGAAATTGCCGTTGTCGGCGAGCGCACGGCCGTAGGCCGCCAGCAGCGCCTTGTTGCCGGGGCTGGCGATGCTCGCCTGCTCCAGCACGGCGACGGCCTGCGAGCGCTGGCCGGTGCCGCGCAGGGCGCTGCCATAGCGCAGCGCCACCTCGGGATCGTTGGGATTGGCGCGGAAGCGCTCGCGGAGCTGATCGATCTCGGCGCGCGGGTCGGCGGCGGCCGCGCGGCTCTTTTCGGGATTGCCGCCCAGTGCCCCCGTGACCTCGCTGAGATCGGTGGTCTGGCAGGCGCCGAGACCGAGCAGCACGGCCGTGAACGACAGCGCGAACGCGGCCGGCCGGAGCAGAGGGAGAGAGCGAAGGGGCCGCGTACGCATGCAACTGAACTACTTCGGGACCAGATGATCTGCACGCTGGCAGATTAACCCTAAGGTCCCGTTAAGCGGGCGCGGCCGGCCCGCCTCAATCGATGAATTCGGCGCCGAACTCGCAGCCGATGCGCCAGGCCAGCCGGCACTTGCGCTGGTGGTCGGGCGCGAAGACGATGGTGAACTGCGGGGGAATCTCGACGAATTCGGCGATCACCTTGACGCCGCCGTCGGAAATATCCGTGACCGTGCAGTCCCGCGGCAGGCTGCCATTGCCATAGTGAATCTTCGCGATCCTCCTGCACAGCCGACGTTCACTCTTGCGACGGTTCGCCAACATCAACATTTCGACGTCTCACCCACTCAATCGTCCATTCCGGAGACCTCGTTTGTAGCAAGGAAACCTTGGGATCTGACTAGCGCAAAGCCTGGAAATCCGAGGGGCGGATTTGGGTTTCGTTTACCATCGGCGTGCCTCAGCGGACCGGCAGCAGCACGCCGTCGAAATACGCCGACAGCCTCCTGACGCCGTCGAGCGGCAGGACGTCGGCGACATACTGATCGGGCCGCACGATCACGATACAGCCCGCCGCGCGATCGATGCCGCGCATCGCAAAGATGTCCTGGCCGCTCTTCAGATCGGCACAGAACATCTTCTCGTAGTCGATGAGGCCGTAACGCCCCTTCCGCGGCAGCAGCAGCTCCGGCATGTGTTCGATCGCGAGCTCGCGATGCCCCTGCTGGAACACCGCGCGCAGATCGATCACGGAATCGATGTCGGCGCCCGCTTGGGTGTGGCGGCGCACGGGTGATGCCGAATCCTCGCTGAGGAATTTGCACAGGCGGCGGATGGCGGACTCCGGCGCGGCTGGATCCTCCGCCGCCGCGAACGCAAAGATGCGGAAGCGGCCGTCGGCCTGGACGACATGGCCGAGCTGCACCGGCTTGGCATCGCCGAGCCGGATCACCGGCGCCGAGTGAAAGCGCTTGCCGATCACGAAGCCGGCGGCGAGCGGCTGGAAGGTGTCGTCGCCGGTGAGAACGGAGGGTCGATAGTGCGTGGCGGTGCCCGCCGTGTAGCGGCCGTGACGGACGAAATAGTCCTGGGTCTTGGCCGCGTCGGCGCCGCCCTGCTTGGCGGCGGAGGCAAGAATTCCTGCCCATTCGCGATCGAAATCGATCAGCTCCTGGGCGATGGCCCGCCGCTCCGCCGAATAGCTGTGCAAGAGCTGCGGCGCGCAACGCTTGCCCAGGACGGCGGCGAGCTTCCAGCCGAGATTGAACGTGTCCTGCATCGACACGTTCATGCCCTGCCCCGCCTTCGGGCTGTGGGTGTGGCAGGCGTCGCCGGCGATGAACACGCGCGGCAGCCGCGTTGCGACCTCGGCCTCTGGCACGTCGTCGAACTTGTCGGTGATGCGCTGGCCGATCTCATAGACCGACCACCACGCGACCTCCTTCACTTCGAGCGTATATGGCGCGAGAATGCGCCGTGCCTTGGCGATCACTTCGTCGACGGTGATGTTGCGCCCCGCCACGCGCTCGCCGACCTCGAGCTTGGCAAGCTCGACATAGAGCCGGACGAGATAGCCGCCCTCGCGCGGGATCACCAGCAGGCTGCCGTCCTTGGCGGACTGGATCAGCGACTTGAAGCGGATGTCGGGAAAATCGGTCACGGCGAGCACGTCCATGACGCCCCAGGCATGATTGGCGGAATCCCCGTGCAGCTCGCGGCCGATCGCCTTGCGCACGACGCTGCGCGCGCCATCACAGCCGACCACGTAGCGCGCGCGCACCGTCTCCACCTGGCCTTCATGCGCCGGATCAATGCGATCGAAGCTGACGGTCACGCCGTGCGCGTCGACGCCTGCGGCCGGATCGATCCGCAGATCACGCAGTCGCCGCGCGTAGTGCGGCTCGAGCTTCGCGACCGACCGGCGCATCACGTCCAGGAAGAAATCGTGGACCCGAGCCTGGTTGAGCACGACATGCGGCATCTCCGACAGGCCGTCCTCGACGTCCTGCACGCGACCGCTGCGCGCGATATGCTTGCTGTCTTGGTCGCTCGGCTTCCAGAACGTGGTCTCGTTGATCCAGCACGCTTCCCTCAGCACTTTCTCGGCAAAACCATAGGCCTGGAACATCTCCATGGTGCGGCAGGCGATGCCGTCGGCCTGGCCGAGCAGCAGCCGGCCCGGCTTCTGCTCGACGATGCAGGTCTTGATGTCGGGGAAGGCCGAGAGCTGGGCGGCGAGATTGAGGCCCGCCGGGCCGCAGCCGACGATGAGGACATCGGTTTCGCCCGGTAGCGCGCCTTGCGCACCCTGGCTTGCCACACGTTCGGCCGCGTCGAATATCTCGGGATCGCCCGGCTGGAAGCCGTTGAGATGAAACTGCACGTGACCACCCTCCCTCGCTGTTCCTTATTGATCAGTATGCTGATCATCAGTATGCTTGTCAAGCTGGTGACAGGAGATTCGAATTGACCGAGATGCGGGACATGCCGGGGCACCTGGCACGCCGGTTTCAGCAGATCGCCGTGGCGGTGTTCCTGGCGGAGGTTGAAGCGGCCGGCTTCGACCTCACGCCGGTGCAATACGCGGCGCTGGCCGCGATCGCGGCCAACCCGGCCATCGACCAAATCACGCTCGCTGGCCTGATCGCCTATGACCGCACCACGATCACCGGCGTGATCGACCGGCTCGCACAGAAGGGCCTCGTGCTCCGTCAAGCCAGCACCCGCGACCGGCGCTCGCGCGAACTGCGGATCACCGACGAGGGACGGCGCACCTTGGCGGCGATCACGCCGGCGGTCGAAGCCGCGCAGCGGCTGATGGTGCGTGGGCTCAGCGAGAGCGAGGCCAGCGAGCTGACCCGCCTGCTCCAGAAAGCCATCGCCGCCGGCAACGATCTCAGCCGCGCGCCGCTGCGGGACGGGGCTGCGACGGAGCGGTGAGCGCTGCTCCGCCAGGCGAGGCGGACGTTCGCATCGGATAAATTGGAGCTCACACCGTCGCTGTAGCCATCCTTCGAGACGCCCGCCTCCGGCGGACTCCTCAGGATGAGGACTTGTTACGCGGCGAGATCTAAGATCCTCATGGTAAGGAGGCGCGAAGCGCGCCGTCTCGAACCATGAGACCCCGCGAGCGCGGCATCGATAAAACACTTACCCGCACGCCCCCCTGCCCTCACGAATACCGCATCACGCCGTCGTCGACCTTGCCGAAGCGCAGCGAGACGATGTCGAGGGCGTAGTTCTGGTACAGCCGCCACGGCCGCTTCGAGCCCTGTTTCGGCAGGTCGGCGACCGCGCGCTGCACATAGCCGGAGCTGAAGCTCAGCGACGGCAGCGGCGTGACGCTGGCATCGTCATTGTGCGGCACGCATTGGCGATAGCCGTGCCGGTCCATGTAGTTCAGGAGACGGCAGACATATTCGCAAGTGAGGTCGCATTTCAGCGTCCAGGACGCATTGGTGTAGCCGAGCGTCGCCGCCAGATTAGGCACGTCGGAATACATCATGCCCTTGTAGTTGAGCGTCTTCGCGAAATCGACGGTGCGGCCATCCACGACGACCTCGATGCCGCCGAGCACCTGCAGCACCAGCCCGGTCGCGGTGACCACGACATCGGCCTCGATTTCGCGGCCGTCGGCGAGGCGCAGGCCGCGCTCGGTGAAGGTCTCGATCCCGGCCGTCACCACCGAGGCGCGCTGCTCGCGAATGGTCTTGAACAGGTCGCCGTCCGGCACCAGGCACAACCGCTGGTCCCACGGGTTGTAGCGCGGCGTGAAATGGGTGGCGACGTCGTAATCGGGACCCAGCGCTGCGCGCACCCCGCCCAGGATCAGCTGCTTGACCCGCTGCGGCTTGCGCCGGCTGAGCTGGAAGAAATACATCCCGAACAGCACGTTGCGCCAGCGGATCAGGTGATAGGCGAGGCCAGGGGGCAGATGCCGGCGCAGCTTGTTGGCGAGCGCGTCCTGCGCCGGGCGCGACACCACATAGGTCGGTGAGCGCTGCAGCATCGTCACATGCGCGGCGGACTTCGCCATCGCCGGCACCAATGTGACCGCGGTCGCGCCGGAGCCGATCACGACGACGCGCTTGCCGGCATAGTCGAGATCCTCAGGCCAGGCCTGCGGATGCACGATGCGGCCCTTGAAATCGGCCATGCCCTTGAAGTCCGGCAGATAGCCCGACTCGTAGCGGTAGTAGCCGGAGCACATGAACAGGAAGCCGCAGGTCATCCGCACGGTCTCGACCGTGCCCTGCTCCGTCCGGCGCTCGGCCTCGACGGTCCAGCGTGCGTCCGCGCTCGACCACGACGCGCGCCGGACCCGATGGTTGAAGCGGATGTGGCGGTCGATGCCGTTATCGGTCGCGGTGTCCTGGACATATTTCAGGATCTGCGGCCCGTCGGCGATCGCCTTCGGATCGGTCCACGGCTTGAACGAATAGCCGAGCGTGTACATGTCGCTGTCGGAGCGGATGCCGGGATAGCGGAACAGGTCCCAGGTGCCGCCGATGGCGCCGCGCCCTTCCAGGATTGCGAAGCGCTTGCCCGGGCACTTGTGCTGCAGATGATAGGCGGCGGCGATGCCGGACAGTCCGGCGCCGACGATCAGCACGTCGACATGCTCTGTTGACATGAGGTGTTCCTGGCGTTTCCTGGTGCGGCTTTCTTGCTCTGGCTGCGGACAGTCGCAACCCGGCTCGTCGCTGTCAAATCGCCGGCGCATTCGTCGTCGGTCAACCCTCCTTCGCTATCAGCGGGAAACACCCTCGATACGGATCTGGTGATGAACGCTCCCCACCCGCGCGACGACAGGCCCGGCGACAGCGACAGCCGGGACGGCAGTGGTGCGCCGTCGCAGCGCATCGCCCTGGGCTTTTCGCTGTTCGCAATCGGGCTCGCAGCCTGGTCGCTCTTCCCGAGCTTTCCGGCCGGCCAGCTGATCGCGGTCGTCACCGTCATCCCGCTGCTGGCGCTCATCCTCACCTTGCGCTTTCCCGGGCGGTTCCGCATCGGCCTCGGCTCCGGCTACGGCGCCAATCTCGGCACCGGTTGCATCGTGGCGGCCGGCACGCTCGCCGCGCGCACGCTGTCGGACATCAACCTCGTCGACTGGCTGCCGCTGACGGCCTTCGCGACCGCGGTCGCGATCATTTTCCTCATCGTCGCCGCGCGGTTCGAAACCCAGCTCCGCCGCCGCGGCTGGCGACTGCTGCTCGCCGCTCTCTTCGTCGCCGCCTATGCGTTCGGGGCGCTTGGCCAGTTCAACACCGCGCTCGACCGCTCGGCGCCGGCGCTGCTGCGCAGCCGTGTGCTCGCCAAGCATCTCGGCCATAGCCGGCTCGCCACGCATCAGGTGACGCTCGAGCCGTGGGGCCCGTTCGCGAGAGCCACCGATGCACATGTTGCGCAGGCGCTGTACGAAAGGTTGCAGCCGGGCGACACCGTGTGCCTGCGCCTGGGCGATGGCGCGTTTCGCATGGCGTGGTTCACGGTGGCGGCATGCCGCTGAGACCCGGCGCTGCGGCCGAGACAGGAACGGCCATTTGCACAGCGCCGCGATGCTGCGTATCGTCGTAGCTTCGTGGCCCGCATGAGCGCAGCCATATGCGGGGCCTCACGCGCCGTCTCGATGAACCCGGATGTCGCTCCGCTCATCCGGGCTATGCGATTGCGAGCCGTTCTGCATGACCGACTTCCTGCCCCGCCCTTTCGCTGTCGATCGTCCCGACGTGCTGGATCTCGACATCACCGCGCTCGACGCACGCCCCGGCGCGGTGCTGGTGGCGCGCTCGCCGTTCTATCCCGGCGGTGGCGGACAATTGCCGGACCGCGGCACGATCGCGTGGAACGGGATCGTCCGCGTCGTCACCGGGTTCGAGCCGACCGCCGACGGCATCTGGCACCTGATCGGTGATGACGCCATCCCGGACGGGGCGATCGAGCTGCGCGTCGATCCGGCGTTCCGGCAGCGCATGAGCGAGCAGCACACGGTGGCGCATCTCGTCAACAGCGCCGTCTACACGCTGTTCGACGGCGCGCTGCTGACCGGCGTCCGCATGACCGAGACCGACGAGTTCAGTGTCGATTTCGATCTGCCCAAGGTGGCGCCGGAGCAGCTGCGCGCGGTGGAGGATGCGGTCAACGCCGCGATCGCCGACGACCGCCCGGTCCGCGCCTTCGACATGGGCTACGACGAGGCGCAGGCGACCGCGGGCCTGTTCCGCGCCAAATCCGTCGCCCCGCCGCGCCAGGCCGACGGCCTGATCCGCATCGTCGACATCGACGGCCTCGACCGCCAAGCCTGCGGCGGCACGCATCTGGTCTCGACGGCGCAAGCCCGGCCCATCCGCATCCTGAAGGTGGACAACAAGGGCCGGCAGAATCGGCGCTTCAGGATCGGAATGCACAGCGCTTAGGAGCGACTTGCAGCGGCTCGCGACGCGTAGCCCGGATGAGCGAAGCGACATCCGGGGTCTCACGCAGTGTGCCGGTGAACCCGGATGTCGCTTCGCTCATCCGGGCTACGAGCACGTTGACGATCGCTCTGTATATTGCGAGCGGCATCACGTCCGATGCGCGATCACGTCGAATCCTTCCTCCGGGGTCGGCGCCACGAAGTAGGAGGTGAACAGGTCGAACTCCTCGTCGGTCACGGTGAAGGCGTGGCGGCCTTCTGCGTTGCGCGCGCGCAGCCGCGCCTTGCAGACCTCGTCGGGGACGTCGAGGTGATGCAATTGGTGCGGCACGCCGGCGGCTTCGAACAGACTGCGCATCCAGGCGCGGCTCGCCGGCGTGTTGGCGGGGAAGTCGAGCACGACCGAAACGCCGGCTCGCAACAGCGCGACGACGTGCGGCCCCATCACGCTGCGCAGCCGAGACGAATTGCGCACGTAGTCGGCCAGGGTGCTCTGCTCGCCGGGATAGAGCCGCGCCAGCCACTCATCCTCGGCAATCACAATGGTGCCTGAGCGCCGGCCGAGCGCGGCAGTGAGCGTCGATTTGCCGGCAGCGATCTTGCCGCACACGAGGTGCAGCGTCGGTTGGTTGGGAGACACGGATACAGACCTCGCATACGGCGCCTCTTCGGGCGCCAAGAGCATTCACAGGCAATTCTCGCAGGCGGAAGCGCCCGGCCCGACGGATCAGGCCGGGTCGGTAATTCGGCTGCTGACGGCAGCGCCTGCGATGCGAATGCGGAAGGTCATGAGGCTATATTTGACAGATGTCGCTGACGGCGTCCAGGCCCGGCCGTCATCCGTCGCGAGACCGCGCCGCGATTGAGTTCGACTCGCAAGAATGGCCCGCGCGCGTTTCAGTCGCGCCGGCCGCTCGCGAATGAGTTGAAGTCACTTCACTGTGGCCGAATTGATCCACTGCGACGGGAGTCGAGCCGGCCGCGTGTCGTCCATTGCCAACCGGATGTCCGCTCCTGTAGGTAGTTGCGAGGGACGGGGGCGTCAGTCGGTGGCTCGTCAGGGGCGTCAACTACAAGGCATCGCATCAGGACGACGTGAGGCGCGCATGCGCTCAGCGCGGCGCCGCGCAGCGCTGTCGCGGCTCGGCGGCGCTCTCGTCTGGTTCGCGGCATGGGCCCTGATCTTCCAGTCCGTGCTGGCGCTCTCCGCGATGAGCGCTGCGGTTGCGGCTCCCGACACCGCCATCATCTGTCAGAGCTCCACCGACGGTCCGCCGTCGGACGATATCGGCACTGCGGCCAAGCAATGCGCGAGCTGTCCGTTCTGTGCGCTCGGGCGCGGCGTCACCGTCCCGCACGTACCCGCCGTGGCGCGGCCGATGCCGGTGGTCGTGGCGATCCTGATCGAGCGGATCGACGTCGTTGCGGCGCTCCGGCCCGCGCTCGAACTGCCGGTCGCTCGCGGACCACCGGCGGCCGTCTAGGCCGATCACTCCAGACATCTCATCCCGTCACGATGCGGCCGGTCTCGTCCGCGCGCGCTGTGGGCTGCCGTCCGGCGGTCGCCGCAGCCGTGCCCGCAGCCGCCTCGTCGCGACATGTTCACGGGGCCACGGCGCGCTCGCCGCCAGACGCCTCTCCCATTCCTATTCCGAGATCCCATCATGGACCAATGTTCGACACCCGTCCGGCGGCGGTTGCTCCGCTCAACCACCGTGCTGACATCGCCCGCACTGCTGGCATTCGCCCTTTCGAGCCCCGTGCTTGCGCAGGCCCCATCGCGGGCTCGCTCTGCCGCCACGCTGCCGCAGGTGACGGTCACTGTCCCGCAGCCCCGCCCGGCCGCCCGAACGGCCGTCCGCCGCAGGGGCGCACATGCGGCGACGACCAATCCGGCAAGCGCGCCACCGCCGCAGGCGACCTCATCCGACGGCGTCGCCGCGCCTCCCGGCGCCACTTCGGTTGCGCCGGGTGACATCCTGGCGAAGCGCGCCATCACGAACGACACCGCTGCGCTGTTTGCCGATGTACCCGGCGTCAGCCTCTATTCGGCCGGCGGGGTCTCGAGCCTGCCGGCGATCCATGGCCTCGCCGACGACCGCCTGCGCATCAAGGTCGACGGCATGGACACCATCGCCTCATGTCCCAATCACATGAATCCGGCGCTGTCCTACATCGATCCGGCCCAGGTCGCCGCAGCCAAGGTCTGGGCGGGCATCACTCCCGTGAGCGTCGGCGGCGACTCGATCGGCGGCACCGTCGCCGTCAGCTCGCCGGCGGCCCTGTTCGCGGCGCCGGGGCAGAGCCTGCTGACCAAAGGCAGCATCGGCACGTTCTACCGCAGCAACGGCAACGTGCGCGGCGTCAACCTGTCGGCCACCATGGCCACCGAGAACTACAGCGTCAGCTACAGCGGCGCTGCGGTCAAGGCAGACAACTATACGGCCGGCGGCAACTTCAAGAACTTTACCCTGAGGAGTTCGATCACGCCGGTGCTTCCCCTCGATCAGGTCGGCTCATCCGCCTACGAGACCAGGAATCATCTGATGGGCATCGCCTGGAGCAAGGACGGCCAGCTCATCGAGCTGAAGGCGGGAGTGCAGGAGGTCCCCTATCAGCTCTACCCGAACCAGCGCATGGACATGCTGGGCAACGATGCCTACAGCCTCAACCTGCACCATCTCGGCCGGTTCGACTGGGGCGATCTGGACACCCGCCTCTATCACCAGTCCGTCGATCACTACATGAACTTCGGCGGCGATCGGCTGCTCTCGTATGGCACGCTGCGCCCGCCGAACACGACGGGTGCGAGCTATCCGGTCAACGGCATGCCGATGTATACGCGCACCAAGACCAACGGCCTGACCTCCAAGGCCGACATCACGCTGTCGCCCCGCGACGTGGTCCGCGTCGGCGTGGACCTGCAGACCTATCGTCTCGACGACTGGTGGCCGCCGGCCCCCGATTGCGGCGTCGGCAACTGCATCGGCGGCATGGCGCCGCTGACGTTCTGGAACATCAATGGCGGCAAGCGCGACCGGGCCGGCGTGTTCAGCGAGTGGGAGGCGAAGTGGAGCCCGTCCTGGCTGTCGCTGCTGGGCGTGCGGTTCGAACGCGTCGAGACCGACACCGGACCGGTCGTCGGCTACAACACCAGCACCACGCCGCTGACATCGGGATTCATGTCCGGCATGTACGAGACGAGCTCGGTCGGCTCCCGCGCGGCGTTCAACGCCATGGATCGCTCGCGAAAGGACAACAATGTCGATCTGACGGCGCTGTTCCGGAATACACCGAGCGCCCATCTCACCTTCGAGTTCGGCGCGATGCAGAAGACCCGGTCGCCAAATCTGTACGAACGCTATTCTTGGTCGCGCAACACCATGGCGCTGGAGATGAACAATTTCGTCGGCGACGGCAACGGTTATCTTGGAAACCCCAATCTGAGACCCGAGGTCGCCCATACCGTGAGCTTCACCGGCGCCTGGCACAGCGCCGACCATGAGGCCGAGATACGGCTCACACCCTATTACACCCATGTGCGCGACTACATCGATGCGGTGCAGTGGAAGGCCGCTACCAACACCGCTGCCGTGCCTGCCGTCGCCAACCAGTTCGTGATCATGAAGTACATGAACCAGCAGGCACGGCTGTACGGCTTCGATCTGTCCGGCAAGGTGCCGCTGGGCAGGACGCCGATCGGCGATTTCGGCCTGAAAGGTGTCCTGAGCTATACCAACGGCAGGAACCTCGACACCGGAGGCGGCCTCTACAACATCATGCCGATCAACGGCAAGCTGACGCTCACGCACCGGCTCGACGGCTGGGACAGCGGCCTCGAGCTGGTGATGGTGGGCCGCAAGTCCGACGTCTCCGTCGCGCGCAACGAGCTCAAGACCCCGGCCTACGGCTTGGTCAACCTGCGCAGCAACTACAGCTGGCAGAAGCTGCGCATCAGCTTCGGCGTCGAGAACCTGTTCAACAAGCTCTACTACCTGCCGCTCGGCGGCGCCTATATCGGCGAGGGCGCATCGATGTCGTTCAACAAGGAGGCCGGCACCGTCGCTGCCACCGGCGGCGGCGTATCGGGCACCGCGACGATGTGGGGCACCGCCGTTCCCGGCCCCGGACGTTCGTTCTATCTGGGTGCGAACCTGGAATTCTGACGCCGGCATTCGCATCGGCGCCCTGTCCCGCCGGCGGGACAGGGCGGAGCGGACGCCAGACGACCACAGTGTCGCGATGAGCGGCGCGAGCGAGACGTAACGTCGCGCATCACGCCGTCTGCGATTCTCGGCTGAAAAATCGCGGCCCTGCGAATTTGGAAAAGCTCTAAGAGCAATTCCAGCCGCCGCTCCGTTGACACATCGGGGCGGTTGCCGTCTCCACTGATCCCACGATGCATCGTATTTGTATTTGCTCATTGGAGGGATTGATGAGACTGACCATTGCGGCCGCGCTCGCTGTCGCGTTTGCCGCCATCTCGCCGGCCTCGGCGGACGGCTACAAGGACTGCACCAAGCTCGACAAGGCGTCGTGGAAGCCGGCGGCCGAGGCGGAAGCCAAGGCGAAGGATGCGGGCTACGAGGTGCGCCGCTCGAAGGTCGAGGGCACCTGCTACGAGGTCTACGGCGTCAAGGGCGGCAAGCTGTATGAGCTGTTCTACAGCCCGGAGGATCTCAGCCTGAAGCACACGATCGCCAAGTAGTTGGCGCAAGCGTCGTCCAGCGTGCTGGACGACGTGACGTGAGAGCCATGCACGGCACAGCCCCCCGCACCAGCCTGAAACACCGGGACGCCGCCGAGACCGTACGGGTCTGGGATCTTCCGCTGCGGCTGTGGCACTGGATGCTGGCCGTGCTGGTGCTCATCGCGTGGGTGACGCCGAACGTCCATGACGGCCTGCACCGGATCGCGGGCTACGCGATCCTCGGACTGCTTGCGTTCCGCCTGATCTGGGGCATCATCGGCACCCGCCATTCGCGCTTCCGCAGCATCGGCGCCCGGCTGCGCGCGACGCCCGCTTATCTGTGGAATCTGCGGCGCGGCAGGACCGGACGCTATCTCGGGCTGAACCCTGCAGGCACGGCGATGCAGCTCGCACTGCTGCTTCTGCTCATCGTCTCCGCGGTGACCGGCGCGATGCAGGTGACCGTGCGCTTCTTCGGCATCTGGTGGGTCGAGGACACCCACGAGGTGACGTCATATCTGCTGATCCCGCTGGTGGTGCTGCATGTCGCCGGCGTCGTGCTGGTGAGCCGCCTGCAGCGCGAGAATCTCGCCCGCGCCATGCTGACAGGGCGGAAGCTGCTGCGGCGCAGCTCGCGCGCGAGCTGACCGGACGGCTCAGCCGCGTACGGCGTGAGCGTCAGCCGGAGGCCCTGCGGTCTCCATCATCTGTCGTCGCCGAACGATCGTTCGCGGCGAATCGCGCCACACCCGGAACTCACGAGCGTTGCACGCAGGCCACAGTTCTCGCAAAAGCTGCGCGGGCGCGGAGATGCGTTATTGCGCCGGGCCGTCTTGCGCCGAACAATCGCAGGTATCGGATGCCTGACCGCCCCTCACCAGCAGGGGCTCGGATTTTGGGGAGGCCGGATGATGAGCTCGCAGCAGCTTTCGACGCGTGCGTTGTGTCGGTCCGTTGTCCTGATAGCTTGTGCGGCGGCATGGCCCGCGGCCGCCGCCGAGATCGAGGCGGCGACGCCGCCCGTCGTCGCGGAGCCGATCGCGACGTCGCCGCAGCCGACCGCAGCCGAGCCCGCGCTGACGACCGCGTCGATCACGCCATCGGCCGTCCTGCCAGCGGACGAACAGGCCGCGCCCAGCGCAGCGACCGAACCGCCTCGGCCCACCGTCGCCAGCGCCGACCGCATCGAGATCCTCGACGAGTGCCCCGCCATCGATGCCTGCATCGATCGCTATCTGTGGGCGCTGTACGAGCGCGCGCCGAAGCTCGACAAGATCCGCGAGACCGAGCGCCGCGTCGTCACGGTCAAGCGCAAGGGGCGCATGGTGAAGGTGACGCGCAGCTTCACCAAGCTGGTCGACAATGACTTCACCTGGAAGGATCCGAAGGCGGCCGAGCGCGTCGGCCGCAGCATGATGGAGTACGTGATCGGCGGCATGGACCGCGGCTTCAAGCTGAAGCTGTTTCACACCTTGCACGCCGCCGAGGCCGCGGGTCTCGCGCCGGGCATCACCAGCGGCTTCCGCGACGATTATCGCCAGGAGATCGCGAGCGGCCTGAAGGCCGCCAGCAACCGCTCCTATCACGGCGGCAGCCTGCGCGGCGGCTACGGCCACGGACTCGCGGCCGACATCGTCAGCGTCAACGGCGCGACGCGCGCACAGCGCTGGGTGGCGACCGAGCAGTTGTGGAAATGGGTCGACGCCAACGGCAAGAGCTTTGGCATCGGCCGGCCCTATCTCGATCGCGACCCGCCACATGTCGGCCCGGTCGACGGCGAGGAATATGCCAAGCATCGCGCGCCTGCGGTGAGGGTGGCGACGGCGGAGACGAAGAAGGGCAAGCGGATCGCCGCGCGACCGGAGCATCATGCGGCAAAGCGCACGAAGGCGGTGCGCGCGTCGGCGCTGGCCTCGCGGCGGACAGGGTGATTGTCACGTACACTGCAGGTGGCAGTATCTCGTTGATTTCGTAGAGCGCACACTCTCTCCGTCATTGCGAGGAGCGAAGCGACGAAGCAATCCAGAGTCGCGCGCGACACCCTGGATTGCTTCGCTTCGCTCGCAATGACGACGTCCCATCTTCGGAGCATCGATGACGACAAAACAAAAGGCCGGGGCAATGCCCCGGCCTTCACCGTCTCCGCCGCGCGTCGCGCCGGATTATCAGTAGCGGTAGTGGTCCGACTTGAACGGGCCTTCCGGCTTGACGCCGATGTAGGAGGCCTGGTCGGGGCGCAGCTTGGTGAGATTCACGCCGATCTTGGCGAGGTGCAGCATCGCCACCTTCTCGTCCAGCGACTTCGGCAGCACGTAGACTTCCTTCTTGTACTTGCCGTCCTTGTTGTTGGCGTAGAGCTCGATCTGCGCCAGGGTCTGGTTGGTGAAGGACGCCGACATCACGAAGGACGGGTGGCCCATCGCATTGCCGAGGTTCACCAGGCGGCCTTCGGACAGCAGGATCATGCGCTTGCCGTCGGGGAAGGTGATCTCGTCGACCTGCGGCTTGATGTTGGTCCACTTCAGGTTCTTCAGCGAGGCGACCTGGATCTCGTTGTCGAAGTGGCCGATGTTGCAGACGATGGCGCGATCCTTCATCGCGCGCATGTGCTCGATGGTGATGATGTCCTTGTTGCCGGTGGCGGTGACGAAGATGTCGGCGCGCGGCGCGGCGTCCTCCATCGTCACAACCTCATAGCCCTCCATTGCCGCCTGCAGCGCGCAGATCGGATCGATCTCGGACACCATGACGCGGCAGCCGGCCTGGCGCAGCGAGGCGGCCGAGCCCTTGCCGACGTCGCCGAAGCCCGCGACCATCGCGACCTTGCCCGACATCATCACGTCGGTGCCGCGGCGGATGCCGTCGACCAGCGACTCGCGGCAGCCATAGAGGTTGTCGAACTTCGACTTGGTGACGCTGTCGTTGACGTTGATCGCGGGCCACAGCAGCGTGCCGGCCTTCTGCATGTCGTAGAGACGATGCACGCCCGTGGTGGTCTCCTCCGAGACGCCCTTGATCGACTTGGCGATCTCGGCGAAGTAGCCCTTCGGCTTCTCCTTGAGCTGCTTCTTGAGCAGCGCGAAGAACACCTCCTCCTCCTCGGAGGCAGGCTTGTCGAGGAACGCCGTGTCGCCGTTCTCGGCACGCAGGCCGAGATGGACGTACATGGTGGCGTCGCCGCCGTCATCGAGGATCATGTTGGGATGTCCGCCGCCATGCCAGTCGAACAGCTTGGCGGTGTAGTCCCAGTAGTCGACCAGCGTCTCGCCCTTGACGGCGAACACCGGAATGCCGGCGGCAGCGATCGCCGCGGCGGCGTGGTCCTGGGTCGAGTAGATGTTGCACGAGACCCAGCGGATGTCGGCGCCGAGCGCCTTCAGCGTCTCGATCAGCACCGCGGTCTGGATGGTCATGTGCAGCGAGCCCGCAATGCGCGCGCCCTTCAGCGGCTGCTTCGGGCCATACTCCTCACGCGTCGCCATCAGGCCGGGCATCTCGGTCTCGGCGAGCGAGATCTCCTTGCGGCCGAACTCGGCGAGCGAAATGTCCTTGACGATGTAGTCGGTGAAACCTGGCTTGGCGGTCATGTGGGGTTCCTGTTTGTCAAAAAACGTCATTCCGGGGCGCGTAAGCGCGAACCCGGAATCCATCACTTCGAGATTCCGGGTTCAGCGCTATTGCGCTGCCCCGGAATGACGGCCCTAACAACTACACCGCGCGCTTGAACGCTTCGGCGAGGTCGGTCTTCTCCCAGGAGAAGCCGCCCTCGTTGTCCGGCGTGCGGCCGAAATGGCCGTAGGCCGCGGTGCGCGCGTAGATCGGGCGGTTGAGGTCGAGATGCGAGCGGATGCCGCGCGGGGTAAGGTTCATGACCTCGGCCGCCGCCTTCTCGAGCTTGTCCTCGGATACCTTCCCGGTGCCGTGGGTGTCGATGTAGATCGACAGCGGCCGCGCCACGCCGATGGCATAAGCGAGCTGCAGGGTGCAGCGGTCGGCGAGACCGGAAGCGACGATGTTCTTGGCGAGGTAGCGGGCGGCGTAGGCCGCGGAGCGGTCGACCTTGGTCGGATCCTTGCCGGAGAAGGCGCCGCCGCCATGCGGAGCCGCGCCGCCATAGGTGTCGACGATGATCTTGCGGCCGGTGAGGCCGGTGTCGCCATCGGGGCCGCCGATGTAGAACTTGCCGGTCGGGTTGATGTGCCAGATCGTGTCCTTGGTGATCCAGTCCTTCGGCAGCGCCTCACGCACATAGGGCTCGACCCGCTCGCGCACCTGCGCCGAGGTCATGTCCTCGACCAGATGCTGATGCGAGACGACGATCTCGCGCACGCCCACCGGCTTGCCATTCTCATAGCGCACGGTGACCTGGCTCTTGGAGTCCGGGCCCAGCACCTTCTCAACTCCCGAATGGCGGGCTTCCGAGATCAGGCGCAGGATCTTGTGGGCGTAGAAAATCGGCGCCGGCATCAAATCGGGCGTCTCGTTGCAAGCGTAACCGAACATGATGCCCTGGTCGCCGGCGCCCTCTTCCTTCACTTCGCCCGGCTGCAGCGCGTCGACGCCCTGCGCAATGTCGGCCGACTGCGGATGCAGCAGGATCTCGATGTCGCAGGTCTTCCAGTGGAAGCCTTCCTGCTCGTAGCCAATGTCCTTGATGGCCTCGCGGACGACGTGCTCGATGTGCTCGTTGGTAACCGAAGCCGGGCCGCGGGTCTCACCGGCGATCACGACCTTGTTGGTGGTGGCGAGCGTCTCGCACGCGGCGCGGATCTGCCAGGGGTCGATGCCGGCCTTCGGCCCTTCGCGGTAGAACAGGTCGACGATCTCATCGGAAATACGGTCGCAAACCTTGTCCGGATGGCCTTCGGACACCGACTCCGAGGTGAACAGATATGACGCGCGCATCAAGCAACCCCTTCTTCGCCGCCCACGGCGGTCGTTTGTATTGATCCCTAAGGAATGTCAGTCGCGACGCCGCGAGATGACGTAGGACTCGTCGTAGAACCACAGCCCGTTGTGCTTTCGCAGAACCTCTCTGGCGGCGTCGAGCGCACGAGACGAGTGTGCGACCTCCGTCAGGCGGTCTTCCTCGATCTGCGCGACATACACCGCCGCGTTCCAGGCTGCAAAGGCCGTCGAGGTTCCGATGGTACCGGTGACCTCGTTGGGCAGAGCCTCCATCTCATACCTGAAAATCGAGCGATTGTCCGCATAGGCGTTAAAATTTAAGTCCCGCCCACTGGACCCCAACTCGTACTTGACGGCGCGCAATAGCTCATGCCGGCTGACCGAGAAAGGATTTTCTCCGGGCCAGACCGCCTGGATGATCTCCAGGCCCGGATCCTCGCCATGGGAGTGGATTCCGATCAGCCGCCCGCCCGGCTTCAGCGCCCTCGCCAGCGGTGCGATGATGCGCTTGGCGCGGAAATTGACCGAGGAACGGGCCCGGTAGGGCTGCGAGGCGATGATCAGGTCGAAATTGGCCTCGACCCGCCCGGCCCGCGGGATGATGCCGTCGAGCAGGAAGCGGTGATCCTCGCGGTAGAGCACCAGCGCGATCGGCCGCTCATAGACCGGCATGCCCGTGCGCTGGGAGACGTTGGCGCGCCAGTTCTGCTCCAGGAACGGCTTCAGCGCCGCGATCTGGGTCTCGAAATCCCCCGACGAATCGCCCTGCAGCACGACCTCGTGCCAGATCATCGATGCCGCCACCGACGGCGAGGCCGGGGTCAGCCAGGGCGCCTCGGCATAGTTCATGTTGGTGAACACGAACACGCTGGCGGGGTGCTCGAACAGCCGGTCCGGCACCTTTTCCAAGGTCAGCCGGACGTCCTCGAGGCTCAGCTCCTTGCCCGCGACATAGAACGGGATGTGGGGAAAGCGGCCATGCATGGTCCGCAGCACCTTCGACAGCACGGTGCCGTCGCCGACGCCGGCATCGAACAGCCGCAGTGCCGGCGGCCGCGGATGGATGCTGGCGAGCTCGAGCCCCACCCGTTCCGCCACCACCCGCTTCTCGCTGCAGGTGTGCACGAACAAGAGATATTTCTGGCGGTTCTCGAAGAAGCGGAAATTGCTCTTGGGATCGCGCTTCTCGGGCACGACATCGAGCCGCGGCGGCGGCAGGGTGCCGGTGGATGCCGCGATATAGGCCTGGATGCGGTCGAGCGTGTCGATGGTGATGCGCTTGCCCTCGCGCAGCCGCTGCACCAGCTTGCCGTCGTTGACGGCGCGCCGGCCGAACGTCGACTCCGCCATATCCGACTGGCGGCAGAACTCCGTGATCTGGGCGAGCAGCTGGTCGTTCTTCATTCGGCCCGGCGGGGTGGGAAACATGAGTGGGCAGCGCGCCCCTGGCCCAACCTCCTAGCACCATCTGCCCACCATTGGAAAGAGCCCGAACCCGGAACCTTCCGGACGCAGAAACACCGGATACGCCGCTGTCGCGCCACATCGGCACGCCCGGTCGCGAGGTGCAGCATGTCCGAACCTGCTATCTTTGTTGAACAATGGAGACGAAGCGTATCGCCGTCGGCCCGCCGCATCGCCGACACGATCCGCCAGCAACAAGCTCGTCTCGAAGGATTAGGGAGGCACGCATGATCGGTCGTTTTGTCCTTGGACTTGGGTTCTCGCTCGCGCTGGCCGCAGGCCCGGCGCTCGCCGACGACGTCACCGGCGTCTGGCTGCGCGAGAGCGGCGCCTCCAAGGTCAAGTTCACCCCCTGCGGCGGCGCCATCTGCGGCACACTGGTCTGGATCAAGGAGGGCACCGACACCCCGGCCAAGGTCGGCCAGCGGCTGTTCTCCGGGATGAAGCCGACCGGACCCAATGCCTGGGCCGGCAGCTACAGCAATCCCGATGACGGCAAGACCTACGATGCCAAGATGACGCTGTCGGGCGGCACCTTGACGACCGCGGGCTGCGCGCTCGGCGGCATCGTCTGCCGGTCCTCGACCTGGACGCGGGCGAATTAGAGCTCCGTTTGCGAATTTGCACTACGGTTTCACCGATCGAGGGCACCAATCGTCCACATGGCAGCGAAGGCACAGGCGCGACTGGGTTTTGTGCTGTTTGCGGTGATTGCCGCGGCAGCCGCGACGTTCGTGCTGGTGCGCCGCTCTGCGGCGCCGTCCGGCAGCGACCACCGGACGGTTCGCCAGCTCATCATCCACTACAACCTGCTGGCGCGCCCCGATGATCCGATCATCGTGCTTGGCGACAGCATCGTCGAGGCGGCGACGCTGCCGGCCAGCACCTGCGGGCATCCGGTCGTCAACGCCGGTCTCGCCGGCGCCGGGACGCGCAGCGACCTCGCCGGCTGGCTCAAGCCCGCACTCGGACCGAAGCGGCCGTTCGCGATCATCGTCTCCCTCGGCGTGAACGATGCACTGACCGCCAAGCCCGACTCCAGCGAGGTCTTCGCTGGACGCTACGAGGCCTTGCTGCGCGAGCTGTCAAAGCTCACCACGCGCATCTTCATCGCTGAGTTTCCCCTCGTCGAGGCGCGCGGGCCATTCACGCCGGCCATGGAGAAGGCCGCCATGGCGAGCATCACCGGCTATCGCGCCATGCTGCCGAACCTCGCGAGGCGCACCGGCGCGACCTTCCTGCCCCTGCCGCCGATGGAGTCGCCGTTCACGCTCGAAGGCATCCATCTGAATGCCACGGGCTATCGATCCTGGGACCAGGCGATCCTGCAGGGAACCGAGCTCGCCTGCCGCTGATCCCCGCAGGCAGCGAAAACAATCCTTCACTTCGCGCCGGCTAGGATTGGACCGCACATCCCGTCGAGACGGTTAACGATCACCGCATGGCCCTGCCTCACACATCGACATCGCCTGGGACTCACAAGCTGCTCGGGCTCGAGCTGCTGCGTTTCCTCGCCACCATCTCGGTGCTGCTGTGGCACTACCCGCACTTCGCCTACATCGCCGATGCCCCTGTCGATCTCGTCCGCAGCGAGCTGCCGTTCTACAATGTCCTGTTTCCGTTCTATGATCTCGGCGAATACGGCGTCGTGATCTTCTGGTGCATCTCGGGCTTCATCTTCTTCTGGAAGTACGGCGCGATCATCCCGGACGGCACGGTCGACGGCTGGACCTTCTTCGTCAACCGGCTGTCGCGGCTCTATCCGCTGCATCTCGCAACGCTGCTGCTGGTCGCGGGGTTGCAGGCCCTCTATGTCGCGCAGCACGGCTTCTTCTTCGTCTACCAGAGCAACGATCTCGCTCATTTCGTCGCCCAGCTTTTCATGGCGAGCGACTGGCTGCCGCCGACCGGGGTCAGCTTCAACGGCCCGATCTGGTCGGTCTCGATCGAGGTCCTTGCCTATGCGGTGTTCTTCCTGGCGCTGCGTTTCGTCACCACATCACCGCTGTTGAACCTGGCGATGATCCTGGCCGGCATCGCGAGCGGGACACTGGTCGGCAAGTGTTTCGTGTTCTTCTATGCCGGCGGACTGGCCGCCATGGCGCGGCAGAGCGTCGCCGATGCCTGGTATCGGCCGAAGCTCGAGGCCCTCGCTTTGAGCGCGGCTGTCGGAATTCCGGTCGCTCTCTGGATCTCCGGCATTGAGCTGGCCGAGCGGGCCGCAGCTCTGCTGCTGGTCACCACGCCGATCCTGTTGTTCGCCTGCGCGAGGCCGATCGCCCTGCCGCGGCGCATCGAGAACCTGCTGCAGGCCGCCGGCAACATGACCTATTCCTGCTATCTGCTGCACTTCCCGATCCAGCTTGCGATCGCACTGGTTTTTGGCTTTTTAGGACGAGCAATTCCATACGGCAGCCAGTCGTTCTGGATTGGCTTCATGGCGCTGACCCTGTCGGCGGCGTACGTCACCTATCGCGGGTTCGAGGCGCCAGCGCAGCGGCTGATTCGTCGCGCACTGCTACGCAAAAACGAAACGGGGCGGATTGCTCCGGCCGCCCAACCTTGATCGCAAGACCGCCGAGCCCAGCGCTCGGGCAGGAGGGCATTGCCGGCGCGCCTCGCTCTCGCACCCTTGCGCCTCTGTACCTTTTAAGATACACTCTTTCATGCTCGAAATCCGGCAGACCAGCGAATTCAAGGAATGGCTTCTTGGTCTGCGAGATGCGAGAGCAAAGGCACGTATTGCTGCCCGCATTGCCCGTGCTGAAGGTGGCAACCTCGGGGACAGCAAGCCCGTTGGTGGGGGCGTCTCCGAAATGCGGATCGATTACGGCCCCGGCTATCGGGTCTATTTTCGCCAGAAAGGCAACGTCTTGGTGATCCTGCTTTGCGGTGGTGACAAGAGCACCCAGCGTTCCGATATCCGGCGCGCTCAAGAACTGGCCGAGAGAGAGGGGTAGCGAATGGCAACAACGCGCTTCGATGCCGCGGAATATCTTGCAGAGCCGGAGGCCCAAGCCGAGTTTCTGGCCGCGGCGCTTGAGGACGGCACCGCTGATGAAATCCGCGCCGCGATCAACACAATTGCCCGGGCGCGCGGCATGTCGGAAGTCGCAAAGGCAACCGGCATCCGTCGCGAACAGCTCTATCGGGCGCTTGGTGAAGACGGGAACCCGGAGTTCGCCACCATCCTGAAAGTGCTCCGCGCTCTCGGCGTGAAGCTCACCTCGGCTCCGCCTAAGAGGGCTCCGAAGCGGAAGACCACCAAGAAGGCGGGCCGCCGGGCCGCGTAGTGAGATCTTCGAGATGGCATTGAATGTGCTGGTCGTTACCAGCCATTCAGCAGATCATCGGCCTCTTGCAACAGAGCCAAGACCCGACGGGATTGCTTGGGCGGCTTGATGAGTCCACCTCGACCAGACCTATTGAAATCGCAATCGTCAAAATCAGGTCACGGACATGGCGGCTCTTGCATCCATCGCCGTGAAGGATCGCCGCGCATTTGCCGCGGCGATCCTGTTCCGAAGCGACCGTCTTAGTCAGCCGCCCCGGGTAAGGTACGGGTCTGACTTCAATGGGCTCCTGTCCGCAGGCTTACTTCCCCCAGATCTCCTCGGCAAGCTCGACGCAGAGGCGCAGCTTGGCCCACTGCTCTTCCTCGGAGAGGATGTTGCCTTCCTCGGTCGAGGCGAAGCCGCATTGCGGGGACAGCGCGAGCTGGTCGAGCGGGGCGAACTTCGAGGCCTCCTCCAGGCGGCGCTTGATGTCGTCCTTCTTCTCGAGTTCGCCGACCTTCGAGGTGACGAGACCGACCACGACGACCTTGCTGCCCTTGGGCAGGAAGCGCAGCGGCTCGAAGCCGCCGGCGCGCTCGCTGTCATACTCCAGGAAGTAGCCGTCGTAGTTGGTGTTGGCGAGCATGGTCTCGGCCACCGGCTCGTAGCCGCCCGAGGAGATCCAGGTCGAGCGGAAATTGCCGCGGCAGACGTGGGTCGTGATCGTCATGTCGGCGGGCCGCTCGGCGATCGCGTAGTTAATGATGCGCGAATAGATCTGCTGCAGGCCATCAGGATTGTCGCCACGCTCCCTGGCCTTCTGCAATTCGTCCTGCGAGCACAGATAGGCCCACACGGTGTCGTCGAACTGCAGATAGCGGCAGCCGGCGTCGTAGAACGCCTTCACGGCCTTGCGATAGGTCTTGCCGAGATCCTCGTAGAAGGCGTCGAGATCGGGATAGACGTCCTTGGAGATCGACTTGCGGCCGCCACGGAAGTGCAGCACGGCCGGCGACGGGATCGTCATCTTCGCCGTCACATGCGCGGTGTCGGCGTGCTTCTTCAGGAAGCGGAAATGGTCGAGCATCGGATGATCGGTCGGGAAGTCGAGCTTGCTGATCACGCGCACCGCGTCATGACGGGTCTGCACGCCCGTGAACTGGATGCCGGTGTCGGGATGGAACAGCTCGCAGCCAGTCAGCTTGGCGAGGAAGTCGAAATGCCACCAGGAGCGGCGGAACTCGCCATCGGTCGCAAGCTTCAGGCCGGTCGAGGCCTGGCGGTGCACGACCTTCTCGATCTCCATGTCCTCGATCTTTCGGAGATCGTCGGCCGAGATCTCGCCCTTCTCGAGTTTGGCGCGGGCTTCCTTGATCTTCTGGGGCCGCAAGAGGCTGCCGACTTCGTCGGCGCGGAATGGGGGCTTGGTGCGTTGCATGTGCTCACTCCTTGGAAGGCGTCGATTCGTTGGATAGACTTGTTGGGCCGGTTGCGATCTGCCTTGGCGTGCGATCCGGGCAAAGCGTCATGGACGGGTCCATCCCCTACCCCGTATCCGATCGGTATACAATTCCGTTGGAACGGGGAGCTTGGCCCGGTCCCCCGCCACACCACTCGCCTGGGCTGCCAGAAATCATCCAGGGGTGATTTTGCGACCGTCTCCGGGTGGGGCGAGGCGGAAGGGCCGGGTTGCCCTTTGTCGGCGCTTCACGATCGTTCCCTGCGATGACGAATCCTGCATACCAATGTGGCAAAGGCGGCGCGACACACCGCAATCGACTCCCGCACCGCGTGCGTGAACCATATCACAACTGCAACTGAAGATGACGCTGCCCGGCTGTCGTCGAGCCGGTTGATCGGGTCAATGCGCCGCCGCGCTCGCAACCCCCAGATGCCGCTCAAGCGGCGCCGGATCGGCCTTCAGCGCGCTCGACGGGGCATCATGCACGATAGTGCCGCGCTCCAGGATGACGACGCGGTCGGCCAGCGCGAGCAGCTTCTGCGCGTGCTGCTCGACAATGATGGAGCACAGCCCGCCGGCCCGGCTGATGGTGCCGATCGCGGCCAGCAGCTCCTCGACGATGATCGGCGCCAGGCCCTCGGTCGGCTCGTCCAGCAGCAGCACCTTCGGGTTCAGGGTCAGCGCGCGGCCGATCGCCAGCATCTGCTGCTCGCCGCCCGACAGCTGGTTGCCGAAATTGTTGCGGCGCTCCTTCAGCCGCGGAAACATCTGGTAGACGCGCTCGACCGTCCAGGGGCCGGGCTGCGCCACCGCGGTCATGTTTTCCTCCACCGTGAGCGAGCGGAAGATGTTGCGCTCCTGCGGCACCCAACCGATGCCGGCACGGGCGCGCTGATCGGCGCGCAGGCTCGTGATGTCGGTGCCCGCCAAGGCCAGCTTGCCGGAGAAGCGGCGGGTGACGCCGACGATGGAATTGATCAGCGTCGTCTTGCCGGTGCCGTTGCGGCCGAGCAGCGCCAGCACCTGTCCCTCGGGCAGCTTGAGCGACATGTTCGGCAGCACGACCGCCTGACCGTAGCCGGCGCGCAGGTTCTCGATGGTCAGCAGATCGGTCATCACGCAGCCTCGCCGAGATAGACCGCCTTGACCTGCGGATCGCGCGCGACCTCGTCCGGCGTGCCTTCGACCAGCAGAGCGCCGGAGACCAGGACCGAGATGCGGTCGGCGAAGGAGAAGACGAGATCCATGTCGTGCTCGATCAGCAGCACCGTCACATCGCGCGGCAGCGCGGCGACGGCGGCGAGAATGTCCTTGCGCTCGCCCTCGGGCACGCCGGCGGCGGGCTCGTCGAGCAGCAGCACGCGGGGCTTGGCGGCGATCGCGACGGCGATCTCGAGCAGGCGCTGCTTGCCATAGGGCAAGGTCGAGGTACGATCATTCATCACGTCGAGCAGGCGGAAGCTCTCCAGCGTCTCGGCGATCTCGGCATTGATGTCGTCGCGCGTGCCCATGCGCCGCCACCAATTGCCGCCGCCGCCGAGGCGCTCGGACACGGCAAGCCCGATGGTCTCCAGCGGCGTCAGGTCCGGATAGAGCTGATTGATCTGGAAGGTGCGCGACAGGCCGCGCAGCACGCGCTTGTGCACCGGCAGGTCGGTGATGTCCTGGCCTTCGAGCAGGATGCGCCCCGCGCTCGGCTCCAGCACGCCGGTCAGTTGATTGATCACGGTCGTCTTGCCGGCGCCGTTCGGGCCGATCAGCGCGTGGCGCGCGCCCGGCACGATCTGCAGCGACAGGTCGCGGGTGACGTGAAGGCCGCCGAAATGCTTGTCGAGGCCGCGGGTTTCCAATGCGTAGGTCATGGCGCCTCGTTATCGGTGAGGGCCACCGCGGCCTTGCGGCCGGCGATCTGGCGCAGGATGAGGTTGGGCAACCACAGCGCATAGGCGTGGATGCGGTGGCGGCCCACCAGCACGATGACGACGAGCACGAGGCCGATCCAGAACATCCAGTATTGCGGCGTGATCCACTGGAACAGCTCCTGCAGCATCCGGAACACGGCGGCGCCGATCAGCCCGCCATAGAGATAGCCGGAGCCGCCGATGACCAGCATCAGCACCAGGTCTGCGGAGCGTTCGAACGAGAACACGTCGAGCGAGGCCAGTGCCGTGGTCTGCGTGAACAGCGCCCCGGCAATGCCGGCATAGAACGCCGCGACCGTGTAGATCGCGATCAGCCGCTTGTTGACGGGAATGCCGACGGCGGCGGCCCGCAGCGGATTGTTCTTGATCGCGCGCAGCGACAGGCCGAACGGCGAGTGCACGATCGTCCGCGCCAGCAGAAACAGCACGAACAGCACCGCAAGCGCATAGAAGAACCCCGTCTTGCCGAACATGTCGAAGGCGAACACGCCGAAGATCGGCTGGATGTCGATGCCCTGGAGACCGTCGGTGCCGCCGGTGATGTTGGAAAAGCGCTCCGCCAGCGCCTCCATCAAGAGCGCGATGCCGAGCGTCACCATCAGTCGCGTCAGGTCGACACCGCGGATGACCAGGAAGCTGGTGGCGAAGCCAAGCACAGTGGCGGCAAGTCCCGCCACGATCAGCGCCAGCACCGGCTCATTGATGATGCCGTGCACCGAGAGCAGGCCCGCGCAATAGGCCCCGACGCCGAAGAAGGCCGCGTGCCCGAGCGAGACGATGCCGGCGTAACCGAGGATCAGGTCGAGCGACAGAGCGAACAGCGCCAGCCGCAGGATCTCGGTCATGATCAGGTAGCGCGATGGAAACGCGAGGCCAACCGCCAGCACGACGATCCAGAAGGCGAACTCGCTCCAGTGCCAGCGGCCGTGCTGCCTGGCGTGAAATCCGACCTCGGTTTGTGCATTCGTCGTCATGCGATCCTCACCGCGTCGCCGTGCGACCGAACAGACCGTTCGGGCGCCAGATCAGGATCACGATCATGATGGTGTAGATGACGAAAGGGCCAAGCTTCGGCACGTAATATTTGCCGGCGACGTCGCCGATGCCGAGCAGCAGCGAGGCCAGGAACGGCCCGGTGATCGAGGACGAGCCGCCCACGGTGACCACAATCAGGAAGTAGATCATGAACTTGAGCGGGAAGTACGGATCGAGGCCGAGGATCTCGGCGCTGAGCGCGCCGCCGAGGCCGGCCAGTCCGCAGCCGAACGCGAAGGTGAAGGCGAACACCTGCGGCACGTTGATGCCGAGGCCGCTCGCCGCGCGCGGATCATCGACCGCGGCGCGCAGCCGGCTGCCGAACCGCGTCTTGGAGAGCACCAGCTGCAGCCCCACTGTGAGCAGGCCGCATATCACGATGATCATCAGCCGGTAGCGGCCGATGCCGACGCCGAAGACGTCGAACTGGCCCTGCAGCACGTCCGGCAGCTTGATGAAGATTCGCGAGGAGCCCATGATGTAGTCGACAGCGGCCACCGTCATGAAGACGAGTCCGATCGAGAACAGCACCTGGTCGAGATGGCTGCGCGCATAGAGATGCTGATAGAGTGTCCGCTCCAGCAGCGCGCCGATCATGGCGCTCGCGACGAAGGCCAGCGGCAGCGCTGCGAAGAACGGCCATCCCATTCGGTTGACGAGCACGGCGCAGACATAGCCGCCGGCCATGGCGAAGGCGCCGTGGGCGAGGTTGACGAAGTTCATCAGGCCGAGCGTCACGGCGAGCCCGCAGGCCAGCACGAACAGCAGCATGCCATAAGCGACGCCGTCGAACAGGTTGGTGAGGATGGCGGTCATGGAGTCGAGTTTCAGTCCCCGGTCATCCCTTCATCCGAAGGGCATGCATACAACGCTTGCTCGGTCTGCGCCTCTCCCGCTTGCGGGGGAGGTCGGATCGCATCGGAACGATGTGATCCGGGTGGGGGAAATCTCTCCACACGACGCGCGTGCCGTGGGGTGCCCCCACCCCAGCCCTCCCCCGCAGGCGGGGGAGGGAGCGCACGGTCCGTGCGCGCTTGAGATGACGCCTATCGCGTCACTTCTTGGCCTTGCCCGGATCCTTGACGGCGTCGAAGGTCTGGAACTCGACGTTGTAGAGCTCGCCGTCGACCTTCTCGACCTTGCGGATGTAGACGTTCTGAACGATGTCGCGCGTCTCCGGATCGATCGAGATGGGACCGCGCGGGCTCTCCCAGGCCATGCCCTTCATCGCAGCAATCAGGGAATCGCCGTCGGTCTTGCCACCGGTCTTCTTCAGCGCCTCGTAGATCAGATGGATGCCGTCGTAGCCACCGACCGCCATGAAGCCTGGACGGCTGTTGAACGCCTTCTTGTAGGCCGCGACGAACTCCTTGTTCTTCGCCGACGGATGCGCCGCCGAATAGATGTGCGCGGTGACGGCGCCGAGCACGGCGTCGCCCATGTCGTTGAGCAGGTCGTCGTCGGTGACGTCACCCGGTCCGATCACCTTGATGCCGCTCTTGTCGAGGCCGCGCTCGGCATATTGCTTCATGAAGTTGCCGCCCTGGCCGGCCGGCACGAACACGAACATGGCGTCCGGCTTGGCGTCCTTCATGCGCTGCAGGAAGGGAGCGAAGTCGGGGTTCGCCAGCGGAACCTTGATTTCCTCGACGATCTCGCCGCCGCCGGCGGTGAAATGCTCCTTGAACGAGGCCAGCGCGTCGTTGCCCGGCGCGTAGTCCGAGGTCAGGGTGGCGACCTTCTTGATGCCGTTCTTGACCGCCCAGTCGCCGATGATGGTGGAGGACTGCGGCAGGGTGAAGCTGGTGCGGACGATGTACGGCGACTTCTCGGTGATGATGGAGGTGCCGGCGGCCATGACGATTTCCGGAATCTTGCCCTGGGTGGCAAGCGGCGCGGCGGCGAAGGCCGCCGGCGTCACGCCGAAGCCGGCGATCACGTTGACCTTGTCGTTGACGATCAGCTCCTGCGCCAGACGCTTGGTGTTGTCGGGCAGCGCGGCGTCGTCCTTGAGGATGACCTGGATCTTCTTGCCGGCGACGGTGTCGCCGTTCTGCTGCATATAGAGCTTGATGGCATTGTCGATCTGCTTGCCGGTCGACGCCTGGCCGCCGGTCATCGGCACGATCAAGCCGATCTTGAATGCGTCTTCGGCCCGCGCCGCACCGGACGCGAGCGCAGCCGCGGCAAGAGCCGCACTGGCGAGCGTCAGTGTCTTGCTTCGCACGAACATTGAAACTACCTCCCTGGTCGGATCAGGACCGCAGCCCCCGGCCATTGTTGTCTTAACCGTGCGATCTCGTTCACGATATCGCGGGCGCATCGCTGCGGACTCGGGACCCCGTTGTCAATGGCGATCATGGGAGGCTTCGTGAACGGTAGGTTTCCGCAACGGACCACCAATCCGTGATTGGTATATTAATACCGACATCATCGAACGGCCAAATTTTACCAATTGATGGCAAATCGTTAGGGTCCGGGCCGCGGGTCGCCCGCAGCACGAAAGGTCCCCCATCAATGCTGGCCAGACGCCACCCTCGGACCAGGCTCTTTCCGGCCGCAACGATGCTTCTGGCCGTGGCCGGGCCGATCCTCGCCGGCTGCTCGTCGATCAATGAGAAGGTCGGCGCGGGGATGGGCGATCTGATGCCGCAATGGGCCGGCGGCCTGCCGGCCGGTGCGCCGCCCCGTCCAGGAACCCCGGAATACGACCGTTTCATGCAGGAGCGCGAGCGGCAGCGGCAGATGCCGGCCGCCGAACGCGACAAGGAGACGCAGTCGAACGCCAACGCGCAGGCGACCGTCCCCGGCCGCTGACGGGCGGTTGCGACATCAATCCATGAAGACGACGGTCTTGCGCCCGTTGAGGATGACGCGATCCTCGAGGTGATAGCGGATCGCCCGCGCCAGCACGCGCCGCTCGATGTCGCGGCCCTTGCGCACGAGGTCCTCCGGCGTGTCGCGATGGCTGATGCGCTCGACATCCTGGTCGATGATCGGACCCTCATCGAGATCCCGGGTCACGTAGTGAGCTGTGGCGCCGATCAGCTTGACGCCGCGCTCATAGGCCTGGTGATAGGGTTTTGCGCCCTTGAAGCCCGGCAGGAACGAATGATGGATGTTGATGCAGCGGCCCGACAGGCTCGCCGACATCTCGTCCGACAGGATCTGCATGTAGCGCGCCAGCACGACGAGATCGGTCTTCGTCTCATCGACCAGCTTCAGGATCGCCTGCTCCTGGTCGCGCTTGGTGTCCTTGGTCACCGGCATGTGGTGGAACGGGATGTCGCCGAAATCGAGCCCGGCATAGGTCTCCCGCGGATGGTTGGAGACGATGGCGGTCGGAATCATCGCGAGGTCGCGGGTGCGCCAGCGATAGAGGATGTCGACCAGACAATGGTCGAACTTCGACACCAGCAGCATCACCCGGCGCTGCCCGGCGCGGTCGCGCATCTGCCAGTCCATCGCAAAGCGCTCGGCGATCGCGGCGAAGCCGGTCTGCAGCGCCGGCAGGTTGACGGCGAGATCGGCGGCCGTGAACACCACCCGCATGAAGAAGTGACCCGTCTCGAAGTCGCCGAACTGCTGGGCATCGAGGATGTTCTGGCCATTGTGGGCGAGGAAGGTCGAGACGGCCGAGACGATCCCGGGACGATCCGGGCAGGACAGGGTCAGGACATACTGGTGGTCGGACATGGCGATGACGTACCGGGCGGATGATGTGAGGATGAATGATGCGGCAGGCTTGGCGCCCGTTCGGGCCCTGCTCTATCACCCTCCACGCCCTTGCGCCAACGCTCGGCGCGGGGGCAGGATGAACAAAACATCAACTCTCAAACTTCGAGCATCGCCATGGCTGACAGGCTGACCGGCAACCGCATCCTGATCCTGGAAACCCGCGAGGAGGCGCAGTTCTCGCGGCTGCTCGCCGAGCAAGGCGCCGACGTGCTGCAATGTCCGATGTTCACGATCCAGGATGCGCCGGACCCCGCGCCGATCGAGGCCTGGATCCGCCGCTGCATCGAACGGCCGTTGGATGATCTCGTGCTGATGACCGGAGAAGGCCTGCGGCGGTTGATGACGGTGGTGCGGAGAATCGGGCTCGAGACCGAATTCATCGCGGCGCTTCGCAAGGCCCGCAAGTTCACCCGCGGCCCCAAGCCGGGCCGCGCCTTGCGCGAGCTCGGGCTCGAGCCGCAGGTCACGACCGAGAAGCCGACGTCGGAAGGCGTCGCCGAATTGTTGGCGCGCTTCGACCTCAAAGGCCACCGGCTCGGCCTCCAGCTCTATCCCGACAAGGATCATGCGGCGCTGATCGGCGCCATCGCGGCCGCGGGCGCCGAGGTCGATCCGGTGCTGCCCTACGTCTACGACGCCAAGGCCGCGGATGCGAATATCCTCATCGCGATCGACGAGATGATCGCCGGCCATGTCGATGCGATCGCGCTGACGAGTTCGGGTCAGCCGCGGCGGCTGTTCGACGTCGCCAAGGCACATGGCGTCGAAGACCGCCTGCGCCAGGGACTGGCGCGCACGCCGATCGCCTCCGTGGGGCCTGTGGTCACCGAGGAGCTGCATGCCCATGGCGTTGCGCCGACGATCACGCCCGCGGGCGAGGCCTATTTCATGAAACCGCTGATCTCGGCCATGGCGGTGGCGCTCAGTGGAAAGCCGCCGCGGACGGCGACGAGCTGAACGGCCCGGAACTCAATCGAAGTAGGACGGCGCGTGTGCGATCGTCGCATTCTGCACGATATCGTGGTTGATCCAGAGCTGCGCCCCCTCGGCCCGAACGACGGCATCGACGCGCGCCATCGATCGTTGCGACTGCTCCGCATCGGCGTTCATGGTCGGCACGCGGCGATGCTCCATGTTGTAGCGGTCATGCGCAACGTCGCCTGACAGCAGGATCGGCCCGGTGTTCGCGAGCCGGACCAGCAGCGAACTGTGCCCTGGCGTATGTCCTGAGGTCGCGATCACACGGATCGAACCATCACCGAACATGTCATGGTCTCCGTCCATCAGTTCGACCTTTGCCTGCCTCAGGCATTCATAAAGCAAAGGCACATAGCCATGCTGTCGATAGTCGGGACCGAACATCGCCCGATGCTCGTCCCGCTGGATGTGCCACGTGGCATGCGCGAACAGCCGCGCATTGCCGACATGGTCGAAATGCGCATGAGACAGAATGACCGTCGCCACATCCTCGGGCACAAGTCCGATATCGGCGAGTTGGCTGACGATCGGGCGCGCAACGACGCCCCTGATGCCGTGGGCGATGATCCGGCCGCCGGCCTCCTCTGCGATCGTATCCTCGATGCCGGTATCCCACATGATCCAGGCGCCGCCGCGATGGATCAGGTAGGCATTGCAGCTCAACGTGACCTGTTCGCCCTCCCACTGTCCCGGCGTATAAACCGATCGATCAGGCGCGACCGCGAGCCCGGCATCCAGCACGTAGAGCCGATCGATGGTGCCGGCGGGTCCTGCTGAAACTGACATGGGAGATCTCCCGGATTTGCTCGTCTCAGATGCCTTGTCCACCCGAGACTTCGATCCGCTGCGCGTTGACCCAGCGATTGTCCTCCGACAGCAGGCTCGCGATCATCGGCCCGATGTCGTCGGGCAGGCCGGCGCGGCCGAGCGCGGTGATGTCCGCAAACACCCTGTTGATCTCGGGATTGTCGCGAACCACCCCGCCGCCGAAATCGGTCTCGATCGCGCCGGGCGCCACCGTGTTGACCGCGATCCCGCGGCCCCCCAATTCCTTCGCCATGTAACGGGTCAGCACCTCGACCGCGCCTTTGACCGCCGCATAGGCGGCGTAACCGGGAAACGACGTACGGGTCAGGCCGGAGGACAGGTTGACGATGCGGCCGCCATCGGCGAGCAATGGCAGCAATGTCTGCGTCAGGAAATAGACGCCCTTGAAATGGACGTCGACCAGGCGATCGAATTGCGCCTCAGTGGTCTGGCCGATCAAGGCATAGTCGCCATGGCCGGCATTGTTGACGAGATGGTCAAACGTCTCTCGGCCCCAGGTGTCGCGCAACGCGGTCCGCAGCCGCTCGGCAAACGACATGAAACCTGCGACGTCACCGGTGTCCAGTTGCAAGGCGACAGCCTTGCGGCCCAGCGCAGCGATCTCCGCCATGACCGCGTGAGCGTCGTCCACTCTGGACTGGTAGGTGAGGACGACGTCGCCACCGCGGCGGGCGATGTTGAGCGCGGCGTTGCGGCCGAGGCCTCGGCTCGAACCGGTCACGAGAGCAATCTTGGTCATGGTCTGAACTCCTGCGGTCTTGACCACCCCGATATCGACCAGGCGCGCGCGCCTTTGTTGCCGGAAGCTCGCCGCTTCTTGCCTAATCCTCCAAAATGCGGTGCATCGCCGGCGTCGACCGGTTAGGCTCGGACCATGATGAGCACGCTCCTTCACGCCGTGGGCCGCCACGCCGAAGCCCATGCCGACGGTGCCGGTATTGGCCAAACACCAATCCCGGGCCTGATGACCGTACGGGCGACCGCGCCCAGCGGCCTCCTCTACGCGATCTCGCGGCCGCTGGTCTGCCTCGTCGTGCAGGGGAGCAAGCATGTCATGATGGGCGGCCAGGGCTTCGGCTTTTCCGCTGGGGATTCGCTGTTGATCACGGCCGACGTGCCGACCGTCAGCCAGATCACGCGCGCAAGCATCGCGGCGCCCTATCTCTCGCTCGTGCTCGAGCTCGATCCGGCGATTCTCACCGATCTCTCGGCACAGATGGATGACGCCGGCGGAGACGACCAGGCGCCGGTCCGAGTCGACCCGACCGATCGCGAGGTGGCCGACGCTGCACTACGTCTGATGCGCTTGCTCGATCGTCCGGAATCGATACCGGTGCTGCGGGGACAGTTGTTGCGCGAGATGCACTACTGGCTGTTGACCGGCCGGCATGGAACGGCGATCCGTCGTCTCGGCTGGCCGGATGGCCACGCGCAGCGTATCGCACGCGCAGTGGCCGTGCTGCGCACCGAGTTTGCACGGCCCTTGCGGGTCGAGCAATTGGCGGCCGTCGCGGGCATGAGCCCGTCGTCATTCCACCAGCACTTCCGCAGCCTCACCTCACTGTCGCCGCTCCAGTTCCAGAAGCAGCTTCGGCTGATCGAGGCGCGACGGCTTATGCTGGCGGAGGGCATGACCGCAGGCAGCGCGGCCTTTGCCGTCGGCTATGAGAGTGTGCCGCAGTTCACGCGCGAATACGGCCGGATGTTCGGCTCGTCGCCGGTGCGCGAGATCAAGGCGGTGCGCAGCAAGATAGGGGCTGTGCAAGGAGCCGCCGAGGGACGCGCGGCCGAATGACAGGGGGTCGCGGAGCAAGTCAGCGTCGTCTCACGTTCGGTCCTGGACGGCTTCGACGCTGCCGCGGCTCGCAAGGACGGACGTTACGCTGCGCCGTGCCCCGTCTCCGTGAGGAACGACTGATACGCGCGCGCGATGCCGTCCTGAAGCGAGGTCGTGGCGCGCCAGCCGAGCTTCGCGAGCCGCGACACGTCGAGCAACTTGCGCGGCGTGCCGTCGGGCCTCGAGGTATCGAAGCCGATGGCTCCTGTGTAGCCGACGGCCGCTGCAACGACGCGTGCGAAATCGGCGATCGTGATGTCCTCGCCGGTGCCGATGTTGACCAGCTCCGAATCCGAATAGGTCTTCATCAGATGCACGCAGGCATCCGCCATGTCGTCGACATAAAGGAATTCGCGGCGCGGCGTGCCGGTGCCCCAGACCACGACCTCGCCGGCACCCGCAAGCCTGGCCTCGTGGAAGCGGCGGATCAGCGCCGCGACGACGTGGCTGTATTCGGGATGGTAGTTGTCGCCGGGACCATAGAGATTGGTCGGCATCACGTTGATGAAGTCGGCGCTGTACTGGCTGCGATAGGCCTCGACCATCTTGATGCCGGCGATCTTGGCGATCGCATAGGGCTCATTGGTCGGCTCCAGCGGCCCGGTCAGCATGGCGTCCTCGCGCAACGGCTGGGGGGCGAGCTTGGGATAGATGCAGGACGAGCCGAGAAACATCAGCTTCTCGGCGCCGTTCAGGTGCGCGGCGTGGATGACATTGGCAGCAATCGCGATGTTGTCGTAAATGAACTCGGCGCGTAGCGTGTTGTTGGCGACGATGCCGCCGACCTTCGCCGCAGCGAGGAACACGACCTGCGGCCTGGCGAGGGCAAACCAGGCGAACACGGCCGCCTGATCGCGCAGATCGACCTCGCCGCGCGGCACCGTCAGCAGCTCGACGCCTTCGCTCGCCAGCCGCCGCACCAGCGCGCTGCCGACCATGCCGCGATGGCCCGCGACGAAGACACGCTTGCCGCCGAGATCAAACGTTGCCAATGCTCGCCTCCCGCCGTGCGGCGCATAGATCGCTGGCGACCATTTCCTTGACCAGCTCGGCGAAGCTCGTCCTCGGTTTCCAGCCGAGCTTGTCGCGCGCCTTGCTGCAATCGCCGATCAAGAGGTCGACCTCGGTCGGGCGGAAATAGGTCGGGTCGATCCGCACCACCGCCTTGCCGGACTTAGCGTCGATCCCGGTCTCCTCGACCCCCTCGCCGCGCCATTCGATGCGGCGATCGACCTCGGCGAAGGCGAGCTCGACCAGCTCGCGCACCGAATGGGCCTCACCGGTCGCCAGCACAAAATCGTCGGGCGTATCGGCCTGCAGGATGCGATGCATGCCCTCGACATAATCGCGGGCATGGCCCCAGTCGCGCTTGGCCTCGAGATTGCCGAGATAGATCGTCTCCTCCAGGCCAATCTCGATGCGGGCGACGCCGCGGGTGATCTTGCGGGTCACGAAGGTCTCGCCACGGATCGGGCTCTCATGGTTGAACAGGATGCCGTTGCAGGCGAACATCCCATAGGCCTCGCGATAGTTCACGGTGATCCAGTAGCCATAGAGCTTGGCGCAGCCGTAGGGCGAGCGCGGATAGAACGGCGTGGTCTCCCGCTGCGGGATCTCCTGCACCAGACCGTACAGCTCCGAGGTCGAGGCCTGGTAGAAGCGCGTCTGCTTCTCCATGCCGAGAATGCGAATGGCTTCCAACAAGCGCAGAACCCCGAGCGCATCGGCATTGGCCGTGTATTCCGGGCTCTCGAAGCTGACGCCGACATGGCTCTGGGCGGCGAGATTGTAGATCTCGTCGGGGCGGATCTGCTGCACCAGCCGGATCAGGTTGGTGGAATCGGTCATGTCGCCGTAATGCAGCAGGAACGGCACGTTGCCTTCGTGCGGATCCTGGTAAAGATGATCGACCCGCGCGGTATTGAAGGATGACGACCGCCGCTTGATGCCGTGCACGGTGTAGCCGAGGCCGAGCAGATATTCGGCCAAATAAGCGCCATCCTGGCCGGTGACGCCCGTAATCAGCGCCACGCGACCGCTGCAATCCTGCCCCGCCATACTCACTCCAACACCGTCTCGGCCCTTCAAGGCCGGAGTTCCCGGTGAGCAGTCCACAGCCGAGGCCGCGGGTCAAGCTCAACGACGAACCAGCGCCGGATAGACCCTGAAGGGGCCTGCGAAAAGCGGAATCTAATCCCCGTAACAGCGCAGGCGGTCGAGATCGATGACCGTCACTCCGCCATATTCCACGCGCAGCAGGCCTTCGCGCTCCAGCGTCTTCAGGCATTGATTGGCATTCTGCCGCGACAGGCCCGAGAGCGCGCCAATCTCCTCCTGGGTGATCTCCAGGTGACGGGTCGTATTCGGGTAGAGGATCGGGTTGAACAGCGAAGCGATGCTGCGGGCGAGCCGCGCCGTCGCATCCAGCGTGCGGCCGACTTCGACCAGGCCGATGAACTGGCCGAGCCGCTCGTTGAGCTGGGTGACGAGGAATCGGTTGAAGCCGACGCTGTTCTCGAACAGCCACATGAAGGTCGGCCGCTCCATCAGCGCGACGCGCGTATCGCGCAGCGCCACGACATCATAGCGGCGCGGCTCGTTCTTCAGCACGCTGCCCTCGCCGAACCAGGCGCCCGCCGACATGCCGGCGAAGGTGGTGGCCTTGCCGCCGCGTGACACCGTGCTCATGCGTGCCAGACCGGTGACGATACCGGTCCAGTATTCGAACGGGTCGCCGCGAACGAAGATGTGCTCGTTGGCCGCATAGGAACGCTCGACGATGCCGGACGAGGCGGTGTCGATTTCCTCGGGCTTCAAATGGCAGGACCATGGCGCGATGCGCAGAAGGGTATCGGAAGAGATCAAGCCGTCATCTCGTCTCGTCGAAGCTCTCGGCGACCATATTGCATCGCAACAATCCTGCGGTGAAATTTGCCTGGGAAATGTCAGGCGCAAGACAGTTCCTGATAGCGCTTTCCCCTATCGAGGACCACCGCCTTCGACTCGCGCATCCTGGGACGGGATGACGCGCGCCTGAGATGCGGCAAAATGCACCCGCTCGGGTGGCCCGTCATTCGTCGGATGGCGCGGAACTCATGCCCGGGATAGGATTGCAACCGATGCGACGAGCCTAACGTCGCACGACACGATGCCTGAAGAGCGCGCCAAGCGCCGAAGACAGTTCGGGAGGACGACTTGGACTATACGTTGGAAGCGCGCGGAGTCTCGCTGCGTTTCGGTGGGGTGAGAGCCCTGACCGACGTCAGCTTCGGCGTGCGCGAAGGCGAGCTGTTCTCGATCATCGGCCCCAACGGCGCCGGCAAGACCTCGATCGTCAACTGCATCTCCGGCCGCTACAAGCCGACAGAGGGCCGCCTGTTCCATCGCGGCCGCGACATCACCGGCCTGCCACCGAGCGCACGCGCCAACATCGGCATCGGCCGCACCTTCCAGAACCTCGCGCTGTTCCACCACATGAGCGTGCTCGACAACATCATGGTCGGGCGGCATCACCTCTTGAAGAACAATTTCCTCACCGGCTCTCTGTATTGGCTCACCGGCGCGCGGCGCGAGGAGCTGAAGCATCGCGAGAAGGTCGAGCAGATCATCGACTTCCTCGACCTGCAGTCGGTGCGCAAGGCGCCGGCCGGCACCCTCTCCTACGGTTTGCGCAAGCGCGTCGAGCTGGCGCGCGCGATGGCGCTCGAGCCGCATCTCATCCTTCTCGACGAGCCGATGGCCGGCATGAACTTCGAGGAGAAGGAGGACATGGCGCGCTACATCGTCGACCTCAACGAGGAATTCGGCATGACGGTCGTGATGATCGAGCACGACATGGGCGTGGTCATGGACATCTCCCATCGCGTCATGGTGCTCGATTTCGGCCGCAAGATCGCCGAAGGCGACCCGGCCGCCGTGCTCGCCGATCCCCACGTCAAGCGCGCCTATCTCGGCGAGGAGGACGAGCTGCTGGTCGATCCCGACGAGGCGCCGTCCATCGCGGAGGACGCGGCATGATGGACTATGCAGGGCGCGTCCGGCAGGCCGACACCTATCCGAAGCTGCTGCGCCTCAATGCAAGCGAGCACGGCAAGGAGATTGCGCTGCGCGAGAAGAATCTCGGGCTGTGGCGCACCTTCACCTGGGCCGACTACCAGGCGCGCGTGCGCGATTTCGCGCTCGGCATGGTGGAGCTCGGCCTCGGCAAGGACGATGTGATCGGAATCATCGGCGACAACCGGCCGGACTGGGTCGCTGCCGAAATCGCGACCCACGCGATCCGGGCCTTGAGCCTGGGTCTCTATCGCGACGTGCTCGATGACGAGGCCGCCTATCTCTTGAACTATGGCGAGGCGCGGCTGGTCTTCGCCGAGGACGAGGAGCAGGTCGACAAGCTCTTGAACCTCGCCGACCGCGTGCCGGCGCTCAAGCACATCGTCTATTCCGATCCGCGCGGCATGCGCAAATATGACGATCCCCGGCTGCTGCCGGCCGACAAGCTCGCCGAGCTCGGCCGCAACAGAGCGGCGCGCGAGCCCGGCCTCTACGACCACATGGTCGATGCGACAAACGGCGATGACGTCGCGATCCTCTGCACCACCTCGGGCACGACATCGCATCCCAAGCTCGCGATGCTCTCGGCGGCGCGCGTGCTGAAACACTGCGCCACCTATCTCAGCTTCGATCCCAAGGGCCCCAACGATGAATACGTCTCGGTGCTGCCGCTGCCCTGGATCATGGAACAGGTCTATGTGCTCGGCAAAGGTCTGCTCTGCCGGATGAAGGTCAACTTCGTCGAAGAGCCGGATACGATGATGAACGACTTCCGCGAGATCGCGCCGACCTTCGTGCTGTTCGCACCAAGGGTGTGGGAGCAGATCGCGGCCGACGTTCGTGCCGCCGTCATGGACGCCTCGCCGCTGAAGCAGCGGCTCTATCATCTGGGCATGTCGACCGGCCTCGCCGCGCTGGAGAAGGGTCAGCATTCGAGCTTTGCCGATCTGCTGCTGTTCCGTGCGCTGCGCGACCGGCTCGGCTTCACCCGGCTGCGCTCGGCCGCCACCGGCGGCGCCGCGCTCGGGCCCGACACGTTCAAGTTCTTCCGCGCCATGGGCGTGCCCCTGCGCACGCTCTACGGCCAGACCGAGCTGCTGGGGGCCTACACGCTGCACCCCGACGACAAGGTCGATCCCGACACGACCGGCGTGCCGATGTCCCAGGACATCGAGATCAAGATCGACCAGCCCGACAGCCAGGGCATCGGCGAGATCCTGGTGCGCCACCCGAACATGTTCTTGGGCTACTACAAGAACCCGGAGGCCTCGACCGCCGACGTCAAGGACGGTTGGATGCACTCGGGCGATGCCGGCTATTTCAACCGAGAGAAGCAGCTCGTCGTCATCGACCGCATCAAGGATCTCGCCGAGACCGCACGCGGCGAACGCTTCTCGCCGCAATATATCGAGAACAAGCTGAAATTCTCGCCCTACATTGCGGAAGCCGTCGTGCTCGGTGCCGGCCGCGAGCATCTGGCGGCGATGATCTGCATCCGCTACTCGATCATCTCGAAATGGGCGGAGAAGAACCGCATCGCGTTCACCACCTACTCCGATCTCGCCTCGCGCAACGAGGTCTATGCGCTGCTGCAGCGGGAAGTGGAAACGGTCAACGCGACCTTGCCCCCGGCGCAGCGCATCGCCCGCTTCCTCCTGCTCTACAAGGAGCTCGACGCCGACGACGGCGAGCTGACCCGCACCCGCAAAGTCCGCCGCAGCGTCATCAACGAGAAATACGCCGGCATCATCGACGGAATCTATGGCGGCAAGCCGGACATCCCGGTGGACACCATCATCCGCTTCCAGGACGGCACCACCCAGCGCATCCGCACCACGCTGAAGGTCGTCGACCTCGGCGGCCATGGACCCATGGCGGAGGCCGCGGAGTGATGAGTCTTCCGTTACATGAGATCGTCATGCACGGGCTCGACCCGCGCATCCATCCTATTGCGAAAATCTCTGATGCGATGGATCGCCGGGTCAAGCCCGGCGATGACGAGTGAGACCGATCATGGACACCGCCTTCCTCCTCCAACTCCTCGTCAACGGCCTCGTGGTCGGCACGCTCTACGGCGTGGTCGCGATGTCGTTCGTGCTGATCTACAAGGCGACGCAGGTCGTCAATTTCGCGCAAGGCGAGCTGCTCCTGATCGGCGCCTGGGTGTGCTGGGCATTGCTGACGAAATATCAAGTGCCGTTCTGGGTGGGCATGCCACTCACGCTGGTCTTCATGTTCGCGTTCGGCATCGCGATCCAGGTCGTGATCCTCCGGCCGATGATCGGCGAGCCCATCATCTCCGTCATCATGGTCACGATCGGTCTGTCGACCGTATTCCAGGCAGCGCTGAAATGGATGTTCGGCGTCAACCCGCAGCCGTTCCCGCCGGTGTTCGCCAGCACGTCCGTCGACCTGTTCGGACTGCAAATCCAAACGGTCTACGTCATGAGCCTCGTGGTGTCGGTCCTGATGATGCTTGGCATGGCGTGGTTCTTCAAGGCTTCCAAATACGGCCTTGCGATGCGGGCCACCGCCTTCAACCAGCAGGTCGCGCAGTCGCTCGGCATCTCCGTGAAGAACGTGTTCGCGATGGCCTGGGCGATCTCGGCCACGGTCTCAGCGGTGGCCGGCGTCGTCGTCGCCGTGGTCAACGGCGTCTCCTCCGGCCTGTCGGCCTACGGCATCAAGGTGTTTCCGGCGGCAATCCTCGGCGGCCTCGACTCCGTCGGCGGCGCCGTGCTCGGCGGCATCATCATCGGCCTCTTGGAGAACATCGCGCAATATGTCGACAGCCAGTATCTGCACTGGGGCAATCTCTACGAGATCGCGCCGTTCTACGTCCTGATCATCATCCTGATGATCAAGCCCTACGGCCTGTTCGGCACCAAAGACATCGAGCGGATATGAGCATGATCGCCGAAAAGTGGAGGCCGTTTTCGGTAACGATCATGCTCAAACAAAAAAGAAGGGCGAGCCCATGACGCAATTCAAGCCTCAGGCGAGATAGAGCCCGCCATGGTCGCACGTTCCACCATCCCCGCCGGTGACTTCCGCACCTCCTACGCGGCCGACACCACGATCTTCCCGACCAGAACCAGCCGCAATTTCGCGATTGCGGGCGTGATCCTGTTGTGCTTCGCGCCGCAGGTGTTCTCCGAATACTGGCTGTCGGTCTCGATCCAGATCGGCATCTTTGCGATCGCGGCGCTTGGCCTCAACATCCTGGTCGGCTTCACCGGCCAGATCTCGATCGGCCAGGCAGGCTTCTTCCTGCTCGGCGCCTTCACCTCGGCCTACATCAACAACACCTATGCCATCCCGGTGTTCTTCGCGATCCCGCTCGCGGGCGTGATCACGGCCCTCGTCGGGCTGATCTTCGGCCTACCGGCGGCGCGGCTGAAGGGGCTCTATCTCGTCATCGCCACCCTCGCTGCGCAATATATCCTGCTCGACTTCTTCTCCCGCGCCGAATGGTTCTCCGGCGGATCGGTGCCGGCCTCGGCCAATCCGTTCTCGATTCTAGGCTACACGCTGCGCGGCGACCGGCAATATTTCTATGTCGTGCTGGCCTATGTCGTGGCCTGCTACCTCCTGGTCACCAACCTGATGCGCACCCGCGACGGCCGCGCACTGATCGCGATCCGCGACCATTATCTCTCCGCCGAGATCATGGGCATCAACCTGACCAAATATCGCACGCTCTCGTTCGGCCTCGCCGCCTTCTTCGCCGGCATTGCCGGCGCGCTCTATGCGCATTACCAGCTCGTGATCTCGCAGGAGGGTTTCGGCATCGAGCGCTCGATCCTCTTCCTGGCCATGATCATCATCGGCGGCACCGGATCGGTCATGGGCACATTGATGGGGACCGCGTTCGTCGTGCTGCTGCCGGAATCGATGGAGTGGCTCAGCCACAATCTGAAGGGCAGTGCCATCGACAAGGCGCTCGCGCTCAACAACAACATCACTTTTTTGCGCGAGATCGCAATCGGCCTGATCATCATCGCCTTCCTGATGTTCGAGCCGGACGGGTTGGCGCATCGCTGGCGACAGATCAAGACATACTGGAAGCTCTATCCGTTCTCACATTGAACTCAACCAACAGGGACCGGCGACAATCCGGCCCGAACGCACCACAGGAGGAAGCACTATGACGATGAAATCATTGCTGGGCTCGGCGGCTCTCGCGCTGCTCGCAGGCGCCTTCGCTTCAACGGCGCAGGCGCAGCAGATCGCGATCGGCCATCTGCAGGATCTGTCGGGCGGCACGTCCGACGTCGGTACACCCTATGGCCAGGCCGTCGTCGACAGCTTCGCCTGGGTCAACAAGAACGGCGGCATCGGCGGCAAGCAGCTCGCGGTCGATAGCAACGACTATGGCTACCAGGTGCCGCGCGCGATCGCGCTGTACAAGAAGTGGTCGGCGCCGGACAACAAGGTCGCGGCGATCATGGGCTGGGGCACCGCGGACACCGAGGCGCTGACCGGCTTCCTCGCCAACGACAAGATCCCTGACATGTCGGGCTCCTACGCCGCCGCGCTGACCGACCCCGAAGGCACCAGCGGCAAGGCCAAGCCCGCCCCGTATAACTTTTTCTACGGCCCGAGCTACTCGGACGCGCTGCGCGCCGAGCTGACCTGGGCGGCCGAGGACTGGAAGGCCAAGGGCAAGCCGGGCAAGCCGAAATTCGTCCACATGGGCGCCAACCACCCCTATCCCAACGCGCCGAAGGCCGCGGGCGAAGCGCTCGCCACCGAGCTCGGCTTCGAGGTGCTGCCGCCGCTGGTGTTCGCGCTGGCGCCCGGCGACTACAGCGCGCAGTGCCTGAGCCTGAAGAGCTCCGGCGCCAACTACGCCTATCTGGGCAACACCGCGGCCTCCGACATCTCGGTGATGAAGGCCTGCAAGAATGCCGGCGTCGAGGTGCAGTTCCTGTCCAACGTCTGGGGCATGGACGAGAACGCCGCCAAGACCGCGGGCGATGCCGCCAACGGCGTCGTCTTTCCGCTGCGCACCTCGGTGGCCTGGGGCGGCGATGCGCCGGGCATGAAGACGGTGCAGGAAATCTCGAAGATGTCCGACCCGACCGGCAAGGTCTACCGCCCGGTGCACTACGTCGCCGCAGTCTGCTCGTCGCTCTACATGAAGGAGGCGATCGAGTGGGCTGCGAAGAACGGCGGCGCCACCGGCGAGAACGTCGCCAAGGGCTTCTACCAGAAGAAGGACTGGGTGCCCGCAGGGATGGAAGGCGTCTGCAGCCCCTCGACCTGGACCGAGAAGGACCACCGCGGCACCATGAAAGTCGACCTCTATCGCGTGCGCGTGACGGGTCCGACGGATGGCGACCTCAACGAGCTCATGGCCAAGGGCGTGATCAAGCTCGAGAAGGTGAAGACCATCGAGCTGCCGCGCAAAGCCGAATGGGCTGGGTGGTAGTTCCTTACACCAGCGCCATGGCCGGGCAGAAGCGCGAAGCGCGTCTTTGCACAATCTCCCGGCCATCCACGTCTTGCTTCACACGCTGATAGGCGTGGATGCCCGGGTCAAGCCCGGGCATGACGACGGATAGAGTGTCGCCATGACCGATACACTGGAAAATCTGCGGACGGCCGCAACTGCTGGGGCACCCGCCCCCCTGCTCTCCGTCCGCAACATCGAGGTCGTCTATGACGACGTCATCCTGGTGCTGCGCGGCCTCAGCCTCGACGTGCCCAAGGGGGCGATCGTCGCGCTGCTCGGCGCCAACGGCGCGGGCAAGTCGACGACCTTGAAGGCGATCTCTGGCCTGCTGAAGACCGAGGACGGCGAGGTCACGCGCGGCGAGATCATGTTCGACGGCGCGCGCATCGACGGCATCGATCCGGAGAAGATCGTCCGTCGCGGCATCTTCCAGGTGATGGAAGGACGCCGCATCGTCTCCGACATGACCTCGCTGGAGAACCTCAAGCTCGGCGCCTTCACGCGCAGCGATCGCGAGGTCAACAGCGACATCGAGATGGTGTTCAACTATTTCCCGCGGCTGAAGGAGCGCACCGGCCTCGCGGGCTATCTCTCCGGCGGCGAGCAGCAGATGCTGGCGATCGGACGGGCGCTGATGGCACGGCCGAAGATGATCCTGATGGACGAACCGTCGATGGGCCTGTCGCCGCTGCTGGTCAAGGAGGTGTTCGCGATCATCAAGGAGATCAACCGCGATCTCGGCGTCACCATCCTGCTGGTCGAACAGAACGCGCGCGCGGCGCTGTCGGTCGCCAGCCACGGCTACATCATGGAACAGGGCAAGGTGGTGCTCGACGGCACCGCCGACAGCTTGCGCGACAATGAGGACGTCAAGGAGTTCTACCTCGGCGGCGCCGGCGACCAGCGCAAGAGCTTCAAGAACCTGAAGAGCTTCAAGCGGCGGAAGCGGTGGCTGTAGCCGAACTCTCTCCTCGTCATGGCCGGGCTTGACCCGGCCATCCACGCGCGAGCCGCAACGACGAACGACGTGGATGCGCGGGACAAGCCCGGGCATGACGACCGCAAGATTCAAGGACTGGGTACGATGACCCACTACGACGCCCTCGAAACCCGTGATCCCGCAGCCCGCGAGCAGGATCTGTTCGGCCGCCTGCCCGACGTGCTGCACGCGGCGATGAAGGCGCCGGCCTATGCCGCGCTGCTGCAGGGCATCGATCCCCAGGACATCACGACGCGCGCCGCGCTGGCGCAGTTGCCGGTGCTGCGCAAGTCCGAGCTGCCGGCGCTGCACAAGGCGGCGCCGCCATTCGGCGGCTTCGTCGCGCAGACGCCCGGTGCGTTCTCGCGCCTGTTCACCTCACCCGGCCCGATCTTCGAGCCGGAGGCCGCGCACAACGATCCCTGGCGCGGCGCCCGCGCGCTGTTCGCCTCGGGCTTCCGCAGTGGCGATGTCGTGCTCAACACCTTCAGCTATCATCTGACGCCGGGCGGCTTCATCTTCGATGCCTCGGCGCGCGCGCTCGGCTGCGCCGTGATCCCGGCGGGGCCAGGGAACACCGAGGCGCAGTTCGAGCTGATCGAGGCCTACCGGCCGATCGGCTACAGCGGCACGCCGGACTTCCTGAAGATCCTGCTCGATGCTGCCGCCAGCGCCGGTCGCGACGTCTCCTCGCTCAAGCGCGCGCTGGTGTCGGGCGCGGCGTTCCCGCCATCACTGCAGGCCGAGATCAAGGCCCGCGGCATCGACGCCTATCAGGCGTTCGGCACCGCCGATCTCGGCATCATCGCCTACGAGACCGCCGCACGCGAGGGCATGGTGGTCAACGAGGACCTGATCCTCGAGATCGTCCGGCCCGGCACCGGCGATCCGGTCCAGGAGGGCGATGTCGGCGAGATCGTCGTCACCTCGCTCGATCCCCACCATCCTTGGATTCGCCTGGCACTCGGCGATCTCACCGCCGGCCTCCCGGGTCTCAGTCCGTGTGGCCGCACCAACATGCGGATCAAGGGCTGGATGGGGCGCGCCGACCAGACCACGAAGATCAAGGGCATGTTCGTGCGCCCCGAGCAGGTGGCCGAGATCGGCAAGCGCCATCCGGAGTTCGGCCGCCTCCGGCTGGTCGTCAGCCGCGCCGGCGAGACCGATGCGATGACGCTGAAGGCCGAGTGCGCGGCGCCCGCAGCCGACCTGCAAGAGGCGCTGGCCGCCAGCCTGCGCAGCGTCACCAAGCTCAGCGGCCAAGTCGAGCTGGTCGCGCCAGGCACGCTGCCCAACGATGGCAAAGTGATCGCCGACGAGCGGTGAGCGCGCGCAAGTTCCGCTCAAGTAGAAGCCCTGCACCAGCGGCATGAGCAGCGCGGCACGCACCGCTGTCCGCGCAATTGTCGCGCTGCGCGCGCTCTCCTATACAGCCATGTCGCCTCTCTCGGAGTTCGTCCGCATGGCCTTCCCGCGCGCATCCAAAGCCCTGTCCCGCTTCACTGTCCTCGATTTGACGCGGGTGCGCGCCGGCCCGACCTGCGCGCGGCAGTTCGCCGATTGGGGCGCCAACGTCATCAAGATCGACGCCATGATGGAGGATGGCGGCGAAGCGCTTGGCGGCCCGCGCCGCGGCGCCGACTTCCAGAACCTGCATCGCAACAAGCGCGCGATGACGCTCAATCTGAAGGATCCGAAGGGCGTCGACGTGTTCATGCGGCTCGCCGAAAAAGCCGACGTCGTGATCGAGAACTACCGGCCCGACGTCAAGACCAAGCTCGGCATCGACTATGAGGCGGTGCGCAAGGTCAATCCGCGCATCGTCTATGGCAGCATCTCCGGCTTCGGCCAGGATGGTCCCTATGCCAAGCGGCCCGGTTTCGACCAGATCGCGCAGGGCATGGGCGGGCTGATGTCGATCACCGGGGCACCTGGCGAGGGTCCGATGCGCGCGGGCATCCCGATCGCAGATCTCTCGGCAGGGCTCTCTTGCGCGATGGGTATCCTCACGGCGCTGCTCGAGCGCGAGGTCTCCGGCGAGGGCCAGTGGGTCCAGACCTCGCTGCTGCAGGCGCAGATCTTCATGCTCGACTTCCAGGCCGCCCGCTGGCTGATGGAGAAGGAGGTCGCGCCGCAGGCCGGCAACAATCATCCGACCAGCATCCCGACCGGCGTGTTCAAGACCTCCGACGGCTACATCAATATCGCCGCGACCGGCGGCCGAATCTGGGAGCGGCTGTGCCAGACGCTCGGTGCCTCCCAATGGATCGACAATCCGGACTACGCGACGGCACCGGCGCGTTCGAAGAACCGCGACGCGCTCAACGCCGAGATCAACGCACGCACGCTCGCCAAGACGAGCGAGCAATGGGTCGCCGAGCTGAATGCCGCGGGCGTGCCGTGCGGGCCGATCTACGCGATCGATCAGATGTTCGAGGACCCGCAGGTCAAGCATCTCGGCATGGCGCAGCCGGTGCCGAACGACGACGGCCGCGACATCACGCTGGTGGCGCAGCCCTTCACCTTGTCGCGCACGCCCAGCCGGATGGCGGCGCGGCCGCCGGAATTCGGCGAGCAGACCGAGGAGATCCTGTCCGAGTTCGGCTTCACCGACGGCGAGATCGCCGATCTCCGACTGCATCGCGTCGTGTGAGCAGGTGCAATATGTCCAAGCTGCGGCACCCCGCCGCTGTGGCCCAGATGTCACCACGTTGGAACTTCAGACTTGGCCGGATTGAGGCCAAGGCAAGATCGCGTTAATCTCTTCGCATCAGTTGATCGCGGACCCCCTCGGGGCCCGTGCGTGTGAGGAGTAGCGGGTCATGAGCGCATCCGAGTTGAACGAGTTTCTGACGGCGATGAACATCGTGCGCGACGTCAACGGAGCCGCTCTGAATCACCCCGGCGCTCTGCCGTTCGACGAGACGATGCTCGACAACGAGTCCGACTGGTACCACATGCCGGTGGCCGAGAAGGCCAATTGACCTTCCTCCGGTTCACACGCTCTCTTTCCTACATCGCCTTTGCCCAAAGCCTCCTTCCGAGAAGCCGGACGGAGGCTTTTTCATTTCGGGGCGCAACCGGGATGAGCTGCGAACTCTGATCCACCGAACGCAAAAAAAAGCCCGACGCAAGCGCCGGGCAAGGGATCGTCTCGGGAGGAAACATCAGGGCGCGATGACCAGAGATCAGGCACCGCGCGTGAGCAGTTCAGAACTGCCCATGAATGAAGCCTATCACCGCTCTGCCTAAAATGCTGTCATCGCAAAGACACAACCTCTGGAGAAGCGCGGAAACGATTCGAACAACGGTCCGTCGATGCAATCGAAGCGCTGAGGACGTGGCTGCGGTGCCACAGTCCGATTGCGAACAGCGCCAACGCCCAGTGCACCCAAAGAGTCACAATTCCCCTATCCCGCAGTTCTGCATGCTCTCGTTGCTGGCCTGGCCCTCGACCGGCGCAACGACGGCACGAACAGCAATGGCGGCATCAGCTCCGCGACGACCGATGGCGGCATCGGGGGCTGGGGTCCCTGTCATCGAGGGCGGCGGTGACGGTGCAGGTGTCAACGGCGGCGATGGTGGAAAGGACAACGGCGGTCATGCCCTGGGCGGCCGAGGCGGCGTCGGCGCCGGAGAGCCGGGACATTCCCAGCGACAATGGCGTCGAGTTACGGCGTTGGCGGCTTCACCAAGACCGGCAGCGGCCGGATGACGCTCAGCCTTGAGCTACGCGGGAAAAACGGTCACCAACACGCGCGCCGAGCTGGCCAGTGCACCGACAGATCCTATGCGCTGCCTGACGGCGCCCTCACCCTGCGCGGCCGCCTCGCCCGGGCGCACGACTTCGATCCGGATCGTTCCGTGACCGCCACGTTCCAGACGCTGCCGGGCGCAAGCTTCGTCGTCAACGGCGCCGCGCAGGCGCGCGACTCCGCGCTGACGACGACCTCGGTCGAGATGAGCTGGCAGAACGGCTGGAGCGCCTTGGCGACGTTCGAAGGCGAGTTCTCGAGCGTCACCCGTTCCTATGCCGGCAAGGGCAGCGTGCGCTACACGTGGTAGGAGCGGCGTAGCCGATCGAGCGCAGGCGTCCAGCTGGCAGGGCACGGGTGATCAGCGACAAACCGTACTAAGCCTCGGCCTTCGCGGCCGGCGCTCCCGACTTGCTGAAGCTCGCGATCACACGATCGATCAGCGGCCAGAACAGCAGCACGATCGCCAGCGTCGTTATGGTGCCCACCAGCCCGTTCGCCCAGAACACCTTCATGTTGCCGCCGGAGATGATCATCGACTGCCGGAACGCGTCCTCGGCACGGCTGCCGAGCACCAGCGCCAAGGTGAACGGCGCCAGCGGGATCTTGATCTTCTTGAAGACATAGCCGACGACACCGAAGCCGAGCATCAGCCAGACGTCGAACATCGCATTCTGGATCGCGTAGGCGCCGATCGCGCAGGACACCACGATCATCGGCGCCACGGCCGCGAACGGCACGCGCAGGATCGAGGCGAAGATCGGCACGGTGGAAAGCACGAGCACGAGGCCGACGACATTGCCGAGATACATCGAGGCGATCAGGCCCCAGACGAAATCCTTGTGCTCCACGAACAGCAGCGGGCCGGGATTGAGGCCCCACACCATCAGGCCGCCGAGCAGGATCGCCGCGGTGCCGGAGCCGGGGATGCCGAGCGCCAGCATCGGCAGCAGCGCCGCGGTGCCCGAGGCATGCGCCGCCGTCTCAGGCGCGAACACGCCCTCGATGCGGCCCTTGCCAAAACTGTCCGGATCCTTCGAGAAGCGCTTGGCGAGGTTGTAGCCCATGAAGGAGGCGGCAATCGCGCCGCCCGGCGTGATGCCGAGCCAGCAGCCGATCACCGAGGAGCGCAGCAGGGTCATCCAATACTTCGGCAGGTCCTTCCACACCGCGAGTACGGTGCGCAGCGAGATCGAGGCGGCGTGGCCGCGCAGCGCCAGGCGCTCCTCCATCGTCAGCAGGATCTCGCTGATGCCGAACAGGCCGATGACCGCGACCAGAAAGTTGATGCCGCGCAACAGATCGGTCGAGCCGAAGGTCATCCGCAACTGACCGGACACGGTGTCCATGCCGACGCCAGCGAGCAGCAGGCCGAGCGCCATCGCGATGACAGTCTTGTGCTTGTCCTCACGCCCCAGCCCGACGAACGAGCAGAAGGTCAGCAGATAGACCGCGAAGAACTCGGGCGGACCGAACCTCAGCGCGAAGGACGAGATCCAGGGCGCCAGGAAGGTGATCAGCATCACCGCGACCAGCGAGCCGATGAACGACGAGGTGAAGGCGGCTGTCAGCGCCTCCGCCGCCTTGCCCTGCTGCGCCATCGGATAGCCGTCGAAAGTGGTCGCCACCGACCACGCCTCGCCGGGAATGTTGAACAGGATCGAGGTGATGGCGCCGCCGAACAGCGCGCCCCAGTAGATGCAGGACAGCATCACGATGGCCGAGGTCGGGTCCATTGAGAAGGTCAGCGGCAGCAGGATGGCGACGCCGTTGGGCCCCCCCAGCCCGGGCAGCACGCCGACGAAGACGCCGAGCACGAGCCCAACCATCATCAGCAGCAGCGTCTTCCAGGTCAGGAGGACCGCGAACCCGTGCAGCAGCAGACCCAAGGCTTCCATGATTTCATTCCAACTGTTTCCTCGTCATTGCGAGCGCAGCAAAGCAATCCAGAGTCGAGTGCGCAGCCCTGGATTGCGTCGTCGCGTTGCTCCTCGCAATGACGGGGGAGAGACCGGTGTCAGTACCCGAACGCCGCTTCGAGTGGGCCCTTCGGCATGATCACGTCGAACACGACGTCGAAAGTCACGAACATCACGGCGCTGAACAGCAACGCCGTGAGCAGCGATTTCCAGATCGCGATCTTGCCGACGAGGCGCATGAACCCGGCGATCAGCAGGAAGCTCGCGACGTAGATGCCGAGAAACTGCATCGCGATGCAGAACAGCAGCGTCGGCACGAATACCGCCATCACGCGCCGCAGTTGCGCGCGCGTCACGAAGGTCTCGACCGCTTCCTTTCTCGACACGAAAGCGGCGCCGATCCCGTAAAGGCTGGCGCCGCCGAGGATCACCGACAGATAGAACGGGAAGTAGCCGGGCTCCGGACCGGTCGAGTCCCAGGACGCGCCGGTCCGCCAATTGTCCCAGGCGAGCACGACCGCGAGCGCGAGCAGCAGCAGCGACACCGCGACGTCGACGGTCCGGGTGGAGGTGACGGCCGGAGAATCCTCCTCTGGCGCGGTCGGATCGTCGACGGCGATCTCGAGCTCAGCGTTGGACATCGATCCTCCTCATCCCCTCGCCCCGCCCCAGCCTCACTTGGCGACGAAGCCGGCTTCCGTCATCAGCTGCTTGTTGAGCGAGCCATCCTCTTCGAGAAACTGCAGCATGTCCTTGCCGGTGAGGAAGATCGGCTTCAGCGCCTGCTTCTCCATGTAGTCCTTGTATTCCGGCGTCTGCACCAGCTTGCTGAACAGGTCGATGTAGAACTCCTGCTGCTCCTGGGTCACCTTACCCGGCAGGAACATGCCGCGCAGCATCAGGTATTGCACGTCCAGCCCCTGCTCCTTGCAGGTCGGAATGTCGTTCCAGGACTGCGTCTCCGTGACCTTGGTCGTGTAGGAGATGCGCTCCTTGTCGAACACGCAGAGCGGACGCACCTGGCCGGCGCGCCAGACTTCGAGATTCTCGGAAGGATTGTTGACGTTCGCTTCGGTGTGCCCGCCAACCAGTTGGGTCGCGGCCTCGCCCCCCGACTTGTAGGGCAGATAGGAGAACTTGGCGCCGGTCTTCTTCTCCATGAAGACCGTGAGCACGTGATCCTCCCGCTTGGAACCGGTGCCGCCCAACTTGAACGGAGAACTCGACGCTTTGGCGGCTTCGATGAACTCCTTCACCGTCTTCGGGCCGTTGACGTTGTCCCACAGCACGAACTGATCGAGTGCGATCACCGCGACCGGCGACAGTTCGCGCCAGTCGAACGGCAGCTTGGCCGACAGCGGCAGCATGTAGATCAGCGAATAGGCGATCAGGACCTTATTCGGATCGCCGTCGCTGGACTTCATGTACATCAGCGCCTCGGCCCCGGACGCGCCGCCCTTCAGCGACACGACCACCGGCTGCTTCAGCAGATTGTTCTTCTGAATGGCAGCCTGCATCATCCGCGCCATCTGGTCGGATGCACCGCCGGCGCCCGCGGCGACGACAATCTCGACCGGCTTGGTCGGCTCCCAGCCGGCAAAGGCCGGCGCAGTTGCGAAAAAGGCCGCCGTCGCGGCCGCGATCTTGATGAGTTTGCGCACGTGCTTTCTTCCCCGTTCGAAGCCCCAGCTTGCATCCTACCAGGATACTGCTGGCTTATTGTGGTCAGTTCAAGAACACAAGCATGATGCGCCCTCATGTTCCTCGGCATAAGGTCGCAAGCACGGCATCGGACTACTTGCCTTTCCAGTTCGGCGTCCGCTTGTTGAGGAACGCCTCCATGCCTTCGCGGAAATCCTCGCTCATATAGGCGCGTAGGATCAAATCCTCGCCCTCGTCCCGCGACAGGGTCCGGCGGATGCGGCGCACGGCCTCCTTGGTGACCTCGAGGGTGATCGGCGCGTGCGAGGCGACGAGCCTCGCGGTCTCCAGCGCGCGTGTCTGCAGCGTCTCGACGTCAGGCACGATCTCGTTGAGCAGACCGAGCGCGAGCGCCTCCGGCGCCTCGACCAGCCGGGCCTTGAAGATCAGGTCCTTGGTGCGCGCCGGTCCGATCAGGGAGACCACGCGTGAGATGTTCGACATCGACAGGCAGTTGCCGAGCGTGCGCGCGATCGGGAAACCGATACGTGTCGTCTCGGTGCCGATGCGAATGTCGCAGCAGGCGGCAATGCCGGCACCGCCGCCGGTGCAGGCGCCCGCGATCGCCGCAATCACCGGCACACGGCACAGTTCGAGCGTGCCGAGCACGCGGTCGATCCGCGCCTCGTAGTCGAGCGCATCCTGCGCGGTCTTGAAGGCACGAAACTGGGAGATGTCGGTGCCGGAGGCGAAGGCCTTGTCGCCCGCGCCAGTCAGAATCAGCGCCTTGATCGACCGATCGGCGTTGATGGCCTCGCAGATAGAGGCCATCCGGTCGTACATCGCGAACGTCATCGCGTTGCGCGCCTGCGGCCGGTTGAAGGTGATCTTGGCGATGCCGTCGTCGACGGCATAGATCAGATCGTCGGAGCCGGTCACAGGTGCGTTCATCAGGCCACCTTCGGAATCGGCGCTGCCTCGCGCGCCTTCAGGACATCCATCGCCGCGAGCACGCCACCTGCACGATGCGGCACGCCAGCGAGCGCAAGGCCCATCTCGACGCCTGCAAGCGTGCCCATCAGCATCAAGTCGTTGAAGTGACCGATATGACCGATGCGGAAGACCTTGCCCTTGATCTTGTTGAGGCCGGTGCCGAGCGACATGTCGAAGTTTTCCAGCACCGTCTTGCGGAACTGATCGGCGTCATGGCCCTCGGGCATGACCACGCCGGTCAGCGCCGGCGAATGCGCCTGCGGATCCTGACACTGCGTATCCAGGCCCCAGGCCTTGACGGCAGCCCGCGTCGCAAGGCTGTGGCGGCGATGACGCGCAAACACGTTGTCGTGGCCTTCCTCCTCCAGCATCTTCAGCGCCTCGTTGAGGCCCATCAGCAGATTGCACGCCGGCGTATAGGGGAAGGTACCAAGCTTGTTGAAGGTGATGATCTCCTGCCAGTCCCAATAGGAGCGCATGCCGGGATTGGCCTTGGCGGCGGCGAGCGCCTTCTCCGAGACGGCGTTGAAGCCGAGGCCCGGCGGCAGCATCAGGCCCTTCTGCGAGCCAGCGACGGAGACGTCGACGCCCCACGCGTCGTGCTCATACTCCATCGAGCCGAGGCCAGAGATGGTGTCGACCATCAGGAGCGCCGGGTGGCCGGCCCGGTCGAGCGCCTTGCGCACCTCGAGCGGCGGCGTCAGGCAGCCGGTCGAGGTCTCGTTGTGCACGACGCAGACGGCCTTGATCTTGTGCGCCTTGTCATCGACCAGACGCTGCTCGATCGCCGCAATGTCGGCGCCATGGCGCCAGTCGCCGGGGATGAAGTCGACGTCGAGCTTGAACTTGTCGGCGATGCCACGCCACAGCACCGCGAACTGGCCGGTCTCGGCCATCAGCACCTTGTCGCCAGGCGCGAGCGTGTTGACGATCGCGGCTTCCCACGCGCCGGTGCCCGACGACGGATAGATGATCACCGGCTGCTTGGTGCGGAAGATTCGCTGCGATGCAGTCAGCACGGCGAAGCCGAGCTCGGCGAACTCGGGACCGCGATGGTCCAGCGTCGGCATATCCATCGCGCGCAGCACGCGGTCGGGCACGTTGGTCGGCCCCGGAATCTGAAGAAAATGCCGTCCTGTGTGCACAGTCATTGGCGTCCGTCCCCGGTCATTTGGTTGGTGCGCGGGCGTGGCATCCCACGCGCTGGCCGCGCTTTTCTCCCGCCAGACCGCTGGCGTCAACAAAGAAGACGCAAGCACCGATCGCTTCGGGCTGACATCCCTCAGATGCACACGAATCCCCTTCTCCTGTGCAGTGCGGCATAGCGGGACGTCCCAGCTTGCTGCACGCGATTTGGCCTCATTTCACCGCAGCCAGATGGCGCGGCGCATTGCCCTCCAATGGCTCTTCAAGCAGCGCCATCGCGGCATCGACGCCGCCGGCACGATGCGGCACGCCGGCCGCACGCAGCCCCATCTCGACACCGCTCAGCGCAGCCATCAGGGTCAGCGCGTTGCACTCGCCGAGATGGCCGATGCGGAACACCTTGCCCGCGACCTTGGACAGGCCCGAACCGAGCGACATGTTGTAGTTGTCGAGCACGACCTGACGGAACTGATCTGCGTCATGGCCCGGCGGCATCAGCACGGCGGTCAGCACCGGAGAGAAATCCTTCGGCTCCTGGCACAGCACCTCCAGGCCCCAATGCTCGACGGCGGCGCGGGTCGCGGCCGCAAGCCTGAGGTGGCGCGCGAACACCTGATCGAGACCCTCCTCGAGCAGCATCGCAATCGCTTCACGCAGACCGTAGAGCAGGTTCGTCGCCGGCGTGTAGGGGAAGAAGCCGTTCGCGTTCAGCTTCAGCATGTCTTCCCAGTCCCAGAACGAGCGCGGCATCTTGTTGGCCTTGGCAACAAGGCGCGCCTTGTCCGAGATGGCGTTGAAGCCGAGCCCCGGCGGCAGCATGAAGCCCTTCTGGGAGCACGACACGGCGACGTCGACCTTCCACTCGTCGAATCGGAAGTCGGCCGAGGCGAGACCAGAAATCGTGTCGACCATCAGCAGCGCCGGATGCTTGGCGCGGTCGATCGCGGCGCGCACCTCGCCGATCCGGCTGGTCGCGCCGGTCGAGGTTTCGTTGTGCACGACCATCACCGCCTTGAGCCGATGACCGGCGTCGGCAACCAGCTTCTCCTCGATGACGGCAGGATCGACGCCACGGCGCCAGTCGCCGGGAATGAAATCGACCTCGATTCCCCACCGCGTCGCCATCTGCCGCCACAGCGTGGCGAAGTGGCCGGTCTCGACCATCAGCACCTTGTCGCCCGGCGACAGCGTGTTGACGATGGCGGCCTCCCAGGCGCCGGTGCCCGAGGACGGATAGATGACTACCGGGCTCGTGGCCTTGAAGATCGCCTGCGAGCCACCGAGCACGGCCTTGCCGAGTTCGGCGAACTCGGCGCTGCGGTGATCGATCACCGGCATGTCCATCGCCCGCAGCACCCGCTCGGGCACCGGACTTGGGCCCGGAATATGCAAGAAATGACGGCCTTGGGGACGGGTCACGACAGAGCTCCGGGCGACGACGGCATTCTGGCACCAATGATTGCATTCAATTATTCAGCATGCAAGAGATTAAACGTATTCACACACAAGGTCGACCACATCTGTAACTATCGCTACAATGGGGTGAAATGAATTCCACGATTCCCGATATCGAGACGCCACCATTGGCAGATCCAAGTGGTCGACCTGCGCCTGCGCGGGACGAGACCTCGCTGCATGACGAGATCCTGGCACGGCTGCGCGACTACATCGTCGAGGGCCACGTCGCCGACGGCGGCCGCCTGTCCGAGCGCCAGCTTTGCGAAATGCTGGGGGTGTCCCGCACTCCCTTGCGCGAAGCGCTCAAGGTGCTCGCGGCCGAAGGCCTGGTCGAGCTGCTGCCCAATCGCGGCGCTCGGGTGCGCCCGCTCAGCGCCGCCGACATCCACGAATTATTCGACCTGATGGGAGGCCTGGAAGGGCTCGCCGGCCGCCTCGCCTGCGAGAAGATTTCGGATGAAGCGATCGAAAAAATCGAGCAGTTTCATCATGATATGTACGGGTTTTACATGCGGCAGGACATGCAGGGCTATTTCCGCATGAACCAGCTCATCCACCGCGCGATCGTGGATGCCGCCGCCAACGCCACCCTTCATGCGACCTATGAGAGCCTGGCGGGCCGCATCCGGCGGGTGCGCTTCTCGGCCAATTTCGCCCGCAAGCGCGAACGCTGGAGCGAGGCCATGCGCGAGCATGAGATGATCCTCGACGCCCTGCGCCGGCGCGCCGGAAGCGAGCTGTCCGACATTCTGTTTCAACATCTGCGCAACAAGGGCGCGGCCGCGATCGCCTACTTCGGCGAGAGTCAACCGCCAACGGCGGGAAGTAAGCCGGACAAGGTCGAATGACGCCCAGGATTGCGCAAATTTGCATGCAATCAGATTGACGCATTTGCAGAAATGAATGACACGGGGCTCAAGAGGGCCCGCCAGACGACAGCCGGGCCCGACCAGGGATCACCATGCCGAACGCCAAAGCCGGTCCGTCCAGGCTCGAACAGAAGCTCCGCGCCGAGATTGCAGGCGGCATCTTCTTCGACCGCTTCAGCCGTGGCCGCTACGCCACCGACGCCTCGTTCTACCAGGTCATCCCGGCCGGCGTGGTCGTGCCGCGCACGATGGACGAGGCACTGCGTACGCTCGCCCTCGCCCGCGACGACGGCCGCATCGTCACCCCGCGCGGCGGCGGCACCTCGCAATGCGGCCAGACCGTCAACGAGGGGATCGTCGTCGACTTCTCCAAGCACCTGAACCGCATCGTCTCTCTCGACGTCGAGGCTCGGACCTGCGTGGTCGAGCCGGGCATCGTGCTCGACGACCTCAATCGCCAGCTCAAGCAGCACGGCCTGTGGTTTCCCGTCGACGTCTCGACGGCGTCGCGTGCCACGATCGGCGGCATGGCCGGCAACAATTCCTGCGGCGGCCGCTCGCTGCGCTACGGCACGATGCGCGACAACACCATCGCGATCGACGCGGCGCTCGCCGACGGCACGCTGGCGCATTTTGGCGAGGTGCCGCGAGACCTTCGTGACGTCAGCGCGCCGGACAGCGCTCACGCGCTGTTTCGCGACATGCTTGCGCTGGGCGAGCGCGAGGCCGCGGAGATCGCCGACAAGTTTCCCAAGGTGCAGCGCCGCGTCGGCGGCTACAATCTGGATGCGCTGACGCCGCGCAACGCCGCCAACAACCTGGCCCATCTGCTCGTCGGCTCCGAAGGCACCCTCGCCTTCTCCACCCGCATCGAGCTCAAGCTGTGGCCCCTGATCCGCACCAAGGTGCTCGGCATCTGCCATTTCGGCAGCTTCTACGCGGCCATGGACGCGGCTCAGCACCTTGTGAAGCTGAAGCCGATCGCGGTCGAACTGGTGGACCGCACCATGATCGGGCTTGGACGCGACATCGCGATGTTCCAGCCAGTGATCGCCGCCGCCGTGCGCGGCGACCCCGACGCCATCCTGGTGGTGGAGTTCGCTGAGGAGACAACGGACGAGAACCTCGCCAAGCTGAAGCAGCTCTCCGAGTTGATGGGCGACCTCGGCTTCGCCTGGAGCAACGAGCCGCGCAAATGGGGCGGCGTGGTCGAGATATCAGACCCTGCCCTGCAGACCGCGGTCGCCGACTTCCGCGCCGCCGGCCTCAACGTGATGATGTCGATGAAGGAGGCCGGCAAGCCGGTGTCGTTCGTCGAGGACTGCGCCGTGCCGCTGCCGCATCTCGCCGACTACACCGCACGTCTCAACGACGTGTTCGCGAAGCACGGCACGCGCGGCACCATGTATGCGCACGCCTCCGAAGGCTGCCTGCACGTCCGCCCGGTGCTGAACCTGAAGCTGGAGAAGGACGTCGAGGCGATGCGGGCCATCGCCGAGGAAGCCTTCGCCATGGTGCGCGAGTACAAGGGCTCGCATTCCGGCGAGCACGGCGACGGCATCGTGCGCTCGGAATTCCACGAACAGATGTTCGGCAGCCGCATCGTCGCCGACTTCAAGGAGGTCAAGCAGCGCTTCGACCCCGGCAATGTGCTCAATCCCGGCCGCATCGTCGATCCGCCCAAGATGGACGACCGCTCGCTGTTCCGCTATCCGCCGGACTATCGCATCGATGATCTCAAGACCGTGCTCGACTGGTCGGCCTATCCCGGCGCCGCCGGCGGTTTCCAGGGCGCGGTCGAGATGTGCAACAACAACGGCGCCTGCCGCAAGCTCGACGGCGGCGTGATGTGCCCGTCCTATCGCGCCACCCGCGACGAGAAGGATGTCACGCGCGGCCGCGCCAATACGCTGCGGCTCGCGATCTCCGGCCAGCTCGGTCCCGGCGCGCTGTCGTCTGACGAGATGATGGAAACGCTGAAGCTGTGCGTGTCCTGCAAGGCCTGTCGCCGCGAGTGTCCGACCGGCGTCGACATGGCCAAGATGAAGATCGAGGTGCTGGCAGCGCGGGCAACGACGCATGGTCTTACGCTGCGTGACCGGCTCGTCGCCTACCTGCCGCGCTACGCCGATCTCGTCGCCCGCGTCGCGCCGCTCGTGAACCTGCGCAATCATGTTGCGCCCCTGCGCGTGCTGATGGAGCGCGTTGCGGGCATCAGCGCCAAGCGCAAGCTGCCGGCCTTCCGCACCGACACCTTCCGCGTCGAGGCCGACGCGTTCGGTCCGGCTGATGGCCGTGAGGTCGTGCTGTTCGGCGACACCTTCAACCGCGTCTATGAGCGCGAAAATCTCGACGCCGCGCTGCGCGTGCTGATCGCGGGCGGCTACCGCGTCTACGTTCCCAAGCCCGCCGATGGCGGCCGGGCGCTGTGCTGCGGCCGGACGTTCCTGTCCGCCGGTCTGGTCGACGAAGCCAAGTCCGAGCTGCAGCGCCTGGTCGAGACCTACGCGCCGTTCGCAGCGCGCGGCGTGCCGATCATTGGCCTGGAGCCAAGCTGCCTGCTGACGCTGCGCGACGAGCTGCTGTCGCTACGCGACGATACCGCCGCGAAGACGATCAGCGCGCACGCGCTGCTGCTGGAAGAGTTTCTGGCGCGCGAGGCAGAGGCCGGACGGCTCGCGCTGCCGCTCGCCCCCCTGCCCGGCAAGGCGCTGCTGCACGGCCATTGCCATCAGAAATCCTTCGCCGCCTTCAAGCCTGTCGAGCAGGTGCTGCGACTCATTCCGGAGCTCACGGTCGAGACCATCGAATCCTCCTGCTGCGGTATGGCCGGCGCGTTCGGCTATGGCGCGGAGACCTACGAGGTCTCGCTGCAGATGGCGGAGGCGTCGCTGCTGCCTGCGGTACGCAAGGCAGAAGCTTCGACCTTCATCGTCGCCAACGGCACCTCCTGCCGCCACCAGATCCAAGACGGCGCCGGTCGCGGCGCCGTGCACGCTGCGCAGCTCCTGGCGATGAGCCTGGAGCGGACGCAGATGCGTTCTTGATTCACGAGGTCGGAACGCCGCGGAGCATGATCTCAATGTTCGTCATTGCGAGGAGCGAAGCGACGAAGCAATCCAGACCTTTTCTTTCACCCTGGATTGCTTCGCTTCGCTCGCAATGACGGATGACCTAGCCAACTTGGCATCACAAAGCACAAGGACACCGACATGGCCGATCTCTCGCTCGACACCGCCCGCAAGATCCTCGTCGCCACGCTCGCGAAGGGCATCGAGAAGAAGTTCAAGCCGCTCGCTGTGATGGTGCTCGACGCGCGCGGCTGCCTGAAGGCCGCCGCCGCGCAGGACGGCACCAGCCTGATGCGGGCCGAGGTCGCGCACGGCAAGGCCTACGGCGCACTCGCCCTCGGCCTCGGCTCCCGCGCCCTGTTCCAGCGCGCCCAGGAGCAGGCCTATTTCATCGACGCCGTGAACACGCTGGCCCAGGGCCGCATGGTCCCGGTGCCCGGCGGCGTGCTGATCATGGACGGCACGACGCTCGTCGGCGCCGTCGGCGTCTCCGGCGACACTTCGGACAATGACGAGATCTGCGCCGTCGCCGGCATCGAAGCCGCCGGCCTCAAGGCCAATCCGGGCTGAGCTCCGGTCGCACCGGCAAGGCTCAGCGAGCTTTTCTGTCCCACAATCTCCGGGGGGGCTGGCCTGCCCTCTCGGAGCCTGATGGATCGCGCGTCGAAGTCCACGGCTCCGATAACGGCTGACGGAGAATTCATTCGGCCGGCTTGACCGGCCCGAAACATTGCCGGCCGCAGCACGTTTGTACGACGGGGCGCGTGGAGAACCGGACATGCCTCGCAGACCAGCTCGCACCATCATCATCACGGGCGCCTCCGCCGGCGTCGGCCGCGCCATCGCAAAACGCTTCGGCGAGGCCGGCGACCGCGTCGGCCTGATCGCGCGTGACGAGGATGCGCTGCGCGACGTCCAGCGCGAGCTGCAGGCGCGGTTTGCCCATGCCGAATACGAGGCGGTCGATGTCGCCGACGCGCAGGCGCTGTTCGAGGCCGCCGAACGGCTCGAGCAGCGCCTGGGTCCGGTCGACATCTGGATCAATGACGCCATGGAGACGGTGTTCTCGACCGTGGCCGACATCACGCCGGAGGAGTTCCGCCGCGTCACCGAGGTCACCTATCTCGGCTTCGTGCACGGCACGATGGCGGCGCTGCGCTCGATGCGCCGGCACGGCGAAGGCCGCATCATTCAGATCGGCTCGGCGCTCGCCTATCGTGGCATTCCGCTGCAGGCGGCCTATTGCGGCGCCAAACATGCGATCCGGGGCTTCACCGACTCGCTGCGGGCCGAGCTGATGCACGAGCGCTCAGGCATCACGCTCAGCATCGTCGACCTGCCCGCGGTGAACACACCGCAATTCGACTGGGCTCGCGCGCACCTTGCGCATACGCCACGACCAATGGGCCGGCCGGTGGAGCCCGAGGTGATCGCGGACGCCGTCTATCGCGTCGCCGACGGCGGCTTCCGCGAATATTGGATCGGCTGGCCGACACTGCTCACGATCCTCGGTAACGCCGTCGCGCCCGCTTTGCTCGACCGCTACCTCGCTGCCAAGGCGATCGCCGGGCAACAGACCGACGTACCACTGGTGCCCGATCGCACCGACAATCTCGACCGTCCCGTGACGCGCCTACACCGCACCCGCGGCTCCTTCAGCCAGGGCGCGGCGCAGCGGGCGATGCTCGTGCCGGGGGATGTCGCGCGCGCGGCGACCATTGCGCTCGGCGCGGCGGTGTTCTTCGCGCTGGGCGCTGTGATGAGCCGGCGGCGCTGGCGCTGAATTCGTCACGACCCGGCCGCCCTTGCGTGCCAACTGTGATCTGAGCTTCTCTATGGCGCGGCTTCCACACGGCGAGGAGCGCCTCCATGACCATCGAGAGCATCAGCGCGATTACGATTGCCACCCACGACATGACGCGCGCGGTCGCGTTCTATCGCGCGCTCGGCTTCGACGACATTGCCCATGGCGGCGCCCACACGTCGTTCACGAGCTTCCGTGTGGGCTCCGGCTTCCTCAACCTGATCGCCATGTCCAGGGAGAAGCAGTGGAGCTGGTGGGGCCGCATCATCTTCCACGTCGCCGATGTCGACGCCGTCTACGCCAAGGCGCTGGCCGCTGGCTTTGCCCCCTCGACCACGCCCTGCAATGCCGAATGGGGCGAGCGCTATTTCCACCTCACCGATCCCGACGGCCACGAACTGAGCTTCGCGCGGCCGCTCGGACGGTGAGTTAGCCGAGTTCGAAGGTGGTGACACCGAACACCCGGTCGATCCGGAGCGGCGGGATCGGCCCGGTGTACATGCGCGCGGTCTCGAACACCGGCTTCAGGCCGAGGCTCTCGGCGAGCGCCACCGCCTCCGGATTGATCGCGGGCACGTCGAGGAACACCTCGGAGTCGCCGGCTGCGCTCAGCAGCGCCGACACCACGGCCTCGGCATCGGCACGCTTTTCCGCAATCAGCGGACCGATTTTGTAGCCCGCACGGCACGGACGGATCACACCCCAGGCGGCTAGCGTACCGTCGCGGATCAGCGCCCGGCCGACATGACCGGGCGTGTCGATCCAGGCCCGCAGGAATGCCCGGCGCGGGGCGGGAAATACGGTCGCATCTGACGCTTCGATGTCGGAAAGCGGCACATCGGCAAGAGCGACGATACCTGATCGATCCGCCGATTGCAGCAAGGCGGCGGATCGTCCCCCGTAGCGGATATTGGCATACGCGTAGCTGAAGCCGGATTTCCGATAGTTGTCCTGCTGCGCGACCACGCCATCGAGTCCGACAATACGAGATCCCGCATGCGCCATCGCCGCCTGCCAGAGCCGCAAGCCGTAGCCGCGCCCGCGCAGCTCGGGACGCACCATGTAGAATCCGAGAAAGGCGAACCGGTCGTCATAGTTCACGCAGGACACGGTCGCGACCGGCACGCCGTCGCGCTCGGCTACGAGGAAGCCGTCGGGGTCGACCTCTGCGAAGCACGTCACATCGGACAATCCGGGATTCCACCCCTCGGCTGCCGCCCAGTCGATCGCGAGCCCGATCTCGTCCGGCCGCATCGGCCGGATGTGCAGGCCATCAGCGTCGGGATGTCCGGCGGGTCGTGTCATGTTCCCCTCGATCCGAATGCCGCACCATCCGTCAATCATGACGCCGCGCGAACCTCAGGGCAACCTACGCGGCCAATACTGCTGTGAGGTTTCAGTCTCGAATGATGATCGTCCAAGCACGCTGTTCATCTGCTGCAAGGACAAGCCAGGCGGCACTCAAATGTGCGCTGCGCATTCGCAACCAAATGATAGGCAGGTCTCGATGAGACGCTGATCGCCTCGCGCATCCGCTGTCCGGATATCTTTCCCCAGATAGAGCTAGAATTGAACTTTGATGTGCCCCTCGATCGAGTGATCCTGGCTGCTCCTCGAAAGATTGCCGCGATAGGACACTCCCATGACAGTATTGGCGCTTGTGCGCAGATCCAGGGCGGTCTGCACCAGGGCGGCATCCCGAGCGAGCGGCAGCCCTGCAATGTCAAATGCAGCGCCGGTGCTTCTGAAAAGCAGGTGGTCTTCCGGCTTGAGCTGGCCGAAACCGTGTTGCCAAGCGAGCGATGCTGACGGCTTGAGCGCCATTCCGTCCGATAGTGCAATCAGCGCCGATGCGCGCGCCCCGATCGCCGTATAACCTACGTCCTCCTCGCGCGATGAGCCGGAAAGTGCGGCGACGTCACCGGCCTCATCGAAGCCATTGGTATGGAGATGGATCCAGGACCAACCTGCAAATGGCTCCACAAGAGCATCCGCGAGGTTCAGATCATACCCAATCTCACCAAATATTTGTGAGCCGAACGCGCCATAACGCCCGGTCGCCCGTTCGAGAAAACCCGGATAGCTGATCGAGCGAGCGCTCCCAATGGTGCTGAAGCTCAGAAGTGCCCCCGAGCGGACGTTCCAGGCACCCACGTCAAAGCCAGTATAGACGGCTAGATATGCGCTATCGATATCGGCCGAGCTCGCACGGGCATCGATGCTCGTCCTCGAATTGGTGTAGCCGACCGCGACGCCTGCCCGCCAGTTGTCGCCCAGCCGCCCATCTACTCCGCTGAAGAAACCGCTCAGGCGTCGGCTCATACCAGCAGCATTGCCGTCACCATGAGCCGTGCCCCAAGCCCCCACTCCCTGAGCCCACCAGCCAATATCCCGCGATGTGGACGCGTTGGCCGACGACGGAATGCTGCCGGTGCGGAGAATGCGCCTGTCCGTATCGGCGGCGTAGGCCAGATGCTTCGGCGAGGATAGATCGACATCGCCGTAGATCACGGCTGGACCACCGGAGCCGAAACTCGCAAACGGCCCAAAACGGTCCTCAAAGGAAGTTTGACGCAAGCGTCCGAGGACGGCGTCCCGGGCGAAATGACCGTCTTCGACGAGGGACGTCCGTGCGCTGGCATGAAGTTCGCCCGACAGCGCGTCGAACGCCTGTTGCGCGCCGGGCGCTGTCTGGAAGATCACGCTGCCGAAGAGCCGGCTATCCGGCGAGCTTTCCTGGAGAGCGGTGGCTACGGCCAGCTGGTTTGCCGTCCGCGCGACGCTCGGAAAGAACGTCGACTGGGTCAACGAGAGGAACACGTTGTTGGCATCATAACTCAGGCTGGGAAACAGGAACGCAGAGTTGCTGCTCACCCCAGAGAAGGCACCACTAATGCCATCGGCGGCATTGAGGATATTGTAGGTGGTACGGAAGGCATAGGCACCGTTCTGCGGCAGGACGACGACATTGCCATTGAGTCTTGCCGTGCCGGTCGCCACGATCCGGTCTGCCGCCCCGGACGCGTTGGTCTCGACTTCGTAGGTGGAGCCAGAGGCAAAGGATACGTCGCCAGAGACATTAAGCGTCCCGATCGCATTGCCTGGAGAAACGACTCCCCTGCTCGCGACAGCGAGGCCGCCGATCGTGCCATTGCCCATGAGCCGGGCCCCGGAGTTGACGAACACGGTCGATGCGAGCTCCCCTGTGACGTCTAGTATCCCGCTGTTGATGAACGTCGGGCCTGTGTAGCTACTGTGCCCGCTCAGGACGAGCGTGCCACTGCCGTTTTGCTCGAGGGCACCAGAGCCTGAGATCGTTCCACCGAAGGTGTAACCGTCGGAATGATTGAAAGCCAAGATTCCGTTGTCGATCACGTCGCCGACGATCGAGCCGCTGGTACCGCCATTGCCGAGTTGCAGTGTGCCCGCGCTGACGATGGTGCCGCCGGTATAAGTGTTCGCACCGGAGAAGATGGTGGTGCCGGAGCCAAGCTGTTGGAATGTCCCGGTGCCCGAAATGATGCCGCCGAACGTGTAACTGTCGGAACGATTGATCGCGAAGATGCCGTTGTCAGTGACGTTGCCGCCGATCGAGCCGGCGCTGCCGCCATTCCCGAGTTGCAGTGCGCCGCTATTCACTGTGACTGAGGTGTTTGGCATGTTTCCGTCGACCTCGAGCAGGCCGCCATTCACGGTAAAGCTGGAGATGAGCGGAGTGGTGCCGGTAAGCGTCCAGTGGCTGCTGCCCTCCTTGAGAAACGTCCCGAAGCCCTGGTATTGCAGGCCGGCACCGATCGTTGCGACGTTGAAGCTCGCTGTACCAGTGCCGCCCAGTGCAAGGGTGTCGCTGCCGCCGCCGAAAACGTTGCCGTTGATCGCAGCGGTTGGATAAAGCTCAAGCCGGTTCGCCGAACCATGAAACCGAACGGCGCCGCCCGCACCGCCATTTAGCGTACCGGCCACAGTGAGAGTGGTAGGGCTGACGACGAAGCTCGATGTATCAATGGCGAAACCATCCGCTCCCGTACCATTCGAGGTCACGTGGCTTCCGGCGCCGATCGTGATCGCAATTGATCCGCTCGTTCCGCTTCTCGCATATATGCCCGTCGTATTGGTTCCTGTGACGTCGCCAGCGACGGCGATCTTTACCGCGCCGTTGCCATCGCTCCGCGCGAAGATGCCGGTCTCCTGGCCTCTCACGGTAGTTCCGGCGGCTGTGGTCACCGTGACATCTGCGTTCCCTCTCGCGAGAAGAGCGAAATCGCTGCCGGTCGTGCCGGCGGCCGTGACGTCACCGTTGACCGTCACGGTCGTCGATCCAGTGCCGTAGTTGCGGCTCAGAATTCCGTAGCGCGCGCCGCGGACGTTGGAGCCTGCGCCGGTTGTCACGGTCAGATCAGTGCCGAAATTGATCGCCACGATTCCCCGCGATACCGAGGTTGTGCCCGTGCTTACGACATCGCCGTTGGTCGTGATGTTGAGCGCGCCGGTGCCCTGGTTGCGGCCCCGAATGCCGTAGTTGAGGGCGGTGATATCACCGTTGGTATTCACTGTGATGCTGCCCGGAACGCCGGCTGTCGTCGTCATATTGAGTCCGTTGCCGGCGGTCGCGGTAAACGGAGAGAAGTTCGTATCGGTGTATGAAAGGTTGCCGGCGCCGGTGATCGTCAGAGCATTCGAGGAGACGGTCGTAATGCGGAATCCCGATAGCGCAGTCACGTGAGCGTTGGCGCCCGAAATCGTCTGGGCGGTGCTGGCCGCCGAGCATTCCCAATTGGAACCGCCCACATTGGCGCAAGCAGCGTAGACCCGGCGGCTATAGCCGAAAACTGCGCCCACCAGCATCGAAGACGACAGCACCAACTGCCGGCATGGAAACCTGTCGGACAAGCGCCGCCCTCCTCCTTTGGGCTGGGAAACTCAACCTTTATATGTCAAGAATTACTGGACAACCAGAAGATGATGGCACATCGACCAAAAAGTCTTAAGCCGTTCCCGTCTTTCGAGGCACTCTCCTAGGCCGCGCTGAAGAGGCCTGCCTCTTGTCGGGTTCACCGCCGTTTGGAGAAGCATCCATGGGCCGTCGTGACGACGTACCGACATTCGAATCAAACGAGATTCTGCCAGCCGATCGAACTTGCGTACGCCTTCCCGCGGAACAGGTTGGCCGGGCCGGCAGTGAAGCGGTTCGGTATTCCATGTCACCCGGACTGCCCGGCTTTCTTGGTTCTCAGCGCATCGCCATCGCGGGTTCGTCCTATCAATCCGGCAAATTCTATTTCCTGGGTCAGAATGCCGACGGCGGGCTCTTGGTCCACGAGCGCCTCTTTCACAAGGCCATGGGAATCTGCGTCGTGGACAGCGATACGATCCTGCTCGCCACGATGTTCCAGATCTTGAGATTCAGGAACGTACTTGCGCCCGGGCAGCGGATCAACGATCTGCACGATGCCTGTTATGTCCCGCGCCAGATCTTCACCACTGGCGAGCTCGATGTTCATGACGTGGGGATGCTGAGCGACGGCCGCATCGTCTTCGTCAACACGCTTTACAATTGTCTTGCCTCTACATCGGAACGGCACAGCTTCGCGCCGCTGTGGAAGCCTTCCTTCATTTCGAAGATCGTCAAGGAGGACCGATGTCATCTGAACGGACTTGCCATCGAAGACGGCGCCCCGCGCTACGTTACGGCGATCAGCAGATCGGACACCGTCGACGGCTGGCGCGACCGTCGTTCCGATGGCGGCATCGTCATCGACGTGCACTCCAATGAGATAGTGATCGATGGTCTCTCGATGCCTCATTCCCCCCGGCTCTATCGCGGGAGATTGTGGGTGCTCAACTCGGGCACGGGGGAGATCGGATGGATCGAGCGTTCAGCAGCCGGCGCGACGTTCCACGTTCTGGCATTCTGTCCCGGCTTCGTGCGCGGGCTCGCGTTTTTCGGCAACTATGCCTTCGTTGGCTTGTCGAAACCTCGCTATGAGCGTTTCGAGGGTCTCGCACTGGATCGCAGGTTGGCCGAAACCGATTCCGAACCGTGGTGCGGAATCCAATTGATCAATCTCGACACCGGTGTCTGCGAAAACTGGTTTCGGATTGATGGGGCGGTAGCCGAATTCTACGATCTGGGCGTGGTGCCAGACGTGATACGACCAATGGCGATCGGCTTCGCCAACAACGAGATCCTTGATCTCGTCACCCACGATCCGATGGATCCCGCTCAGAGCGCTTGGCCTGTGCATGAACGAGCGCCGGGAATTGGGTCCCCGAGGCGCGCGTAAAGCTGCGCGCTAGCCGAGGAACGAGCGATGCTCCGCCTTCGCGGAGCATGACAGCTGGAACAACAGAGCCGCCGTCAAGCGATCCACCTGCCGCGCGCTACTTCCCCGGCCACACCGGCTTGCGCTTCTCGGCGAACGCCTTCAGGCCTTCCTTGGCGTCCTCGGTCATCGCCAAGAGCGCGATCTGGCTTTCGAGATAGGCGATCGCCTCGTCGAACGACATCGACGCGATGGCGCGCATGGCGTATTTGCCGCGGCGGATGGCGGTCGGCGACTTGTCGACGATGCGGCCGATCAGCCACTCGATCTTGGCATCGAGCTCGGCGGCGGGAACGACATGGTTGAGCAACCCCGCAGCCTGTGCAGCCTTGGCATCGAACGGCTCGCCCGTCAGCGCCCATTCGTTGACGAGTCGCGGTGGCGCGATGCTCTGCAACAGGCTCAGCACCTGCATCGGGAACACGCCGACCTTGACCTCCGGCAGGCCGAAGATGACGTGATCGGCCGCGACCGCCATGTCGGTCATGCACAACAGCCCCATGCCACCGGCCATGCAGACGCCGCCAAGGCGCGCGATCGCAGGCTTGGTGGCATTCTGCGACAGCCTGAGCAGATCGGCGTAGTCGACATTGGGGCGGGAGAAATCCATCGCAAAGGCCGCGCCCGAGTTCTGCAGGTCAGCGCCGGCGCAGAACGCCTTGTCCCCCGCGCCGGTCAGCACGATCACGCGAACCTGCGGATCGTCATGCGCCTGGCGATAGCCGCGCGAGATCCCGGCGATGACGTCGCCATTGAGGGCGTTGCGCTTCTCTGGACGATTGATGGTGATCCAGAGGGCCTGGCCGCGCTTGTCGAGAATCACGCTGTCGTCGGTCATCGCCTTGCCCGTTGCTTGATGTTGGATGCGAGATTGGCGCGGGATAGCCGCCGCGGGCAAGGAAAACTTGCGTCAGCTGGCCGCGCGGCGGCCGATCTCGGCGATGACACCGTGCAGCAGCGGACGCGCCGGATCGAACTGTCCGGTGCGCAGGAACGCGATGGTCTGCCGGAACGACGTCGGATGCACCAGCAGGCCCGTATGCGACGCCTTGACCGTTGTGTAGTCCGTCATCCCGGCGAGCTTGCAGCTCTCGACCGAGACGCGGCCGTCGTTCGGCCGCGGCAGCAGGAACAGGCCGGCGATCGGATCGAGGAAACGGTTGCCGGCGATCACGCCGATCTCGTAATCGGCGGGTGGCAGAGAGGCGAGCGTGACGTCCTTCGTGGTCACCAATTGCAGGCCGGCTGGACCGAAATAGGCGCGATAGAGCCCGACGTTCTGCAGCCGGTCGGCAAGCTCGCTGCCACCATTGGGCGTTCCCAGCATGACGACACGGCCGAGCCGCGCCGGCCGATGCTTCGCGATCGCGACCCGTGCCAGCAGCCCGCCCATCGAGTGGGTCACGAAGTGGATCGGACCGTCGATCCCGGCGGCGAAATCGGCGATCGCCGGGCGGATGTCGTCGGCAAGAAACTCGAGCGGTTTCTTGCGGCTTTCATAGTCGAGGTTCAGCGTCGCAAAACCTGCGCGCTGCAACCGCTTTTCCAGTGGACGCAGCATCAATGATCGGCCGGCGATACCATGCAGCAGGACGACCCCCGCGTCGCGGGGGCCAATGTGCTGAGAACGCCGGCGCAGCGATGCAATCACGCGACTTCCCGCTCTTCCGGCTCACGCTCGACCGTGGCTGTTGCCGCACTCGCCTCGGCGAGCGCCTTGGCGCCGACATAGTCGGTCTTGCCGGAACCGAGCAGCGGGATCTTGTCGACCACCATCACGACGGCCGGCACAGCGAGCTCCGGCGCGCCTTGCGCCTTGGCCTGGCGCTGCATCGCGGAGCGCTCGGCGTCCTTCTGCGTCGTGATCAGAACGATGCGCTCGCCCTTGCGCTGGTCGGGAATCGAGACCGCGACCGATGCCGCTTGCGGCCATAGCGTCGCGGCAATCTGCTCGACCACCGTCAGCGACACCATCTCGCCGGCGATCTTGGCAAAGCGCTTGGCGCGTCCCTTGATCGTGATGAAGCCTTGCGCGTCGATGGTGACGATGTCGCCGGTGTCGTGCCAACCCTCCGGCAGTGCCTCCAGCACACCCGGATTTTCGGCTCTGACATAGCCGAGCATGACGTTGGGGCCGCGGACCGAGAGGCGTCCGCCCTCCTCGATGCCCGGCACCTTGTCGAGCCGGTACTCCATCAGCGGCGACAGGCGGCCGACGGTGCCGACACGGTTGGCCATCGGCGTGTTCATCGCCAGCACCGGCGCGGTCTCGGTGACGCCATAGCCTTCGAGAACGCGGATGCCATAACGCTCCATGTAGATCTGCCGTGTCCGGTCCTTGACCGGCTCGGCGCCGGCGATGACCAGCCGCAGGGTGCGGAAATCATAGGCATGGGCGGAGCGCGCGTAACCAGTCAGGAAGGTGTCGGTGCCGAACAAGATGGTGGCGCCGGTCTGGTAGATCAGTTCGGGCACGATCCGGTAGTGCAGCGGCGACGGGTACATATAGATGGGGATGCCCGCCAACATGGGCATCATCATGCCGCCGGTGAGGCCGAAGGAGTGGAACACCGGCAAAACATTGAACACAAGATCGTTAGCGTTGGCGTCGACCCTCGCCAATGCCTGCGCGGCATTCGCCAGAATGTTGCGATGGGACAGGACAACGCCCTTCGGCGTGCCTTCCGAGCCGGACGTGAACAGAATCACGGCGGGGTGGTCGGCATTGCGGGCGACGCGCGGCTTGGTGCCGTCGATCATCCCCTTGATCTTGTCGGCCAGGCTGACCGAGGCCTTGACGTCCTCGAGATAGACCAGACGGGCCTGCCCCTCGATCGCCGCGATCAGCTTGTCGAGCTTGCCCTTCTCGATGAAGGCCCGCGACGTCAGAACGGTCGTGACCTGCGCCGCCTTCATCGCCGCCAGCACGTTCACCGGGCCGGCGGAGAAGTTCAGCATTGCCGGCACGCGGCCGATCGACTGCAGCGCCATGAAGACGACGGCGACGCCGGCGGAGTTCGGCAGCAACAGGCCGATGTTCTCGCCCACCATCGTGCCCTGCTCGAGCTTGCGGCTGAGCACCTGCGAGCCAAGCAGCAGCTTGCGATAGGTCAGCTTGGTGCCGAGCGGATCCTCGATCATCACCTTGCCGGTATCGTGGTCGCGATGGGCATGGGCGAGCGCCTCGAACAGCGTCCGATCCAGCATGGCGTTCTTGACCATGGCTTCGATCATCACGTCCTGCAGCGCAGCGCCAGCTGCATTGCGGCGGGTCTTGCCCTTGAGAGCCGCATCGATGGTGAGCTTCACCGGCGGCAGGATCGTCACCGTCACCTTGGGAAACCACGAGCGCTTGATCTGGCCATCCTTGAGATAGCTGAGATGCGAGCGCTGCGCGCCCTCGATGCGGACCGGCACCACGACGGCGTCGGCCTTGTCGGCGATCATCGCGGTGCCGTCATAGACCTTCATCAGCGAGCCCGACACCGTGATGCGGCCCTCCGGGAAGATCACCACCGGCTCCTGGCTGGCGACCAGCTTGATCAGATCGCGAGCACCGAGCGGCTTGGTCGGGTCGATCGTGATGTGGCTCACAAGTTTCAGGAAGACCTTCGCCCACCAGGCCTTGGAGATCCCGGTGTCGACGGCGAAGGTCGCATCGATCGGCAGCACCGCGTGGAGCAGCGGGCCGTCGATCAGGCTGACATGGTTCGGCGCGATCAGCATGCGGGTGCCGGCCGGCGGCAGGTTCTCCAGCCCGCGCACCTCGGTGCGGAACAAGGCCCGAAACAGCATCGCGCCGAAGTCGCGCACGCCCTCTCTGCCCCATTTGGTGAGCACGAACCAGACGGCGCCGAAGCTCGCCAAGGCCAGACCGAAGAAGATCCAGGCGATCGAGACGCCTGCAGCCTGCAGGCCAGCCACGCCCAGCGAGCCGACCACCATGAAAGCGGCCTGCAGCACGTTGCCGGCGGCGATGACCCGGGCGCGCTCGGTGGGCTCCGACCACGCCTGCACAGCGGCGAACGCAGGAACCACGAAGAGGCCGCCGCCGAAGGCGAACAAGGCGAAATCGAACAGCATGCGCGAGCCTGACCAGGAGCCGATGAATCCCAGCGGCGTGATTCCCTTCGCGATCTCCGTCGTGCCGATCGCCCAGGACAAGTCGAGGCCGAGCACGCCCATGATGATGGCGCCGATCGGCACCAGCGCGAGGTTCGGCCTGACGTGGCTAAGATGCGCGGCGAACAGCGAGCCGATCGCGATGCCGACCGCAAAGATGGCGAGACACAGGGTGACGACGCCCTCGGTACCGCCGACGACGTCCTTGACCAGGGCCGGCAGCAGCGACAGCACGACGGCACCCACCAGCCAGAACCAGGACACGATCACCATGCCGTCCCACAGCCGGGGCGCGGCATGTAACGACTTCAGAAGGTGCAAGGTCGAGGTCCAGGGGTTGGCTGTGATCCGTAGATCCGGCGCGGACGGCACCGTGTGCGGGATGCGCGAGGCGGAGGCCCAGGAGATGACGGCAAGGCCGATCACCGCGAGAGCGACCCAGCCCATGTGCGAGGAGCCGGAGACAAGCTGGCCGCCGGCGATGGTGCCAATTAGGATGGCCATGAAGGTCGCACCTTCCACTAGCGCATTGCCGGTGGCGAGCTCGCCGACCGTCAGCTGGTCCGGCAGCATGGCGTATTTCACCGGGCCGAACAGCGCGGCGATGACACCGAACATGCCGAGGGCGACGAACAGCAGCGGGATCGAATGCATGAAGAAACCCAGCGCCGCGAAGCCGGCAGCGAATATCTCGGCGAACTTCAGCCTGCGCGCGACGATGCCCTTGACGTACCTGTCGGCCAACTCGCCGCCGAGTCCCGAAAGAATGAAGAATGGGAAGATGAACACCGCACCGGCCACGGTCACCAGCGCATCGCCATGCACGGCCATGGCGCCATAGAGCAGCATGATGACGAGCGCATTCTTCAGGACGTTGTCGTTCAGCGCCGAGGAGAATTGCGCCCAGAACAGCGGGGCAAAACGGCGCGACGACATCAACTGCTTGATCATGGTCGTTTCCTGGTGTGCTGCGGCGGCTCGGCCGCAAGGATGACAAGAGTCTTGAAGGTTGGTGATGAAATGAGGTGATGCAGGTGACGCACCCTGTTAGACGCGGTCATGCGGTCTGCCGTTCTGTTGTTGGCCGCCGACCAGCACGAAGAGTAGCCCGAAGGTCGTGTGCAAAAGGCTTATCCAGACCGAGGGCAGCTGGACGGAGGTTATGGGACGCGAGGACATGGTGACCGCTTCCTTGCGTTTGAGCCGGGGATTTGAGCCGTGGTCAGCTCAGCTCACTCAGGTAGTGGAAGCAGCCGAACAGGCCGCCGCGGCGAGGCCGGCGTCCCTCGCGAACAGCTGCGCGAAAAAGCCGGTCTCCGGGCACCCGCCTTGCGCGCCGCGCGGCCAGCAGGCCGGCAACGTCACAGGCGTTGGCGATGCGCTCAACGCGTGCCGCCACAAGGTGAGACGCAGCCCGAGCCAAACCGTTCAGCAACGGCTGGAGATCGACGACGGGAAAAAGCTGCGGACCGCGAAAGCTGAGAACCTGCATGGGATCACTCCTTCTATTTTGAGCAACGCTCAAAATAGATATCGCAAAAATGAGCGACGCTCAAGAGGATTCGGTAAGGCGGAGCGATTGGGTAAACGAAGTCTTCCCGGCCGCGGCCAGCACACCAAGGCATGACATCAAGCCATTGATTCTAAAAAATATTTTCGATGACCCGTCCAGGTTGGCGTCACCCGGCCGATTTGCGCAGCCAGACCTTGTTGTCGTGAAAGGCCGCGCCCCCGATCGGCGCGACGGTGTCGGCAGCGGTGAGCACGTTGATGCCCCGCCCCCCGACATGGGCGCGATTGGGATGGATGGATTCGGCGATCAGCACCCCGCGCCGGACTCCGTCGAACAGCCGGGCCGCAAGCGAGGTCTGGCCACGCTCATTGCCGAGCGTGACGATATCGCCGTCGACAATGCCAAGCGGGGCTGCATCGAGCGGATGGATCATGACGGAGGGTCCCCCTTCCCGCGCCTGCGACGATGGCGTCTCGTTGAAGGAGGTGTTGAGGAACGAGCGCGCGGGGCTGGTCGCAAGCCGAAACGGATGCTGTTGATCGACCTCTTCGGTCACCGCCCAATGGTCGGGCAACGACGGCATGCGTTCAGGATTGCCCATGACGCGGCCGAATAGTGGATGCGCCCAGTCGGCCTTGAAGTGAAATTTCCCGTCGCTGTGCGCGAAGCCGTCGAGATAGTGCGAGGTGCGGAAGTCCGGCTGAAGGTCGCGCCAGACATCGGCCTCGAGCCCGGCGATATCGCCATGGCCGCTCTTCTTCAACGTCGCATCGATCAGCTCGCGCGGCGACATCTCGAAGCCCGGATGCACCGCCCGCAGCCGGCGCGCCAGGCCCTGCAGCACCTCATGATTGGACCGGCACTCGCCGGGCGGGTCGATCAGCTTCGGTCCGATCGAAATGTGCTGATGGCCGCCGCCGTAATAGAGATCGTCATGCTCCATGAACATCGTGGCGGGCAGCACGATATCCGCCATCTGCGCCGTCTCGGTCATGAACTGCTCGTGGACCGCGACGAAAAGATCCTCGCGCGCAAATCCGTTGCGAACCAGCTCCTGCTCGGGCGCCACCGTCATCGGATTGGTGTTCTGGATCAGCATCGCCTTGACCGGCGGACCGCCGCACAACGCTGCTCGATCCCCGGTGAGGATACGCCCAATCTGCGACTGATCGAGAAAGCGGGTGGAATGATCGACGGCATCATGGCCCTCGATGATCGATTCATCGAAATGCCACAGCGCCGCGTTGTTGAAGAAGGCTCCGCCTCCCTCATACTGCCAGGCGCCGGTCACCGCGGGAATGCACGATGCCGCATGCATCTGCGTCGCGCCGTTCCTGCTGCGGGTGAAACCATAACCCAGTCGGAAGAAGGTCCGCTTCGTCTCTCCGACCAGACGGGCGAACGCCTCGATTTCGGCCACGGGAACGCCAGAGATTTGCGATGCCCATTGCGGCGTCCGGGTCTCCAGATGCGCTTCGAGTTCGGCAGGACAATCCGTGTACTTCTCCATATAGGCGCGGTCGGCATAGCCATCGCGAAACAGCACGTGCATCACGCCGCAGGCAAATGCGCCGTCGGTCCCAGGTCGCAGGATGACCTTGATGTCGGCCTGCTTCATGGTCTCATTGTCGTAGACATCGATCGCCGCGATCTTGGCGCCTCGTTCCTTCCGGGCGCGCGCCGCATGAGTCATGACATTGACCTGCGTGTTCACCGGGTTCGTGCCCCAGATCACGACCAGATCCGAGAGCGCCATCTCCCGCGGATCGACGCCGGCAATCTTCCCGGTGCCGATGGCAAAGCCGATGCGCGCGACATTGGCGCAGATCGTCGAGTAGAACCGCGAGTACTTCTTCACATGGGTGAGACGGTTGAGGCCATCGCGCATCACGAGACCCATCGTGCCCGCGTAATAATATGGCCAGACCGACTGAGCGCCAAAGTCGCGCTCCACCTGGAGAAACCGCTCGGCGATCACGTCCAACGCCTCGTCCCAGGAGATGCGTGCAAATTGCCCTGAGCCTTTCGGGCCGACGCGACGCATCGGATGCATCAGCCTCTCAGGATGATGAATCCGCTCGGCATATCTCGCGACCTTGGCGCAAACCACGCCAGCCGTATAGGTCTGCCGTTTCGAGCCGCGAACGCGGCCGATCGTCTTTCGATCGAGCACCTCGACGTCGAGCGCGCAGGCCGACGGACAATCGTGCGGGCAGGTGGAATGGCGGATGTCGACCCGAGTTTGCTGGTTCATGCCCGATTCGTAGCACCAAAGAATGCGTCCGCCGAGAGCATTCGCGAGGCATTCGCATGAACAAGATTCGTGCGTGTCTGCTCCACCGCAAATGTTTCTGGACGCGGCAAGTCACCATCGACAACAACCGATCCGCCGCCAGGGGCAAGGTGAAGACTGCATCAAAAGACGATAGGCTTCTGTTGCGCGCTCGGGGTCGCTCTCCTGCGATCGATCTACGTCGCAGCGCACCATGCCCAGCCCTCAGCTGACCGGCAATTTCGATTGCAAAGCCAGCTTCATATATTAATATATCAGTTGAGGAAACGCACATGTCCAGTCGAGCCCCGAGGAAAATGGCCCCAGCGCCACGGCCTGTGGTTGCCCGCATGCGCCGCAATGGTCGGCCCCGCGGCGCGACAGCAGCGTCACGCATCTACACCGATCTCAGGTCCGAACTCGTGTCGCTCGTGCGCCTGCCGGGGGAGCCGATCTCAGAAGCGCAGATTGCGACGACCTATGGTGTCAGCAGGACACCGGTCCGCGAGGCCATTCTGAAACTCTCAGATGAAGGGTTGGTCGAGATCTTTCCGCAGTCCGGCATCTTCGTCTCGCGCATTCCGGTCGCAGCACTCCCCGAGACCATCATCATCCGAAAGTCTCTCGAAGAGACCACCGCTCGGATGGCCGCCGAGCATGCGACATCGAGCCAGTTGCTCGACCTTCATGCGACCCTCGAACGTCAGCGCGAGACCTGTGCCGCAAAGGATCGCGAAGCCTTCCACCAGGCGGACGAGATGTTTCACGCTGGCATCGCCGAGGTCGCGGGCTATCCCGGGATCTGGAAACTGATCGTTCAGGTCAAGGTTCACGTCGACCGCTATCGTCGACTGACCCTGCCGCAGATCGGACGGATGGCCGAAGTGATCGCAGAGCACGAACCAATCCTTCAGGCCATCGAGCGGCGCGATCCGGATCGTGCCCGGGCTGCCATGGCGAGTCATCTGGAACGCCTGCTCGACGACATCTCTGAAATTCAGACCAAGAATCCAGAGTATTTCGATCAACCAAGCTAACGAGATGATCGCATCGAACCTTGCGGCGACACGATCATTCCGTCGGAGAGACGCCATGAAAAGACGCGATTTCATCAGATTGAGCGTGGGCTTTGCGGGCGTTGCAACGCTGCCGCCGATCTCGGCCGCCCTTGGGCAATCGAAGGCGGTGTTCAAGGCATCCGACGTTCAGCCGCCGGGTTATCCGACGGTTGCAGCAACAGAAAACCTCGGCAAAAAGCTTGCAGCGGCAACCAACGGCAGGCTGTCGATCCAGATGTATCCCTCCGCTCAGCTCGGCGGCGAGAAAGAGACCATCGAGCAGACCCAGATCGGGGCGATCCAGATGCTGCGGGTCAGCGCCGGCGCGCTCGGCCCGATCGTCGACGACGTCAACGTCGTCAACATGCCCTTCCTGTTCAAGAGCATCGAACATTCTGAAAAGATGATGGACGGTCCGATCGGTCAGGACCTTCTGGACCGCGTCAGCGCCAATGCCAGCGCAAATCTGGTCGCACTCTGCTGGATGAATTCGGGCGCGCGCAGCATCTACAACACCAAGAAGCCCATCAGGACGGTCGAGGACGTCAAGGGGCTGAAGATCCGCGTGATCGGCAATCCCATCTTCATCGACATGATGAACGCGCTTGGCGGCAACGGCGTCGCGATGGGCTACGATCAGGTCTTCAGCGCGCTGCAGACCGGCGTGATCGACGGGGCCGAAAACAATCCGCCGAGCTACGTCTTCAGCAATCATTACACGGCCGCGAAGTACTATTCGCTCACCCAGCATCTCGTCATTCCGGAAATCCTCGTGTTCTCGAAGCGGTCCTGGGCAAACCTGTCGACCGACGACCAGACCTTGATCAAGAAGTTCGCGCGCGAAGCGCAGATGGAGGAGCGCGAACTCTGGAAGGCCTACGAGCGGGAAGCGATTGAGAAGGCCAAGGCCGGTGGCTCCGAGATCGTCGAAATCGCCAACAAGGCGCCGTTCCAGAAGGCCGTGAAGCCGGTCTGGGACAAATACGGTCCGAAGTACCAAGAAATGATCAAGCGCATTCAGGACATCGCATAGACCGCACGCTCGGTTCGGACGATCAAGAGGCTTACGATGGCCGGACTCTATCGCCGGGCGATGGATGCGCTGTATCCCGCTTGCGTCATCGTGGGCGTAACGGCGCTCATGCTGATCTCAGCCGTCATCACTTGGGCGGTCTTCACCCGCTACGTCCTGAACAGCGCGGCTTCCTGACCCGAAGCGATGGCCGTCCTGTTGTGCTGGTGCCACCAAACCATAAACGCCGTCCTTCACGCGCTCGCGGCCGGCGAGACGATCTCGATCAGCGCGCTGTTCATGTCCGCCCCCCGGGGAAATCCAGCTCGCCGTCGGCGGGATACGGCCATCACCGGCTAGGTAGGACGTCGGAAAATGCCTCGCCGCCCCTACTCGTCTTCGTCTTGACCGGCCTCCGCCAATCCGCGTAACGGCTCGGGATTCAGAAGCACGATCGCCCCGTGCTCGAGGCGGACCCAGTCCCGCGCGGCCCATGCACGCAACTGCTTGTTGATGCTCTCCCGCGTCATGCCGACCATTTCGCTGATCTCCTGCTGAGTGATGGCGATGGTGCGGCTTGCGGTATCCAGCTTGCGCTTGTCGGTCAGGCCGAGCAGCGCACTGGCAAGGCGGCGGGGGAGATCCTGAAGGATGACCTGCTCGACCTGGTCGCTGGTCCAGCGCAGCCGATCGCAAAGCAGCTCGATGAATTTCATTGCCAGCACCGGCTGGCTCTTCACGAACGGCAGGAATTCGCGCCGATCGATGACCAGAATCTCGCAGTTCGTATTGGCCGTTGCGTCGGCTGTGCGTTCTCGGCCGTCGAGCACGGCGACTTCGCCGAATATCTCACCCGCGCTGATCAGGTTCAGGATGGCATTGCGGCCGTCGGGCGACGAGACACTGATTTTGACGGTGCCACTGATCACGGCATACAAGCTTGAGCCAGGATCGCCTTTTGAGAAGATGGTTGAACCGCGCTTGAGCGATGTCGGCTTGGCGTAGCGGCAGAGCTGATCGACCGCATCGGCCTCGAGTTCACGAAAAATCGGATGCTGACGCAGCACCGACAGTTTGCCGTTGTTGGTAGGTCGGACGCTCGCCCGCTTTTCCTCAGTCACACCGCATCTCCCAGGCGTCCGAATACCGCCGCCCAAGGGAGCTGTCCAAAGCCGGTGGCCAAGGCCCCCGCGGATGTCAGGGGACTATGGACACGCCTACAGCCACCAGCAAAGACGATCCCTCGGACTTGCGACCACCGATCCTCGATTTCATTGCACTTCGGAATACGGCAGATCGGCGGATTGTCCAGGAAAATGCGGCGAACGCTCAAGGCGAAGCCATCTGCCAATCGACGCCGGAGGCGTTTCCGCCCCCGAGAGGCGGCCCGGCATACATTGTGCAGCGCGTGAGAGTCGTCCAGCCGCCCGTCGGACCAGCAGCGCTACTCTTCTGAGCGCAAGATGCCGCAGCCCAAGGGCAGCCTGTACCTCACACCCGATGTCTTGTCTGTGAATCAGCCCAAAGCAGGACCGCAGCGAACCCGACAAAAACCCCCACAACTGCAAAGCTGACCATCATAGCGTCGAGCGGCATGTCTCTCTCCCCTGTTCGAGTTTGAGACACAGTTCCCTATCGGCTGCGCGACAGTCCTTGATCCAGATCAATGCAATGCGGGTTTCGCCAGCGACGTCAGGCAGCAGCCATAGCTTCAGCTCGCGCCGAATCTCGAAGCGAGACGCCCCCGGGCAGGATCGCGATGATGCCCTCCCGTTCGAGCTTCGTGAACGTTCGACTGACGGTCTCGATGGTGAGCCCGAGATAGTCGGCGATATCCTGCCGACTCATCGGCAACGGTACCATGTTAGAGGGTCCCCGAAGCTCCACCAGCCGGTCCCTCCAGCCAACGAGGAATGTCGCGACCTTCTCCTCGGCTGATCGGCGTCCGAGAAGTACCATGTGATCACGCGCCTGATTCAGCTCCTGCACGGCCAGTTCGTTCATCCGCCGCAGCAGGTTCGGCTTGTCCTCGGCAAAGCGTCCGAACGGTCCCTTTGCGAACTGGCAGACGGTGACGGGACCGATTGCGTCGGCCGAAAATCCATGCCGTTCCTCCGTCGTCATGCCGACGAAGTCGCCAGGCAGCGCAAATCCGACGATCTGCCTGCGTCCGTCGGGGAGAAGCTTGTAGAGCCTCATGACTCCATCCAGTAAGTTGTAGAAGCAGGACGACGTATCTTCTTGCGCGAAAACCGTCTCGCAGGTCGCAAAATGGGTCCGGCGGCTGAGCTGCTCGAATTCACGCATTTCGAACTGGTCGAGCGACGCACAGACACTGAATCCCCGCACGGCACAATCGGCACAGGCCTGCCCATGGAAATCGACTGCAACAAGAGACGTCTTCATACGGGGCTCCGCTGGGCCAAGCGCAAGGATATAATGATTGCATTCTAACGGACGCTCGAAGTTCCGATTGATTCAAATCAAACGAACCAACAATCCGGGCCCTATCGTGGCCGCCATTGCCAGCGCCAACGGACATTGTGAATGCAGCGGCTTGTTCTGTGCCACCTTCTCGCCGCGATAGCGTTGGCGCCCCCCTCCTACGCGGCGTCGACGTCGCAGCAACGTGGGCAGGCCTTCGCGAAGGCCCACTGCGCACGATGTCATGCCATCGGTCGAACGGGAGAGAGTCCCTTCGAACCGGCACCCCCGTTCCGAAACCTGCATCTCCGCTACCCGATCGAATCACTGGGCGAAGCGCTCGCGGAGGGGATCGTGACTGGTCACCCGGCCATGCCCCAATTCCAGCTTGCGCCGCCGCAGATCCACGATCTGCTCTCGTATTTGAAGAGCTTGGAATAGCCCCGTCGATTCAGAGCGCCTGTATCGTCCAGGTCAGAATCGATTTGACAACCCGGCCGAAGGCCTCGTCGAAGGCGGACACGGCGCCAGCAGGATCAAGCCGGGCAACGGGCTGGTTTTCGTCAAACAGCCGTGACGCGATGACCTTGCCGTTCTTGTCGACGAGGCGAGCCGACAGACCAATCTCCGCCGCGGCGGTGTCGCCATTGATCCGGAAACGGCGGACATCGATCAGCAGCTGAAAATCCGGCTGGCCGAGATCGGATGTCCGCAGCGGAGCGTGGGCCACATCGTAATTCTCGAAGGCATCTATCAGACGTGACTGCAATAACTTGGGGATGCTGTCAGCCCACAGGAAATCACCGAACCCCGGGTAGTCCTTTGTCGGCGTGAACAGCATGCGTTGAGTCTGCAGCATCGCCACGGCCGTGGGCTCAGGAATCGCGAGCTGACCCTTGATGGTCTTGTTGACCGGCCCCAGTTCTCGCGGCGCGCTCAGATCATAGGTGACCTTCTGTGCTGGAGCGCCGCCTCCCGTCATTTTTTCCAGACCCGAGACGATTCCATCGAGCTTGCCGGTATTCCGCGCAAGGCCGTCCGAGAATGTCTTGAGGTTGGCGATCGTGTCTTTGAGCGGCCCGGCATTCTCCGCAAGCACTGCGTCGACGCGCCGCAGGGCGTCCCGGGCGGCCTGCGTCATGCTTTGTCCGGCGCCCGGTTCTGCAATCAGTGTCGATATGGCACTCGCCGCTCCTGCCGACGAGCCGCCCTCCAGCGCGATCACCGGCACTCCTGTCAGCCCCTGGAATTCCAGACCCACCTTGGTGTCGGCGCGCACGGGAGTCGTCGACGCCACGGAAATCGTTGCGTTGACCCGACGCGGATCGTTCGGCGCCAGGCCCAGCTCAGTCACCTCGCCGACCCGAATTCCGTTGAACAGAACGGCAGCTCCGACCAGCAGGCCGGGCACTGAGCCCTCGAACTGCACGTGATAGGTCGTGCGAGGCCCGAGTCCTCCGGTGTTGTTGAGCCAGTAAACGAAGCCAAAGATCGCGACGATGGCCGCCAGCACGAAGCCGCCGATGACAGCGAAAGGCGCACGGGTTTCCATCTTTCAACTCGCTTTTGGTTGCAGCATCTGGGATCGCTTGCCGTGAAAATAGGCTCTGACCCAAGGGTGTTCTGATCGAAGGAGATCGCTCATAGGGCCAATTGCCACGATCTTGCCGTCGGCCAAAGCAGCGACCCGGTCGCAGACCGTGTTCAGACTGGCGAGATCGTGCGTCACCATGAACACCGTCAATCCCAACGTCAGTTGGAGCGTCTTGATCAGGGCGTCGAAATCGCCGGCGGAAATCGGATCGAGGCCGGAGGTCGGCTCGTCAAGAAATACGATCGCCGGATCGAGAGCGAGCGCCCGCGCCAGCGCGGCGCGCTTCGTCATGCCGCCGGATAGTTCGGCTGGGAATTTATCACCGTCCTCTGCGCGAAGGCCGACCATTTCGAGCTTGGCTATCGCGATCTCATCCATCAAGCCCTGCGACATCTGCAGGCTCTCGCGCAGCGGAAATTGAACGTTCTGTTTGACCGTCAGTGACGAGAACAGGGCTCCCTGCTGGAACAGAATTCCCCAGCGCCTCGCCGCAGCCTGCGTCGTCCGCTCCTCGGCGCCACCAAGGGGTGTCCCCATGACCTCGATGGTCCCGCTGCGCCGAGGAATGAGGCCGATGATCGTCCGCATCAGGACGGATTTCCCGCCGCCTGACGCGCCAACCAAACCGAGAATCTCACCGCGACGAACGTCGAGCGAAAGATCGTTCAGAACGAGCTGCCGGCCGAACCCGACGACGAGATCGGTCACGCGGATCGCGCTGGACACTCCAAGATCATCCATTGCTACATTCCAATGGACGCAAAAAACACGGCGAACAGACCATCGAGCACGATGACCAGGAAAATGGATTTCACCACGGATGTCGTGGTTTGTTGCCCCAGCGATTCGGCACTACCTTTCACACGAAGTCCTTCACTGCAGGCAACAATGCCGATCACCAAGGCCATGAACGGGGCCTTCAATATTCCCACTTCGAAATGGGTGACCGAGATGGCATCGTGTAGCCGGGCGATGAAGATTGCCGGTCCCATGCCACCATAGAGCTGGGCCACCAGCCCTCCCCCATACAGGCCAGCCATCGAGCCGATGAAGGCGAGAATTGGCAAGGTCAAGATCAACGCAACGATGCGAGGCAGGATCAGCACCTCGACGGGATCCAGCCCCATCGTCACCAGCGCATCGATCTCCTCGCGCATCTTCATCGATCCAAGTTCCGCCGTGTAGGCGCTTCCCGATCGCCCTGCCACCATGATCGCGACGATCAGAACGCCAAGCTCGCGCAGGACCAGAATTCCCACCATATCGACCACGTAGGATTCGGCACCAAAACGTCGAAAATGGAAGATCCCCTGCTGGGCGATGATGGCGCCGATCAGGAAAGTGATCAACGCCACGATTGGAATAGCCTGCCATCCGATGCGGTACATCTGATAGACGAGGGAGGTCACGCGCAAAGATTGCGGCCGGCGTAGCGTCCGCAGCAGAGCAAAGGACAGCGCGGCCAACATGTCCAGGAACACTTTGACGTCCTGGGCTGCCCCCAGACTCGAACGACCGAGGTCCGTGAGTTTGGCGAGGACCGGATTCAGTCTCGGTGCCGGCTCGACCTCTCGTCGATTGACCTGCCGGACCTCCTCGACCAGGCCGATGTAGTTTTCTGCCACCCCGGTCATCTCGACCCGACGACCGCCAGCGGCGGCACGGCGGCTGAGCTTCTCGAGCAACCAGGCACCGACGGTATCGATCTCGCTCACGGCACCCAGATCAAGCTTCACGGCTTTCGCACTGTTGACCCTGGTGCCGGCAGAGCTGGTCAAACTCTCGAGCTCCGCCACGTTGAGGGACACCCATGATCCGCTCGGACGAAGCTCAAGCACATCCTCCGTCGTCGCGGCCGTCAGTCCCGGATGAGCACGCAATTGGATGTCTCCCTCAGTCGGCGCGCCGAGGCACACCCGTTCCTAGATCCGGCCGATCTGCCTCGCTTGATCTGCGTCAATGCCGTCAGCGCAACGGGTTGAGCGAAATCAAGCATCCCGCCGGACTGCGTTCTACAGTGATTTTGGTGCGAGGACAAAACATGGCTATCGACCCGACGACGCTCAGGACCGAGTTGGACAGCCTGACGCGTGAGCTAAGCCAGCTGCTGCGGGGCGCGGGGGCGCCGCTTGGCAACCCGGACGCGCAACCAGCCGCCGGAATGCTCGCTGCAGCGATCGAGGCGCTGGACATGCGTCTAAGTGAGACAGACGTTCAGGTGGAGCGGATGATCAGGGACCGTCCGATCGTGGCGACAGCTTCGGCCTTCGCCCTCGGTCTTGCCGTTGGCCTCCTACTGCGGAGAACTTAAGTGGATACCGAGAATGTCGTTAAACATTTGCGCCTTCTCTGGCGGACGGACCGGGTCATTGCCGACATCAGGCTCCGGCACCTGCTCGTCGGGCTCGGCCTCCGGGCCTTTGCGGCGCTGATTGCCGTCTTTGGCCTCCTGATGTTCGAGCTGGCGGCCTATCTTGCATTGGTCCAGATCACCTCCGCGGTGGTGGCAGCCGCAGCACTCGGAGCCTGCAATGTCGCGATTGCGGCGATCCTGCTGATCATCGCATCCCGTGCACCGTCCGGCAGGGAACTCGAACTAGCCAACGAGATTCACTCCTCGTCCATGGACTCGCTGCAATTGGAAGCACGAGCTCTGCAGGCCCAGATCTCGAGCGTGGTCAACCATCCGCTCAACAGCCTCATTCCGCTGCTCATCGTTCCCATTGCGACGATGATCATCAGAACTCTCCGCTCGCATGGCGGCTCCGAAGGCGAGGCGGCGAGCCCGCCGCCCAACGACCGCCGTGCGACTTGAACCCATCCTGCTGAATCAGGTGAGAGGCAATCGAAGCCTGAGCTCAAAGCCTGAGCTTTACGTTGCAGAGGTCGCGTTCGGTCGGATCGGTTTTGACCTCGAAACCGAGGTTCCTGCACATCTCCAGCATGACGACATTTTCCTGCAGCACGTCGCCGGAAATCATCTTCAGGCCTTCGGCCTTGGCGTATTCGATGATCAGCTGCATCAACGCCCAGCCGAGTCCGCGTCCCTTGAGATCCGACCGCAACAGGATCGCGTACTCCCCGCTCTCGTAAACCGAGTCGGAGTGAATCCTCACGACGCCGACCAGCTCGTTGGTCGCTTCATCGAGAGCCACAAAAGCCATCGCGCGCGCATAGTCGAGCTGCGTCAGGCGCGCGATGAACTCGTGCGTGAACTCCTTCATGGGGGCAAAGAATCGAAGACGCAGGTCTTCCGCGGTGACATGCTTGAGGAACTCATGAATGGTTGGCTCATCCTCGGGTCGGATCGGTCGCGCAAGGATTCGCCAGCCGTCCTTGACCTGGAGATGCCGTTCCCATTGGCTCGGATACGGCCGAACGGCGAAATTCGACGGACCAGAGCCTTTGAATTTCGGCGGAACCCTGCCGACGGCGACGCGCGCATCGACGGCCATGACGCCGCTCTCGTCCGCGAGCAGCGGATTGATATCGAGCTCGCGAATCTCGGGAACGTCTGCTGCAAGCTGCGCAAGCTTGACCAGCACCAGTGCGACTGCATCGGGCTTGACCGCCGGGACATCACGATAGGCGTGCAGCAATCGTGAGACGCGCGTCCGCTCGATGAGGTTGCGCGCCAGATGGAGATCGAGCGGAGGCAGACCGAGCGCTTTGTCGTTGATGATCTCGACGGCGGTACCGCCCCTGCCGAACACGATCACGGTTCCGAAGGTTGGATCGTCGGCAATGCCCATGATCAGCTCCCGCGCCTTGGCGCGGACGATCATGGCTTGCACGATCACGCCGGAAATCCGTGCGTCGGGCCGAACGGCCCTCGCGCGGGCCATGATCTCGTTCGCCGCGTTACGCACGGCCTCGGCCGTGGTCAGATTGAGCACGACACCGCCGACGTCGGACTTGTGAATGATGTCTCTCGACAAAATCTTGAGCACGACAGTTGTGCCTTGAGCGAACAACTGCTCCGCATACCCGACCGCCTCGTCGACCGAAGACGCCGCGAACGTCGGCACCATCGCAATATCGTAGGCCTCCAGCAGGCGACTGATCTCGACCGGATCGAGCCAAGTCCTCCCGTCGGCGAGGGCCGTCGCCACAATTTTGCGGGCTGCCTCGACGTCGGGCGCAAAAGAGCTCGGCATGGCCGGCGGGACAGCGGCAAGCGATTCGACCACCTCCCGATGACGAACGAGATGCATGAAGCCACGAACGGCATCATCCTCGGTTGGGTAGTTCGGAATTCCTGCCCCGCTCAAGGTTTCGATGACCGGCTGCTCCGCACCGACCCATGCCGCCAGAACCGGCTTTGCCCAGCGCTGGTGCTGCTTTCGATAGGTACTGACGAACTCGGTGACAGCCGTGGCAATGGCGCTCGCGGATGCAATCGCGGTCTGAACGTTCATGACGAGAACTGCATCGTTGGCTTGATCGGCGAGCAGCGCCTCGAGCGCGAGCGTGTAGCGTGCGGCATCGGCATCGCCGACGATGTCGACCGGGTTGGATCCGGACCAGGTCGGCGGCAGGATGGCATCGAGTTTGTCGTGGACGACCGGCGAAAGTGCGGCAGGCACGCCTCCGAGCTCGACCAGTCGATCCACGGCGAGCACGCCGATCCCGCCGCCATTCGTGAGAATGGCGAGCCTCTTGCCCATGGGCGACTCCACCCGCCCCAGCGTTTCGGCGCAGTCGAACAGCTCGCGCAGATCGGAGACCCGTAGAACGCCGGCCCGGCGAAAAGCCGCATCGTAGACGGCATCCGCTCCCGCCAGCGCGCCCGTATGTGTCGCCGCAGCTCGCGCACCGACGGCACCGCGGCCCGATTTCACGACCACAACCGGCTTGACCCTTGCCGCCGCTCGCGCCGCGGACATGAACTTTCGAGCGTCCTTGACAGCTTCGATGTAGAGCAGGATCGCGCGGGTCCCACCGTCCAACGCGAAATGGTCCAGAAGATCTGAGAGATCGACGTCCAACTGGTCGCCGATCGAGACGATTCCGGAAAACCCAACACCGCGCTGAGCAGCCCAATCTACCATCCCCGCCGCGATAGCGCCGGACTGTGAAATGAGCGCCAGACTGCCTACAACCGGCATGTGCGCCGAAAAGCTCGCATTGAGCTTGATGGTCGGCATCATGATGCCGAGACAGTTCGGTCCAATGAGGCGCATGCCGTATTTCTGCGCTGCCTTCTCGGTCTGGTCGGCAAGCGACCCCTCTCCGTGTCCCAGACCCGAGGTAATGATCAGAGCTCCTGCCGTCCCCAACGCGCCTGCGCGATCGATGAGATCCGGGATCGAAGGGGGTGGCGTCGTGATCACCACCAGTTCCGGCACGAACGCCAGTTCGGCGAGACTGCCAACGGCTGCGATATTGGATATCTCCCGATAGCGAGAATTGACCAGGCCAAGCTTGCCCTCGAACCGCGCCTTGACGATATTGTCGAGAATGGCCTTCCCTACCGAGTTCGGTCGCGGACTCCCTCCGATCAGAGCGATGGAGCGTGGCAAAAGCAGGTTCCGCAATCGGTAGGTCGACATTTGCACGTCCAACATCAGTTGGTGAAAGGCGGGTGAATCCCGAGGATTGATCTTAGTTTCAATCCGCAGCGGGTCTAGCGCGACTTATCATCCCAGCATAGTCACGGAGGCGATACCGCTCCGTTCCCTGACTGCACCTGCAGGCTCTGCTCGGTAGGCCGCAGTATTCGTACCAAGTCCTTGATGAGCATCAAACGATTGCCGGGCTGATTATCTTATTACCCTGCAACTTCGTCCGGGAGGCTCTCCGATGCGAGCGATGGTTCTGCGAAAGCCTGGAGCGCCGCTGCAGCCCGAGACGCTCGCGGACCCCGATCCTGGTCCCGGTGAGATCCGCGTCAAGGTCAGGGCATGCGGCGTGTGTCGCACTGACCTGCATGTGTACGACGGTGAGCTTCCCGACATTCGGTATCCGATCGTCCCCGGACACGAGATCGTCGGTCATGTCGACCAGATTGGTCCTGGTGTGACGACGCACAAGCTCGGCGCGCGCGTCGGAATTCCATGGCTGGGGCATACGTGCGGCCATTGCATGTTCTGCGCACGAGGTATGGAAAATCTCTGCGACCAGCCCACGTTTACCGGCTACACACGCAACGGCGGCTATGCAACCCACGCCGTCGTGGACGCAAATTTCGCATTCCCGCTCGACGGTTTGGAGGATGACATTGCCATCGCTCCGTTGCTGTGCGCCGGCCTGATCGGCTGGCGGTCTCTGGTCATGGCAGGGAAAGCCGAGAGGCTTGGCATCTACGGATTCGGCGCGGCCGGTCACATCGTTGCCCAGGTGGCCCGCTGGCAGGGGCGCCAGATCTATGCGTTCACCCGCGAGCACGACCAAGCTGCGCAGGATTTCGCGCGCCAACTTGGCGCCACATGGGCCGGAGCGGCGGGCCAGCGTCCCGATCTTGCTCTGGACGCGGCCATCATCTACGCGCCGGCTGGCGAGCTTGTTCCGGCCGCTCTGCGGGCTGTTCGGAAGGGTGGCCGGGTGGTCTGCGCAGGTATTCATATGAGCGACATTCCGACGTTCCCGTATTCCCTCCTCTGGGGAGAACGCCAGGTCGTGTCTGTCGCCAACCTGACGCGACAAGACGGTCTCGATTTCCTGCGGGTCGCGCAGCAGGCTCAAATACGGACCCATACGACGCCCTATCCGCTGTCCGACGCAAATGACGTTCTGGCCCGCCTGAGGCGGGGTGACGTCGTCGGCGCGGCGGTGCTTATCCCGGACTTTTGAAGTGAACGTGGCAACACCGCCCATGGCATCACCATCCGATCAGGAACTGGTCTTCTCCTTCTTGGGCAATACCACCCGACATCCAGGTGTCCGCCGGATCGACACGCACGCGGCTTCCGTGTTTCTGATCGGTGACCGCGCCCTGAAGATTAAGCGCGCCGTTCGGCTGCCATTTTTGGACTATTCGACTCTCGATCAGCGCAAGGCCGCGTGCGCAAAGGAAATCGAGATCAATCACCCGTTTGCTCCGGACATCTATCTGCGTGTCGTCGCCATCACCAAGGCGCCTGACGGATCATTCGATGTCGATGGATCGGGCGCTCCGGTCGAATATGCCGTCGAGATGCGTCGCTTCGATGACAGCCAGACGCTTGATCATCTTTCTCGCCGCCAGCAGCTGGACGCCGGATTGGGCGAGCGTCTGGCAGAGACGATCGCAGCGTCGCATGCAGTCGCCGTTCGGAGCTCCTCCAATGGGTGGACGGAGTCCATTCCGATTTGGATCGACGCATTCGTCGCCAGCTTTCGGACAGTCTCGCGATTTGGCGAAACGGAGGTCGAAGAACTCCGCGTCCTTTGCCACTCGGCCTTCGCACGTCTCCGCCCCCTGCTCGAGCAACGTGCAAATGAGGGGCACGTGAAACGCTGCCATGGCGACCTCCATCTGGCCAACATCGTCCTCATTGACGACAAGCCGGTGCTGTTCGACGCCATCGAGTTCGACGACCGGATCGCCACGATCGACGTCCTCTACGATCTCGCCTTTCCACTGATGGACCTCTTGCACTTCGAGCAGCCGGTCGCCGCCAACCGTCTCTTGAACCGCTACCTCTCGACCGCAGTGCCCGACCAGACCGGAGGATTGGCTGCTCTGCCTCTGTTCATGGCGATCCGGGCCGCCATCCGTGCACAAGTCTTTGTTGCAAGGCGCGACCGCGGTGATGCCGAACACTCGGACGCAGATCGCTCCGCAACGATCGAGACCGCAGAGAGCTACTTTCAACTTGCACGCAGCCTGATCCGGCCGGCAGAGCCGAGGATGATCGCGGTCGGAGGCCTGTCGGGAACGGGAAAATCTGCGCTCGCCCGGGCTCTCGCTCCTCTCTTGGTGCCTCCACCGGGAGCAATCGTGTTGCGCAGCGACGTGCTGCGCAAGCAACTGTCTGGCGTGAAGGAAACCGAACGCCTCCCAGCTGCGGCCTATACGCCGGAATCGAGTTCTCGGGTCTATCGAGAGTTGACGGCGCAGGCCGGCCGCGTGCTCTCACAAGGTTTCACGGTGATCGTCGACGCCGTGTTTGCACGTCCGGATGAACGACAGGAGATCCATGATCTCGCGAAGCGGCTGAAGGCGCCCTTTGCCGGCCTCTTCCTCGTCACAGATTTGCGCAGCCGGCAGGAGCGAATTCACCATCGAGTCGCCGATGCGTCCGATGCAACGGTCGGGGTTGCCGAGGATCAGGAACACTACGATATCGGCGGTCTCGATTGGCTCCAGGTCGATGCGTCAGGCACGGCTGAGACGACATTGGACCGAAGCCTTTCATTGCTCCGGACCAGCGCCTAAGTCCGACGGGATGGTGCTCCTTGGCCGCAACATGCGGCGATCACGTGTGCACGTAGTCGCCCGGCGCGTCTCCGAGATCATTCGAACGATCTGTCCCGAGTTGCGGCGGCACACCCGGCGCTCCCGACTGCTGTCCGAGCCACGCTGTCCAGGCCGGCCACCACGATCCCTCCAGCTTTGGCGATGTGCCCTGCCACTCGTCCGGCCCGAGATAAGGAGCGTCGGCAGCCTTGGTCCGCATCTGATGGGAGCGCCCCTGCTCGCCCGGCGGCGATACGATGCCGGCATTGTGGCCGCCGCTCGCGAGCACGAAAGTGACGTCAGCATCAACCTCGTAATGGACCTTGTACGTCGATTTCCAAGGCGCAACGTGATCACGCAGCGTCCCGACGACGAACATCGGCGTGTGGATATCCGAGAGCGAAACAGGCTTCCCCTCGACCTGATACCGCCCCTCGGCGAGATCGTTGTTCAGGAACAGCTTGCGCAGATATTCGGAGTGCATCCGATACGGCAGCCGCGTCGCATCTGCGTTCCATGCCATCAAGTCGCTCGGATTTGCGCGCTCGCCGAGAAGATAGTCGCGCGAGACACGAGACCAGATCAGATCGTTGGAGCGCAGCAATTGAAATGCGCCCGCCATCTGGGTGGTGTCGAGATATCCACGCTCCCACATCATGTCTTCCAGAAAGGCGACCTGGCTTTCATTGATGAAGAGCGTCAGCTCTCCCGCTTCCGTGAAATCGGTCTGGGCCGCAAACAGCGTGATTGTCTTCAGGCGCTGGTCGCCATCGCGTGCCATGGCTGCCGCCGTGATCGAAAGAAGCGTTCCCCCGAGACAATAGCCTGCGGCATGGACCAGCGTATTCGGAATGATCCTTCCGATCATGTCCAGGGCAGCCATGACGCCCAGCGAGCGGTAGTCGTCAAACGCAAGATCCCGGTCTTCCGCTCTGGGGTTTCGCCAGGAGATCATGAAAACCGAAAAGCCCTGGTCGGTCAGGTATCGGACCAGCGAATTGTGCGGCGACAGATCCAGGATGTAATATTTCATGATCCAAGCCGGTACGATCAGGACCGGCTCTGGTCTCACCTTCTCGGTCGTCGGCGCGTATTGAATCAGCTCAATCAACTGATTGCGAAGCACAACCTTGCCCGGCGCGGCCGCGACGGTCTTGCCGACGACGAACTCGCCATTGATCGGTATCTTCCCCGGCTGCATCACCTGCATGAGATCGGCGAGCCAGTTCTGCCAGCCGAAGATCAGGTTCTCGCCACCGCTTTGAAACGTCTTCTCCAACACTTCCGGGTTGGTCGCTGCAAAGTTCGATGGCGCGAAGATGTCGAGCAGTTGACGAATTGAAAAGTCGACGACGGCTTCGTTGGCAGGGTCGACACCACGAATGCCGGTCGTCGCCTTGTGCCACCAATCTTCCCCGAGCAGGAACGCCTGGGCGAACAAGTTGAACGGGTGCGTCGCCCATTGCGGCTTGGAAAAGCGATGATCGTTGGCCTGCGGCTTGATCAGGTCCCAAGGACTGCGATTCGGGTCTGCAAACCGCAATGACCGTTCCGCGACCTGCTTAGCGCCGTGCCAGGCATCTCGGACGATTTCGATCTGACGCTGAGGTGCAGCGGCCAGATGACAAGCCCAATCCAGATACGCCATTGATAGAGCGGCCGGGGAAATTCCACCGGTGAGCCGAGCCAGCATCGCGCTGAAGGCCCTGTCCAGCTCGTGATCCTCGCGTCGAAGCTCCCCGGAGGCCGCGTCGGCTTCTCGGGAGAGCAACTTTGCGTCGGGTGCGGCGAGCGCACCCTCCGGCTTCAAAGAGGTCTCTGCAGAGACAACGGCACTGCTCCGGTCGTTAACGGTCGTTCCCTCGCGTTCCCGTCGATCGGGACGCGACGCCCCCGCACTCTTCAGTTTCGCCACCGTTGCCCCATGAGATTCACGCTAGCATCAATCAGGCGCTGCCCGTGCTTGAAGAGTCGATCGCAATCCCGCCTGACGAAATCAATCTGATGCCGTCCACATTCCTGGACCATCGCCTGGATTCCCTTCACGGAATGCACGCCAGCCAGCTTCGACACGAACTCGGCCAGCAGATGCGTCTCCGTACGCGCGCGATCCAGCACTTCGTTGCTGGCAAACAGAACCTCCTCCATGACGATCTGCTGGGAACCAACGAGCAGCTCGAGTGCGTGCTTGTTGGAGAGAGCGACACGTTCGGACAGTTCGGCCGTTTCGTCGGCCAGGACCTTGGTCCCGGAGAACTCGGACATGGGCACTTCTCCTCTCGCTAGATCAAGATGCCTTATAGCTGCAATTCAATGCCAGGACCTTGAGCTGCGTCAATGACGCGGCGGCACCTCCTTTGACCTGCGTCAATTCAAGACCGTGGCGGCGGATTACGTTTTCTTAGCCTTTGACATTGGAGTTCGCCATGCGCGCCCACCAGATCATGACCCGTCCCGTCATCACCGTCACCCCTGACACTTCCATCGTGGATGCGGCAAATATCATGCTTCAACGGCACGTCAGCGGCCTTCCCGTGGTCGATTCCGACGGAAAACTCGTGGGCGTCGTCTCGGAAGGCGATTTCATCCGCCGATCCGAGATCGGCACAGGGCGTAAGCGCGGCCGTTGGCTGCGCTTCATTCTCGGGCCCGGGAAGTCGGCCGCCGACTTCGTCCACGAGCATGGTCGCAAAGTGTCAGAGGTAATGACCAAGTCTCCCCTGACGATCACCGAAGACGCCGCGCTGGCGGAGATCGTGGAACTGATGGAAAAGAACCACGTGAAGCGGTTGCCCGTGGTCAAGGGAGACCGGGTCATCGGCATCGTGTCACGGGCGAACCTGCTGCAAGCGGTCGCCGCGCTCGGGCGGCAGGTCCCGGATCCGACGGCGGATGACGATCACATCCGCAACCGTGTGATCGACGCTCTCGAGAAGAACGACTGGTGCCCGTTCGGATTGTCCGTCATCGTCAAGGACGGCATCGTTCATCTGAGCGGCGTCATTACCGAAGAGCGCTCGCGGCAGGCGGCAATTGTTGCCACCGAGAACATCTCTGGTGTCAAGAAGGTGCATGATCATCTGTGCTGGGTTGACACCATGTCGGGCATGTACCTGAACTCACCGGAAGACGACGAGATGGCCAAAGCCGGCTGATGGCTGCTGAGGACGCTGCCGCTCTTCCTGCCTCGTGTCCGGCACCAGTGACGATGCCTTAAGCTCCCGGATTGTTGCGTCCGAACGCCCCCGCCCGACGCAGGGCTTCGATCTCCTGCTCAGTGTGCCCAAGCCTGTGGCGCAGGATCGCGGCCGTGTGCTCACCGAGCCGCGGCGCCGCCGTCGGCTCGACGGTCGGCGTGAGCTTCATGGCGATTGCCGGCTCGATGTTGGGTATCGAGCCTGCGGTGGGGTGCGGAATACGACAGGTGCGGCCGCGCATCCGGACCTCGGCCGCGTTGAACGCCTGCTCGACCGTACGAACGTGTCCAACCGGAACTCCAGCCTGGTTCATCCGAGAGGTCCAGACATCCATCCGTTCCGTGGCGAGGATGTCGGCGATGAGGCCGCGCAGTTGCGTACGGTTGACCCATCTCGCCCTTCGCGTGGCGAAGCGGGGATCGCTCAGGAGATCCGGACGACCAAGCACCTCCGTAGCCAGCCGGCGGTAGAGCCGATCGTTGGCACATGCGATGTAGAGCGGACCATCTGACGCTTCAAAGACGCCGACCGTCGGAGAGTCGTTCGGCGAATTGCCCGTCCGCGTGGGGTTCACGCCGTTCATCAAATACGCCATTCCGGAGAAGCCGGTCATCGCCAAGGCGATGTCAAACAGCGCCACCTCGACGTGCTGCCCGCGACCGAGCCGCTGCCGGGCGGCGAGTGCCAATAGGATGGCATTGCAGGCGGACATGCCGGTGGCCAGATCAACGATCGGAGGACCGGTCCGCACCGGCGGACCATCGGCGAAACCGTTGAGGGACATGAACCCGCTTTCCGCCTGGGTGATTGGATCGAACCCTGATCGCCACGCAAATGGACCAGAGCGTCCGTAGGCCGAGATCGAGCAATAGATCAGCCCGGGATTGGTGCTGGACAGTGTCTGATAGTCCAGCCCGAACCTCTCCATGACGGACGACGAGAAATTCTCCACGACGATGTCGGCCTTGGCGATCAGCGCACGCGCGACGTCTCTGGCCTGCGGTATCGTGAGATCCAACACCATGCCGCGCTTGTTCCGATTGAGACTGAGGAACGCTGCGCTCTCTCCGCCGAGCTCGGCGTGCTCGTATGCGCGGGTATCGTCTCCCGTGAGCGGCTGCTCGATCTTGATCACCTCGGCGCCGAAATCGGCCAGCGTCTGTGTGCACGCCGGCCCTGCGACGACACGCGTGAAATCGATCACCAACATACCAGCCAGCGCGGTTGGCGCGTCAGGCGGCCGTGGCGCACGCTCTGGCAGGGTGACCTCAGCCGGCATCCCAGAGTCCTTCCCGCTGCTTTGATCGTCTGAAGCGATCTTCCATTGACTGCCCGGCGTGGCATTGTCTCCAACGTCCGACAATGCATGGTTAGCTCAACGGCAGCCGCAAAAAAAGCCCGGGTCGGAGCTGTCGAGCTGGCCCAATTCTGCTGCAGCGCAATGCAATCTGCATAAGGCATCGATCGACAGCTCACCACCCGATCATCTTGCGCCAATAGAGCGAGTTCACCCAGGCCCAGGGCCGGACCGGTTGGAACAGCACATATCCGCACCGAATGAAATTGTTCGCGGAGACGATGTTGCAAGTCGTATCCGAAACGATGCAATCCAGGCCCGAGCGACGCGCGCGCTGCTCGATCACACGCATCAGCCGTCGCTGCAGGCCGTAACCACACCGCTCTTGAAGAACGCCAACCCTCGAAAGATAGGCTATGCCCTTGCCGAGGGATGACGGCATCATTCCGGCAAAGGCGACGGGCCGTCCGAGCTCGGTCGATATCCACCATTGTCCGCTCTCGAAATCGGGCAGAGGTGCGCAATCGAGGAATGTGCGCGCATGGAGCTCCTTCAAGGTGTCGAGGACGTCAGGCTCGCAAGCGTCGACCTCTCTGATGCGGAAGCGGCGGCCTCGCCGCGAGATCCAGGCTGGCACGGCATCACCTTCCGAGCACGACTTTGATGCCGAGCCAGATCGCACCGATCAGACCGGTCGCGATGACCGTGATGACGGCCTTGAACGTATAGCTCTGGGCCTGCTCCACGCTCTTGCGCCAGCGCCGCAGGTGCTGGAAATCGGCTCTCATCTCGTTGCCGACCCATTGCGCGATCCAGATCGTGAAGGCGTCCGCCGTGGCGCCGGCGCCGCCGATGTCGACGAACGCCCGCAACGGCAACAGCGGGTCCGCGGACACCTTGCCGATCCGTCCCTCGCGTTTCGCCTGCGCCAGCAGGTCGGCGAAATAGGCTCCTTCGAACGCGCGCACGTAGTCCCCCTCCCAGATATGCTCGTAGCGGTCCGGATAGAGCGCGAGGTCGAGCTGCCGCTCTTCCTCCAGCACCGCCGGAAACCACGGATTGTCGCGCCAGCTCGCCTTGACCACGGCGGCGCCTTCCGGTTTTCGACTGCGCAGAAAATCGTCCACGGCATCCGACTTGCGGCGCGGATTCCAACTCGCCCACAGCTCCGAGCGAGGCGCTCGGATGGTGGGCCGCAGCAGCGACAGCGAACGCGCGCTCAAGGTCTGTGCCTCGTCGATCCAGGCGATGCGAAATCCCTCCAGCGACTTGATCGACTCTGCGGTGTGATCCTGCATGCCCCGAAAGATGATGAGCCCGTCGCCGGGAGCCGCGATGCGGTCGCTGAACGACCGGAAGCCCTGGCCGAGGCCGAGCGCCGCGATCTTGTCCTCGATCAGCCGCTTGGATGATTGCGCCAGCGTGCGCTGTGCCTCGCGAATGCAGACGGCGAGCGTGCCGCGCTCGGCTTGGCAGGTCTCGACCAGAAGCTCGCCAAAGAAGTGCGACTTGCCCGAGCCGCGCCCGCCGAACGCGCCTTTGTAGCGGGCCGGCGCGAGCAGCGGCTCAAACACTTTCGCGGTGGGGATCTTGAGGGTGGACAATGATCACCTGCTCTTACCGGCCGTTCACCTCGCGTCCGCGGCCCCGTCTCGGTTGCCAGCTATGGCTCCCGGAGCGGCTTGACCCAGCGCGTGTACCAATCGTTGAAATCACTCGGCGTGGTGTCCCCGTCGTCGGGCTGCGGCCACAGCTGCCGATATGAAGAGCCCAGCTCGGCCGGCCCGGATTCGTCCGGCGATCCAGAGATACGTCCTGACCGCGTCGCCTGTGGTCCCAGCAGGACTCGCGGGATGTACGGTATGGGATTCGTGCCGCTGTCGAACATCGTTGCAGTCGCCGAGTCCGCCCGACGACTCCGCAGATTTCGGCCGGACCCGCGGTCCATTCCCACCGCATCGTCGGGTGGCGGCACTGTCTCGTACAGGTTCGACGCTTGCCTAGGGAGGCGGCCGGTTCGCTCCGACGGTGTATCGTAGCCACCACCGACAAATGCATAATCGCTCTGGATGTCACGAAGAGCGTCGGGAATCCGATTGGCGAAACCGCCGCCATCGAAGGTCACATTCGCTTTCCTGTTGGAGGACAGCTCTCTCTCGATATTCGCGAGGTACTCGCCGCTTTGCGACGGCAGCACGCGTGGGAGACTGTTCCCGCCCAGACCGGCAGCCCCCATAATCCGATTCACGATCGTTGTGCAAACGTTCGGGCTGTAACTTTTGAGACCGTTGTAAGTTTCGCCCGCGTTTCGGATCCGACCGATTTCGTTCAGCGCGCTTGCCGCCTGTTCTGGCGTGATGGGAACGGTAAACGAGCGGTACTGACCATCGTCGACGACGCTGGAGAAATCAGGCGGAGGAGTTTCGCCCGGACGGAGCGTATGAACGTCAAATTTCCCGTGGCTCAACGGAACCCCATGGGTGCTGGGTCCGAACCCGGCAAACGTCTGTCGCCCAGGCTCGTTGACGACGACTGCAGCATGTCCCGGAAAACCAGGATTGATTTGAACGGTCAGCGAGTATCGAGATGCCATATGCGTTGACCTTGTATGAGCTTCTCCTTCGCGCGGGCTTACCCCCGCGCAACGAGTGTCGCCCGTGCCCAGATGGTGCGAATGAACTACAGCTTTCCGCTTGGAGGCAGATCAATGGCTGCGGCCGTCCAGACGAAATCGATCAATCGACGTCAGGACGATCAGGCAACCGGACTTCCTTGTTGCGGAGGCGCGCTCCTGCCGCTGTCCGCGCACTCGCAGCCCAACCGATCAGGTAGATGAGCAAGAGCGACTCGAGGTAATAGGCGAGTAAACTATTCAACCAGGAATCGACGGAAAAAGGAAAACGCTCCGAGCCGGACACCGCGGCCCAGACGGACCAGAAAATCCCGGCAGGAAACACCGCAAGAGAGGACAGCATCACGCTCGTCTTAACATCGGTGACGGATGCCGAGCCGACAAGGCCGGCTGCGCACAGCGTGTAGACGGCGCACGCGATAAGACCACCTCTATTCAGCCGCATGTCTACCTCCGGATGAGCTTTCGAACTATTACTGCAGGCGCAATCCTTGGCCATGCTCCGGCCATCTAAGGCGTTCCCAGAGACTTGACCCATCTTGGGTACCAGTCGACGGCTCGGCCAGCTGAGAATAGCGTGATGCCATCGGATTTCTCCAGCAAAGCGGGGCAAGGTGAGTGATCGGACCAAAGGTGTTCCGTCGACTTGATCGGCGGCGAAGGAGGACGGACCCAACACGCCGCGAAATGCAGCCGGAGCCTTGCATTCGGTTGGAGCCGCTTCAGCAGCGTAAGCGCACGATTATCCAATCAGGCACACACAGAAGCGACGGACCTACTCCCGGTCGGCCCGCTCAGCGTCGCGCGTGGCCTGCGACCAGACTTTCCCAAATGCGCTCATTCCCCAGCCAAACAAATACAGCACGGCGAAACTCAGGGGCACAGTCAACAGAGGTCCGTTGATTTGGGACTCCGAGGCAACGTGAGCTTCCAAGACCTGACCGACCCCGGAGGTCCACAAAAAAACCTGCGCCGGCAGGATTGACAATTGACCTAGGAAATAAGCTCCCTTTGGATCCTTCGCTTCCCATGAGAGCCAAGTCAATATCGCAAACCAGATCAGATAGATTGCGCAGACTATCAACCCACCCCTGTTCAACCTCATGATGCCCCTCGCCCAGCGTCTTATTTGGAGACACGACCGAATGCGGATGCCTGCGCACTTGCAGCCCGGCCTGCAATTGCGTTTGGCTGGATGCGACGGATGGTCAGGAGGGAAAGACCAGCCGCGTTGCGAGACGCCGAGAGACCCACGGATCTACGCCACCGGCAACGCGCTGCGGTCCTCTCAACAACACGTTGCGATCCTTTCTCGGCGCTCTCCATGGCATGGGCGGCGTATATGGTCCGTCATCCGGCACATCGATAACGTTACGATCTCTCGTCTCCGGAACGAGCTTAAATGGCAGCTCGATGGCCTTGTCTTTCTGGGAGCTCGGCGTACTCCACCTTGCTGACGGGGCAAACGCGTCATTGAACTTCTTGATCTGGTCCAGCACGTCACCCATGATGTTGGAGGGGTCATCCAGCTGTTTGCTCAGACGTTCAACAGAACCATAAAAATTGGTCAGGTCTTCCAGCAGCGCATCTGGGCTCTTCTTGTGCCCCTCAGGATAATAGGACCCGGGTCCGTTCACGATGTCGTCGATCTGTTTTCCAATTGCTCCGAACACACGAGATCGGTCACCCTCCTCGATTTTCGGAGCCCCTGGCGGAGGCAGTGGCGCCCGCTCTACGAAATCTCGTCCGCTGGCCATGTCCAATCCTTCCTAATCATGACGCGCCCGATTACTTCGCGGAGCGCTTTTGTGAGAACGCGAGATAGATGGTTCCAATCCGTCGATTCCAGGAGAACGGGGTCCTGACGAAATCATCGTGCGGTGACCACATGCGCTGGTAGATCTCCAACCGCGTCAGGCCGGGTTTAATGGTCGCTCGAAATTGCTCTTTGGCCTCGAAGGTATAACAGCAGCCAGGCGGTCCTTTGACAATCATCTCCAGCATGGCAACGCCTGCTTCTGTATAGAGGACGACTTCAACGTCTAGACCGGCAGCGTGGAAGCGGCATACGCCAACCTCGTCGCAATCGTTGAGATTGCCGCTATCCGTCTCTCCCTTGGCTTCAACCGCATAGCTGATGAGGACATCGCTTGCGACAGCCGCGCGGCACGATAATCCGAAGAGCAACAGCCAGAGAGCAAGCAGCCGCTTCAAGACACTCACGACTCGCGCCGACCGTGCTGATGCAATCATGTTGATGACCCGAAGATATCCAGATTGCGATTGCCCAAGGAACGACGTTCAGACCGAGAACAAAGATCGAACAAACGAGCGTCGACGTCAAGTCCGCCGGCTCTGATTTTTGCGGCTGTTTGGGCGCTGAGTCCGTCTCGGCTCATTGTCTCCGGCCGGCATGTCTCGATCTGATTTCGCCACCGTCCCAGGAGCCGGGGAGAGAACACCAAGCTGCCACGCCAATTGAAAGCCGATCTCCCGATCCTGCGAGGCGCTCACGCCTCACCCACCACCGGGATCACTCATCCACCTGCTCCCCATCGTGCTCATCCGGATGCACGATGACACGTTCGATGCGGTGGATCAGCTCGAGGGCGCCGTCCTCGCTGTTCTGCAGCGCCTGAGGCGCCTTCCCCCAACCGCGGTCGAGGATGGCGTTGGCGGCGGATACGCGCGCGGCATGTGTCGCCTTCGGTGAGCGCATCACGCCAACCAGCGTGTTGATCGCCGTCTTGGTGTGGCTGCGGGCCATCGAGCGAATTTCGGTGATCGTCTTCAACATGGTCACGTCCCTGATATCATGGGTGATGAATGCGAGGGTGGTGATCGTCACGAGATCGCATCGGCGGCTGCGACCATCACCAGGCCGATCAGGGCGAGCGCAATGAGGTAGGCGGTCATCTTCCTCTCTCCTGGGCGAAGGAAAAGCGCGGCAGATCGCAGCCGAAAGCGCGATCGTTTCAGGCGCGAACCCTATCCCTCGGCTCAAGCAAGGGACCGCTGCGGGTGAAGCGACGGTCGCCACGCCCACGCACCGGCCCGTTCGCGCGGGCCGGCGAGTATCCGGATGTTCGAAGTTGTCTGCGCGCTGCACGACGCGCGATGAATAGCCGACGATCGTGGTCGACAGCCGATGCCGGGCTGCGCTGCTCAAGTCAAAATGCCCGCGGACAACGCGGCATCATCTTGTTCGGAAAATTCGATAATGACACTATGCCGGTGATTTGCCCGACATGTCAAATTTGATCGAAATGCGGCGGTCAGGCTTTGCGATTTCGATAACCGCCGCTCCAAATCCGGGCCGAGCCAATAAAAAGCCCGCTGCCGAGTTCGCGGCGCGGGCTTTATGGTTTCTTCGACGATGTCAAAATGCGCCTGATTTGCCCGACGTGTCAAGCGCAGATAGTTGCGCCGATCGGCAATGCTACTTCAGCCCGTCGGGCGCGGCCGGTGGAGGAGGTCTTCCGATGTATGTCGTTGCGGTCGTACTGGCCGGCTTGTCCGCCCTGTTCTACGCGGCGGGTCAGCACCAGCTGGGATCGGTCGGCGCCGATGTCTGTCAATATGGCAGCCTGTTCTGCGACAAGCCGCACTACATGATGACCGGCGCGTTGCTCGCCGGCCTCTGGGCCAAGTTCGTGAGCATGCGCTGAGACGGGCCGGCGCGCAGCTTCGATCACCCCGTCAGTTCTTGATCGCGTAGAGTGGCGTTCTCACCGTCAGCTGATAGACCGGCTTCGGCGCCCAGGCGATTTGCGCGGTGATGCCGAACAGCCGGTTGTCATCGTCATCCATGCGATCGAGATCGAGCCTGACCAGCGGCTGCGTGTAGGACGCGATCGGCGTGATGGCGAGCAGCTGCGCGCCACCGAACGACTGGATGCCGACGCGCGCGGAGACCTTCCAGTTGTTCTCCCACTGGTAGAAGCCGCCGATATAGCCGGCGGTCGTGCTCCCGACATGCGCGAGCGCGGAATCGACCTCGACATGGGTGTATTGAACGCCCGCGAGCCAGCCGCGCGTCTCATCCGGATCGAGCGCGTATTTGGCTTCGATGACGGTGTTGAACGAGGTGGTCGCCAATGGCGAGTCCGGCACCGACCGTGTCAGCGTCGACTGCAAGGTCAGCGTCGGAAGCGTGCCGCCGTTCTGCTGATAGACGTCGGCCTGGAAGCCGAGGAACCAGCTGGTGATGGCCACGTCGGCCCAGCCGGACAGGCCGTTGTAGGAGGTGCTTCCGGTGAACCCGGCCCAAAGCGACAAGGCGTCGCCGAGATCGACGGTGAGCGGAACGTCGACGCCAAGGCCCTGGTTGGTCGGAGCCGAAAGTTGCGGCCGTCCGGGCAAAGCCGGCCGGTCAAGCAGCTTGCGCAAGGTCGCGAGCTGCGAGAGGGTTCCGAACAGGGACGTGTCGCCCAGGCCGGTCGACAACGTGCCCCCTGGCACGTAGGCATAGTTCGTCCGGAAGTCGATGTAGACATTGGCGAGACCCGATGCGGGCTCGTCCGCATCATCGTCCTTGGCAAACGCGCTGCTGCAGACGACCAGCGCCGCACACGCGGCCAGAGCAAATGAGCGCCGCGGCACGCAACGCCCGCGCGGCAACGATTCCACGTCTGCCATGAGACCTCCCCCAGCGCCCAAAAATACGCCGCCCGGGCACCATCCTTCAAGTGCGGATCACGAGCGCGATGCCGACGTCAGGGGAAAGCCGCGGCGCGCGTCGTCAGGACGACGCCGACTTGGCGCCTTCCTCGCGTGCGGCCATGACCTGACGCAGCACGCGCGAGAGCTCATCGACCGAGTAGGGCTTCTGGATGAGACTGAAACCGTGGCGGTCGCCGTCGGCGAGGGCGTGGCTGTAGCCGCTGTTGAGCACGATCGGAATCATCGGGAGCCGGCGACGGATTTCCCGGCCGAGCGTGACTCCGTCCATTCCGGGCATCACGACGTCGCTGAGCACGAGATCGAAGCCACCGGGATTCGCGTCGATCAAGCGCAGCGCATCGTTTGCGCTGCGCGCCAGCACGGTTCGATAGCCGAGATCCTCGAGCAGCTGGGTCGAGAATTCGCCGATCTCCGGGTTGTCCTCGACGACCAGCACGTTCCAGCGCGCGACGACCATGTCCGGAGTGTGCTCGGTCCGCTCGCGCAGCTCCAACGGCTTGTGCGTGCGCGGCAGCAGCAGGGTCAGCGTCGTCCCCTTGCCGACCTCGCTCTCCGCCAACACCCGTCCGCCGGACTGGTGCACGAAGCCGTAGACCTGGGACAGGCCGAGACCCGTGCCGCGCCCGACTCCCTTGGTCGTGAAGAACGGCTCGAAGATGCGGTCGATCTGATCGGGCGCAATGCCGCATCCAGTGTCGCTGACGGCGATCGAGACGAATTGCGGCCGCCCGGGCTGGCCGTCCTGCGGCAGCAGCTGACCGCGAATGGTCAGGACGCCCCGGCCTTCCATCGCGTCCCGCGCATTGGCAACGAGATTGACGAGGGCCGTGTCGAACTGGTTGATGTCGACATCGACCGGAAGCGGCCGCGCTTGCAGGTCGAGCTCGATCGCGGCCGGCGCACCGAGCACGGTCTGCAGCATCTCTTCGATCTGCTCGATATGCCCCGCGGCATCGAAGACGCGGCGCTCCATCGGCGTCCGCCGCGCGAAGGCGAGCAACTGTCCGGTGAGCTTGGCGGCGCGATCCGCCGTGTTCGAGATCGCATCCACGTAGCGCCGCATGCGCTCCGGGGACAGCTGGCGCCGGCGCAACAGGTCGGCCGAGGACCGGATCACGGTCAGGAGATTGTTGAAGTCGTGCGCGACGCCGCCGGTGAGCTGGCCGATCGCCTCCATCTTCTGGGCCTGGCGGAACGCCTCCTCCGCCTTGCGCCGTTCGGTCAACTCGACCGCCTCGGGCACGATGGCGACCACCTGTCCGGTCTCGTCCCGCACCGGCCGCATCTGGAAGTCGAACCACCGTGAGCCGCCGACCGGCAGCTCGAGCTGCAACTCCTGGCGGGCCCCGTCGCCGCGAGCGACGGCGTCGACCAGGGATCTGATCAGCTCGGGCGTGCCGGGCGTCCCCGCAAACCACGGCGTCTCCCAGAATGGCAGCCCTGCGACCTCGTGCAGGGGCGCAGCGATCGCTTCGAGCGAGGTCGCATTGGCATCCAGAAGCGTCCCATCGGACGAGAGCAGCGCTTGGAACGTGTAGCTCGCCTCGAAGATCGTCCGCAACCGCGCCTCCTTGGTCTGCAGCTCCGCGGTACGCTCGGAGACCTGCGTCTCCAGGCGCTCGTTCAGCTCACGCAGCGTGGTCTCGGCCTCGTGCCGCACCCGCGACAGATCGATATTGGCGCGCACCCGCGCCAGCAGCTCGCGCGCGCTGAACGGCTTGGTGAGATAGTCGCTCGCCCCGGCATCAAGCCCCTCGACCTTGGCCTCCTCGCCGGCGCGCGCCGACAGCATGACCACAGGAATGTCGCGAAGCTGCGCATCGCTACGCAGCGCTTTCAGCAGGCCGAAGCCGTCGAGCCCCGGCATCATGACGTCGGTCAGCACCAGATCGGGGCGGCGCCGTCGGACCGCCTCGAGGGCCGCCATGCCGTCGCTGACCGCCTCCACGTCATAATCCTCGCCGAGCAGACGGCGGACGTAGTCGCGCATGTCGGGATTGTCGTCCGCGAGCACCACGCGATCACGGGCCGATGCCGTCGCGGAGCGGACTCCGAGGTCGTCGGATGATGACGGGTGAGGAAGCTCGAACGGCACACCGCCGTTCAGCCACCCGAGCGCCTCCTCGATGTAGGCCTCGGCCCGCACGTTGGTAACGGTCAGGACATGGGAAGGTCCGATCTGGCCCGCTGGCAGATGCGCCGAGCCAAGCGGAATTCGCACGGTGAAGACCGAGCCGCGGCCGAGCGCGCTGTCTACAGCGATCTCCCCGCCGTGAAGCCTCACCAGTTCCTGAACGAGAGCGAGACCGATGCCGCTGCCCTCGAAGGATCGGCCGCGCGCGCCTTCGATGCGACGAAACCGTTCGAACAGGTGCGGCAGCTCACTGGGCGGGATGCCGGTGCCGGTGTCGCGAACCTTGAGCTCGGCATGATTGCGGTCGGTGGACAAGCCGATCGACACCGCGATTTCACCTTCGAAGGTGAACTTGAACGCGTTCGACACCAGATTGAGAACGATCTTCTCCCACATGTCGCGGTCGACATACACCGGCTCGGACAGGGGCTTGGGGTCGATGATGAGACGCAGGCCGGCAGGATCCGTCGCCGAGCGGAAGTTGGACACGAGCTCGGCAGTGAAGACCGCAAGATCGATCGGCTCGAAGTGCGCGGTCATGCGGCCGGCCTCGATGCGCGAAAAGTCGAGCAGCGTGTTCACGAGCTTCAGCAGGCGAATGCCGTTGCGGTGGATCAGGCTGAGGACGGATCGCGCTTCGGAGGTGAGTTGGGCCTCGTCGCGGCCGAGCAGGTCTTCCAGCGGGCTCAACATCAGCGTCAGCGGCGTACGAAACTCGTGGCTGATGTTGGAAAAGAACGTCGTCTTGGCGCGGTCGATTTCGGCCAGCGCTTCCGCGCGGCGCCGCTCTGCCTGATAGGCCCCGCCATTGCTGACGGCCGCTGCAATCTGCCCCGCGACGAGGTTCAGGAAGCGGGCATAGCTCTCGTCGTAGAGGCGGAACGGATTGAGACCTGCGATGACGAAGCCGCCCCATCCGGCTTCCCCCGACGCGGGCAGCGGAAGCACAACGGCGTGCTGTGGCGGCTGACGCCATCCGCCGGTCGGAAAGCTGAGGCCGAACCGCCGCGGAAGATCGCGAACCAGCACCGCATCCTGCAGCCTCAGCGCTTCAGCCAGAGGCCACGTTCCTTCCGGCTGAATTCCCAGCCTCGGCTGAACGGCGGGATGATCGCGGTCGATGCCGGTTAAGGCCTCCAGCCGCGCCGCCTCGCCGTCCGGGTCGGTCATGTAGATCATCGCGAAAGGAAGGTCGCGCGACTCCCGCGCCAAGGCGTCCGCGCAGCTTGCGCAGGCCTGGTCGATGCTGCGGGCCCCAGCCCCGGCATTTGCGAACTCGCGCAGCAGCGAGAGCTGGCGCTCGCTGATCACGCGCTGGGTGTCATCGGTGTTGGCGCAGAAGATTCCTCCGGGCGATCCATCGTCGTCCGGTATGGGACTGTAGGAGAACGTGTAGTAGGTCTCCTCGGGAAAGCCGTTGCGCTCCATGATCAGGAGCTGCGCCTCGACATAGGTGCCCTGGTCACCGCCGCCGGCCTTTGCCAGCAGCGGACCGATGTCCTCCCAGATCTCGTGCCAGACCGCGGACGTCGGGCGACCGAGAGCCCAGGGATGCTTGCCGCCGATGATGGTCTTGTAAGCATCATTGTAGAGATAGATCAGCTCCCTTCCCCAACCGATCCAGATCGGCTGTTGGGATGTCAGCATGAGCCTGACGGCCGTCTTCAGGCTCTGCGGCCAATGCTCCGGCGTTCCGATCGAGGTGCTCTCCCAATCGAACCGCAACATCAGTCCGGCCAGCTCACTGCCTCCGGCGAAAAGCCTCTCGCGCTCGGCCATGCCGAGCTCCTGATCATGCCCTGTTTGCCGCTGGTCCGGCACGCGTCCCCCTTGGTCGAAATCCGACGTGATCTGGAACGCTGGTACTCCCCTCCGGTTCCGGAGCCGGGAACGAAAAGAGGGCGTGCGACTTCGAGAGACATACACCGCCGGGGGAGCACTGCCATGGCCATGACCGTTGCATCCGAACCGAACAAACCGAAACGGTCGCCCTGGAGCGTATTCCGGGTTTTGGGTCCAGGTCTCGTGACCGGTGCCGCCGACGACGATCCGTCGGGAATAGCGACGTACTCCCAGGCTGGCGCGCAGTTCGGTTACGGGCTGTTGTGGACGGTCTTTCTGACCGCGCCTTTCATGATCGCGATCCAGCTGGTGAGCGCGCGCATCGGCCGTGTCACCGGCAAAGGGCTGGCGGCCAACATCACCGCGCTTGCGCCACGCGGGATCGTCTTCGGCCTCGTCGCCCTCCTGGTCGGCGCCAACACCTTCAACATCGCAGCCGACATCGCGGCGATGGCGGAGGCGCTGTCGCTGGTGATCGGCGGTCTCAACCATGAGCACGCGCTGATCTTCGCCGCCGGGTCGACGCTGCTCCAGGTATTCCTGCCCTATCGCCGCTACGCACCTTTCATCAAGGTGCTGACCCTCAGCCTGTTCGCCTACGTCGCGACCGCCTTGATGGTCGAAGTGCCCTGGAGCACGGCGCTGCTCGCGGCGGTATGGCCCAGCCCCTCGACGGAGGCCGACTATCTGCTGACGGTGGTGGCCGTCCTCGGCACCACCATCAGCCCTTACCTGTTCTTCTGGCAGGCCTCGCAGGAGGTCGAGGAGATGAACCAGGGCAAGGTCGACCGTCCCTTGCGCGAGCTGTCGAAGAAGGACCACCCCGACCTCCGACGGATCAGGATCGACACCACGATCGGCATGATCTTCTCGAACGCAATCGCGTTCTTCATCATCGTGACGACCGCCACGGTGCTGCACGCGCATGGCATCACCAGGATCGACTCGGCGACGCAGGCGGCCGAAGCCCTGCGCCCGCTCGCGGGCGACCTCACCTTCCTGTTGTTCGCGCTCGGCATCATCGGGACCGGCATGCTGGCGATCCCGGTGCTGGCGGGCTCGGCGGCATACGCCGTCGCCGAGACCTTCGGCTGGCACGCGACCCTGGAGGCCAAGCCGGACGAGGCGGTCGGCTTCTACAGCATCATTGCTGCCGCCACGATCATCGGCTTCGGGCTCGGCTTCACCGGCATCGACCCGATCCACATGCTGGTGTGGAGCGCCGTGCTCAACGGCATCGCCGCCGTGCCGATCATGGCGATGATGATGGTGATCGTGTCCAATGCCGGGCTGATGGGCCGCTTCCGCGGACGGTCCTGGCTGATCGCCCTGGGATGGATCGGGACAGGTATCATGGCCATCGCCGTGCTGGCCCTGCTGTGGTCATTCGTCACGGGCCGCGCCTAGCGACCATCGCGTTTCCCTCTGCGTCAGCTGCAACGCAGTTGCACAATGTCATTGGTGCAACGCGGGACGTAAACTGTGTTAACAGTCCGTTCCCGCCATCCCGCCGCGATTGATGCCGATCAACGCTGGGCGCGCTCCGGTATGGCGGTGCTCGAACAAAGGACCTCGGAGACTGCCTTGACCCAACCGCAACGCATGAGCGCACCGACGCTATCCCCCTATTCCCCGCGCGGACTCGCGCTGCTGCGCGATCCGCTGCTCAACAAGGGCACCGGCTTCACCGAGCAGGAGCGCGATGCGCTCGGCCTGCGCGGCTTCCTGCCCGCCGGCGTGATGTCGATGCAGGCCCAGGCAGAGCGGATCCTGGTCAATCTTCGCAGCCTGTCCAGCGACCTCGAGAAGTACGTGGCACTGAATGCACTGCACGACCGCAACGAAGCGCTGTTCTTCCGGGTGGTCTGCGACAACATCGACGAGATCCAGCCGCTGATCTACACGCCGACCGTCGGCCTCGCCTGCCAGAAATTCGGCCTGATCTTCCAGCGTCCGCGCGGCCTGTTCATCTCGGCCAATGACCGCGGCCGGATCGCGGAGATCCTCGCCAACTGGCCATATCGTGCCAAGCTGATCGTCGTCACCGACGGTGAGCGCATTCTCGGGCTCGGCGATCTCGGCGCCAACGGCATGGGCATTCCGGTCGGCAAGCTGTCGCTGTACTCGGCCTGCGCCGGCATTCATCCGGAGGAGTGCCTGCCGGTCATGCTCGATGTCGGCACCAACAACGAAGAGCTTCTGGCCGACCCCTACTACATTGGGCTGCGCCAGAAGCGCCTTACGGGCGAAGCTTATGACACGTTCGTCGACGAGTTCATGACGGCCGCGCGCGCCGCCTTCCCGGGCGTGCTGATCCAGTTCGAGGATTTCGCCAACCACGCCGCGTTCAAGCTGCTGCACAAATATCGCGACGACACCTGCGTCTTCAACGACGACATCCAGGGCACCGCAGCCGTGGCGCTCGCCGGCCTGTTCTCGGCGCAGCGTATCACTGGCGGCAAGCTGCGCGACCAGACCGTGCTGTTCCTCGGCGCCGGCGAGGCGGCCACCGGCATCGCGGATCTCGTCGTCTCCGCCATGATGGCCGAAGGCCTGTCCGAAGCCGAGGCGCTGCGGCGCAACTGGCTGATGGACTCGCGCGGCCTCGTCATCAAGGGGCGAGAGAACCTGCACGGCCATAAGCTACGCTATGCGCACGACCAGGCCCCGATCGCAGACTTCCTGACCGCGATCAGGACGCTGAAGCCGACCGCGATCATCGGCGTTGCGGCCGTCGGCGGCGCCTTCACGCCGGAAGTGCTGCAGGCCATGGCCGAGCTGAACGAGCGCCCCATCATCTTTGCGCTCTCAAATCCGACCTCGAAGGCGGAATGCTCGGCGGAGTCGGCCTATCGCTACACCCAGGGCCGCGCGCTGTTCGCCTGCGGCAGCCCCTACGATCCGGTCGAGCTCGACGGCAAGACCTTCGTGCCGCGCCAGGGCAACAACTCCTACATCTTCCCCGGTGTCGGCCTTGGCGTCATCGCCAGCGGCGCGCGGCTGGTGACGGACGAGATGTTCATGGCCGCGGCTCACACCTTGGCGAACTGCGTCACCGGCGCCGATCTCGAGCAGGGCAGCCTGTACCCGGCGCTGCCGCGCATCCGCGAGGTGTCTGCCCAGATCGGCGCCGCGGTGGCCGGCGTTGCCTATCAGAACGGGCTCGCCACGGGGCCGGCGCCGAACGATCTGCTCGGCTTGGTCGAGTCGAAGATGTACGACGCCCGCTACTGAGCTCGACGCCCTCGGATGCCTCGAGCTCACCAGCGGCGAGCGAAGAGGCATCCGCCTATTGGTCCGGCACGATCGCGTTCGTGGGCGTTGGCCGATCGGTAATCTGCTGGCCGAACAGGCTGGCGATCAGTTCGACTGCGACCCGCGCGGTCTTGCCGCGCTCGTCCAGGAATGGGTTGAGCTCGACGATATCGACCGAACGCACCAGCCCGGAATCGTGCAGCATCTCCATGATGAGATGAGCCTCGCGATAGGTCGCGCCGCCAGGTACGGTCGTGCCGACGCCGGGGGCCACCTCGGGATCGAGGAAGTCGACATCGAAGCTCACATGCAGGACGCCGTTCCGCGCACGAACCTTGTCGAGGATCCGGCGCGTCAGTACGCCGACGCCGAACTCGTCGATGGCGCGCATGTCGGCGATGCTGATACGACGGAGACGCAGCAGCTCCTTTTCCGCCCTGTCGATCGAGCGGATGCCGAACAGCTCCAACTGATCTGGGGTGATGGGCGTGCGCGCCTCGTCGCCGAGCAGGCCGTCGAGACCCGGCTCGCCACACAGGAACGCGGCGGACATGCCGTGCATGTTCGCTGTGATGGTGGTTTCGGGCGTGTTGTAGTCGGCATGTGCGTCGAGCCAGAGCACGAACAGCTCCCGCCCGATCTCGCGGCAATGGCGCGCGATCCCGTTCACCGACCCCATCGACAGCGAATGGTCGCCGCCGAGAAACATCGGGATGGCGCCGGTCTGCGCCAGCTCGTGACTGCGACGCGCCAGCACCCGCGACCAGCGCTGGATCTGGCGATAGTGCTTGGCCTTCACCGGCGGCTCGTCACCGGGCTCCGTCATGTCGGCGATGCCGACATCGCCGTAGTCGGTGACGTCGAGCCCGAGGCTTTCCAGCACGCTGATGAGACCTGCGGTGCGCAGCGCAGCAGGCCCCATCAGCGTGCCGCGGACCGACGCGCCGAGATCGATCGGAGCACCAAGGACGGCGATGCGATGTGGCGCCTTAAGGTCTGGAGAAGCCAAGACGGAATCCTTTCATCGACGGCCGGGCGCCCAGCGTAGCGCGATTTTGCACCGCGCGCTTCGCCGGCGATGCGTCTCGGTCCCAGGGAACCAATCGCATCAGCCGGCATTTCCCACGAGCGTTACATGCGCCCCTCAGCCGAATCGCGTCGGCACGAGGGTGCCAATCCGACGACCCGCGGCAAGAAGGCAACGACAGTGAGCAGCGAAACGTTCGAAACACCTCCGCAGCCGGGCGTCGCCGAACGCGCGCTCGACACCGCGACGGACATGTCACATGCACTCGGCGAAGTGGTGGGTACCCTGAGTGCGGCCGTGGACCGGCTGAGCGAAGCGGCAAGGGACGCGCGGCGGCCCGGGACAGCCCTGTCGACCATCAGCGCGATCACCCGCGAGGCCCCGCTCGCGAGCCTGTTCGTCGCCTTCCTGCTCGGGGTCACCGTCGCACGCCGGCGTTGAGGAACGGCGGTCAGAACAGCCGCGGTCCGCGCCGGTCGAGCTGCGATTCCCATGTCAGCAGCGTGGCCGCGATGACCATGATCGCAATCCCGGCGACACTGATCAGGACCTGCATCGCCAACCCGCTCGCCACGTCGGTCAGCACGACCTGGCCGAGGAAGGCCAGCAGCACACCCTGGCAATAGATCGGGAGCGAGTTCTCGCCGCACCTGATCATGGCCGTCATCAGCGGACGGATTGGCCCCTTCCAGTCCCGCGGAGCCAGCCGCGACACCACGAAGGCAAGCGCCAGGAAGTGCAACAACCGCACCGGCGCCAGGTGGCTCTTGTAGATCGGATAGATCAGGCCGCTGATGACCGACGGGATCAGATTCTCGAGACTCTTGAACTCCCAGCTGAGCGCCATCAACAGGCTGAACGCGAGATAGCCGATCGCCACGATCAACAGCGTTCGCGAGTCGAGGAGCGGACGCAGGCGTGTGGCGCCGGCACAGCCGTACCAGGCGCCGATCACGAACAGGAACTGCCAGGCGAACGGATTGAAATACAGCTCGCCGCTCGGCCACGCCGGCGCCTGCCAGCTGAACAGCTGAACCATCATGTAGAGCAGGAATGAAAGCGCCAGCGTCAACGTCGCGCTGGTGATCATCAGCCACAGGATGACGGGAAAGCAGATGTGCAGGATTGCAAACGTCAGCAGGATGTCGGTGTTGACGGGCGCGAATTGCAGCAGCGCCACATGCACCAGCGTGGGCCCCGGCTCGCGAAAGAAGAAGCCGGTGTTGGTCTCGTCGACGAAGCGCGTGCCGCCGCCGATAACCCAGACCAGCGCCGCATAGGCGAGCAGCAGCACCAGGAACGCCGCATAGATCTCCCAGGCGCGCCGCAGCGCCCGCACCACCGTGGTCGCCCAGCCCTGCTTCGGCAGCGCTCCGCCATAGGCGAGCATGCAGGTGTAGCCGGAGACGAAGACGAACACCTCGGAGGTGTCGCTGAAGCCGTAGTTGCGCAGCGTCAGCCACGCCAGCGAATTGTCCGGAACATGATCGATGAAGATGAACCAGAGGGCGAGCCCCCGGAACGCGTCGACCCGGAGGTCACGAGCTCCGTTGCCGTTGCCGGCTGCCACGCTATCCGTCCTCGCCAGCTCTTGATCATCGGCAAACAAGATGGACCTCGTCTCGGGATGGCCGACCAACATCGACTCCGGCATGCATGTTGTGCCTTAATATCTCCTGCCGGTCATCGATCGGAACTCGAATCCGCCGCACGCGTCGTCCATCCTTCCGGCAGATTTCGAGGTTGGCCATTGAGCGCAGCCCCCCGTCTGCGTCTTCAGGCTGCCCCCCGTCATTTCAGCCGATTGTGCACGGCCGATATCCGTACTCGAAAAGTGTGCACGGAAACCGGGTGCCTGTGGAACATTGTCGGCATGGTGGTGTTAAGCATCTCACCACCGCCGGACTGGCAATTGTTCCAGTCCCGTATTTGCCCGGATTGATTGTAGATTGCTTAGACGTTGACTTGTAGTGGAAATGTTGACAGGGGGGGGTTCCGTGATCCACCGAGGTGTCCAATATACGGTCGTGGCGACTGCTGAACCGGACATGTGGGAATGGCGGTACGAGTTCGGCGATCAGATCAAGACCGGACGCACCCAGACCAGACTCGCCGCGCTCGCGGCCCGGCGCGTGAAGTCGAAGATCGATGCGGCGCTCCGTGCGGCCCAAACGGGTTCCGTGTCCACGGTGAATGTCGCCGAACGGATCGAGATGGCGAAGGCCGCATCGCATAGCCTGACCTGACCTGACTTTCTCTCTCCGGCGGTCCGGCGCGCGCCGGACCGCTCATCGCCTGTTGAGACAGATCAAGGCATCGATGCCGGCATTTGTCATGTTCAGGCGATGGAAACTCTCATTTTTCGCTGCTCCCAGACGGGATCGAACGTTCAGATCGGCTTGGCCGCACCGGCTCTTGCCGACCAGTTCGATGCCTATGAGGCCGCCGCATGCCCAGCATGCGGCGGTACGCACCTCGTCAACAGGCTGAGCGGAAAGATGCTGAGCGACAGGGAGGGCTCGACATGTCCTACGTTGCGGAAGAACTGACGATCACCGCCTCGACCGATGTGTCTCGCTCGGCCGATATGTCTTGGCTGCGCCGCGCCAGCGCGCTCCTGAAGGCAATCGTCAGCCGGATCGACCTGTCCCATTTTCCCAAATCATGCTGTAATTGACGTCGAGATTCATCGACGCGCCGCGCGTGCCTGCGAGGCGGAGCCGCCAAGATCGCTCCTCTCCAGGGGCGAAACATTCCTTCGTGAGCCACCCGCCGTCACTCCGGCGAGGTATGCCACCACTCAACAGACAATGATCAGGAGTTCCTTGATGCACGCCTCGGTGATGAGAGTTATGGCGATCGCGATCGCGGCTGCGGCGTCGACACCGGCATGGGCCGCCGATCCGGATCACGGCGGAGATCTGGCCCGTCGCTGGTGCGCCTCATGCCACCTCATCGAAGGGACGCAGAAGCAGGCGAGCGCGGACGTTCCCACCTTCGCTCAGATTGCTCAGAAAACGGATTTCACGCCAGAGAAGGTCGCGTTTTTCCTGCTCGACCCGCATCCGAAGATGCCAAGCTTTCCGCTCAACCGGCTGGAGGCGGCCGACATCGCCGCCTATATCGGCAGCCTGCGAAAATAGGGCTGGGCTCTTTCGCCCGTCTCGTCCGCCCGCGTCCATTCGGCGGCAGCGCTGCCGCCGAGTTCGTCCATGCAGACCGTCGCTCCTGCGACGGCGAGGCTCGCGCTTCAGCTCTTGGGTTCGGTAGCCTTGCTCGCGGCGGACATGATGCTCGACGTGATCGTCTTCATGTGCTCACCGGCGTTGGTGAACTGGCTGCGCAGGAACTCGGACTGGATCCGCATCGCCTCCTCGAGCTCGGTGGCGTGAACGAGCTTTCGAGCGTGTTCGAAAGCCGTCTTGATGTTCTGCTCGGTGAGAGTGAGCGCCTGCTTGGACATGTCGGCGGCAGGCCCCGGAACCGTGCCGATCGATTTGCCGGCTGCGTCGAAGAACATCTCGAACGCCTTTTCCGCCTGCGAGATGGTCTTTTCGGCCAGGTCCCGCAGTTCAGCGGGCACTTCCAGTTTGGTTTGGGTCATCGTTGCGTCCTCCACGACAGATCCAACTACCACATCCGACTCCCTGCGTCGCCGTACAAATAGATGCGGAAGAAAGCTGCCAGCGCCTGTCAGAGTGCGGCCATACGTTGGCGCGTAATCTGCAGCGCGTATTCGATCGAAGCGAGGTGACGATCATAGGTCCGCCGCGCGCGCTCGGTCCGTAACGAGGCCTGAGAGCTCTCGCGCATGCTGCAGGGCAAGATCGAGGAGGAGGACAGTTTTTCTCGCATCCTCCCTGGCGCCGAATGCACCGGCTCACACGGTGTCCATGTGGCCGGCACCGGCCACCACAACCGCGGCCTTCTCTTCGGCCGTCGCAAAGGCGGCCTGAGGAGAGAGTGTCCTCGTGCGAAAGGGAACGATGTTGGTCATTGGCCTTTCCCGTCCGCGGAGGCGGATCTGCATCAAATTTTCAGCGTTATACACATGGCTTTTTACGGAAGCCTTTGAGCGATCGCATAAGGCATGGCCGCTCTGGCCTCAACGCGAACGGCGAGACTAACCCGAAAGCAAAGGAAAAAGGCGTCGACCCCGGCGAATCTTGTCAGCCCCGGTTGCGGCAAGCGCCGCTCAGCCCGAGAAGCGGCGCCGATACTCCGATGGCGACACGCCAAGATGCCGCAGGAACGCCCGCCGCATGCGCTCGTCGTCGCCAAAGCCCGCCCGTTTGGCGACTTCGACCACGTTTTCGACCTGGCGGCTTTCGAGTAGGAGGCGCGCCGTCTCGACCCTGAGCGCCTCGACTCCCTGTGCCGGGGTCATCCCGGTGCGGCTGACATAGGTGCGGGCAAAGGTGCGCGGCGTCATGCCGGCTCTCGCGGCCAGCGCCTCGACGCGCAGGTCGCTCGCGATGTTCTCGATGATCCAGGCATGCAGCGCACTGAACCGACCCTCGACGTCGGACGCCTGCGCCGCCAGGACGGTCGAAAACTGACTCTGGCCGCCAGGACGCTTCAGGAAGACGACGAGCCGGCGCGCCACGTCGAGCGCGATCGTATGACCGAAATCCTCCTCGATCATCGCCAGCGCCAGATCGATGCCGGCGCTCACGCCTGCGGATGACCAGACCCGGCCGTCCTGCACGAAGATCGCGTCGGGCTCGACCTTCACGTTCGGAAAACTGTCCTGCAGGCGGGGGCAATAGCGCCAATGCGTCGCGGCCCGCCTGCCCTCCAGCGCGCCGACCCAGGCCAGCGCAAAGGCGCCGAGGCAGACGGATGCGATCCGCCGGGCGCCCGGGAGCACCTCGCCAATCCACTGCATCACCCTCTCGTCCTGCCGCAGCTTCCAGATGCCCGGCCCCCCAGGGATCAACAGCGTGTCGACCTCCTCCGGCTTCACGGACGAGAGCGGCGCGGTGTCGATCATCAGGCCGACATCGGTCGGCACCAGTCCGCCCTCCTTGGACACGTAGCTGAGCGCATAGCCCGGCCCCGGCAGCTCGATCTCGCTGAGCTCGGCGAACACCTGCGCCGGGCCGGAAACGTCGAGCAGCGTCACTCCGGGAAAGGCAAAGATGGCGAGCCGCCTTTCGGCACCATCTCGACGCACCGCAGCACGCCGGGGAGAGTTGGCAGGATTCGAGGGCATATTGTCCTTTAAGCCATCGGAGGACCGCCTGTATAGCTCGACCTTGCAGTGCTGGAGTTCACGTGATGTCGCGCAACCTGGACGGCCGATACAAGACGATCGCCTCGCCATGGGACGACTACACCGTCTACAGCTTTTCCGACGCGTCGGAGATCGAGCTGCCTGATCGGCAGCCGATCATGGATGCGATGAATTCGATCATTGCCATTAACTGGAAAGCAATCGAACCCCATTGGACCGCGGCCTCATCGCCGTTCAACAGCAAATACGGCCTCGTTCTAGTCTACGATCACATCGGACTGGTCGCGTTCTCGGTCTATCGCGTGATGACCATCGCGCAGCGGCTGGCCATCTATCGCAGTGGGACCGAAGTACTACCCGCACATCAGGGTCGTGGCCTGTATGGGTTCTTTACGTCGCAGATCCTCAAGCATCCTGGGTCGGCCACGCCCGGCGAAGAAATTCTTTACGGATGGCGTACGCGCAACCCGATCGTGTGGGCTGCCAACGCCAAGATCTGCGAGAGGGTCGCGCCGTCGCTGCTCGATGAGGCGGCGGATGCGGAGTTGCAGGCCGCCTGCGTCGAGATGTGCGCGACGATCTATCCGGGCAAGCCGCTCGAGGTGCCCCGCATGATCATGCGCGGCGCCTACGGACACATCCAGCACATCAGACAAGACTATCACGGCAGGGCCTCGCTGGTCGAGACCGCGATGTCGCGGATCATCCCGGATTCCGCCGACGCCCTGTTCTCCGTCGGCTATGCGAGGGTGTGATGGCGGCGCTCGGACAACAAGCGGTCGCGTCCTCTCCGCTCCGGTTCTTCGATCGCGCCTATGTTGCGTGGGGAACGGTCGCTTTTGCCTACGCCGTCGCCTTCCTGCAGCGGATGTCGCCGCAGACCGTGGGCCTCGACTTCATGCGCGACTTCGGCACCGACGCCTCCGGCGTCGCGATGCTCGCCTCCAGCTACTTCTGGGGCTACACCTTGATGCAGATCCCCGCGGGCGTTCTGGTCGACCGCTACGGTGTGAAGCGCGTCGTCCTGTGCAGCATGGCGGCGTCGGTGCTCGGCAGCGCCGCCTTCGCGCTGTCGCCTACCCTGTTCGACGTCTTCGTCGCACGCGTGGTCGTGGCGTGCGGCGACGCGCTGGTGTTCACGGCGCTGCTGAAGCTCGTCGCGCAGAACTTTTCCGACCAGCGTTTCGGCCTGATGTCCGGCATCTCCCAGGTGTCGGGCTATGTCGGCGGCGTCCTCGCCACGACCCCGCTTGCCGCTGCGGTCAGCGGCTTCGGCTGGCGCGCCTGTTTTCTCTTCATCGCCTGCGTCGGCGTCGCAAACTTTGCCTGCGCGTCCGCGACCTTGAAATCCGCACCTGCGAACTACACCAGCCGGACGCTGAAGAGCGTCCTGGTCACAAGCTGGCATGCGCTCGGATCGGCCGCGACGTGGGGCTGCGCCATGAGCTTCGCTGCGCATTTCGCGGTCGTGACCACGCTCGCGGGGGTGTGGGGCATCCCGATGGTCGCGCATTATTTCGGCATCTCGCCGTCAGCGGCCGGCGGCCCTCTGCTCGCCTTCATGGTCGGCAACGCCATCGGATCGATCTTTCTCGGCCATGCCGCCGACCGGATGCAGTCGCTCAATGCAGCCCTGATTTCCATCACCCTGCTGCGCATGATGCTCGTCGTGATGCTGTTGCCGGCAATGGCGCACAGCTTCGGCTTCTTCTATGTCGGCGCGGTGTTCGCCGTGCTCGGTCTGGTGGCCGGGGGCACCGTGCCGCTGATCCTGAAAAGCACCAAGCATCTCTACACGGCGGAGCGCATCGGCGTCGGCGCATCGATCAATACGACAGCCGCCGGCATTTTTGCCGGGCTGGCTCAACCGGCGATCGCCTTTGCCATGGTGACTGCAAGCGGCCTCGACCCCGACATCGGATCAAGCCTGCGCAGTGCCGCCAGCGATTCCGGCTACGCAGCCCTGATCGAGATTCTTCTCCTGATGTCGCTTCCTGGACTCCTTGGGCCGCTGATGATGAGGCGCGAATTGATACTTCGTACTTAAGCATAAGAACAGAGAGGGTCAGTATGTCGCGTTTGTATTTGAGAAGGGACGAAGTCCGATCCGGCCATCAGGCCGGCACCTGGCAGAGCGTCCTGTTTTCGGAATTCGAGGCTCAGATGAGCAGCGAAGCAAGACCCTTTCCGTGCGTATTCGGCGTCGCGGGCTATCGTCACGATCAGCTTCGTTATCTGTTTCTCGACCCCATCGACATCGACGTGCTCGGCCAGCAGCTCGCCCTGTTCGTCTCGGAGAGCCGCTCGCACGGGCCCAACACCTCGCTGGTGCTGTTCACGCGCCCGCGCCCGGTCCAGACCATCGACTCCTACTACAAGAAATTCTGGCACATCCTCGATCAGCTGGCGCGCGTCGACAGCCAGCCGTGGCCCGCCGAAATTCCCGAGACCGTCGATCATCCGATGTGGGAGTTCTCGTTCGCCGGGGAGCCGATCTTCGTCGTCTGCAGCACACCCGCACATGTGATGCGGCAAAGCCGCCGATCGAGCGCATTCATGCTGACCTTCCAGCCGCGCTGGGTGTTCGAACGGATGCTCGGCACGGACGAGGCGGCGGCCAAGGCCTTCGGCGAGGTGCGCAAACGGCTGGTCCCGTTCGACACGACGGCGCCTTCGCCCCAGCTCGGACGCTACGGCAATCCGGAGGGCCGGGAGTTCAAACAGTACTTCCTCTACGACGACAACCAGCCGCCGCCGGCCTGTCCCTTCCACAAGCTGGCGCAGACCAAGCCATCGTCCATCGCAGACAAGGAGCAGGCTGCATGACCCAGATCGTCGCTGGAACCAAGACCAGCTTCGCGATCGATCCCGACATCCTGGCGCTGTTGCCGACGCAGGGCTGCATCGAGCTGCAGCACGATGCAGCCGGCAAGGTTCACGCCTTCCATACCCACCCCGTCGACGAAATCCTCGTCGTGATCAAGGGACGGCTCACGTTTCGTTGGGAAGGCGGCGAGCGCATCTGTACCGCCGGCGACAAGATCCTGTTGCCGGCCGGGACGCTGCACGAATCGGAAGCGCTGGATGATGCAATCTACGCGATCGCCACGCGACCACCCGCAACCATTGCATGCAATCGGGAGGGATGAGGTCAGGACAGAGGGCGGTCGGTCTCCGAAAGGGCGTCTGCGGTCAACCGCTCGACTGTCTCGATCACCTCGATGCGCTGGCCCGGAGCCAGCTTCAGGAACGCCTTCAGCAGACGAAGGCTTTCCACGGCTTCGCTCGATGGGGCTCCGAGCTTCGTGTGCAGCTCCGCGATGAATGTTGAATTCTTCATCTCGCACCTTTGGCAGGAAACGGTAATGCCAGTCCTTAGCAAACGTGAAGGCCTTGCACGCAAGGTAGATACTGCAGCAATCGAGGCTGAAAGTCTCGGTCTGACGACTGCGACCCTGATCCTCAGGATGGCCCGCCTGGAAATCGACCGTGCGGAACCCGATGAGGTTGAAAGTATGCCAGGGAACAACTCTCGCAGCAAGCCGAACTGACCGGTAGGTTGATTTCGGCGTCACAATTTGGGTCTTCTGGCAGTTTCTGGCTGACGATACCAGTGGAAACGGTCGTTTACCGAACAATGCGAGGGGATTACGGCAGCGGTAAGCTTGTCCTCCACATTAGAGGTCTTCTATAGTTTGCTTTGGGGAAAGAATGGGTTGCGGATCCCGCTCGGGCTCCGCGCCCACTCCCGCCACACAGCGGCTGCAGGAAGACCATGCGCACTTATTATTTCGATATGAAGGATGGCATTCCGACCAGAGACCGGACCGGCCTGGAATTTGCGACGAGTGCGGGGGCGATCGAGCACAGCCGGGACTTGGCCCGGCGACTCCGGCACGACCCGCGCATCACCGACCGCAGGCTGTCCATCGTCGTCGTCGACGAATCTGGCGCGGAGGTTCACCGTGAGCCGGTTTATCCGGCTGCAGTGAAGGCCAGCTTGTCCTGATTTTTTCATAGGCGTGCCAGCAGAGACTGCGCGCTGACTACTTTTTCTACTTTTCGTAGAGGAAACGAAAAGCCGAACAACCCTTGAGTGTGTATGTTGGGCGCGCGATCAGGCCGCTTCGGCATCAAGAGCGCCCTGAGTGTCAGCCCCCCGCCGCTCCGCTCAACCGGCTCTCCCCTTCCCCCGGTCGCCAACGAACGCCACCGCTGCGCCACCGACGGCCTATTGCTGCTTCTCCCAGAACGAGAGCAAGCCCTGCGAGGCCGAGCCACCGATCACGCAGGGGATGCCGACGGCGACCTGCCCCAGCGCCGCAGCCGAGACGCAGCCGAGCGCAAGGGCGCCGACGCCGAGCTGTCCCCAGAAATCCATGTTGCGCCGGGCGTCAGAGCCCTTGGTCTTCAGCTCCTCGACCGCGGCGACGGCATCCTTGCGGACGGCGCCGAGCTGCACCGTATCGGCGGCCTCAACCACCTCCCTGAGCGGCTCCTTGACCGGTCCCGACTGCCGCGCCAGCTCCTCCCGGAGATAGTCGCGCAGGCTGGCATCGCGCACCGAGTAGCTGGCAAGCGTATAGCGCGCCATGCTACCGATGGTCAGCTTGTCGACCGTGTCGCGGCTCTTCGACCATGGCAGCATCTGCACGATGCGCTGGATCGGCACGCGCGAGCCGGTCGCGAAGTAATAACCCCAGAGGATGTCGAGCAGATCCTGGTGGGTCGCGTAGCTGAGCCGCGTGTCGAGCTTGCGCTCCTCCTTCTTGAACGGATTCTGCGTCAATGCGCCACGCAGCTTGTCCATCACGCCAGGCTTCGTTTCCTCCAATGGGATGTCCATCAAGGTCGGCTGTGCGCCGCTGAGATAACCGTCGATCATCACGCGGCGGCCCGGCATCTTCGGCGCGACCTTGCGCATGAGATTGCGCCAGTCCGGCAGACCCGAATAGGCGATGGCCCGCACGACCACCCACTCCTCCTCGGGAGGCACGGGAAAGAAGCTGTTGACCAGTTGTTCCGCCTTGGCCGGATTGGAGCCGATCGCCCCCGCGATGAAGCCGAGATAGATGCCCGCGTTCTCCGGCTCCTTGAACGTCTGCGAGTGAAACAGCACCCGCACCGCCGCCGGCACATGGGCGTAGTCGGGTTTGGTGCGATAGTTGTAGATCCAATTCTGGACGACACCGAGCGACGCGCGTGGGTCGATCTCTGGGACGACCGCAGCAGCAAGGGCTGATTGAACGAAAGTGCAAGCGATGAGGGCCAAGGCGATCGCGCGCATGGTCTGCTCCCGACAAACGTTCGCCGCATCAGCATCTGCTGGCGCGTACGGATGAGGACGATGCTGCACGCCGTTTGAATCGACTCTGCGTCGATTCTGCGGCCGCGCTCGATTCCCTGCCGGTCACCCTTCGCAGGCGTGATCGCAGGCCGCCAAGTCTCCACGGCTTCGACATGATTTGGCCGCCCACCGGCTCTTGCATCCCGGCATGACGAGCAGGCAGATGCGCGCATGTTGACCGCCCGAGACAGCCGTCACCGTGGAGACAGCAGATCGCGACATGTCGCGTTGATCGTTGCGACGCTGTTGGTGGTGACGTCCGCGCCGTCGGCAGTGGCGGCCGAAGCCCTTGCAGTACAGGGCAATCGGCGCGTCGATGCCGACACCGTGCGATCCTATTTCCACACTGACGCCAACGGGCGCTACGACGCCGCCGCGCTCGACGCCGGCCTGAAGGCGCTGGTTGCGACCGGGCTGTTCGACGACGTGAAGATCAGCCGCGCCGACGGACGGACCGTGGTCCGCGTCTCGGAAGCAAAAGTGCTCGATCGCGTCGCCTTCGAAGGTAACAAGAAGGTGAAGGATGCGGAGCTCACGGGCGCGGTGCTATCAAAGCCGCGAGCCGGCCTGCAGCGCGCAACCGTCCAGGGCGACGTCGCCCGCATCATCCAGACGTACCATCGCGCTGGACGCGACGACATCCGCGTCGTCCCGGAGATCATCGATCGCGGCAACGACCGCGTCGATCTCGTCTTCACCATCACCGAAGGCAAGAAGACGCCGGTCAGGGCGATCAACTTCACAGGCAATCGCGCCTATGGCGCCCGACAATTGCACGCGGTGATCAAGACCTCGGCCACCAACGTGCTGAGCTTCGTGACCGGCGGCAACGTCTACGACGCAGATCGCGTCAACGAGGACCGCGAGCTGCTGCGACAATATTATCGTAACCACGGCTACGCCGATGCCGAGGTTTCCAATGTGAGCGTCGACTATGACGCGGCAAATAGCGGCTACAACCTCACCTTTGCGATCGAGGAAGGCGGACTCTATAAATTCGCCGCAGTCGACGTCTCCTGCAACGTGCAGGGGCTGGCCTGCGACCGCCTGCGCACATTGTTGCTGACGCAGCAGGGCGACACGTTCGACCAGAGCAAGATCGACAAGACCTCCGAAGTCCTGGCGGCTGAACTTGGCAAGCTCGGCTTTCCGTTTGCGCAGGTCGAGCCCAGGATCAATCGGCATGCGCAGGATCGGCTGGCCGACGTCACCTTCCAGATCGAGCAGGGACGACGCAGCTATGTCGAGCGCATCGAGATCCACGGCAACACGCGCACGCACGACGACGTGATCCGGCGCGAGTTCGACGTCAGCGAAGGCGATGCCTACAACAGGACGCTGATCGACCGCGCCGAACGTCGCCTGCGCAACCTCAACTACTTCAAGACCGTCAAGATCTCGACGCGGCCGGGCTCGGCCAGGGATCGCGTGGTGCTGGATGTCGAGGCAGTCGATCAGGCGACCGGCGACTTCAACGTCTCGGGCGGCTATTCGTCCACGGACGGATTGCTCGCCGAGGTGAAGATCGGTGACCGCAACGTGCTCGGCACCGGCAACACTGCGCAGGCCACCTTCACCTACGGCCAGTTCGCGCGCGGCGCCAGCCTGTCCTTCACCTCGCCCTACGCCCTCGGTCGAACGACACCCGGCATGGAGCTGTTTGCGCGACAGAGCATGGTCAGCACATTCCAATCGTTCGGCAGCAACACCTATGGCGGTGCCCTCACCCTGGGCATGCCGGTCAGCGAGCAGACTGCCATGCTGTGGCGCTATTCGCTCTACGACCAAAGGGTGGTGCTCGCGCCGGGGATCTCGCCGGCGGCGGTGTCCCTGCCGGTCCGCCAAGCGGTCGCGGCCGGACGGCAGACGGTGTCCTCGCTCGGCAATACCGTCACCTACAGCACCCTCGACAACAACAAGACGCCGACCAGCGGCATTCGCTCACAGTTGACGCAGGATCTCGCCGGCCTCGGCGGCGACGTTCGCTTTTTGCGGACCACGGGCGACGTCCGCTATTATCGATCGATCAACAGCGACCTGACCGGCATGGTGCGCGCGCAAGGCGGCTATATCACCGGATGGGGCGGCCAGCAGGCGCCGCTGCTCAACAGCTTCTTCGGCGGTCCCACCATGGTGCGCGGCTTCGCGCCGGGCGGCTTTGGGCCGCGCGATCTGACGCCGGGATCGACGATGGACAATGTCGGCGGCAGCCTGTTTTGGGCGACCACGGCGGAGCTGCAGGGCAACATTCCTGGATTGCCGCAGGAATACGGCCTGCGTGCATCGGCCTTCGTCGACGCAGGAACCGTGTTCGGCTATCGCGGCCCGACCCAGAATGTCCAGGTGGCGAACAGGAACGTGCTGCGCTCCTCGGTCGGCGTCGGCATGACCTGGGCATCGCCATTCGGACCGCTCACGATCGACTATGCGGTCCCGATCAGCAAGGCGGCGTACGACGTCGTGCAGCCGCTCCGTTTCAGCGCCGGCGGCTTCTGAGCCGACACCGCAACATGGACGGAGCGCCGCGTCACGTCAGTACGGACTGTAGTAGTAACCGGGCGGGCCGTAATACGGGCGAACATAGTATGGCCGCGGTGCGTAGTACACCCGCGGCGGCCCGTAATAGCCGGGTCCGGGATAATAGCCGGGCCCATAGTAATAGTAGTCGTCGTGCTGATGCGCGGCGATTGCGCCGATGGTGCCGATCATTGCACCCATGATGGCCAAGCCGGCGGCTGGATTGCCCCTGTAGACGCGGCGATAGCGCCGGCGAGCGCTGAGATCGGTCAAATCGCCGGCTGTCGCCGTCGCGACCGCCCTCTTGTTGGCCGGACCCGCCGCCCCCGCATGGGCTGGCGCCGGCGCGCTCGCCACCGCGGCGATGGCCGCGACGGCCGCAATCGCGATTTTTCCACCGGCCGAAGGAGATCGATATTTCCCGCTGAACATGGCATCACCCTTCACTTCACTCGTTCCCAGATACAACATGCCCGGGCGCGCAGCTTGACCTGTGTCAACTCAGGACCAACCCGGCCATCAGGCGGCACGTACGCATCCCGCAATCGCGCTTAGACGCGACGTCACGCCCCCTGGTTCAACCCACCGCCGCATCGATTTCTGCGAACCGATGGCCGCCCGTCGGGAACCAATGGCTGCACACCGACGCCGTCCATCATGCCATCGGCAACAGGAGTCCTCATGCCTTCCAGACTGACACGCCCGATCTTCATCGCCGTCGCCACACTGTCGCTCGCTGCCTCGATGGCGAAGGCCGGCGACAGCGCGACCTCGCTGTTCAAGGTGGTGACCGTCAAGGACGAGATCGTCATCGGTCTCAATAGCGACGAGTTGGCGACGATCGGCGGCAGCGATGCCAGCGCCGTTGCGCGCGCACTGGCGCAGAAAGGCGACCTCGCGGCCTGGCAGTACAACGTTCATCGCGGCCCGAACGGCGAGCTGCAGATGACGCCTTCGGCCAAGATCGGTTTGCTGTCGCATGCCTCGCTGCGCGTCGAGCCCTACAGCACCACTTATGTCGTGACGCCGCATCCCTGAGGGAAAACGATTGTCCGACCGGCGCTCGTACCCCGTCGACGACGGTACGAGCGCCGGTCGTGCCGGCCGTTAGCTCTCGCCCCGACGGCCCGATCGCACGGCCCCATCGCATTTCCTGGCGATCCTGTCGGTGGAAAACCCGTAGACCACGGCCAGCCGGTCCAGGCACTCCTTGAAGCGCCGGGCGAAATAATCATTCCAGCGCTGGCTGGCGAGCCCCCGCTTGTGTCCGACCTGCTCCATGGTCAGGCCGTGCACCAGCACGTCATGGGTGATCGCCCCCCCGTCGGCGCCGAGCTCGCGCTCGGCGCGGTTGAGCCGCAGCACCGCCTGCCTCTGGCCTTCGGTGACCGGCTCGCGCCCACGGGCGCCGTCGACGTGCTCGCGCGAGGGATCGATCGCCTGCGGGCCCCGCTCGGCCCGCTCCCAATCATTCTGGAACGCCCGTCCGGCCCGGTATTGGGCGTCATCCAGCTGTTTGTGCGCGTGCAGCCGGCCGAGCGGGTCGCTGCGGACCGATCGCAACGCGACGATCTTATCGCCGGGCTCAAGCGCCAGCGGATCGTCGATCTCTACGGGAATCACGTCTGCATTTCGCGGCAGGTCGTGACCTCTCCGGTCGTGGGTCTTGGACATGCGATGGGGCTTGCTGCGTCTGGGGCGCGCCATGTCTCGTCTCCGGAAAATGGATGGGGTCAGTTCGGGTCGGGTTTGCCGCGCTCTACGCGGCGGCGACCAGCCGCAGGATCAAAGGGCCGGCGGAGCGCACGGCGGTCTCCTCGGGCGGAAGCCGCGTGAGATGGTAATGCGGCGTGCAGTAGCAGGAGCCGGGCTGGCGCGGATGACCGCAGAAGGTGATGGGATCGTCGTCCCGGTCGCCTCCATAGGGGTAGCGGCAATCGTTGCGTTCGAGCTGGTCGAGGGACAGCAGGCGCGGGCTGAGGCCGACGCAGCGCAGCCTGACCGGCGCGGCAGGCTTCGGCGGGGACGGCATCGGCCACGCCGCCGCGTCCGGGCTTCGCCGCCGGGTTCGGGTCGCCGCGGACATCGGCCGGGGCTCGGATCGAGCGGCTTTCGGCCCGCCCGGCGCCACCAGCCCGATCCGCTTGCCGCGGCCAAGCGTCGCGTTCCGCGTATAGGCGGTTCCGAACTGCGCATTGAGGGCGCGCGCGATCTCGGCATAGGACCGCCCCTGGGCATGAAGCTCGCACAGCATTTTGGAATGTTGGTCTGGCCAATCGGTGGATTGCATTCTCGCTCTTCCTTCTGGGTCGGGGCCGCCGGACCCGCCGGCTCACCCGACGGCCAAATCTTCCGATATTCCGAACAAAAAGTCAAGCTTGAGTTCTGATTATTCGAAACATATAATCCCTTCCGAGATTCGCAAAAGAGGTCAAAGCCATGTTGGACGTCGCCATGATCGAGCGTGCACTCGAGAAGCCAGGAAAGACGAAAGGAGGGTTGGCCCGCGCCATGGGCGTGCGGCCGGGGGCGGTCTCCGAGATCCTCGGCGGCCAGCGCCTGATCAAGGCGGCCGAGATTCCGCTCATTACGGAGTATCTCGAGCTCAATTCGGTCCCCGTCATGGGACGGGTCGGCGCCGGCTCGGTGATCGAGCCGGATTACGAGCAGGTGCCGGTCGAGGGCCTCGGCGAGGTCGCCCTGCCCTTCCCGATCTCCGAGGAGACCATCGCCTTCGAGGTCTCCGGTGATTCGATGCTGCCGAAATATGAGAATGGCGACGTGATCGTGGTCTACCGCGAGCAGCGCCACCCGCTGTCGAGCTTCTACGGCGAGGAGGCGGTGGTGCGCCTCAAGTCCGGCGAGCGCTACCTGAAGACGATCGAGCGCGGCAAATCGCCGTCCGTGGTCAATTTGAAGAGCTTCAACGCCAAGCCGATCGTCGGCGTCAAGCTGGATTGGATCGGCGAGATCTTCGTCACCCTGCCGCGCGGCCAGATCTCGCGGATCCGCGCCAAGGCGGCCGCCAAGTCGCGCGCCCGCGCGGCGAACAAGTAAGACTCGAGACCGGATGCGGGGGACGCCGAGGCGCTCCCCCTCCATCCCCCCTCCAGGCCCCCTCCAGGGAAGGGTGGGCACCGCGCCTGTTGCGCCGTCGTGATCAACAATTCTGAGCGACATATGGGGATGTGCGTCCATAGCCTCGCGGCGCCCCAGGCGTCCGAGTGATACAGTGGTCTCACCCTCTTCAAACGAGAGGGGGCAGGGAAGGCCGGACCTCGACTGAGGCCCGTGGCCCGCCTGCTCAAAAAATGCAGGCGGCAGGTACCACAGGTCCAGCCGGAACGATCCGGCCCTCCCTGCGCGATGGTTTTCACGGCTGCTTCGCGTTCTCCCCGGTGCGCCGGGCTTGTTGGTCACCGTCACCCACGCGGCGCTGTCAGCGCCGGCGCAGGCTTGATACCGGCATCGGAGTATCAGGACCACGCGACTTGACCGTACGAGCCGGTGTTGTTCGTCTGCGCGAATGACCACGCTGCAAACCGGCTCGCCCATCACTCCCCGCCTCCACGTGTCGTGACGACCGCGATACGCCCCTCTTCATGAGGCGGGATGCGCGTAGACAATCATGAATTCTGAAAAAGAGAAAGAAGAATTTTTCGGCCCGGCGGGCCAGACCGGGGCAATGCGTTGAAGCCTCGCCCAAAACAAGCGTTTCCGCACACATCGTCTGCAGGCGATCGAATGCCATGAACGGACCATCGTGCGGGCGCATCGACCCTGATTTGCCCGACGGGCATGACGCCTTGCCACCAGCCGCGCCCGGCGCCCGGATCAGTCCTCGACCCGCAGCTCATCGCCATGGACGTAGCAGTCGGCATTCGGAGGCGGCGGTGGGACAGGCTGGTCTTCCGCTATCTCGGCTCCAAGCGGTGACCCGCCCCGACGATACACGCGCCCGCCAGCGGCGCCGTCGCGTCATCGCCGACGTCCGGCCGACGTTGAGGACGTCGCGCAAGCGGATTGATCCCGATCAAGGACCAGGCGCCGCGCCGGAGCAAACTCATCGTCAACCTGTGGCTGCACAGGCGGGACATGGGGAAACGCCATCATGGGAAACGCCATGCGGAGATATCTTCTTGCCTTTACCTTGGTGATCGCCGCACTCGGCTTCACGTCGTCGGCGCGTGCGGGATGCTGGCCGAACGAAAACTTCCACCTCGTGTGCTGGCTGGATACCTATGGGACGGCGTGCGAAGCGCACCACGCGCTGACCAGCGTCAGAGCCGTGCTGTATCCGGAACCGCGCTACTCGTACTATGAATTCGAGGTTTCGCACTGGTGGACGGCCCACAAGACAGTGGCCTGTCCGCCGAATCAAAAGACAACGTTCAGCGGTGTCTGGGACCGGGAAACCGGAAAGGCGGAGGAAACGGCGACCACCGGCATTTCGTCGGTGACCAGGCGAGTCTATTGCAGCAACAATCCCTGGACGGGCCAGGGGCCGCCGACGGTGCCGATCTGCTCATATCCGGCCGATGATCCGAACGTGGGACTGCCCGTCACCTCGGCGATGCTCACGCAAAGCCAGCGAGACGATCTGCTTCGCGTTCAGGAGCCGTTGCATACCCGTTGCCAGCAGATCAAGCCACTCGAGGACGAGGTGTCGTGGCTGAACGGCCGCCCCATCGTCGAGGTGGTCGCGTCCCACCATGAATATCAGAAGCTCGAATGGCATCTGTGGTTCATGGACTTCGGCGAGTTCGGACCGTGGCATGAGGTCGCGGCACCGAAGCCGAAGGGCCCCTTGATCTGGAAGGGCACGACCTATACCGAGCGCCGCATTGCGACATCGAGGCACAGATATTGGCTGAACAAGCCCGGCCGCTGGAAGGTGGTTGCGAAGCCGAAGCCGACCGCGGCGGCGGCGCAGGGGATCCCGATCAGCGTGACCACCGAATGTCCCGGCGCGACGTTCAACGTGCAGTGATGGGCGATCACGCGGTCCTCATGGCGTGCAGGAACATGCTTCCGCACGCCATGTCACATCGCCTGGACTATCTCTGTGCTGATGCCGGTGTGGTCACGGCCGCGCAGGCGGAGGATGGAGTCGGTGAGGCAAGGGTGGACCGAATCAGCCTTGACAAAATTCTGATTTAAAGAAATAATGGAGCATCACAGTCAGCCGAAGGCGAACCGGCGCTCCATGCAGTATTTCGTCGTGATGATCGACTACGGCCGGCGCGGACGCGAGGCCGTGGTCGATCCTGAAATGACCCGGCGCGACGTCGTTGCGCGTATCGCGTCGGGGGAATATTCGAACGTCAGCTTCATCCACGAGATCGTCGACCGGTCGGTTGCGGACGTCACGGCCGATATCATGTCCGAAGCCGCCCTGCCCGAGATCGATGGGCGGGACGCCGACCTGCAGGCGGTCCAGTTCGATCACCTTCGCGATCTGCGCAAGCACGAGCAGGTTTGACCGGACTGCGCCGGCCCGTGTCGCACGCCGCGCCAACGAAACGGGTGAGCCTGCGTCTGCAACAGGCTCACCTCGGACGGATGCCTCAAACCAAGTCAAACCAGAAAGACGGTCGAGCCGGTCGTCTTGCGCGCCACGAGATCGGCGTGTGCCCGGGCCGCGTCCTTGAGCGGATAGGTCTGATTGACCTCGATCTTCACCGCGCCCGACTTGACCACGTCGAACAATTCGTTGGCCATCGCGACCAGGCTTTCACGCTTGGCCGCGTAGGTGAACAGCGTCGGCCGGGTCACGAACAGCGAGCCCTTTTGGGCGAGCAGCCCGAGATTGAGCGGATCGACGGCGCCCGAGGACTGGCCAAACAGCACGGCGTAGCCGAGCGGCGCGAGGCAATCGAGCGACTTCAGGAACGTGTCCTTGCCGACGGAGTCATAGACGACAGGCACCTTCTTGCCGCCGGTGATCTCGCCGACGCGCGCGACGAAGTCCTCGCGCGTATAGATGATGGTATGCTCGCAGCCACGCGCCCTGGCCAGCTGCGCCTTGTCATCGCTGGATACGGTGCCGATGACGGTGGCACCGAGGTGCTTGGCCCACTGGCTGAGGATGAGGCCGACGCCGCCGGCAGCGGCATGCAGCAGGATGGTCTCGCCCGCCTTGACGCGGTAGGTCTGCCGGATCAGGTACTGGGCGGTCAGGCCTTTGAGCATCATCGCCGCGGCGGTCTTGTCATCGATGTCATCGGGCAGCTTCAGCAGCAGCGCGGCCGGCATCAGCCGCGCCTCTGAATAGGCGCCGAGCGGCGACGAGCCGTAGGCGACGCGGTCGCCCACCTTCAGGTCCGTCACCCCTTCGCCCAGCTCCTCGATCACACCGGCGCCCTCGCTGCCCAGTCCGCTCGGAAGCTGGACCGGATAGAGCCCGGAGCGATTGTAGATGTCGATGAAGTTGAGCCCGACCGCCGTATGGCGGATGCGCGCCTCGCCGGGGCCGGGCTTGCCGACCTCGATCTGCTCCCAAGCGAGGACCTCGGGACCGCCGGTCTTGTGGAAACGAATGGCGTTCGTCATGGGTTGTCATCCTCCCTGTCGGATTGCGCGACGCCGCGCCGCCCGGCCGCGCCGGCACCCTTGCGGGCCGTTCGAGCCCTTGTTCTTCCGCGGCCGAACCTCGGTCATCCGTAGCCGCTGTCGGCTCGGTTTGGCAATCGGCTTTGCCAGCCGGCACAGGAACAACGTTTGCCGTTCCAGCGTTCATGGGCCATAGCGTGGAGTCCGAGCCCCATGCCGCCCAAACGACGCAGCGCAGCGATCTATCTGGCCATCCTGATCGAGTTGGCCTGCCACACCTTCATGGGCATCGCCATGGGGCTCGGCTTCGCCTTCGCGCTGACCCAACTGGATGCGTTCGGCATCTCGACTCTGATCGCCCATAGTCTCGATCCGCACGTGACGTTCGTGATCTTCGTCGGTGTGTTGACGCTGTCCTTTGCTGTCGGCGCGACGCTGACGGGATTCGTATTCACGATGATGGAGGAGAGATAGACCCGACGCACGCCGATGACTGCGTGGCGCTCGCAGCTGTCATATGCGCGTCGCGCAAACCATGCAGATGGACGGCAGGTTCGACCGGCGCGGAGATGACGAAATGGCCGGACTGCTGGGTGCAGGCGATCCGCGGCTTCGCGAGGCCGGCCTCGGATCCGTGGGCGATGTCACGCCGTTGGGTGCACGGCCCTCATGAACGGCTGGCTTGCTCTGTTCGCGGCTGGAGCTCTCGAGATCATCTGGGCGCTCGGCCTGAAGCATTCCGACGGCTTGACGCGCTTCTGGCCCAGCGTCGCCACCGTGATCGCCATTCTGCTCAGCTTCGCGATGATGTCGCTCGCGCTGCGCTCACTGCCGTTTGGCACCGCCTATGCCGTATGGACCGGGATCGGCGCGGCCGGGAGCATCCTCGCCGGCATGATCCTCTACAGCGAGCCGGCGGATCCGACGCGGCTGTTCTGCCTCACGCTGATCATCACCGGCATGATCGGGCTGAAGCTGAACTCGCCGGTCTGACACGGGCGACGACCTCCGGCAGGATCGCGACAGCTCCACGCTGCCGAACACGGCGAGGGCGAGCACGAACGGCAGCAGGTGATAGAGCGCACGGAAGATCAGCAGCGCCGCGAGCAGCCGCTCCTGATCGCCGCCCAGGCCCAGCAGGATCGTTGCATCGAACAGGCCGATGCCGGCCGGGGCATGGCTGGCAAATCCAAGCAAGGTCGCGGCAATGAAGACCACCATCAACCGCGCGAGATCGATGCCGAGTTCCGCCGGCATGAGGACGTACATTGCCAGCGCCGCGGTGCTGAGCTCGACCAGCCCGGCCAGGATCTGCAGCAGCACAGCGGGCCCGGACGGCAGTCGCACGGGCCAGCGGACGCTTCGCCGCCCCGGCCAGCTCCACACGACGAAGGCGGCAACGGCGCAAAGCAGTGCCGCGGCAACGAGACGGTTGAGCGCCGGCGGCCAATACTCCACCCAGCCGAAGGCGTCCGGATCGATCATCAAGCTCAGGCCGAGCGCGGTGAGATTTCCGAGCCAGAAGGTCAGTCCGGTGAGGAAGCTGATATTGGCGATGTCGATCGCACCGAGCCGGTACGGCGCGTAGATCCGATATCGAACCAGCGGTGAGATCAACGCGACCGCGCCGATGCCGTGCGCAATCGGGTAGCTCGTGAAGCTGCCGAGCGCGGCCGCGCGATAGGGAATGTCCCGCCGGCCAATCGTCCGCAACGCGAACAGGTCGTAGAGCGTGAGGCTGGCGTAGGAGAGGACGATGAACGCCAGCGCCATCGCGATCAGATGAAGGTCCGTGGCCTCGACGATCGACAGAACATGAGCGAAGTCGAGCTTCTTGACGGCGCGTGCCAGAACATACACGGCCACAGCCGCAATCGAGAGGCTCAGGGCCAGTCCGCCCAGGCTGCGCAACCAGATTCTGCGGTTCGACTGCAGCGGCGAAACGTCGGTCAGGTCAGCCATTCAACGTGTTTCGTTTCAAACATGCGCCGGCCGATTCGAGCAGGACGATGGCGCCGTTTGACACACCGATGTGACAGCGGCGTTACCGTTGTGCGCTGCCCACATGGCTTAATTATCTGTTAACGACGGACGATCGTTCACCGCTACCAACACAGCGAGCTGCAATGCAGCACCACATTCGCGATCATTCAAATTTGAATTAATCGCGGGCGGGTTCGAGCGTAATGACGTGAACCGTATCAGTACGGATGCATGAAGGTCGCATCTTCGTCACGCGGACTTTCTAAGACGGGTGCGGGACGTCAACATTCGAGGCAGCATGAACGCGGAAATCGAACACGAGCTCACGCCGGACCAATGGGAGACGCTGAAGGCGCTTCGCATTCCCGCGCGTGAACGCCGCAGGCTGAACGGCGTGATTGTCGACGAGCTCACTGCATTTGGACTCGTCGCAATCGACAATGGCGCCGCGACGCTCACCGTCGCCGGGCGCAAGGTTCTCATCAGAGGATCCTCACGCCTGCTCGACGTCGCAGCCTGATCTTTCGGAGCCCGGCCTTCCCTTTTCGAAGAGCCGCCCGCCGAATTCACCACAAGGATTTCCGCGCGCGCTCGGGCCACTCGCGATCGTACGCCGCGCCGTCGATATCGTTGGCCGTCATCGCCGCAAGAATCTGTCCCGGCGTCGGCAGTTGCTGCGGGTCGACCCGCTTGTCCGGGTTCCAGAGATCGGCACGAACGATCGCGCGGGCGCATTGGAAGTAGATCTCTTCCACCATCATGACCAGGACGGAGCGCGGCAGCTTGCCTTCCATCCGGAACGACTCCAACAGATCGGGAGCGGTCGACAGGTGACCATGCCCGTTCACACGCAGCGTATTGCCCGATCCCGGAATCAGGAACAGCAGCGCGATCCGCGGATCACGCACGATATTGCGCAGGGAATCCACGCGATTGTTGCCGCGGCGATCCGGCATCATCAGGGTCTTGTCATCGTGGATACGGATGAAGCCGGGAAGATCGCCGCGGGGCGAACAGTCGAGACCTTCAGGACCGCAGGTCGCGAGCGCCACGAACGGCGACTTCTCGATCATGATCCGGTAGTGCGGCGTCACGCGATCTGCCACCTTCGCCGTCGATGCGAGCCCCGTCTCGCCATAGATCGCCTCGAGCTGCTCAATCGTGGTGATGACCGACATGGCCGCGTCCTCCCTTGGAGCCGATCGGTTCTGCGTCAATCGGCCGCTTGATGATTTCCGCAAGCCTGCGACCGTGCGGCTCGGGATCGCCGACATTGACGATCGTTATGTCCGCCACGGCGTCTTCGCTCACCGCGCGGTGAAGGCGCTCGCCGATGTCGCCGTCGCTCGGACGGTGCCGCTTGCCGAGCCGTTCGGCGAGAACATCCGCAGGCGCGGTGATGGCGACGACGATGACGTCGGCATAGTCCCGGCGCGCGGCGGGAATGATCGTTCTCGAGACGTTCACGACCACGATGCGGCCGGCCAGGATGTCATTCTTGATCGCGCGCGGCACGCCGTAGTCATGTCCGTGGGCCTCCCAATGCAGCGCGAACTCACCGGCGCTGAGCGCCTCACGAAAAGCGGACGCGCTCATCTCGAGATTATCCTCGAAAGCCGAGGCCTCGCGCGTGACGATCCGCCGCGGAAAAACGATCCGGTCATCGCTGGCGCATTCGCGGCGCGCCACGTTGAGCAAGGTGTCCTTGCCCGCGCCGCTCGGCCCGACCACCAGGATCAGGCGGCCGGGACCGAGCTTCTCGGATGTCTTCGCCGATGCAACCTCGGTTCCGCTCATGCCACCCGCTGTCCTTCCCGCCAGACGCTGCGCACGACCGACAACTGGCCCGCGACATGAACACGGATCAAGTCCGCACGCTTGCCTGCGGCGATCTCACCGCGATCATGCAGGCCGACGGCATCGGCGGGCGCCTTGGTGACGGTGCGGACGGCTGCGGCAAGATCGATGGAAGGCACCCGCTGCGGCAATTGCAGCGCGCCCATCAGCAGGCTCGACGGTACGTAGTCCGACGACAGAATGTCGAGCAGGCCCTCGCGCGCGAGGTCCACGGCGGCGATGTTGCCGGAGTGAGACCCGCCGCGCACGACGTTGGGAGCGCCCATCAGAATGCTGATGCCCGCCTGGTGAAGGCCCCGCGCGGCTTCCATCGTGGTCGGAAACTCCGCGACCGCGATGCCGTCCTTGATCGCGTCCGCGACGTTCTCCTCGGTGGTGTCGTCATGACTGGCCAGGGGCACGTCATGGGTCTTCGCCAGCGCAACGATGTCGCGCATGTTCGGCGCCGCATAGGCCTGCTGATAGGCGAAGCGGCGTGCAAACATCACGTCGAGCTCCGCATCGGTCTTGCCGCCGCTCTTGCCGCGATAGTAGTCGCGCAGCTTGCCTTCGTCGCGAAACTGGCGCTGCCCGGGCGTATGATCCATCAGCGACATCAGCCGCACATCCGGACGCCCCGCCAGTTGCCGCGCCTCCTCGACCACGGTCGGCATCGGCACCTCGCAGCGCAGATGCAGGAAGTGATCGGACCGCAGCAGCCCGCCGTCGCGCGCCGTCGCGATCGCATCCGCGAGCACATTGGCCTGGCCGTCGACGCCCTCGGCGCCCTCTTCGCTCCACACCCGCAGCGAATCCAGCACCGTCGTGATGCCCGCGGTCGCAAGCTGCCCGTCATAGGAAATGACGGCAGCAACGGGATCCCAGTAGACTTTCGGGCGCGGCACGAAATGCGCTTCGAGGTGATCGGTGTGCAGTTCGACCAGGCCGGGCATCAACAGGTCGCCGCCGGCATCCAGGCTGCCAACCGGCGCTGCCCCCTCGCCCAGTTCGGCGATCCGGCCTCCCGCGATCGCCACCCAGCCCTGCTCGACGACGCGGTCGGCGAGGACCAGCCTGGCATTTCCTATCACGAGATCGGACATGTTCGCGCTCATCTGCAATTTGTCCCTTTACGCCGCCGCGGCGAATGTCATGACGTCGACTATGCGATCCGCAATCTGGGCGCGGATCTCGTCATCATGCACGATCGCGAGCATCGCCACTCCGTCCTTCTTCTTCGCTGCGATCAGGTCGACCACGACCGCGCGGTTCGCCGCATCGAGCGACGCGGTCGGCTCGTCGAGCAACAGCACCGGAACTTCGGAGATGAAGCCGCGTGCGATGTTGACCCGCTGCTGCTCGCCGCCCGAGAAGGTCGATGGCGGCAGCGACCACAGCCGCTCGGGAATGTTCAGCCGTCGCAGCAGCCCACCTGCCCGCACCCGCGCATCGTCGCGCGGCAGGCCGGCCGCGAGCAGCGGTTCGGCAACGACATCGAGTGCAGGGACGCGCGGCACCGCGCGCAGGAACTGGCTGACATAGCCGATGGTCTGCCGCCTCGCATTCAGGACCAGGCGCGGCTCGGCGCCGGCGAGATTGGTCATCTCGCCCTGGTGCCGGACGCCGATGCGGCCGCCATCGCAACGGTAATTGCCGAAGATCATCTTCAGGATCGACGACTTGCCCGCGCCCGACGGTCCCGACAACACGACGCATTCGCCGGCCTTGACCTGGAACGACACGCCGCGCACCACGGGCAGCGGTATGCCGCCCTGCAGATGCATGGTGAAGGTCTTCTCTGCATTCTCGACATCGATCATCACGGTCATCGCATTGGGCCCAATTGCATCATGGCGGCAGGATCGAGGACACGAGGAGCTGCGTGTAAGGCTCGCGCGGATCATCGAGCACCTGGTCGGTGAGACCGGTCTCGATCACCCGCCCCTCCTTCATGACCATCACACGATGAGACAGCAACCGCGCCACGGCCAGATCGTGGGTCACGACGATGGCGGCGAGGCCAAGCTCGTTGACGAGGCTGCGCATCAGATCGAGCAGGCGCGCCTGCACGGAGACGTCGAGTCCTCCGGTCGGCTCGTCCATGAACACCAGCCTGGGCTCGGTCACCAGATTGCGCGCGATCTGCAGCCGCTGCCGCATGCCGCCGGAATAGGTCCGCGGCGCATCGTCGATGCGGGCGACGTCGATCTCCACGCGCGCGAGCCATGACGAGGCGGTCTGCCTGATCCGGCCATAGTTATTCCAGCCGACCGCCATCAGCCGCTCGCCGACATTGGCGCCCGCCGAAACCGCCATGCGCAGGCCTTGCGCCGGGTCCTGATGGACATAGCCCCAATCGGTGCGGAACAGAAAACGGCGTTCGGCCTCCCCGAGCCCGGCAAGATCGCGCAGCACCCCGTCACGCATCCGATAGGACACGCGGCCAGCCGTCGGCGCCAGTTGCGCCGACAACATCTGCAAGAGTGTCGATTTGCCCGAGCCGGACTCGCCGACAATGGCGAGCACCTCGCCGGGATAGAGCACGAAGGAGACGTCGCGGCATGCCGCCAACCGGCCGTAGCTCTTTGCAAGCCCCTCGGCGACGAGCAGCGGCTGATCGGAGGCGCTGATCATCTCAGCCATGGGCGCCCTCCTTGTGTGGAGCGGCGCTCTGCGCGCCACGATGTCCGGACGCCTGGCGGCCCTCGCAGTAGTCGGTATCGGAGCACACGAACATGCGGCTGCCCTTGTCGTCGGTCACGATCTCGTCCAGATAGGAATGCTCCGCGCCGCACAGCGCGCAGGGCGCGTCGAACTTGTAGCGCGTGAACGGATGGTCCTCAAAGTCCAGAGAGACGACCGATGTAAACGGCGGAATGGCATAGATTCGCTTCTCGCGTCCCGCGCCGAACAATTGCAGCGCCGGGCAATTGTCCATCTTGGGATTGTCGAACTTCGGCGTCGGCGACGGATCCATCACATACCGCGCATTGACCTTGACCGGATAGGCGTAGGACGTCGCGATGTGACCGAAACGTGCGATGTCCTCATAGAGCTTGACGTGCATCAGGCCATACTCGGCCAGAGCATGCATGCGGCGGGTCTCGGTCTCGCGCGGCTCGAGAAAGCGCAGCGGCTCCGGGATCGGCACCTGATAAACCAGCACCTGCCCCTCGTGAAGCGGCGCCTCGGGAATTCGGTGACGGGTCTGAATCACGCTCGCCTCTTCCGTCGACGTCGTGGTCGCGACGCCCGCGGTCTTGGCAAAGAACTTGCGAATCGAGATCGCATTTGTCGTATCGTCCGAGCCCTGGTCGATGACCTTGAGCACGTCGTCGGGACCGAGAATGGCGGCGGTGACCTGTACGCCGCCGGTGCCCCAGCCATAGGGCATCGGCATCTCGCGGCTCGCGAACGGCACCTGATAGCCGGGAATCGCGATCGCCTTCAGGATTGCGCGGCGGATCATCCGCTTGGTCTGCTCGTCGAGATAAGCGAAGTTGTACGTCGGCGCGTTCATTCCGCAGCTTCCTTCAATTCAGGAGCGGCATTGGCCTCGGCGAATTCCAGGCGCAGCTTGCGCAGCAGGCCGAGCTCGGACTGGAAGTCGACATAGTGCGGCAGCTTCAGATGCTCGACGAACCCGGTCGCCTGCACATTGTCGGAGTGCGACATCACGAACTCCTCATCCTGCGCCGGTGCAACCATATCCTCGCCCAGCTCGCGCGCGCGCAAGGCTCGGTCGACGAGGGCCATCGACATCGTCTTGCGCTCGCTCTGCCCGAAGGCGAGACCGTAACCGCGCGTGAAGCACGGCGGCTCGGTGGCCGCCCCCTTGAACTGGTTCACCATCTGGCATTCGGTCAGCTCGACCGATCCGAGCGGCACCGCAAAGCCGATCTCCTCGGCCAAGAACTCGACCTCGACTTCGCCGAAGCGGATTTCGCCGGCAAAGGGATGGTTGCGGCCATAGCCGCGCTGGGTCGAGTAGCCGAGCGCGAGCAGAAACCCCTCGTCACCGCGTGCGAGATTCTGCAACCGCAGATCACGATCGGCGGGAAAGCTCAGGGGATCACGGGTGAGATCGCCGACCGGCGCGCCAACCTCGGCTTGCGGCGACGGCTCGATCAAGCCGTCCTGGCCGAGAATGTCGGTGACACGTGGCGTCGGCGCATTCGGCGCCTCGGCACGGGCCGGCGGCTCCGGCTCGGCGCCGGCCGCCAACTGCGGATCGAGCAGCCGATGCGTATAGTCGAAGGTCGGCCCGAGCACCTGGCCGCCCGGAATGTCCTTGAAGGTCGAGGAGACGCGCCGCTGCACCCGCATCGCGCCGGTGTCGACCGGCTCGCTTGCGCCGAAGCGCGGCAAGGTCGCGCGGAAGGCGCGCACCAGGAAGATCGCCTCGATCAGATCGCCACGCGCCTGCTTGATTGCGAGCGCCGCGAGCTCGCGGTCGTACAGCGAGCCTTCGCTCATCACGCGATCGACGGCAAGCCCCAACTGCTCGGAGATCTGCGCCAGCGACAGCTCCGGCACGTCGCGATCACCCCGGCGCTCATGCGCCAGCAGCCGGTGCGCGTTCTCGATGGCGCGCTCGCCACCTTTCACGGCGACATACATGCCTTACTCTCCTGCGGAAACGAGTCGGGTCGTCCGCGGGATGGCGACGATGGACGAGCCATCGACGAGCACCACATCGACACCACGCGGAAACAGCTTCTCATTGATCGACAGCCGCTCGAACAGGTCGGCGGGCGCGACCGTTGCACGGAACAATGTCGTCCCGTCGATGCCCGGACCGCGCAGCTTGAACGCCGGCCCTCCGGACAAGCTCGGCACCTGCAGGATCAGCGTCGTCGAGCGATCGGGGTACTCAGCACTGCCGAGCGCGAATGAATTCAAATCAGGCAGCGCTTCGGGGTCCGCCGCCACTGCAAAGCAGGCGAGCGCGGCATTGGCGACGATCGGCGCCCCGGTGTGAAACTTGAGCCAGGCGCCGACCTCGGGCGTGCCGGCGAGCGGCGCATCGAGCCAGATCGGCGTATCATGATCGAACAGCGTCAACGCGATCGCGGCAGCACCAGGCATCATGGACGAGGGCCGGCCGACATTGACCTCGACCTGCCGCACATTTCCCGGACGCGCCATGGCCTCCATGACGGTACGGAAGGTCGATTGCGCGGACAGGACATTGTCGGCGAAACCAGGCTGCAGATCGGAAGCGGCGGCAGCCATCAGCCTTCTCCTCGCACCATCGTATAGAAATCGACACGCGTGGCCGCAGCCTCCTCTGCGCGGTGCTCGCGCGAAGTGCGCATCTGCGCCTGCAGCGGCGCAACCACCTGCGTCTCGATCGATCGCGTGTGGCTTGGTGACTGGATCATCGCGTCACACAGCGCCATCAGACGCGCCTTGGCGGCGTCGCGTCCGAGCACATAGCCGAACCCGACCTCGCCGCTCTCCAGCCGTACCGCGGCGCGCGACACCGTCGCCTCGCCGACATTGAACGGCGCTCCATCACCGCCGATCCGGCCCCGCAGCATCACGAGGCCATTCTCCGCCGGGCGCAGGTCGCGATGCTCAGGCAGCGCGAGGCCATCGAGCCTGGCGCGGATGTCCGCATGCGAGGCATGCGCCAATACCCGCATCACCGCCCTGCGCCGGTCCTGCATCGCCGTCTCGCCGTCCATCTTCATCCCGATCTTGCCGATACGAAGTTGTCTATGTTAATAGACAACTTCGTATCGAAGCGCCATGACTGTTTGATGACATGGACGTGATTTCGAGGCCGGACAGCGGGGAGCCGCGATGAGCATGCAGGGCGCCGATTCGGGCGTGGCGCTGTGGCGGCGGGTGGCCGACGGCATCGAGCGCGACATCGCCGACGGCCGCTTCGCCGCCGGCACGCGCCTGCCCGGCGAGACCGAGATCGCCGAAACCTACCGCGTCAACCGTCATACGGTACGGCGCGCGCTCGCGACCTTGGCGCAGCGCGGCCTCGTGCGCGCCGAGCGCGGCAGCGGCACCTATGTCGAAGCGCCTCGTCTGTCATATCCGCTGAGATCGCGAACCAGGTTCTCCGAGATCGTGGGCGCCGGCGGGCGTGAGCCTCGTGGGCAGTTGATCGCAGCGTCCGAAGAGCCCGCAACGCGCGAACTCGCGCGCGAGCTGCGATTGAAGACGGGTGCTCCGCTGGTCCGAATCGAGGCACTGCGTCTTGCCGACAAGACCCCGATCTGCGTCAGCACGTCCTGGCTGTCGTCCGAGCGATTTCCCGAGGCCGGTCACATCTTCGCGTCGGTCCGCTCGATGACGGCGCTGCTCGCGCATTACGGCATTCGCGACTATCGCCGCGGCACGACCAGGATCACGGCAGCCATCGCCGACGCAAGCGACGCCGCACGGCTCGACCTCGCGATTGGGCGCCCGGTGCTAGTCGTCGACAGCACCGACATCGATGCCGATGCGACGCCGCTCGTCAGCAAGCGCTCGCGCTTCGCCGCGGAGCGCGTGACGTTCGAGGTCGAGAGCTAGACCAGACATCCATGGCTTTGTCGCGTCCTTGCGCGCTCAGTCGATGAGCGTGCCGTCTTGATTGAAGAACGGATGCGGCCCGTCGAAATCCCCGATCGGCACCTGATGCGTGACGACCGTTCCGAATCCCGGTCCTGGAAACCAGGCATGAAGGTGAAAGGCCGGCGGCTCGATCCGGAAGGATGGGGGTCGAAGCTCGGCCAGGTCGAGAGCGACGGCATGGTTCGGTGCCGGGCAAATCGCACAGGGAATGCCGGCAAACCGGGTCAGTGCCGCGCGGTGGACGTGACCGCATCCGATCAGTTGCACCCGCGGATGGCGCGTGAGGATGGCCGCGAGATCGTCGGCGTTGCGCAGGTTCTGCCGGTCCATGTGCCAGATGCCAGTGGCGAACGGCGGATGATGCAGAAACAGCAAGGCCGGCTTTTCGCTGGAGGCGGACAGCGCGGCGTCGAGCCATTGGAGACTCGCCTCATCGAGCTCGCCATGCGGATGGCCGGGCACGCTGGAATCGAGCAGAAGCAGATCGAGATCGGCCAACGCCACATGCCGGTTCAGCGGACCGGTAGGTCCACCATGGAGAGTGCCCGGAAACGCCGCGCGCATCAGCTCGCGTGAATCGTGATTGCCGGGCACGGCGGCGAATGGAATCTCGAGTTCGCCGAGAAGATCCTTGAGATGATCGTACTCGGCCGGCGACGGCGTATCGGCGAGATCGCCCGAGATCACCACCAGATCGAGCTTCGGCTCGAACCGGTTGAGTTCCGCGATGCTACGGGCCAGCGCACGCGCCGTATCGACCCGGCGGTAGGCGAGCCGGCCGGGCGCCTTGATGTGCAGATCGGAAATCTGTGCGATGGTGACGGGACGCCTAGTCATGCTGATCCGCCTTGCTCCGGCAGCAGACGAATGGCGCTCGGCTCAATCGACAGGCCGATCCGCTCACCCGCGCTGACCCTGATCGTATTCGGTGCGTCCACCGTCAGTGGAACGGCGGCGGCGTCGCGGACGATGATCCGCTGGCGATCACCGGCGAAGCGGACGCTGTCGACGAGGCCGGTCAGGCACGATGCCGCCGCGTCGACGATGCCGATCGTTTCCGGCCGAACCATCGCCACCGCCTTGCTGCGCGAGCCGGGCTCAGCGATCGGCTGTCTCCCTCCGGGCAGAACGAGGTGAGCGCAGTCGACCTGAGCCTCGATGATGTTGGCCGCGCCGACGAACTCCGCGACGAAGCGGTCGGCGGGCGTGAAATAGATCTCGCGCGGCGTCCCGACCTGGGCGATGGCGCCCTTGCGCATGACGACGATGCGGTCGCCGAGCTCCATGGCTTCGGCCTGGTCATGCGTGACGTAGATTGCGGTGATGCCGAGCGTACGCAACAGGCCGTTGAGCTCGCCGCGCAACCGCTCGCGGAGCGCTGCGTCCAAGGCTGTGAGCGGCTCGTCGAGCAGCAGCACGCTCGGCCGGATGGCGACCGCGCGCGCGAGCGCGACGCGCTGGCGCTGACCGCCCGAGAGCTGATCGATGCGCCGATCTTCGAGGCCGGCGAGGTTGGTCAGCGCGACCAGCTCGGCGACCCGCGCGGCGCGCTCCGGCTTGGGCACGCCGCGGATCTTGAGCCCGTAGCCGATATTGTCAGCGACGGTCATGTTGGGGAACAGCGCGTAGGATTGAAACACCATGCCGACATTGCGTTTCTCGATCGGCTGCCTCGTCAGATCCTTGCCGTCGAAAAGCACGCGCCCGCCCGCATCGGGTGTTTCGAGCCCGGCCACGATCCGCAGCAACGTGGTCTTGCCGCAGCCGGACGGCCCCAACAGCACCAGCGTCTCGCTCTGCGCGATGTCGAGCGTGGCGCGCGCGAGCGCGCAGGTCCCGTCGGCAAAGGTCTTGCCGCAATTCTCGACCTTCAGCGCGGCTCCATGCCGGGTCATCGGGCTCACCGCAGGCTCCCTCTCTCGCCGATCCATTGCATGGCCACCAGCAGAGGGATGATCATGACGAAGAAGATCAGCGTGTAGGCGGATGCGACCTCCAGCCGCATCGATGCGTAGCTGTCGGCGAGGCCGACCGGCAGCGTCTTGGTCAGCGGCGTATGCAACATCCAAGTCAAGTTGAATTCTCCGAGGGATAGCGTCACCACCATGAGGCTGCCGGCCAGGATCCCCGGCGCGGCATTGGGAACGATGACATCGATGAAGCGGCGCCATGGCGCGGCTCCGACCGACGCGGCGCCCTCATCGAGCGACTTGACGTCGATGGTCGCGAACACAGCCATCACGGAGCGCACCATGAAAGGCATCGTGAAGATCACATGGCCGGCGAGGATGAACAGCCATGAGCGACGGAAGCTGCCGAAGCCACCATAGGTGAGCAGCAGCGCCAGCGCGATGGCGAGCCCGGGAATCGCGAGCGGCAAGGTGATGATCTCCTCGACCAGCCGCGCCAGCCGTCCGCCGCGAACGTAGAGCGCGTAGGCAGCGGGAACACCGACCACGAGCGTGACCGCCAGCGTGCCCAGCGCGATCAGGATCGATGCCATGATCGTGCCCGCGTAGAGCTCCCAGACCTGGGCCACCCACTGCAGCGTCACGCCGGACTGAATGCCGCGGAAGTAGTTGACGGTCACGCCCGCGGCGATCGAAAGGCCGGCCGGCACGGCCAGGAAGGCGGCGACCAGAAGTGTGAACAGTAGTTGAAGGATGAAGATGACTCTGTCGCGCACGTGCCTACCCTGCCGCTGCCACCGAGCTGCCGGCGAAGGAGCGCGCCAATGCGAGCATCAGCCAGGTCATCAGGCCAAGGCCGACCGAGAGCGCCGCCGAGGTGGCCAGGTTTCCGGCCAGCGTGAACTCCGTGTAGATCAGCATCGGCAACACGTCGATGTTCGTGGCCAAGGTGAATGCCGTTCCGAACGCACCCATCGCCGTCGCGAACGCGATCGCGCCGGACGCGATCAGCGCCGGGGTCAGCGCCGGCAGGATCACGTCGCGCAGCACGGCCCAGGGGCTCGCGCCGAGCGATCGGGCCGCCTCCTCCAAACCGGGGTCCAGCTTCTGCGCGGCAGCCATAATCGTGAGGATCACCCGCGGAATCGAGAAATAGAGATAACCGAGGAACAGCCCGTAGATCGAATAGGCGAATACGAGCTTGTCGCCGGTGAGCCGGGACGAGACCTCCCCGATCATCCCCTGGCGGCCAGCCAGAAGGATGATCATGAAGCCGACCACGACGCCCGGGAACGCGAGCGGAAACGTCAGGATCGCGACCAGGACCGCGCGGCCCGGAAACCGGTGACGCTGCAGGAACAGGCCGGCGATCGTCGCAATGACCAGGGTCGCGATCGTGGTGGCCGCCGCCAGCGTCAGCGTGTTGAGAAGTGTCGCGCGGTAGCGCGGCTCGAGGATGATGGCGAGATATTCGGCCAGACCGTGCGGTCCCTCGGCGCCGGTGACGAGCAGCCTCGCCATCGGCAACAGGAAGAATGCAGAGGTGACGGCTCCCAGGGGCAGCAAACAGAGCCGGACGAAGGATTTGTGCGACATGTGATCAAGTGCACCTCCGCCGGATCGTCTCCGGCGGAGGCGCGGCGCTCCTTTAGCGAACCTCGGACAGGTAGCGGTCGACGAAGCCCTTTTGTGCGGCTTCCATATCGCCCCAGTTCACGCTCTTGGCGCGAGCGTAGTCGCTGTCCGGCAGGAACTTGTTCTTCACCGATTCCGGCAGCTCGATCGGGCGCGCCGGACGCAGATAGGCATTGGTCCAGATCGCCTGGCCCTTGTCGGAGAGCAGATAGTCGATGACCTTCTTCGCCTTGTCCTTGTCGGGCGCGTTCTTCACCTGGCCGACCACATAGGGGAAGACCACCGAGCCCTCGCAGGGAATGACGAACTCGAAATTGCCCTTCTCGGTATACTTCGCGCGGTAGGCGTTGAAGTCGTAGTCGAACAGGATCGGGATCTCGCCCGAGACGACGCGCGCATAGGACGTCTGCTTCGGCACGATCGGATCATTCTTGCGCAGATCCTTGAAGAACGTAAGGGCCGGCTCGAAATCGGCCTGCGAACCGCCGAGCGCGAGGTTGACGGCAACGGCGCCGACATAGCCGACGGCCGCCGAGCTCGGATCGAGATAGCCCACCATGCCCTTGTAGTCGGGCTTGAGCAGATCCTTCCAGCAGGCCGGAACAGGCTTGCCACCGAGCGCGTCCTTGTTCACGAACAGGCCGAGCGTGCCGGAGTGGATCGTAGTCCAGTAGCCATCCGCATCCTTCAAGCCGGCGGGGACCTGATCCCAGTTCGCGGGCTTGTAAGCCTCAAGCGCGTCCTGCGCCTTCGCCTTCATGCCGAAGGTGACGCCGAAATAGCCGATGTCGCCGACGGGGTTGCTCTTTTCGGCGAGGATCTGCGCCAGCGCCTGGCCGGAGTTCTTGTTGTCGTGTGGAATGTCGTAGCCGAGATCGGTCTTGATCGCCTTGAGCATCGAGGCCCAGTCGGCCCATTCCGGCGGGCAGTTGTAGCAGATGACGTCCGCGGCCTTGGCCGGCTGCCACAACGCGGCAACACACAGCGCGAGAAGAGCGAGAACGAGGCGGGTGACCTTCATGAAGACAGACTCCGTATTCCCTGGCACGGCGGCCAGTTCCGGAGCTTCCCCTAACGGCCGCACATGAAGGATTTGCGACAGAAAGTGCAGTGCACACAGCCAAAGCCGCACCTTGATCGTTCGTCAACGAACGATCGCAACCTTCAGATGCCGCGACGTTCAAGCGACGGCGCGGCGACCGATGATCGCAAAGCGCAGCTTGCCCGAGATCCAGTCGATCGCGGCCACCGCCACCAGGATCATCAGGATCAGGAACGACACCTTCTGCCATTCCAGCACGCGGATCTGCTCGGCCAGTTGTAGCCCGATGCCGCCCGCGCCGACGATGCCGATGATCGTCGCCGAGCGCGTGTTGGATTCGATGAAGTAGAGCACCTGGCCGGCAATCACCGGAAGAACCTGCGGCAGCAGGCCGAAGCGGATCTCGTGCAACGCGCTGCCGCCGGCCGCACGCACGCCCTCAACCTGCTTCCGGTCGGCGCTCTCCATCGCCTCCGAGAACAGCTTGCCGAGCGCACCGAAATCCGAAACCGCAATCGCCAGCACGCCGGCGAAGGGCCCGAGGCCGACGACGTTGATCCAGACCAGCGCCCAGATCAGCGTGTCGACGCCGCGAATGGTGTCGAACAGGCGACGCACCGGAAAGCGGAAGACGGCCGACGGGACGATATTCCTGGCCGCAAGCAGGCTGACCGGAAGCGCGAAGACGGCCGCCAAGGTGGTGCCGAGCACCGCGATCGAGAGCGTCTCGCCGAGCGCCTTGAGATAGATCGGAAGCGACGAGCCAGGATCTGGCGGCAGCATCATTCGCGCGATCCAGCCGAGCTGGCCGAGGCCGGACAGCATCCGCGACGGCGAGAAGTCGAGATCGACGAGACCAAAGACGAAGATGGCCAGAGCCGGCAGCAGCACGACCGGCGTTGCGAAACGTGCGGACAGGGACCGATTGAAAATATGCGGGTAGCGCTCGGCAAGCTGCTTCGCGTCCGGTGAGCCGGAGATGCTCATGTGCGGGCCTCCGAGCCGAACAGGCGGCCGCGTAGCCAGCCGGTGCCGATATCGATCAGGAACACCGTGACCACGATCATGACGAGTATGGCGCTGACGTCGGAATAGTAGAACTTGCGGATCGCGACCACGAGCTCCTGGCCGATGCCGCCAGCGCCGACGAAGCCCATCACGGAAGCCTCGCGCACGTTGATCTCGAAGCGCAGCAAGGTGTAGCTGGAGAAACCCGCAATAACCTGAGGGAGCACGGCAAATCGCATGCAAGACAGCCAGCTCGCGCCGGTGGCGCGCACGCCCTCGACCGGCTTCATGTCGGCATTCTCAACGACCTCGGAGAACAGCTTGCCGAGCGCACCGCTCGAATGAAGGGCGATGGCGAGCACGCCCGGGATCGGCCCAAGCCCGAAAGCAATGACGAAGATCAGGGCGAACACGACGCTCGGAACGGTGCGGGCGAATTCCAGGAGCCGGCGCACCGTGAAGCGGATCCACGGCGCGGGCGAGGTGTTCTCGGCGGCGAGGAAGTTGAGACCGAATGCGACGAGCATTCCGGCCATCGTGCCGACGTAGCTGATCAGCAGCGTCTCTGCCAGCAGCTTGATCCACTTCTTGAAGCCCCAGAACCATTCGGGCAGATTGGTCCAGACCCGCTGCCCGTCGTCGAGCGTGAAGATGCGATCGAAGTAGCTGATGAAGTTGCCGAAGTAGGTATAGAACGTCCGCAGATTGACCTCGGCACCGATGGCCGCGGCGAAGAGCACCGCCAGGAATACCATGGCGGACAGGGCAAGACGCAATCGACGGCGCGAAACGGCCCGCCGATAGGTCTCGTTCAGAGCCGCAAGCTGCTGGCTTGGGAGGATCGAAACGGCAACAGCCATCGGGCTCGTGCTGCTCTTGGTTCGGACGTGTGAGGGATTCTTCAACGGACGAGCCGGGCCCCACGGGACCCGGCTTACCATCGATGGATCGTCGATCAGGACGCCTTCTTGCGCAGGCTGTCGACGAATTTGATCAGGTCGATCGTGCCGTCCCAGTCCTTCGTCGTGGCAGGGTGGAAGCCCTTCTTCTGGCCGTCGGAGAGACGGTCGAAGGCGGCCTTGTCCTTGATCGGCGCATCGAAGAAGGCCTTGGCGATCGCCGATTTCAGATCGTCCGGCAGGTCCGTGTTGTAGGCGTAGGGGCCGTTGATGATCGGCGCCGACTTGTGAATGATGCGGAAGTCGTCCTTCTTCATCGGCGAACCGTCAGCGTTCTTCAGCATGCCCTTGGTCAGCATCTGGGCCAACGTCGAATCGTTGTCGCTCGTCCATTGGTTGGCCGCGATGTCGACAGTCCCCTGGGACAGGGCCAGCACCGCGTTCTCGTGGCTGCCGGTGAAGACAACCTTGCCAAAATACGTCTCGGCGTCGGTCACGCCCATCTTGTTGAGCTCGAAGCGGGGCACGTTGTTGCCCGACGTTGAGTTCGGATCGACGAGGCCGAGATTCTTGCCCTTGAGGTCTTCGACCTTCCGGTACGGGCTGCTCGCCTTGACGAAGAACACCGAATAATAGCCGGTGCTGCCGTCGGAGTTGATGTCGTTGGCGAAGGCATCGGTCTTGACGCCGGTGAGCCGGGCGCGGGCAAACGACGCCGAGCCATAGCTCGCGATGTGGATGTTGCCGGCGCGCTGACCTTCGATCACGGCCGCGTAATCGTTGGCGATACGCAGCGTCACCTTCACGCCCAGCTCTTTCGAGAGATAGTTCACGAAAGGCGTCCAGCGCTCGGTGACACCCGAAGCGTTCTCTGCCGGGACCACGGCGAAGGTCAGCTCAGGATACTTCGCCTTCCAGTCCTCGGCTGACGCCGAGGCCGTGAAAGCCAGCGCAGCGACGCCCGCCAGAACGATGCGACGATTGATCATAACATGCCCTCTTGTTGCAGTAAGGAACAGGTCTCGCCCCCGCGCCATGCGGAAGCTCGAGCTTGCAGAAATCCGCGTCTCAGGCCACGGCGGCTTCGCCGAGTGCCGGCACCGTTGCCGCCGGTGCCGGATGGATCGAACCCATCACCTCGTCCGCCTCGAGATCGTAGAGCTCACGTGCGATCTGCGCCGTCAGCGCCGACGGCACGTCGTCGAACACGATCCGTCCGGTCGCCATGCCGATCAGGCGATCGCAATAGCTGCGCGCCAGATCGAGCGAATGCAGGTTGCAGACGACGGTGATGCCGAAATGCTTGTTGATGCGCAGCAGCGCGTCCATCACGATCTTGGTGTTACGGGGATCGAGCGAGGCGATCGGCTCGTCTGCGAGAATGATCTCGGGGTTCTGCACCATCGCGCGCGCGATCGCGACGCGCTGCTGCTGCCCGCCCGAGAGCTGATCGGCGCGCTGCGCTGCGAGGGAGGCCATGTCGAACTGCTCGAGCGCGGACAGCGCCATGGCGACATCCTCCGCCGGCCAGAGCTGCGCCAGCGAGCGCCACGACGGGATTTCGGCGAGTCGCCCCATCAGCACGTTCGTCAGCACGTCCAATCGGCCGACCAGATTGAACTGCTGGAAGATCATCGCCGAGCGCGCACGCCACTGCCGCAGATCGCGGCCGCGCAGCGCCGTCACGTCGAGATCCTTGAAGAGGATGCGGCCGCCGCTCACCGGGCTCAGACGATTGATGGACCGCAGCAAGGTCGACTTGCCGGCGCCGGAACGCCCGATCACGCCGACGAAGCTGCCGGGTGCAACTGAGAAGGATGCATTGTCGACTGCGGCTTTCATGCCAAAACGGCACGTCAGGCCATCCACCACCAGCATTGAATTCTCCAGACGCCTCGCTCTGGCCTATCGCTAGCGTCTGGATTCTACAGTTATGTGACAGCGACACCGCAGCGCCGCACTCGTCCACACGCCGGTCGCAGTCATGCAGATGTCACGCGCCTGTCATAGGGGAGATCCGACACCTTCACAGATGTAGAGAGTAGAGTCAGGACGTGAGATGGCCGGCAAGTCGCTTTCAATTGAACCAACCGTTGACCCTTCGGCCAAGCTCCAGGACGTGACGCTTGGCGCCTATTGTGAGGTCGGCGCCCGCACCATCCTGCAGGAGGTGACGATGGGCGACTACTCCTATGTGGTCAACGATTCCCAGATCACCTACACGACGATCGGGAAGTTCTGTTCGATCGCGGCGATGACCCGGATCAATCCGGGCAACCACCCGATGCAGCGGGCGACGCAGGCCCATTTCACCTATCGCGCCAGCGCCTATTTTCCAGGAGAGCCCGACGATGTGGAGTTCTTCGCCTGGCGGAGAGAGCATCATGTCCAGATCGGACACGATGTCTGGATCGGCCATGGCGCGATCGTGCTGCCGGGCCGCAACATCGGCACCGGCGCGGTCGTGGCGGCCGGAGCCATCGTGACCAAGGACGTTCCGGCCTATACCATCGTCGCCGGCAATCCGGCGCGGCCGATCAAGCGCCGGTTTCCGCGCGAGGTCGAGCAGCGGCTGCTGGATCTGGCGTGGTGGGATTGGAATCACGAGGCGCTGCGCGCGGCGCTGCCGGATTTCCGCAAGCTCGCGATCACTGCGTTTCTCGACAAATACGAAGCTGCCCTCGACGCGCGCGTCGCGGTGCGGCAGAGTGCCGCCCCATGACCGATATCTCCATCTCGCGGGGCCGCTGCCTCGTCGATACCGACCTCGTAGACACTTCCTTGATCATATCCGGCGGCGTGATCGCAGGCATCGGGACACCGGGACGCCGGTCGGGTCTCGAACTCGATGCGGAGGGACTCACCGTGCTCCCCGGCATCGTCGACATCCACGGCGATGCGTTCGAGCGCCAGATGATGCCGCGCGCCGGGGTCGACTTCCCGACCGACGTCGCGCTGATCGACAGCGACCGCCAGGCCATCAGCAATGGCATCACCACGGTCTTTCACGCGACGACCTGGTCATGGGAGCCGGGCCTGCGCAGCGCCGACAATGCGCGGCGCCTGCTCGAATCGATCGAAGCGCTGCGCCCGCGGCTCGCGGCCGACACGCGCTTCCATCTGCGCCACGAGACCTTCAATCTCGACGATGAGGAGGAGATCGGCCGGTGGCTCGCCGACCGGCGCGTTGACCTGTTCGCCTTCAACGATCACATGGATTCGACGGTGGCGAGTCTGGACAAGCCGCACAAGCGCCAGCGCATGGTCGACCGCACCGGCCTGCCCGGCGCTGAGTTCGACCGGTTGGTCGCGCGCATCGCCGCTCGCGCCGATGCCGTTCCGGCCTCGATCGCGCGGCTGGCCGAGATCGCACGCAAGGCTGGTGTCCGCATGCTGTCGCACGACGACGACAGCCCGGCCATGCGCAAGGCGTTTCGCAGCCAGGGAGTGACCATTGCAGAATTTCCGGTCAACGAGGAGACTGCACGCGAGGCCGCTCAAGGGGGCGACGCGATCGTATTCGGCGCGCCCAACGTCGTCCGTGGCGGCAGCCATACCGGGTGGACGAAGGCCAGCGACATGATCGCCAAGGGCCTCTGCTCGGTGCTGGCCTCCGACTACTACTATCCCGCGCCGCTGCTGGCAGCGTACCGGCTTGCTGCCGACGGCGTTCTTCCGCTGGTGCGCGCCTGGGATCTGATCTCGGGCGGCCCTGCACGCGCAGCCGGGCTGGCGGACCGCGGCGTGCTCGCCGAGGGCCGCCGCGCCGATATCATTCTGGTCGACGACCGCATGCCTTTGCGCCCCCGCGTCGTCGCTGTGATCGCGTCCGGCCGGCTGGTCTATCTCACCGAGATGGACCGGCTGAACGCCCGGCCGGCGCGTGCCATGGCGGCGGAGTAGCGAACCATGGCCAATTTTCCGCGCTATGCGATCTACTATGCTCCACCAGCGACAGCCGACCTGGCGGAATTCGGCGCGAGCCTGCTCGGTTACGACGCGTGGAGCGGCGATGACCGCAGCTTTCCGAGCGAGATCGTCCGCGCGGTTCCAGACTGGGCTGAGCTGACCGCAGACCCGCGCAAATACGGCTTTCACGCGACCTTGAAGGCTCCGTTCGAGCTGGCGGATGCGGAGAGCGAAGCCGCGCTCTGCGCCGCTTGTGCTGAGTTCGCGGCCACGCCGCGAGCCGTCCCGGCCATCCGTCCGATCGTGGACGCGATCAGCGGATTCATCGCGATGATCCCTGGCGAGCTGTCCCCCATCCTGCAGCAGTTCGCGGCCGATTGTGTCCAGGCCTTCGAGCCGTTTCGCGCACCGATGACCGCCGACGACCGTGCTCGGCGCAAGCCGGATCTGCTGACACCACGGCAGCGCGATCATCTCGATCGTTGGGGTTATCCCTATGTCATGGAGGATTTCCGCTTCCACATGACGCTGACCTGCCGGCTGTCCGACGAACGGCGCCGGCCGATCCTGACGATGCTGCAGGAGAGATTCGCGGTACTGTCACTGACAGAGCTCCGGATCGACAGGATTGTGTTGTTCCGCCAGCCCAATGCCCACCAGCGTTTCCGCATCATCGGAGACTGGCCGCTCATGGCCATCCAAGGCAGCTAGCGAGCGCGGCTGAGGTCGCGAGAAATCATTGTCGATCGATCGACAGGCTCGCGCTTGAATTTGATGCCGAGACAGTTTCGCTCATGGTGATGAAAATCTGCGAGGAGACTATGGTCAGATCATCGCGCAGCAAGGCGAAATAACAGACGCGATCTGCTGAAAAGCTGACAACACTGTGCGCTGTGCCACACCTTGCATCGTGCCGCGCCGTGATCTGCCGACGGCTTGTCGCCTTGCTGCCGCTTCAGGAGTCGCCGTGGTCAAACGTGCATCGCTACTAAGGCGATAATGTCAATTTTGCCACTTCGGCCGCACAAAGAAATTGCACGTCGGCCGCCGTCGAGACCGTCAACACGAGGTCGCATGGCACTCCGACTCAGCGGGACATCAACCTCCTTTTGCCGTGGCGACGACGCGCGCGCTCCAGCTGTCGTCGCTCGATGTCCGATCGCAATGTCACGAAGCCGACGCTCTAAGCCAGCTCCATCCACAAGCTCCCCATCGCCACGACCTCGCACTTGCAGCATGTTGCCGCCAAGTGTCGGGTTTTCGACAATCCACTGCTACTAAAAACGAATGGCATATCGCTTGCAATGCACAATGAGCCTCGCTATTGCAGCGCAATAATTTTCTTGGAGTGCCCCAATGCTCGGAATCGGAAGCAAGCTGCCATCGTTTGAAATCGTCGGCGTGAAACCCGGCTTTCATCTTCAGGAAGAGAAGGGCGAGAGCGCCTTCGAGACCCTGACCGAGACCAGCTTCCCCGGAAAATGGAAGATCATCTTCTTCTATCCGAAGGACTTCACCTTCGTCTGCCCGACCGAGATCGCCGAGTTCGCGCGCCTTGCGAAGGATTTCGCGGATCGTGACGCCGTCGTGCTCGGCGGCTCGACCGACAACGAGTTCTGCAAGCTGGCTTGGCGGCGCGACCACAAGGATCTGCACAAGCTGCCGATCTGGCAATTCGCCGACACCAAGGGCGCATTGGTCGACGGCCTCGGCGTCCGCTCGCCCGACGGCGTCGCCTACCGCTACACCTTCATCGTCGATCCCGACAACACGATCCAGCACGTCTATGCGACCAACCTGAATGTCGGCCGCGCTCCGAAGGACACGCTGCGCGTGCTCGACGCGCTGCAGACCGACGAGCTCTGCCCGTGCAACCGCGAAGTCGGCGGCGAGACCCTGAAGGTCGCCTGATCATGTCGATCGAGCAACTGAAGGACCAGATCCCGGACTTCGCCAAGGACATCAGGCTCAACCTGTCGTCAATGGCCTCCGACGAGACGCTGTCGCCGCAGGCCAAATATGGCCTGTTCGTCGCGTGCGCGATTGCGACTCGCAATCCGAGCGTCGTGGCGGCGTTGGAATCGGTTGCGGCCGCGCAGCTGTCGCCCGCCGCTCTGGCGGCGGCGAAATCGGCCGCCGCGATCATGGCCATGAACAACGTCTACTACCGCTTCGTGCACCTTGCCTCGAACAAGGAGTACGCGACGATGCCGGCCCGGCTGCGGATGAACGTCATCGCCAACCCCGGCATCGACAAGGCCGATTTCGAGCTGTGGTCGCTCGCGGTGTCCGCCATCAACGGCTGCGGCACCTGCATCGATTCGCACGAGAAGGTCCTGCAGGACGCGGGCGTGCCCGCGGCCACGATCCAGACCGCCGTACGCTTTGCCGCCATCATCCAGTCGGTTGCCGTTGCGATCGAAGCCGCTTGTGTGTCCGTCGCGTTGGCGGCGGAATAAAAATCGATCGGATATGTGAATGCGGCCGGCATTGTCCGGCCGCATTTGTTTTTCGCCCTTTCTCGCCTGAGTTGCAGAGTTTCGCGGCGCGCCTGCAACTCCTCGGTCCGCTAAGCCCCTGACCTCGCGGCAAAGTCGAGATGACTGCGGCATCCTGATACTCCAGCCGATCTTTCCGCAAAGCGCAGAACTCGGCCTCGGTCTCGCGCATCGCGAGCAATCACCGATGCGGCGCGCCGGGAAATTTCCATCAAATAGCCTTACCTACTCACCCTTCCCGACAAGAACATTGATCAGCTTAGGGACCAAGCAACATCGATTGTGACCAGGGCGCGCGAAAACGATGGCGTGCATGTCGGAAGGAAACCGGACCTGTCGGTCTCGACGGAAGCGTTGATGCAATGTCCCCGATGTCGCATCATGCGCGCTTCGGTTGGACCGCGCGCGCCCGACGTCCTGAAGCTATCTCCCACGACACGTTCGTCGGAGACAGGAGGCTAGTGATGAGTGCTCCAGATCAGAACGATCCGGCGAAACCAGCGCCGCCCTGGGCGAACGAAGAGCTCCGCAGATATGCGCCGCGCCGCCGCCAGACGGAGGCCGGCCCGACGGCATTCGATCCGCCCGCCGACGGCGTCCCCCTGCCGCATCATCTGGTGTCCCGGCCAAGCTTCCTGCCGGCGCGGCCAGCGGCCCTTGACCTCGACGATGAGGAGGTGCACCGCGCCTGGAGCGCGAAGCTCGATCCCGTGGTGATGCCCCTGCCGCCGGAGGATCCGGACAAATCGTTGCGGCTGGGCAGCATCATCAAGATCGGCGCCGCCGTCGGCATCGCGGCCTCCATCGCCCTGATGGTGGTCAACATGGTCTCCTTCGAGAACGGCGGGCCGACGCCGGGCGGCAAGAGCCCGATCATGCCGACCGCCGTGCTGGAAAGCCTGGCCCAGATCGATCCCGCGGAAGCCAAGGTCGCCCAGGAAGACCCGCCGCAGACGGTCGCCGCGCTCGCGGCTCCCAGCAGTACAGAACTGACGATGCGGCCATGGCCCTCGGCGCCCACGTCGCCTGCGCCGGCCGCGGCAGCACCGACGGTCTCGCCCCCCTCCCCTGCGCTCCCGATGGCCTCGCCTCGCCCGACCGTTCCGTTGCCGCGAGACGAGGTCGATGCCCTGATGAAGCGCGGACGCGACCTGCTCGCCGCGGGCGACGTCGCCAGCGCGCGCCTGATCCTGACGCGGCTTTCCGACGCCGGGATTGCGGACGCCTCCCTCCTGCTCGCGCGCACCTATGACCCGGCCGAACTGACGAAATCGCGGTTGCTCGGTGCCGTTCCCGACGCAGCCAAGGCGCGCGCCTGGTATCTCAGGGCTGCGGAGCAAGGATCGCCGGAAGCCAGCCGACGCATCTCGGCTGCGCGCTAACGCATAAATCTCGGAGCGCTCGAGACGCGCCCCCGACCGCTCCCTGCGAGACGGTCGGCCGCGATCTGCTGCGCCCGAGAACCAAATATCGATGGGAGGACTGATGATGAACGGCATCCATGCTGCAGTTCGCGCCTGCTTGGCCGCCAGATGGAGCCGACGTCGCAGACCACGGGATGCAAAGAACAGCCCCCCTCGAGCAGCCGCATGCCTCGCGCTGGCTCTGTCCGCTCCGCTGGCGCTGACCGGACATCAAGCGGTCGCCGCGGACAACGAGATTCGCATCGGCAACACTATGCCCTACAGCGGCCCGGCTCTCGCCTATGGCGTCATCGGCAAGACGATCGCGGCCTACTTCAACAAGATCAATGCCGAAGGCGGCATTAACGGCCGGCGCGTCAACTTCATTTCCTACGACGACGGCTATGCGCCGCAGAAGACGGTCGAGATGACCCGCAAGCTCGTCGAGGAGGACAATGTCCTCCTGATGTTCGCCAGCCTGGGCACGGCTCCCAACCTGGCGGTCCGCCCTTATCTCAACGCCAACAAAGTTCCGCAATTGTTCGTGGCATCCGGCTCCTCGCAATGGGACCAGCCCCACGACTTTCCGTGGACCATGGGCTTTCAGCCGAGCTACCAGGCCGAGGCGCACGTCTATGCCCAGTACCTGCTGGAGACCCACAGCCGCGGCAAGATCGCGCTTCTCTATCAGGACGATGATTTCGGCAAGGATTACGTCAAGGGGTTGAAGGACGGCCTGGGTGGCAAGCTTCCGATCGTCGCAGAAGCGACCTACAAGGTGACGGACGCCAACGTCAATCAGCAGATCGCCACGTTGAAGGCATCCGGCGCCGACATCTTCTTCGACGTGACCACGCCCAAGTTCGCCGTGATGGCGATCCGCCGCGCGGCCGAGCTCGGCTGGCGTCCGGACCACATCATCTCGACGGTCTCGGAATCGGTCTCCGCCGTGATGCAGCCGGCCGGCCTGCAGAATGCCGAAGGCATCTTGTCCGCGGGCTATTACTACGAGGGCGAGGAGGCCGCGGCTGCGGGCGATCCATCCTACCGCGAATGGTCCGCCTTCATGGACCGCTATTTGCCCGACGTACCGAGAAGCAATGGTCTTGCGACCTTCGGCTACCTCGCGGCAAACGCGATGGTCGCAGTGCTGCGGAGTTGCGGCGACGACCTGTCGCGCGACAATATCATGAAGCAGGCGGCATCCCTGAAGAGCCTCAAATTGCCGATGCTGACGCCCGGCATCACCGTCAACACCAGCACCCATGATCACGCGCCGCTGGAGCAGATGCAGATGATGCAGTTCACCGGCGGCAAGTGGCAGCGCTTCGGTCCGGTCCGGAGCGGTATCGATCCCGGCAGCGTCAGCGATTCCTTCAAGACCATCTTCCGTTACGGCACGGCGAAGCGCGATCTGGCCAACCAGCTGAATGCCAATACCGTCACGCTGATGACCGGCTCATTCGGCAGCACCTACGCCAACATGGGCGCGGACCTCGCATCCGCGCTCGACAAGGGAACGGAGCTGCGCATCCTTCCCGTGATCGGCCGCGGCTCGGTGCAATCGGTCGCCGACATCCTGCTGCTGCGCGGCGTCGACGCCGGCATCATCCGCAAGGACACCCTGGCCTTTCTCGAGCGCAAGGACTTCGCCAACAATATCCGCGAACAACTGGTCTATGTCGCCAAGCTGTTCAACGAGGAGATGCACGTGCTGGCGCCGAGATCGATCGCCAGCCTGAACGAGCTCGACGGCAAGACCATCGCCGTCGACCTGCCCGACGGCGGCACCTTCGTCACCTCGATCAACGTGTTCGAGCGCCTCGGGATCAGGCCGCATCTGCTCTATATCGAGCCGCGGCTGGCGCTGGACATGCTGCGCAAGGGCGACATCGACGCGATCATCACGGTCGAGGGCAAGCCGGTGCAATGGCTGAGCCAGGTCAGCGATCCCAATCTGCATCTCGTGCCCGTCGACTACGACAAGGCTCTGCACGACGACTATCTGCCGGCGCAATTGTCCGCCGAGGACTATCCGAACCTCGTCGGCGCCTCGGCGTCGGTGAACACGATCGCGGCCGAGGCCGTGCTGGCGTCGTTCAACTGGCCGGCCGGCAGCGACCGTCACCGCCGGCTGTCTCTGCTCGTCGAGGCCTTCTTCAGCAACATGCAGGCGCTGCAACGGCCGCCATACCACCCGAAATGGCAGGAGGTGGCGCCGCTGGCTCCGATCGCGGGCTGGACAAGATTCAAGACGGCACAGGACTGGCTCGATCGCAATACACCGCCCGCCCAGATGCTGGGGGCGAATGCACAGGCCAACGATCTGCAGGCGAGCGGCGTTTCGGCCGATCCCCGGCTGTTCCGTGAATTCATGGAATGGCGAGCCAACCGCCAGAAGCGCGCCACTCCGCGGCACCCACAGTAGGCGGGTCGCGCGGTCAAGCCGTGGCCGAGGCAGGGCTGATCCGCACCTGCACGTCGCAGGGACGCGCGAGATAGGGCGCCGAGGTGACCAGCACGTCTGCCCCCGCCGCAGCATAGGCAGCGGCGTTCTGCGCATTCACGCCACCCGCGGCCGCAATGATCGGCCGCCGCGGCAGCGCCGCGCTGATGGCGATTCGCTCCGTCAGCGCAGCGATGTCGGCAGGCGAAAATTTCTCGGCCTGGATGACGTCGAAGCCGGCCACGGCGGCGGCGACGGCCTGCTCGACCGTGGTGACCTCGATCACGAGCCGCTTCTCCGGCGCACTCCGCCGCAACCGCTCGGCGACATCGGCAAGCGGCGCATCGCCGAGAAACGCCCGGTGTTCCGGAAACACCAGCACCGTCTCCGACAGGCCGAGCCGATGCATCACCGCGCCACCCGCCTTCACCGCGGCAACGGCGAACGGCTTGGCTCCGGGGACGCTCTTGCGCGTGCAGGCGACCGCAATGCCAGGCTTGATCGCGCGCGCCACGCCGACGATCGCAGCCGCCCCGGTGGCGACGCCGGACCAGATCTCGATGAGCGTCTGCGCCACCTTCCAGCTCCGCAACAGGCCAGCCGCCGCGCCCTCTGCACGGAGGATCGGGGCCCCCTCCTCCAGCACCGTTCCGCTGCCGGCAAACAGTTCGACATGGCAGCCCGTGAGCTCGATCAAGGCCGCCGCATCCTCGGCCAGGGCCAATACCATGCGGTCGCGCGCAGCGAAGTGCATCAGGCCCGGCTCGGCGCCGATCCCTAGCGTCTCCGTCGTCAGGTCGCCATAGGGGACATCGTCGCGGAGCAGCGCTTCCAGATCATGGTGCGTAGCGGTGGTCGGCGCGCGCGACATCTGCTCTTTCTCCACAGGCTGCATTCTCTATATAAACCCTGGTCGCCGCCCGCCCCCGATCGCCAGGCCCCGTATGATCCCGCACGATCTTCCTACTTCCGCTGAGCCCAATCAGCCCCGTCTCGCCGCCATTCTCTACGGACCGGGCGACGATGCCGATGCCTTGCTGGACGCCTTTGCCCAGGAGCTGCTGCAACGGGGCGTCCGCGTCGGCGGCATCGTTCAGCGCAATACGAGAGACGAAGTCGGCAAGAAAAGCGGAATGGACGTGATCGATCTCGCCAATGGCGACACGATCTCGATCTGTCAGGACCTCGGCACCGGATCGACCGCCTGCAAGCTCGACACTGCAGGCCTTGCCGAAGCCGGCATGGCCGTTCACCGCGCCATCGCGGCCCACGCCGACCTCATCGTAATCAACAAGTTCTCCAAGCAGGAGGCCTCGGGAAGCGGGTTGCGTGGCGAGCTGGCCGACGCAATCACGTCGGGGATTCCGGTGCTAACGGCCGTGCCGCAGAAATGCATCGACGACTGGCGGACCTTTGCGGGCGACTTCGGCACGCTGCTGCAGCCGTCACGTTCCGCGATGGAAACCTGGTGGCTCGACCTGCGCGCGCGCCACGCGTCGACCGGCTGATCGGCGCAGCGATTCGGCACCACGTTCCTATTTTCCGATCATCACATCCGACGACTTGATGACGGCGGAGACGCTGTCGCCGACGGCAAGCGCGAGCTCCTCCACCGCCTCGTTGGTGATCGCCGAGAAGACCGTGAGTCCAGGGGCGAGCTCCACCTTGACGTGGGCCGTGGTCGCGCCCTTCTCAACAGAGATGATTTTTCCCGGCAAGACGTTTCGTGCACTCAGCTTCACGTGCTGTTCCTCATCCATTGCAGCGTCGTTGCTGCAACGAGATGTAAACAGAAAGCCCGACCGAACTCAATGACCTATATCAGTCACGATATAGCATTGACGACCGGCGGCACGTTTGTCGCATTTGCGACAGCACGCCGCCCCGGGGGCGCTCTCAGGCGGCCGGACATCAGCCGAACTTGAACAGCACCCCGTAGCCACCGCGCGGATAGCTCCACTCGATATCGCCGCTGGCCTCGCCGATGACCCGGCAGGTGCCGCATTCGATGCAGCCGTCCACCGTGATCTCGACCTGGCCCTTGTCGTTGAGCTCGTAGCAACGTGCCGGGCAGGCCTTGAGAAGCGCCTTTAACTGCGGCGTCGGCGTCGTATGCGGACGGACCTTGATATGGGCCCGGCCGGGATCGACCTGATAGCGATTGTAGAACAGCTTGTCTTCGACCCTGACTGCGACGTCCGTGCTCATGTCTGATCTCCCTCGCCTAAGCTGTTTCGTTCATTCACCAATCATCGCCACGCCCGAGCAAACCTGAAGGCGTCGCCGAACAGGCCGGTCCATGACCTTGCATTCACGAAGGAGCGCACGGTGCTGCTCTCCTTCTCCTTCTTCGGTGTCCCGTCGACGCGCACGAAGTTCTGCATCGCCTTGGAGACGAGCTGCGGATAGGTCAGGAAGAAGTTCTGCGACTGGTTGTGCAGCAGCGCCGGCATGTCCTTGTATTTCTTCAGATCCTTGATGACGAAGGAGTCCTCCAGCATCTTCTTGTAAAGTGAGAGGTTCTCCTTGGTCATCGGATCGCGGCGCGACTTGACCTGGAAGATCGCCTCAGCCGCGATGCGTCCGGAAGTCATCGCGAGATTGGAGCCCTCGCGGTGAACAGCATTGTTGAGCTGGGCGGCATCGCCGACCACGACCCAGCCATCGCCGCAGAGCTGCGGGATCGCATTATAGCCGCCCTCGGGAATCAGGTGCGCCGAGTACTCCTTGACCTCAGACCCCTCGATCAGCGGCGCCACCGACGGATGCTGCTTGAACCGCTCGAGCAGGCCGTATGGCGTCTCGCCGGTCTTCTGGAAGTCGGAGACGAGGCAGCCGATGCCGAGCGAAATGCACTCCTTGTTGGAATAGATGAAGCCCATGCCGGTCATGCCGCGGGAAATCGTGCCGACGGCCTCGATGACGGCGCCTTCGTCGCCCTTCAGGTTGAAGCGCGCCTCGATCGTCTCGCGCGGCAGGAAGTGCATCTCCTTCACAGCCAGCGCGACGTTCTCCGGCTTCGGCCGCTCACGCAGGCCGGCGCGAGTCCCGAGCAGGCCGTTGACCCCTTCCGCGAGCACGACCACGTCGGCATGGATCTCGCCATCGCGCCGGTCGGTCTTGACGCCGATCACCTTGCCATAGGCATCCTGCGCCAGCTCGGTCACGGTCGTCTCGCACAGCACGGTGGCGCCGGCTTCCTTGACCTTGGACGAGAACCATTTGTCGAACTGGGCACGGATGATCGTGTAACGGTTCGGCTTCTCCTCATTGAAGTCGTCCGACTTGTAGTGCAGGCCGACATGCGACTTGTCGTCGAGCATCCAGAAGCGCTGCTCGACCAGATGCCGCTCCAGCGGTGCTTCCTCGCGGAAGTCCGGAATCAGCTTCTCCAGCATGTCGGCGTAGAGGATCGCGCCCTGCACGTTCTTCGAGCCGGAATACTCGCCGCGCTCGAGTTGCAGCACCTTCATGCCGCGCTTGGCCATGGTCAGCGCAGCAGCATTGCCGGCCATACCGGCCCCCACGACGATCGCGTCGAACCGTTCCTCGATCATTGCCCTGCTCCCTCTCTGGTGCCTAGCTCGCGATGCGGTCGCGCGAATGCGGCGACAGACGTGCGCGGAATGCCTCGGTGAGCGCCGGCAGCAGCCGGATCGCATCGGTGACGATGCCGACATGCGCGAAGTCGAAGATCGGCGCGTTCTTGTCGGTGTTGATGGCAACGATCAGGTCGGCGCCCTCGACACCGACCCGATGCTGGATCGCGCCGGAGATGCCTGCGGCGATGTAGAGCTTGGGCCGGATGGTCTTGCCGGTCTGGCCTATCTGCCGATCGGAGGTCACCCAACCCTTCTGCACCAGCGGCCGCGAGCAGCCGAATTCGGCGCCGAGCACCGAAGCGAGCCCCTTGACGAGCTGGAAGTTCTCCGGCGAGCCAAGCCCGAGCCCGCCGGCCACGACGATGTCGGCATAGGCAAGATTGGACTTGGCCGAATCGCGATCCGGAATGAAGGACAGCACCTTGGTGACGATATCCTCTTCCACGAGACCGAGCTTGTGCTCGATGATGCGGCTCGCGGGCTTCTCGACGCGGTCCGGCATCGGCATCACGCGCGGGCGGACGGTCGCCATCTGTGGCCGATAGTTCAGCGTGTAGATCGTGCAGAGCAGCGAGCCGCCGAAGGTTGGCCGCGTCGCGGCCAGGGAGCCGTCGGCATCGACGTCGAGCTCGGTGCAGTCGGCGGTCAGACCGGTGAGCAGCGTCGTCGCGACGGAGCCCGCGAGGTCGCGGCCGAGCGTGGTGGCGCCGAGCAGCAGGATCTCAGGCTTGAAGGTGTTGACGACGTCGGTCAGCGCTTTGGTGTAGGCTTCGTTGCGATAGTCGGTGAGAACGCCGTCCGCGACGATGTAGGCGAGATCGGCGCCATAGCAGAACGACTCCGCGGCAGCGTGCTGCACGGCTTCTCCGGGAGGCCCGATCACGACGGCCGCGAGATCGACCTTCAGCTTGTCGGCAAGCTTGCGTCCGGCGCCCATCAGTTCCCAGGACACCGGGTGAACCTGCCCGCGCTCCTGCTCGATGAATACCCAGACGTGCTTGTAGGCCTTGAAATGCTCCGGCAGCTCCTTCTTGGTCGCGGCGCGACCGGCTGCGGCGGGCGGTGCTTTGGTGGGTTCGCTCATGATCGTCGTCCCTTGGTCCGTCAAAAGCCGTATGGATCAGAAGCCGTGCGCTGACGTCGTCAGTTCGGCTTCGAGCTTCGGCTGCCGCTTGAACAATTCCTCGATCAGGGCGTCGGCCGGCGCGCGACTCGAGAAGTCAACCATGGTTGCCTTCTCCGCCCGGGCCGACGGCGCGAAGACCCGCTTCACGATGGTCGGCGAGCCCTTCAGGCCGCACTTCGAGATGTCCTCGACGCCGGCGTCCTTGGCGCTCCAGGTGACGATCTGCGCGCGCGCTGCACGGAGCGCATCGGCCATGGCGCCGCGGCGGATCTCGTTGGTCGCCTCCAGCATCGTCACCAGGCACGGCAGCTTGGTCTTCAGCACCTGAACACCACCCTCGGAGCGACGCTCGGCTTCGATCGTGCGCGCCACCGGATCGACCTCGCTGATCTTCGCCACATAGGTGAGTTGCAGCAGGCCCAGCCGCTTGGCGATGCCCGGGCCGACCTGCGCGGTGTCGCCGTCGATCGTCTGCTTGCCGGTGAACACGATGTCGGGCGCGCCAAAGGTCTCGCTGACCTTGCGAATGGCTGTCGCCAGCGCATAGGTGGTCGCCAGCGTATCGGCGCCGGCGAAGAAGCGATCGGTCAGCAGCACGGCGCGGTCGGCCCCGTAGGTCAGCGCTCTGCGCAGCGAGTCCTCGGCGGACGGCGGTCCCATGGTCAGCACGGTCACTTCACCGCCGAACTTGTCGCGCAGTTGCAGCGCCGCCTCGAGCGCGAACAGGTCGTAGGGGTTGATGATGGTCGGCACACCCTGGCGCATGATAGTGTTGGTCACCGGATGAACGCGGATCTGCGCGGAGTCCGGAACCTGCTTGATGCAGACGACGATATGCATGCGATCACTCCGGTGTGTAGGTCTGCGATCAGGACAGCAATTGTCGTACCAGTTTCGGCCGCAATGATTATCGGCACGGATTCAACACCTTGGCGCATGAACCTGATCTCTGTTGCTGAGAACTCGCCGCCAAGGCCCGACACGTCGCAAGCAACACGCGTCGGGAATGCGACAGGAACTTGAAAGCGCACGGCTCGCCTGAAAGCAGAAGCGCCGCCAGTCGTGCTGGCGGCGCTCGTAGGAGTGATCCTCAGTTCGTCCGTTACTTGAGCGTCGTCAGTGACACGAACGGCTTTGGAGCCGGTTTCGGCGGCGCCACCGCCTCCTTGAGCACCTTGAACACCCGCTGATCGAGCGGCGTGGAGACGAGGAAGTCCTGATAGGCCTGCTCCAGGAACGACTTGCAGCGGGCTGCGACATCCTCGTTGGAAACGTCGGAGAAGTCCTCGCTGACGAGATACTGCCCCATTCGCCGGAGGATATGCAGCCGGCAGACGTTGAGCACCTTGGGATCGTAGTCGACACCGAGCAGCTTGAAGAACTCCTCGGCGGCAGAGGTCTTCTTCAGTTCGTCCAGAACGTTCGGCGATGCCGCAGTCATTGCTTTGCTCCTTGGCTCAAAATCGGATCAACCTCGCAGAAAGAGGTCGGCGCCGGAAGCGGCGGTCCCTGGCGCATCTTTTGCCTGATGTGAGCGAGCTGCGCTTCGAGGAATTCGATCCGGTCCAGCATCACGGAAAGTGCCTCACCGACCGGATCAGGCATCAAATGATGATCCAGGTCGATGCGTCCGACGGTTCGACGATGGGTGAACTCCGGCCGCACCACCTTGGCGGGGATGCCGACCACGGTGACATCGGGCGGCGTGCTCTGAATGACGACGGAGTTGGCACCGACGCGGGTGCGCGGTCCGATCGTGATCGGTCCGAGGATCTTGGCGCCGGCGCCGACGACGACGCCGCTTTCCAGCGTCGGATGCCGCTTGCCCGGCGACCACGACGTGCCACCCAGGGTGACGCCATGATAGAGCGTGACGTCGTCGCCGACCTCTGCCGTCTCGCCGATCACGACGCAGGCGCCGTGGTCGATGAAGAAGCGGCGCCCGATCTCCGCGCCCGGGTGGATATCGACATTCGACAGGAAACGTCCGAGCCACGACAACAAGCGTGCCGGAAAACGCCAGCCGCGAATCCACAGCCGATGCGCCAGGCGGTGCCAGATCAGCGCGTGAATGCCGGGATAGGTCAGCAGCGTCTCGATTTCGCTGCGCGCCGCCGGATCGCGCGAGCGGACGCACGCAATGTCCTCGCGGATCAGGCGGAGCAGCGAGGGCCGGCTCAGCTCGGCGACGATCGGCTTTGCAATGGGTGTGTCGACGATGTCGCTCATGATCAGGCAAAGCTCGCCAGCGGGTGATCGCAGACTTCGCGCCAGATGGCCGCAACGGCCTCTTTCGGCACTGGCCCCTTGTGAGTGACGGCATGCCTGCGCACGCGCGCCAGGATGCGCTGGGCCTGGTCGACGCTCGCCGGCAGGCGTAGATCCGACAGCAGCGAGGTGATCGCCGACAGCCCGGAATGCTTCCCGATCACGATCCGGTTGGAGCGGCCGAACAGTCCCGGATCGAGGGCCTGATAGGTGCGCTGATCCTTCAGCAGCCCGTCGACGTGAATGCCGGATTCATGGGTGAAGACGTGCTCGCCGACAATGGCCTTGTTGAGTGGAATGGCGCGCGCCGCGGCGGCCGCCACGACATTGGCGACGTGATCGAGTTCGGCCAGCACGATGCCGGTCTCGCGCCGGTAGAGCTGCCGCAGCGCGACCGCGACCTCCTCCAGCGGAGCATTTCCGGCGCGCTCGCCGAGGCCGATCACGGTGACCGATGCATGGGTCGCGCCCGCCTTGACCGCCGCCAGCGTGTTGGCGGTGGCAAGACCGAGATCATCATGGCCGTGAAACTCGATCTCCAGGTCCGTGGTCGCTCGCAAGGCGCCGACCAGCGCTGACGTCGCGTCGGGATCGAGCACGCTCAGGGTATCGGCGACGCGGAAGCGCCGGGCGCCGAGCGACTTCGCGGTCGCGATCACCTCGGCGAGAAAGCCGACATCGGCGCGCGACGAATCCTCACCGCCGACGGCAACGGCCAGTCCGCGGCTCCGCGCATAGCCGACCACGCGCTTGACCAGCTCCAACGCGGCGCTGCGGCTGCCGCCGAGCTTGGCAGCGATCTGCACATCGGATGTCGGGACGGAGACATTCACCATCGAGACGCCCGCCGCGATCGCCGCATCGACATCCGCCTCGCGCATCCGGCACCAGCCGATGATGGTCGCCGGCAGACCGGCCTCGACGATCGCCCTGATCGCAGCGATCTCGTCGGCCCCCATCGCCGGGGTGCCAGCCTCGATCTCGGGAACGCCGGCACGGGCAAGCGCACGGGCGATCGCGACCTTCTCTCCGAGGGCGAAGGCGACGCCCGGCGCCTGCTCGCCGTCGCGGAGCGTGGTATCGTTCAGGATGACCCGGGGCATCGGGCTCCCCGAGACCGTGCCCCCGCGGGCAGAGCCGGCCTCTCGGGCATTCCTGGGCCCGCGCTGTCCGGAGACGTCTTGCATTCACTCGCTCCGTCGCAACCTGTGTGCGGCCGCCAGAAGCACGACGCTCCATCACGGCCAGCAATTCACTCAGCAACGGCCATGCCACCGCCGGACCAGATGCCAATCAATTGAATTTACTATGCTTTTTCACTAACACGGATTGTCGGATTCGTAACAGGGTCGGGAATCAGACGTCGAGGTGAAGTGACTCGGTCGCCCAGCGCCAAGCCGCGGCGACCTGCGCTGCCGTCAGGCGTGGCGTCTGCGGCGCAGATGGATGACGATGTCAATCCGCTCCATGCGATAGCCCGGCAGCGGCTCCGGCAGCTGCTCGAACGCGACATGCTCGGGCACATCGACGAGCTCGCCTTCGTCCTCATAGAAGAAGTGCGGATGCACGGTCGTATTAGTGTCGAAGAACGATTTCGAGCCGTCCACGCCGATCTGCCGCAGTAGCCCGAGCTCCACGAACTGATTGAGCGTGTTGTAGATGGTGGCCTGCGAGATCTTCATGCCGGTGGCGACGGCGGCGCCATAGAGCGCATCGGCGGTGATGTGGCGGTCACCGCTGCCGAACAGAATCCGGCTCAGTTGCTGACGCTGCTGGGTGGGACGCAACCCGGCCCGACGCAGCGCATCCTCGCATCGACGCATCAGGATCTCGCCAGCTTCGCAGGTCCCTGCCTGGGGACAAGGTCCGCCGTCGGAGTTGCACGGGGATCGAAGCTGGCTGTCCATCAACATCGTCACGGTCCTCGAACTCACATCGCGGCGCCCGCCGCCTCCTGCAGCGCCACCTCGCGTCGCCGCTCGGCCATCCGGCTCTCGCCGCTCTCCTCGCCGAAACAGAGCGCGAAATCGTTGCACTGGGTGCAGACCGGCGTCGTGCACATGACGAAGCCGTCGTCCTCGCACAGCATGCGGTAGAAGAAGCGCTTCCAGCGCATGTTCCTGGTGTTGCGGCTTGCGAGCGGCGCGAAATGACGCGTCAGGAGCCGCGACAGCTCGGAGCGCTCGCGCAGGCCCAGGTCTTCCCAGAGATGGTTGGGCTCCATCGCGCGACGCGCCACCATGGCTGCGAGCCAGCGGCCGACCTCGCCGTCCGTGGAGCGCTGCGCGGCGAGCAGATCGCGCACCATCGCGATTTCGTCGTCGTCCGGCGCGGCCACGGCCCCGGTGATCGGCAGCCATGAGGAGTCGATCGAGGCTGCAGGAAACAGCTGCGCCAGCAGTGCGATCAGCTCGACGGTCGAAAGCCCGGCTCGCTCCGCCAGCGCGCCGTGCTCCATCGCGGAAACGGCGAGGATCGATGCGATGACGTGACGGTCGAAACCGATGTCGCTGTCGATCAGCGCATCGTCGGGATCGACGCCGGTCAGCAGGCGGTAGATCTGGCGGCCGTGGTGCCGCCTGTCCTCTTCGAAGGAGCCGTTGCGCGGCGACGGTTGCAGGCCAGCGGCAACGGACTCCGAGACGCCCACGATTGCGATGGTCATAGCGTGATCCCCTGCCGCCTGCCGGCGGGACATGCGATGAGGTACCGGCCTTCCGACGGGAGGAAGGCCGGTACCAAGACTGCTTAAGCCGTTGCGGCGAGATCGGCGGCAGTCTTTCCGATTTGGCTCTCGTCGACGGCCTTCATGATGCCGTGCTCCATCAGCATGTCTTCGAGCTCGTCCATCGTGATCGGGGTCGGGATGATGCCCTTGCCGGCGTTGACGTGGATCTTCTGGGCCAGCGAGCGGTAGTGGCCGGCCTGAACCGAGTCCGGCGCATATTCCAGCACGGTCATGCGGCGCAGCTCGGCGTGCTGCACGATGTTGTCGCGCGGCACGAAGTAGATCAGCTGGGTGCCGAGCTTCTTGGCCAGCGCCTCCGCCAGCTCCAGCTCCTTGTCGGTCTGGCGCTCGTTGCAGACCAGGCCGCCCAGGCGCACGCCGCCGGAGTTGGCATATTTCAGAATGCCCTTGGAGATGTTGTTGGCGGCATACATCGCCATCATCTCGCCGGACATCACGATGTAGATCTCCTGCGCCTTGTTCTCGCGGATCGGCATCGCGAAGCCGCCGCAGACCACGTCGCCGAGCACGTCGTAGGACACGTAGTCGATGTCCTCATAGGCGCCGTTCTCTTCCAGGAAGTTGATCGATGTGATGACGCCGCGGCCGGCGCAACCGACGCCCGGCTCCGGACCACCGGACTCGACGCAACGGATGTCGCGATAGCCGACCTTCATGACCTCTTCGATCTCGAGGTCCTCGACGCTGCCCGCGGCAGCGGCCAGGCTCAGAATCGTGTCCTGCGCCTTGGCGTGCAGGATCAGGCGGGTCGAATCCGCTTTCGGATCGCAGCCGACGATCAGGATCCGGTGACCCATCTCGGCCAGCGCGGCCAGGGTATTTTGCGACGTCGTCGACTTGCCGATGCCGCCTTTGCCGTAGAATGCGATTTGTCGCAGTGATGACATTCTGCTCTCCATCAACCGATTGCCTATGTCGCGCCCGCTTGCAGCAGAGCGTGACCGCGTCCTCTTTGTGTCCGAACCGGCAGACGGGTTGTTGGGAAGGAGAGCATCGCTCGTCCGAAGCGTCGGCGTGCACTCAGCCCTCAACCATTGCCTGAGCGCAGTTTTGCAACCGCTGTGCCAGCACGCGCACAGCGCCAAAACGATCATGTTTCAAAGGAGATGCCGAGCAATCCGGACGCGATTGCGGGTTGTTGCAAACCCGACATCGGAATGCTTCGCAAGATGCGACGACACGCAGCCCTGTCTGAAACGACACAACGGCTGCGCCGCTTCAGCCGTGCAGGACCCGGAACGAGATTTGCTAGATCCCCTCCGCAGCCCTGCGGCACAGACGCTGACAACGTTGAGGAGGATGCAATGCAGATCGGAGTGGAAACGGCCAAGGCGGTGGACCAGCGGCGCGTGTTCGTGATCGATGACGACGAGATCACGCGCGCGGCCCTGCAGTTCATGTTGCACGATGAAATCGAGACACATGAATTGGCGACGCCAGAGGAGGCGTATGAGAAGGGTGTCGATTGGCTGGCACCGAACGTGGTGCTGCTCGGGGTTTCCTTCTTGAAGCAACGCGGCCCCGAGCTCGTCCGCGAGATCCTGGCGAAGTTCAAAGGCGTGCGGATTCTGATCGTGACCGCCAAGGCCGACGAGGCGATCGCGATCGAAGGTCTCAAGGCCGGCGCGCATGGCGCCGTGGTCAAGCCGCTCACGATCGAGTCGGTGCGCAAGAAGGTCGACACCATTCTCGGCCGCGCCGGCGGCGCGCAGCTGGTCCAGCTCGGCGGCGCCTGACGTGACGACCGTCGTCTTCTATGAGAAGCCGGGCTGCGGCACCAACGCCCGGCAGAAGCTGATGCTGGCACGCGCCGGCCACGATGTCGTCGCCAGGAATCTCTTGACCGAGCCCTGGACCGGCGAGCGGCTGCGGGCGTATTTCGCCGGGACGCCCGTCTGGAGCTGGTTCAATCCAGCCTCGCCGCGCGTGAAATCGGGAGCGATCGAGCCAGAGACAATCGAAGCCGTCGCAGCGATCGACCTGATGCTCGAGGATCCGCTGCTGATCCGTCGGCCATTGATCGAAGCCGGCGGCCGGTGCTGCGCCGGCTTCGATCGTGAACCCGTGATCTCGCTGCTCCGGCAGGGCGACGATCTGGACGATGTCCAGGGCTGCACGCGTCCGGAGGGGTCGACACCTTGTCCGGAGCCGCGTTGAGCGGCTCCGTTCTGCAAGCTCAGCGCTTCAACACCATGACCAGGCGATCGACGCGCTTGCCCTGCTTGAAGTGGGATTCGACGATCTCGTCGATATCCTCGGGCCTGGTCGGCCGATACCAGACGCCGTCTGGATAGACCACCATCATCGGTCCCGCGCTGCAGAAGCCGAAGCAGCCGGCCGCGGTGACGCCGATGTCCGTCAGCCGCTGTACCTCGATGGTCTTGGTCAGCCGATCCCACAGCGGCTGCACGCCGAGCGCGCCGCAGCTGCCGCGCGGATGTCCGGGCGGACGCTGCGTCAGGCAGACGAAGGCGTGATATTTGTAGAGCTGCGGAATCTCGAATGAATCATCCGCCTCGGCAACATCAGAATCGCTCATGACGCAGGCGCCTTGATACCCTTGTCGGCGAGCAGCGTCGCGAGCTCGCCGGCCTGGAACATCTCGCGCACGATGTCGCAGCCGCCGACGAATTCGCCCTTCACATAAAGCTGCGGAATGGTCGGCCAGTTGGAGAACTCCTTGATGCCCTCGCGAATGAAGGGATCGGCGAGCACGTTGACGCTCTCGTAAGCCACGTCCAGCTTGGCCAGGATCTGCGCCACCGCGGCGGAGAAGCCGCATTGCGGCGCGGCCGGCACGCCCTTCATGAACAGCACGACATCATTGCTGTCGATCAGCTTCTGAATGCGTTCGGATGTCGACATAGACTGGATCCTTTCCCTGAATGCGACCGATCAGCCGGATCGCAACGATCACTTCGGCAATGACGTCTCGAGCGCCAGCGCATGTAGCACGCCGCCCATCTGGCCCTTGAGAGCCGAATAGACCATCTGATGCTGTTGCACCCGGCTCTTTCCAACGAAAGCCTGTGAGGTGACGCGCGCCGAATAATGGTCGCCATCGCCTGCCAGATCCTCGATTAGGACGACGGCATCCGGGAACGCCTCCTTGATCAGACGCTCGATATCCGTTGCTGCCATCGCCATCGCTGCCACTCCCGCTGGATTGATGAAGGCCTCATGCAAGCTCCGAACCAGTCATTTGCGGGCGGCAATCGCCGGCTCGTCGGCATCTGACGACTTGTCCAGGCCAAACCGCCCGCGTCGCGTCGTCTTTGCTACATCAGCCACGGCGCAGCGAAGAGGCCGCGTCCAAAATCCAACATCGGCCCGTTCTTCTACCCGCCTTGTACCGACTCTGGCGCCGCTGCACCCGCTCGAAAACGGTCCGCGTCTTGCAGTGATTTGATCGAGGTCAATGCAGATGCTCGAACTCGTCAGCGAACCCGACACGATCAACTTCGGCGATCTGCCGCAGGAGATCGATGCGCTGCTGCAACAGGGCGTGGCGGCGTACCGCCGCGACCACGCGCAGGCGGACCGGCTGTTTCGCCAGGCGCTGGCGACCGCTCCGCAGCAGCTGCCGACCTACTTCTGTCTGTACAAGATTCACACCTATCAAGGCCATCTCGACGAGGCAGAGGCGGTCGCCGAGCTGGGCCTTGCGGAAGCGGCGCGCCAAGCCGGCTGGCCACGTGATTGGCGGCACTGGACGCCGCATGATCCGCTGCCGGATGGCGCCGGCCGCTTCGCGCTCTACACACTGAAGGCACTCGCCTTCATTCATCTGCGCAAGACTGATTCCGAGGGGGCTGCCGAAATGCTCGCGGCGCTGCGGCGACTGGATCCCGCCGGCGCCGTCGGATGGCCGGTCGTCGCCGCGCTGGCCGAGGGGCTCGGTTCGGATTGAGGCGACGCCAAGCATGAGCAGAGCGAACATGACACGAATTCCAACGACCATCCCCCGGTGCGAACCAGGATCATGAGAGGAACCAACGCATGATGACGATGCACGCCCCGCCCTCTCCTTCCCCGGCACAGAACGCCGTAGCGAGCGGCTCCCGGAATGCCGCCGAGAGCGTGATTGCCGCGTTGCGGACGGTCTACGACCCGGAAATTCCGGTGAACGTCTACGATCTCGGCCTGGTCTATCGAATCGCGCACGAGGGCGGCGGCGTCGTCGAGATCGACATGACCCTGACGGCGCCTGGCTGCCCGGTCGCAAGCGAGATCGTCCGCATGGTGGAGGACGCCGTACAGGCCGTCGACGGCGTCGCGTCGGTGAAAGTCACGCTCGTGTTCGAGCCGCCATGGGACAAGTCGCGCATGTCCGAAGAGACCGCGCTGGAGCTGGGTTTGTTGTAACGCGCGCGAGCCGCGCCAACAGGAGCAGGAGCATCACATGCCTACGGAGAGCACGATCAAGCTGACCGCCAGCGACGGCCATACCTTTCAGGCGTTTCGTGCCGATCCAGCCGATGCGCCGAAGGGGGCGATCGTCGTCCTGCCGGATGGCACCGGCGCTGCCGGCAAGCTGCGCAAGGTCGCCGATGCCTTTGCGGCCAGCGGATATGTCGTGATTGCGCCGGAGCTGTCGCCTCCTGCGGCGATCGACGCGGCAACGGAGGGCGAGCCGGCCAAGACCGTGCCGGACCCGGCAGCGCCGCTGCTCGCCGAGATCCAGTCAACGGTCGACAGCGTCAAGGAATGCGGCAAGGTGGCGGTGGTCGGCTTCGGCGCCGGGGGCGGTCTCGCCTACGACGCGGCCAACCGCGTCTCCGGTGTGGCCTGCGCGGTGAGTTACTACGCGACGGGTGTCGTCAACGCGGCCGGCGCCAAGCGCAAGATTCCGACGCTGCTCCATTTCGGCGAGGCCGACATCGTCGTGCCGTTCGCGGAGGTGACCATGTTCCGCGCCTATCATCCCGAGGTCAGCGCGTTCTCCTATCCGAATGCCGCGCATGCGTTCGACGGTGACGGCGAGACTTATGATGAATCCGCAACTGCGCTGGCACATGACCGGACCCTGGCGTGGATCTCGCAATATGTCGTCGGGCAGCCGCCGATCACGCTGAAGAACGCCGGCGCCTACGCGCTCGCCAAGACCGACAAGAAAAAGAAGAAGAAAGCCGACGACGACATGGGGCCGCCGGCTGATTGACAATCCGATGGAGTGAGAGCGCCGCGATGCTGCCGACCACCATCCTCATCGACGAGCGGCCACGTTGCGTCGTGCGCCCCAACGACACCAAGGATCTCAACCGCTTCATCCGCAACGGCAAGCCTTTTCTGCTCGCCGAGGTGCCGGACGGCAGGATCACGCATCGCAATGCCAGCGAGGCCGAGATGATGCAATGGCAGAACGCCCTGGCGCTACACCGCGCCTGGGGCGGCGACGACGAGAACTTCTTCGGCGTGCCATTGTATTAGCTCGGCCGTTCCAGAGCCGTAGGGTGGGCAAAGGCGCCACCGGCGGCAATTGCTAGGCTTGCCCGAAGCTCGCCGTGCCCACCATTCCATCGGCTATCATCGGCTGATGGAGTCGCGGTGGGCACGCTTCGCTTTGCCCACCCTACGCGCCGCGCAGTCTCCGTCATTGCGAGCGCAGCGAAGCAATCTAGCGCAACACGACGATTCTGGATTGCTTCGTCGCCTTGCTCCTCGCAATGACGCAACCGCAGGCCTATGGCCGCGCCGCGCGAGCATCGTGCGGGTTGCCGGCCTGGTTGCGCATCCAGTCGGCGAGCTTCGTCATGGCGGCGTCGACGTCGTGCCGCGCCTGGACGTCGGTCACCGTCTCCTCGAGCGCGCCGCGCATGCACAGCAGCCAGGCGTCGCGCTCGGCATTGCCGATGGCAAAGCCCATGTGACGCTGGCGCAGCCGCGGATGGCCTTTCTCGGGCGAGTACAGCTTGGGGCCGCCAAGCCATTCGGAGAGATAGCGCTTCAGGATGTGCTTGATCGGCCCGAGATTGCTGCCGTGCATGTCGCGGATACGCTTGGCATCGGGCAAAGTATCCATTCGATGGTAGAAGGATTCGACGAGACGGTCGACCACGACGGCACCGCCGATCCGCTCATAGGGGGTCGCGACCGGCCCTGCGCCCGGAGTTCCAGTCTCTGAAGTCCCAGCGTCCGCCATCCGGCCGTTCCTGTCTCTACTCGTCCAAGCTCGGCTGCAGGATGACCTCAGCCGGGGCGCCGGGTCCCTGCTCGTCCACAAGCTCCAGCGTATCGACACGCGACAATCCGCCGCCGCTGTCCATCAGCACGATAGCGTCCTTGGGCATGCTGGCAAGGACCTCGATCAGCTTGGCGACGGTCACGATCCCTCCTCCTCACGCAGCGGCCTGTCCAGCGACAGGGACGCCTTTCTCGTCGAAATTGAGCGTCACCGGATCCTCGTCGAGCATCACGATCTCGGCCCGGCTCAGCGCCCCATTGGCATGGTAGCTGTAGCGATGCGTGAGCTCGATCTCACCATAGACGATCTTTTCGAATCCGGTGAGCGCACCCGCGGCATCGAAATAGCCGCGGATGAAGGTGTTGCGGTTCGACAGCTGCTCCGGCGCGATCGCCGTGACCAGCCGCAGCGGCAGCTTGATGCCCGTATACGAGACGAAGAACCGGCAATCCCGCCCTGTATCCGTCATTACGCAGCCGCTTCAAGCATGAGTCCGCAGTGCAGCCGTCACGACACGGCTGCGGTCTTCAAGGCCTCGATCTGGTCGCGCGCCACCTTAAACACGCCGCGGCCGCCGGCGAAGGTCTGATAGGCCTTCATTCCGATCGCCTCACTCAACTTGTCGAACCATTGCTGCGGCGTGAGGCCGACCGGCCGCTCGCTGATTTCCGCCACCGTGCCGTCATTGGCAAAGCGGACATGGAGCGTCACATTGTCCATCTGATCCTCCTGTTACAGACCCGAGCCAAAGCCGAGCAACTCGATCTTGACGTTCTCGGTGCCCAGGATGGTCGCCTGGCACGCGAGCCGGGATTTCGAGCCGACGCCGACGATGGTGTCGAGCTTCTCGTTCTCCAGCTTGGAGACCTTCGACACGCCCTTGCGTCCCTCCTGCAGAAAGATGTGACAGGAGCCGCACTTCGCCTGGCCCTCGCATTTGTGCTGGATGTCGACCTCGGCGCCGAGCAGCGCCGCGAGAATGGTGGTGCCCTCGCCCACCTCGATCGTCTTGCCTGATGGCATTACCGTCAATGTCGCCACTTGGATTCTCCTCTTCCAGTTTGAGATCAGAACTCGTCAGTAGATCGCCGCGCCCGCTCCGACATTGACCGATGCGTCCTTCATGGTCGCGACGATGAAGGCGATCTGGTCCGTGGTCAGGTGGACGTGGAACGGCAGGGCTACGACGCGATCGGCGACCTTCTCGGTCACGAGATAGTCGCCCCGCCGATAGCCCATGTTGAAATAGTGTCGTTGCAGATGCAGCGGATTGGAATAAGCGATCGCCTCGACCTGTTCGACCCTGAGATCCTCGACGATCGAATCGCGGCTCGACTTCGAGAACCGCGTGCCCAGATGCACCTGATACAGGAACCAGTTCACCTCGGTGACATCAGGCCCGACATAGGGATCCTTGATTCCCTCGAACGATTGCACTTGGCTATAATAGATCTGCTCGATCAGCTTGCGGCGTTCGAGGATCTCGTCGACTCGCCTCAGTTGTGCGAGGCCCAGCGCCGCCGTCACGTCGCTCATGACAGCCTGGTGGGACGGGCTGCTGCTGACCACGACCGAACCGCGCTCGTCCAGCCGGTGCAAGCGGTGGCGACGTACGGCGACCGCAATGTCGACGTCATCCGTGACGACCATGCCGCCCTCACCGCAGGTCAATGCAAAAGGCTGCGAGAAATCGAACACCGACGCGACGCCGAAGGTGCCGACCAGCGCGCCCTGATATTTCGAGCCGATCGCCTCGGTCGAATCCTCGATCAGGGGCAGATTGTGCGCCTTGGCGATCGCCTGCAGCTCCGACCATTTGGCCGGATGCCCGTTGGTGTTGCCGGCCAGGATTGCCTTGGTCTTCTCAGTGAGGCGCGCCTCGATCTTGCTTGGCGCCAGCGTGCCCGAATAGTAGTCGATATCGACGAAGACCGGCTTAGCGCCGACGATACTGATCGCGTGCGCGACCTCGCGGAACGAATAGGACGACGCGATCACCTCGTCGCCGGGGCCGATCCCCATAGCCTTGAGGACGAGCACCAGGCCCAGCGTCCCGCTCGGCACCGCGATGGCATATTTGCGGCCGAGATAGGCCGCGAATGCCGCTTCGAATTCCTCGACGAGCGGACCGCAGGACAGCCGCGGCGACCGCAAAGTCGCCTCCACGGCGGCGATCTCCGCCGTCGTGATGTCAGGATCGGACAACGGGATGAAGTCGAAACCGACCGGCGTCAACTCAGCCTCGTCCTGCTCCTGTCGATCGGCGTCATGCACCAGATAGGGCTTGGTCATGATCAGCTCCGCCTGGCCAGGATCAGGCCGGTGGCCTTCGCGGGATCGTCGGTCACGCCGGCGCAATGGTCGCTGGCATCGAGCAGATGCAGGTCGAACGCCGCGTAGCTGCGGAACGGCTGTTCGGTTACGTCGGAGGCATCGCAACGCGTCAGGACCAGCTTGGGGAAGCGACGGCGCAATTCGCCGAACGCCGCGCTGCCGGCATCGGGTCCAGTGAGGACCTGCTCGATCTCATTCAGTTCCTGCTCGGCAAGTGCCATGTCACCCGTCCTCTTCGTCCTACTGCCAGAATATCCGCTCAGGGTCGGCGTTCAGCTCGTCGACCGCCGCGGTCAACCGCTTGTGCACGCTGTGCAGCTCCCATGTTCCCTGGCCGTGATCTCTCCAGAACAGCTTCCACATCGCATTCGCCGGATCGTGACGCAGCAAAGCGACGTCGATCACCCCGCCGTCCTTGTCGATGTTGCGTGAGCAGCACGGGCTCCTGACGTGATACCCCTCGTTGACCGGCAAGACCGTCGGCTCGACATAGCGATAGCGCTTGCGCGACTTCAGCGCGCGCTCGATCCGCCTGCGATCCAGCTCGTTGGGATGTGCGGGCAGAATGACCCTGGGCTTGAGCGCGGTTGCGGCCATGGCTGATCATCTCCCTTAGACCGGGACGATCTCCTCTTCGAGACAGCCCACCACCAGCTGCTCGCCGAACTCGACGAGATAGATCGGCATATTCGCTTCCGTATGGGTGCCGACCTGGACGATCTCGCCCAAGTCGCCAACGCCGACGAGCTTGGCCTCGGCCGGCGCATTCGGGAACGAACCGTCGTTGACGAGATCGATCAGCGCCTTCACGCGCTGACCCCATTGATATTTCGGCAGGCGCGGCTCGATCATGACTTGTATGCTCCCGGCAGCGGCAGCTCGTCCTCGGCCTCCCCGCGGGGAACGGTGGACTCGAGCTCCTTGCGTTTCATGCCGACGCGGTTCCCGCTTTCGAGAAACTCGACGCCGTAGATGTAGAACTGCTGCAGGAAGGTCCCGATCGACACGACGTAACCGATCTCGCCCTTCTTCGCGAGGACCTCGCCGATCTCCTTGCCTGCATAGGTGCCGTCGTTTCGGATCGTGCGCTTCGCCTTGACCTTCTCGCCAAACGTGAAATACGGCGGCGCTGACAACTCCACGACCTCGCTGTCACGAACGATGTTGCTCATGCCGGTTTCTCCATCGCAGCTCCGAAGCGGCTCGCGAGCCGGCCGCGCGCCATCTCCTGCACCAGCGGGTCCTCGTCGCGCACCAGCTCCGCGAGCTCACTGAGCGCGATCCGGCTCGCAACTTCGTGACGCACCCGCCAGTCGGCGTCCTTGCGCATCGCGGTGAGGAGATCCGGCGCGAGGCGCTCGGCGATCTCGAGCCGCACTCGCGGATCGGGGTCGCTGATCATGCCGAGCAGCCAGTCGCTCGGCATGCGCCGCGCGACGACGCGGCGGACCTCGGCCTCCGGGTCTCCCATCATGCGGCCCAGCACGGACGGCACGATGCGGCGCGCCACGACGAGACGGACGTAATAGTCGTCGTCCATCATCATCGGCATCAGATCTTCCGGATCGAGCACCGTCGCGATCCGGATGCGGACCTCGCGATGCGGATCATGGCGCAGCCGCAGCACCAGCCGCTTCGGCAGCCGCCGCGCAGCGTTCCAGCGCACCGTCTCCTCGGGATCATCGAGCAGCGGAGGCAGAAAGAACGGGCTGGCATGCTTGGCCGCGATAGCACGCACCTCGAAATGCGGATGCTTGACGTAGCCGTTGGCGAGCGCCGGATTCCAGTTGAAGAAGCGGTCGATGCGGCGGGCGTAGCGGTCGTGCACGCAGGCGTGCCGAAGGCGACAGCCGCCGGATGCGTTGAGCTGCGCGTGTTCGCAGCCTGCACAACTGATCTCGTTACCCTGCCAGTCGATGGCCTCGTCGATGTCGTCATTCATCGTCGAGCTCCACCCGGTCGACCACCTCGAGCAGGACGCGTGCGCCGATCTTGTCGCTGGGATCGAGCTCGAGCAGCTTTTGCACCGCGAGCCGTCCCTCGACGAGATTGCCGAGGCGCATCTGCAAATAGGCGTATCCCTTCAAGGTGAACATGAAGAAGCGCGGCAGCATGTTGTCATAGCTGCCGAACTCGGCATGACTGGCGCGAACGTCGCGCCAATGCGGCGGCAAGCGGTTCTCGACGGCCGCCTTGGCGAGGCACCGCTTGGCGATGCGCAACGCGTCAGCGAGCCGTCCCTTGTAGAAATAGAACCGGTAGAAGCCGATCAGGACCGCCGCATGCCCAGGCGCCAGCGCTTCCGCCTTTTTCAGATGCGTCTCCGCGACATCGTCGAGATGATAGCTCTGGCCCGCCTGCCACAGATGATACTCGGCCTCCTCCGGTAGGCCGCCGCCGAGCAGCGCGTCGGCAAGCAGCGCGTCCTCGATGGCGGTCTGAGAGCTGGGCCGGGCGTCGGTGGGCATGGCGAGCTGTCCTAGTGCTCCAGCGCCTTCAAGGCATGGGTCGAGCACGAGACCTGCTTCGGATCGTGAAACACGAGGCCGGTCTGCGTCGCGGTATCCGCGAAGTCGATGGTGACGCCGTCGAGCAGCAAACGGCTCTCCGCCGGCAGGAACAGCCTGACGCCATCGCGTTCAACCACCGCATCGCCGGGCTGCGGCGTCGCGAGGACGGTGATATCGGCGGCAAGTCCCGAGCAACCGCCGGGCGACACCGCGAGACGGAAGCCAGAGCCCGCAGTGCCGTCAGCCCGCAGCATCATGCGCATGAACTTCTGCGCGGCTGGCGTGAGCGTGAAGTTCATCTCGGTCTCCCTCAAGCCGGCGGCTGATAGCGCGGGAACGAATTGTCGATCACGCAGGTGTTGTCGACCGGGCAGACCGCCGCGCATTGCGGTTCGTCGAAATGGCCGATGCATTCTGTGCACTTCTTCGGATCGATCACGAAGGTGCCGTTCTTCTCCGAGATCGCCACGTTCGGACATTCGGGTTCACAGGCCGAGCAGCTCGTGCACTGCGAGGCAATGATCTTCAAGGTCATCAAAGGCTCCTGTCGAAGGGGCCCGGCGACGCGACGGCGCCGCCGGGGTCTGATGTCACGCTGCCGAGATCAGGGCGCCCTGGCGAATTTCGGCGTCACCGCGCACGACGTGCTGGATCTCGCCGCTGTTCACCTTGTCGAGGTAGCTCTTGAACCAGGCGATCGCGGACTTCTCGATGAACTCATGGGCGAACTGATCGACCGGCTCGATGCCCGCGGCCTGCAGGTCGCTCTTCGGGCAGCCGCCGATCTTGGCCACGAACACCGCATGGCAGTCGTTGATGGCGCGGATGACGGTCTCCAGGCTGTCCTCGTCGCCATAGCCGCCCTGGCAGTACAGGTCGACGCGGCGGTGACCGACGAACTTGGCTCCGGCCGTGGAAAGCTCGTAGACTTGGAACTCCTTGGCGTGTCCGAAATGCTCGTTGATCAGGCCCGAGCCCTTGGTCGCAACCGCGATCAGCAGCTTGATGTCGCTGGACTGGCCGGCGAGCGAGGCGAGCTCCTCCTGCTTCGCCACGACCTTGGCGACACGCTCCTGCTCGACCGCCTCCTGATACGCCTTGCGGCTGTCGATGTCGTAGTTCACCTCCATCGCCATGATCTTGTCGGTGGTGAATTCGGCGGAGCGGTCCTCGCCGAGCAGGCCCACCGCGTCGGCACGGCATTGCCGGCAATGCCGCATCATGTTCATCTCGCCTTCGCACTCGTCCTGCAGCGCCTTCAGCTCCTGCGCGGTCGGGCCGCGCTGGCCGGTCAGGCCGAACACGGTGCCGTGCTCCGGCGAGGAGATCAGCGGCATGATGTTGTGCAGGAAGGCGCCACGCGACTTCACCGCCTTGTTGACCTCGACGAGGTGCTTGTCGTTGACGCCCGGGATCATCACCGAGTTGACCTTGCAGAGGATGCCGCGCTCGGTCAGCATCTCCAGCCCCTGCAGCTGCCGATCGGTGAGGAGCTTGGCGGCTTCGACGCCGGTGTAGCGCTTGTGCTTCCAGAACACCCACGGATAGATCTTGGCGCCGATCTCGGGATCAACCATGTTGATGGTGATCGTGACGTGATCGACGTTGAAGCCGGCGATGGTGTCGACGTGATCGGGCAGCGCGAGGCCGTTGGTCGACAGGCAGAGCTTGATGTCGGGGGCGGTGCGAGCGATCAGCTCGAAGGTCTTGAACGTCTTCTCCGGATTGGCGAGCGGATCGCCCGGACCGGCAATGCCCAGCACGGTCATCTGCGGAATGGTCGAGGCGACAGCGAGCACTTTCTTGGCGGCCTGTTCCGGCGACAGCTTCTCGCTGACCACGCCCGGACGCGACTCGTTGGCGCAGTCATATTTGCGGTTGCAGTAGTTGCACTGGATGTTGCAGGCGGGCGCGACGGCGACGTGCATGCGCGCGTAGTGATGATGCGCCTCCTCGCTGTAGCAAGGATGGTTCTTCACCTTCTCCCATATCTCCGGCGGCAGGTCGTTCTCGCCGGCGCCCGAGCCGCAGCTCGCCTTGCCGCTGCCGCCCGAGGTGCCGCAGCCCTTGTGTTCCGCGATGGTCTGCATCACCGAGCTCAGCTTGTCGCCGTCCGGTATCGTCGCCTGTTCGTGCTGCACTGACGCGTCCATGTCCGCTCCTTACGTTGCTGGCGAGCCGCAAACCGCCTTGGGCTAGGGTTCAGCAACTCGCGTGCCACGCCGCGTACAAGATCATTTCGTCAGACTATCAACGCCTTAGCCAGATCCTCGCGCCTGTCGCCTTGCCAACATGCGAAAGGCTCTCGTTTCGGGCGTTGTTAGAAACGTTACAGACTCGAATTGGGACACAGGAACGAACGGCAAAACAGCGCAGCTCGCGGCCGCGCTGTTCGATTTCCGGTGTCGTGGTTTCGCTCAGCCGCCGATGATGATCTCGGTCGCGCGGGCCAGCGGAATCGCGATCGGCGTCAGCCGCTCGGCGATGAAGAACTTCAACTCGTTCTTCGACAATGAGTCAGGCTCGACCAGGACGTAATGCTCGGCGCCGGAGCGCTTAATCACCTGACGGCCATAGGTGCGCAGCAACTGGTCGTTGAAGCGGCAGCCGATGAACAGGAAGCTTCGGTCGGTGCGCCGGTCCTTGACCGTGTCGGGTATCGGCGTCTGGATGTCGATGTCGGTCAGGACCTCGACATAGTCGGCGTCTGTGATCAGGAAGTTCTTGGCTGGCGTGGTCCCGCCATGCGGCTTGTAGAGCAGCGTGGTCCAGCTTCCGGCCTTCTCACGATCGCTCTCGGCGCCCGCAGCGTCGTAGAAGCGATACCAGCGGTCCTCGCCGATTCCGGCCCGCGTGATGCCCTGCACCTCGCCCCAATCGCCGCGCCCGGCGAGCGCCGTCCGCATCGCGCCGTCATACCAGCTGTCGACGACCATCGGCAGCGGCAGCGACGCCAGATACTGCTGCAGCGGTGTCGGCGCGACGGGCGCGGCAAAGGCTTCAGCCATCAGCGCCGTCACCGTCGAGCGGTGGCGCGTGCTCTCGATGTGCTGCGCGGAAGCCCACGCATTGCCCTTGGCGCGGCGCGGCAGCGCCACCTTGGTGCCGAAGAACGCGGCCAGCGCTTCGGGATTCATCGGCACCGCCGCGCCGGATTGCTCCGAGACGCCGGGACCGAGATACGGAACGACCTTGCCGGCCTTCAGCCGGGCCACGACGTCCTTGAGCAGGGCTTCGGCATCAGCCTGTCTGACGATGTCGATATGAGGAAGCGGCGCATTCATCACTCGTCCCCTTCGCCACCGCGCTTGCGCGCATTGATCGTGATCGGCAGCCGCGTGTCGGCGGCCATCTGCGGCAGTTCGAGCACCCAGCCATTGGCGATGCGAATCCAGCCACCCCACAAGGACTCGTGCTCGGACTCGACGATGGGCTCCTCGAGGTCCTTCTTGGGGACGTAGATCGACAGGCCCGTTTCCGGCGAGCGGCGGATCATGACTTTCATTACGTGAGCTCCGTGGATCGAAGGGGGTCCGCCGATTGTGAAGGATGATGCTGCAGCCAGGCCGGCGAGGTCTCACGCAGCCTGGCGACGATGTCGGGCAGGACCTGCAGCACGCGCGTGATGTCGTCGCCGGTGGTGTCGCGCGATAGCGAGAAGCGGACGGCGCCGCGGAGCAGATCCGACGGCACGTTCATCGCGCGCAGCACATGCGACGGCTCCATCGAGCCGGACGCGCAGGCCGAGCCGAGCGAAGCCGCGATGCCCGCCTGATTCAGGCGCATCACGATCGGCTCACCTTCGAGATGCTGGAAGGCGATGTTCAACGTGTTGGGCAGCCGGTGCTCGATATCGCCCAGCACGGCGCAATGGCCGACGCCCTCGATGATGCCCTGCTCCAGCCGGTCGCGCAGCGCGCGCACCCGGCGCTGCTCGTCGGCGAGATGTTGTCCGGCGAGGTCGGCCGCCTTGCCGAGACCGATGATGGCGGGAACGTTTTCGGTGCCGCCGCGGCGGCGGCGCTCCTGCGGGCCGCCGCGCAGCAGCGGCGCGAACGGCGTGCCCTTTCTGACATACAGCGCACCGATACCCTTGGGGCCGTGCAGCTTGTGGCCCGACAACGACAGCATGTCGACGCCGGCAGCTTTCAAATCGATCGCGACCTTGCCGACAGCCTGAACGGCATCGGTATGAAACAGCGCACCGGCGTCATGTGCGAGCTTCGCCAGCTCCGGAATCGGGAACAGCGTGCCGGTCTCGTTGTTGGCCCACATCACCGAGGCGATCGCAGTGCGGGGCCCGAGCGCGCGCTTGTAGGCCTCGAGATCGAGGCAGCCGGCCGCATCGACGCCGATCAGGTGCACCGTGAGGCCGCGCTTGTCCCTGAGATACTCGACCAGCGACAGGATTGCGGGATGCTCCACCGCCGTCGTGACGATCTCGTCGCGGCCGCTCTGGGTCTGCAGCGCCGATAGGATCGCGCTGTTGTCGGACTCCGTGCCACCCGACGTGAAGACGATCTCGTGCTCGAAGACGGCCCCTAACAGCGCCTGCAGGCTCTTGCGCGCCTGTCTCACGGCGCTGGCCACCTCGCTGCCGAACGCGTGCGAGGACGACGCATTGCCGAACTGCTCCGAGAAGAACGGCAACATCGCGGCGACGACCTCAGGATCCGCACGGGTCGTCGCGTTGTTGTCGAGATAGACCGGACGCAAGGCCGCTCCTTAATGCCGCGCCTTGGCTGCGCCGGCCACCGGAACGAGGCGAACGAACTCGCCGAGCTTTTCAATCATGCGCGCCTGGATGCCCTCGAGCGTCGCGCTGGCGAGCTTGCAGAAGATGCAGGCGCCGGCGAGCTTGACCATGATCTTGTTGCCATCAATCTCGACGAGCTCGCAATCGCCGCCGTCGCGCTTGAGGTTCGGACGGACCTCCTCGATCACGGCCCGGATGATCCGCTCGCGCTCGCTCATCTGCGACGGCGCTTCGACGATGCCCTGGGATTCGACCAGCATGATTTTACTTCTCTCGAATGTTTAAAGGATCAGGCAAACGACTTGCCGCAGCCGCAGCTGGACTTGGCGTTCGGATTCTCGAAGGTGAAGCCGGAGCCCTCGAGCGCAATGACGAAATCGATCGTCGTGCCTTCGAGATATTCGAGACTCTTGTGATCGACGAGCACGCGCACGCCCTCGCGCTCGATCACGGTGTCCTCTGCCTCGCTGCCGCTGACGAGACCCATGTTGTATTTGAGCCCGGCGCAGCCGCCGGCTTCGACCATGATCCGCAAGCCATCGACCGGCTTGTCGGAGGTCGTGATCGCGTTGCGAACCGCATTGATGGCGCTGTCGGTCAGGTTGATCATCATCGTCTTGCCTTTCCCATTCGGCTGTTGCGAACAGGAATGGCAAGTCTCATGCCATGCAGCAATTAACTGAAACGACACGGCTTTTCGCAAAGTCGCTGTGGCGTTTCCGACGCATGTCGGGTTTCCGACACGGGTGATTTGCGCCCACCTCGGACGTGCCGAAGGGATGTCGCGGCGGAAACCCGACAATGCTCTGAGGTCGTGGGCGAAAGACCAAGTAAATCAAGACGCAGCACACACCGGCAGACAATTTGCATTCCAGCCTTTTTCGACCGCGCCGTGCGGCGAGACGGCTCACCAGGACATGCGAGGGGATTGCTGATGACGACATTGGAGAAGACGGTTGCGATCGAGACCACCGCGCTCGCGCAGCTCGACAAGGAAGGACGGCTGCTCAACGCCGTCCTCAAGGCGCCGACCACCAAGCCGGGACGGTTCGGCTTCCGCGGCGACATCGCGCTGAAATTCCAGACCCAGGTCGCCGACGAGAAGCGGCCGCCGGACTTCTCGATCGAGCAGGTGCTGACGATCGTCAACGACGGCGAGGCGACCATTCCGGTGCTGGTCGGCTACATCCACTCGCTGGCCTATCTCGAGACGGCGGTCGAGGTGCTCAAGAACCTGCTGCAGCCGAACGGCAAGTACTTCATGTTCTGCAACAACATCGACCTCCTGGCGAAGTATCGCATCAAGATGGGCGACGTGACGTTCTATGTCCTGCCTTGCGACGAATCCACGGTCTGGAAGGAGATGCTGGAGCTGCTGTCGATCGACAAGAACGACATCAAGAAGCTCGATACCGCAGGCAAGCTCGACTACGTGCTCGACACCGCCAAGGACTTCCGTGAGAATTACGATCTCGTGCCTTACGCGGATGCACTGGCCAGGATGGAGCCGGTCAAGAACCGCAACGAGAACCGGCCGGTCTGACATCGTCCTTTTCTTCATATGCAAGATGAAGTCCCGGCAGTTGCCGTCGGGACTTCGCCGGGATCGCAGCCTCAGCCTTCCTCGCATTGCAGGCCGGTCTCGCCCTCATCCTCTTCATCCTCGACCAAGGTCACGCCGGTCACGCAGATGTCGCCATCGAGGACGCTCAACGCCACCGGCGTCAGGCTCTCGCCCTTGCACGGGCCGTCGACGCAGAGCCCGGTGCCGATCTCGAACAGCGAACCGTGCTTGCCGCACAGGATGCGCAGGCCGTTGCCGTCCAGAAACTGATTTCGCTCCCAGTCGAGATTGACCTTATCGTGCGGGCACATGTTCAGATAGCCGAACACCTGCTTGCCCCAGCGGATCACGAAGATCGGCCACGGACGTTGCGTTCCGTCCTCGGCCACGATCATGAGCTGAAAGCCCATGGCGCGGCGGCTCGGGATGTCGTTGAAGCTGCAGATGGCGTAGGCGACGTCGGTCGTCATGTCGGGCCTCATCGATGTCTGGCGCATCTCCGACACGGCCGCTTCAGCGCAGCGGGAGCGGCGGTCGGCTCGCCTGCGGAACGCGTTGCAAGATTCGCGCAACTCCGCCCGTCCGCCTGGCTTTCTTCGCTGCTGCGAGAGACTGGCACAGAACTTGAAAAATTCTCCTGCGAGTACGGCTTTGTAAGGAGATCGACATGAACGTGGCACTGGAATTCGTCGAGAGCTCGCTCGACGACATCAAGGCGGCATTGGAGGGCGGCACGCTGACGGTCTACTCGGTGGCGCGTCCGATCACCGCGGACAAGCCGGTCGACCGCAGCGGCGTGCTCGCGACCTTCACGTTCGGCTCGCCCGCCTTCGGCCCCGCGGTGGATGGCCTCGAGCAGCCGAACTTCGTCGCGACGTCCGTGCCGGCGGCCACCGTCGGCACGCCCGGCTTTGCGCGCGCCCGCAAGGCGGACGGCACCACCGTCGCCGATTTCTCCGCCGGCCCAGGCGAGCGCGAGATCAAGTTCACCGAAGTGTCGTGCTCGCCCGGCGCACCGGTTACGGTCGCGACCTTCAAGATCATCGCCGAAGGCGGCTGGCCGGAGCGTCCGGAATACTACGACACGCATCCACGCCCGGGCTATCCGATGCCGAAGACGCTGTGACGGCGGATGCCGTCACGCCTTGGACCAGGTCCCTCCTGTTGGTTTAACGACATCGCGAGCGAATGCATGAGCACAGACTTCTCTGACGCCCTGGTCAGCTCCGAATGGCTGGCGCAACATCTCACCGATCCCGCCACCAAGATCCTCGACTGCACCTGGCATCATCCGAGCACCAATCTCGATGGTCGTACGCAATATCGCGGCCGGCATCTGCCGGGCTCGGTGCATTTCGACATCGACCAGGTCGCCGACAAGTCGAGCCCGCTGCCGCACATGCTGCCGTCAGCGGAGGATTTCGCCCACAAGGTCGGGCTGCTCGGCATCAGCAATTCTGACCGCGTCATCGTCTATGACCGCCACTATGGCGGCTCCGCCGCGGGCCGCGTGTGGTGGATGTTCCGCGTGTTCGGGCACGACAACGTCGCCCTGCTCGACGGCGGCTTCGGCAAATGGACCAAGGAGAAGAGGCCTGCGGAGATGACGCCGGTGCGCCCGGTGCCGGCGAGCTTCAGCGCAAGCTTCAGGCCGGAGCTTGTGACCACCTCGGCCGCCGTGCAGAGTGGCGGCGCGCAGCTGGTCGACGCCCGCGGTCCCGGCAAGTTCGACGGCACGCAGCCCGATGTGTTCACCTTCAAGCGCCAGGGTCACATCCCCGGCGCGATCAATCTGCCCTGGGCCGATCTGGTCGACCCGGACACGGGCGTGCTCATGGCGCCCGACGCGCTCGCAGCCCGATTCGCGAGTGCTGGCGTCGATCTAGAGAAGCCGATCGTCACCACCTGCGCCTCGGGCATCACGTCATGCATGCTGGCGCTGGCGCTCTATCGGCTGGGACGTCCGGATGTTGCCGTCTACGACGGGTCCTGGGCGGAATGGAGCCAGCTCGACGACACGGCGGTGGCGGCGTGATGTGCACAGACGAATGACGGGAGCACGAGCATGGCAAGAACCCTGGTCAAGACCACGCAGGACGGCCGCAAGGTCGAGGTGATTGGGCTGGCAATCTGTCTCGAAGGCGAGCTCGAGGCGTTCGAGCTGGTCGAAGTCAAGCTGCATCCGAACCGGCGCAAGATCTGGGAGGCCGCGCCCGACGCGACCCACATGGCCGGCCGCATCACCTTGACCAAGGAGGAGGCCGCAATCGTCGAGAGCGCGTTCGCCGCCGCCCAGGCCGAGATCCTCGCCGACCCCGCTGCGATCAACGAGCGCTTCCGGATCGCCGCGATGTGGAAGGCGCGCGAACAGGGGATCGAGTAGGCATTGATGCGTAGGGTGGGCAAAGCCAGCGGGCGGCGCGAAGCGGCGTCCGATGGCGTGCCCACCATTCCCATCCCACGCATCGAAAGATGGTGGGCACGGCGCGTTAGCTGAATCAGCGTGGAAAGACTGCCCAGGCGCCTTTGCCCACCCTACCGATCCGTCATCGCGAGCGCAGCGACGCGATCCAGGGCAGCGCGAAAACTCTGGATTGCTTCGTCGCCTGCGGCTCCTCGCAATGACGGCCCTGGCGGTGGATACGCTACTGAAAAAGCCGCCCGCGGTAGCGATAGCTACCCTCGTCATCGACGTCGAACAGCTCGCCGATATCGGGATGCTTGACCGGCTCACCCGTGACGTCCGCCACCAAGTTCTGCTCCGGAACATAGGCGATGTAGCTGCTGTCGCCGCATTCGGCGAGCAGGTAGTAGAACGGCTGCTCCTTGTCGAGCCTGGTGTCCATGGTGATGGCGCGCCAGCCCTCTTCTTCCGAGAATGACAGGTCGACGTCGAACACGACACCGCGCAGGTCGTAGACGCGGTGCCGTATCACCTGGCCGATCGTGAACTTTGCCTCCATCCGCACCATGTCAGCACGCTCGATGATCTCACGCCGCCGGCGAATGGGTCTGGCAGTTGGTCGGGCAGACGCGGGCGCAGGCGCCGCAGCCGATGCAGGCGCCGGTGTCGTGCATGACCATGATCTTCTTCTCGACCTCGTCATCCTCGTCGTCATCGAGCTCGACGAACTCGCCCTCGTCGTTGATGCCCTTCAAGGTCATGACCTCGCGACCGCAGACCTTGTAGCAGCGGCCGCAGCCGATACACTTTCCGGCGTCGATGGCGACCAGATAGTCCGGCCGCCAGTCGCGGCCGTCACGGGTTGAATTGGACATGATGACGGGTCCTATGTAAGCCTACGCGGTCTCGAGCTTCTTCAGCTCGGCCCGCTTCTTCTCCAACTCGGCAAAGGCTTCATGCGCCTTCTGCGCCGTCGGCAGGATCTGGTCCCAGTTGATGGGCAGCTCCTCCGACAAGTCGTGCAGGTTCATCTTGGCATCCATGGCACGTGCCGACAGCTTCTTGATCTCGGCCTTCAGGGTGTCCAGGTCGCTCATTGTCTCCATCCTCGCCGTTAGTAGTTTGCGACGTCCTTGAACTTCTCGATCATCTCGACGCCGGCGTTGACGAACTTGTCGCCCTCGTCGGCCAACTTGCCGAGATTGTCGAAGCCGAAGCGGTGCACGTCGCGCAGCTGCTTGTTGACCACGATCAGCCGGCCGCCGATCAGCACCATGCGGCCAAAGCCCTCGTGGCTCATCTTCAGCATCGGCGAGATCATCACGCCGGTGGCCTTCTCGATCGACAGCGCGACCGCGTTGAAGAACAGTTCGAGCCGCCAGATCGTCTCCGGATCTGGATCGCCGATGATCGGCAGCGCCCGCCGCTTCTCCTTGTCCAGGATGTAGGGCTCGAGCAGGTCGATGTCCTTCTTGCCCTCCCAGGCGCCGTGGGTGTCCTGGGCGCGCCAGACCTTGATGAGTTCCTTGACGAAGGGCCGCTGCTCGGCGGGTACCGTTTCGACTGCTACCGCGGTATCGGACATGTTGGTTTCCTCATTCCTCGAAATCGAGAACGCGTTCCTGGCCCTTGGCGAGCGCCTTGCGCAGCCAGGGCGGCGGCGTGCCAGCCAGAACGGCCTGCAGCTTGCCCAGGAGATCGCTGATCTCCTCGGGCTGATTGACCTTCATCGGATGGATGTTGTTGGCGACGACGCGCGCGGCGCCGGAGCCGCCGATCGCGGCGACATAGAGGATCGCGCAATCCTTGATTGCCTCGATCTTCGGCGCCAGCTTGTCCTCGTTGCCGTCCTCCTTGAGATCGCCGTCGAACTCGACGGTCTCGACGAAGCGATGCCCCGCAGTGTCGACATCGTAGATCGCGATGTTCTTGGCCCAGCCGAAATGGGCGTCGACGCGTTTCAGATCCTGGGTAGCGAATGCGACTTTCATGTCGTCGGTCCTTTCTCCTGAAACGTCAATGCAGTGGCGCCACGACGGCGGAGTCGATCGATGCCTGCTGGACGTCCTTCCACGGATCGAGCCAGGTGTCAGGCGTCGGCTGATGGTTGTCCTCGCGATCGGCGATGATGAGATTGGCCAGCGCGAAGACGAGGTCGCGGGTGCCGCGATAGCCGACCGTCAGCAAATGCCCTGCCCCGAGCCGGTCGAACATCGGGAAGCCGATCCGATAGAACGGGATTTTGAGACGCGCCGCAGCCTGGCGGCCGTGCGAATGCGTCATCATGAGACCGCAGTCGCGCGCCTTGGCGAGCGTCTCCAGGTCCTCGAGATCGCCGATCAGCACCTCCTCGCACGGCATGCGTTCGAGCACCGGCGACTGGGTCGTGGTGACGGCCACGGCAATGTGTGCACCCATGTCATGCAGCATGCTGGCGACATCGAACAGCAGATCCGGCTCGGCGCCAACAGCAAGCTTGCGGCCGCCGATGTGGAAATGGGCATCCAGCATGGCATCCGCGAGCTGGCCGCGCTGCCGGCGATATTTTGCCGGCACCGGACGCCCCGAGATATCGCTCAGGAACGTCATGAACTCGTCGTTCGGCAACAGCCCGCAGAGCCGCTCGAACAGCCGGTACGGCACGCCGGTCCTGGCCTGCATCGCCTCCGCCGCGCGCTTCATCTGCGCGCCGATCGCAATCGTCCAGGCCGCGCTGCCCATGGTCGCGATCTCTTCGAGCCCGATGCCGCCGATCGTGGTCGGCGTGAACTCGTCGGGAATGTGACCGTCGAGCGAGCCACCGATATCCGGCAGGAACGACGGCTCCAGGCCGAAATCCTCGAAGATCGTCCTGAGCTCCTCGATGTCGCCCGGCGTCAAATGGCAGCCCGGCAGCACGTTGACGCGGGCCGGATCGCGCCGCGTCGAGGTCGGCTTGTCGACCAGCACCTCGACCATCTTGGCGACTGTCTTGTCCCAGCCGTCCTGGAACGCATCCTTGAAATCGGGCGTCGAGACATAGACCAGCGGGTAGGTCGCGAGCTCCGGATGCTTCTCGCGGATCAGCCTGATGTAGCCGTCGACGTCGTCCCCCTTGGTCTCGGTCACCCCGGTCGAGCAGATGCCGATGATCTCCGGCTTCTGCCTCTTATGGATGTTGAGGATCGCCTGCTCCACGTTCTCATAGCCTCCGAGCACGGTGGCGACCTCGCTCATCGCCGTCGTCTGCATCGGCACCGCTTCCTTGAAGTGGCGCACGAACAGCGTCAGCCCGAACGAGGTGCAGCCCTGCGAGCCGTGCAGCAGCGGCATCGCCCCGCGCAGGCCGAGGAAGGCGAACGCGCCGCCGATCGGCTGGCTCATCTTGAGCGGGTTGACCGCGCACGCCTTCTTCCCAATGGTGACCTTGGCCATGAGCGTCGCCTACTCCGCCGCCTGCAGCAGCTCGGCCGGCGCCTTCTGCGCCGCCAGGATGTCCTCGACCCGGCCGGCGCATGCCCCGCAACCGCCGGAGGCGTTGGTGTGAGTGCGGACGCCGGCGACGTCGCTCAGACCATGAGTCTTGATGGCGTCCTCGATGGTGCCGAGATCGACCGACTTGCAGTGGCAGATCTTCTTGGCGCGGCGCGCGGCTTCCGCGGCAACCGGATCGGCGGCGAGCGCCGCGGCTTCCGCATTAGCCTGCGCGATCGCCCTGGCCTGCCAGTTGTTGTTGGCGGTCTCCCACGGCGCGCGCTTGCGCAGCTGCGCCCACATCGGGTTGTAGATCGCCTTGTCGATCTCCGCGACCAGCTTCACCATGCCGATATAGCCCATGAAGGCGTGCGAGCGCTCCTGGTTGATGTCGAGCCAGGGCATCGCGGCCTTGAGTGCCACGAACTGCGACTTGCCGCCGGACAGCATGATGTCGGCCTTGGCGTCCTTGAGCATCTTGTACATTTCGCGCGGCGCCATATCGTCGATCATGTGCGCGTCCTGGCCCATCAGCTCCTTGATGCGCTCCTTGTCCTCCTTGGTGGACTTCTTCACCGAGGTGCCGACCAGCTCCATGCCGGCCTCCTGCAGCGCCGCGACGACCGACCACGACTTCACGCCGCCGGTGATCAAGAGCACCTTCTTGCCGGTCAGCCGCTGCTTGAACGGCTCGATCGCGGCCCACGCCTTGGCCTCCTCACGGGCGATGACGGCCTCGGTGCGATCCAGCAGATCGGCCGGCGCGCCGCGCTCGACCAGCAGGCGCGCGATCTCGCGCAGCGAGTCCGAGGAGTCCTGGATGCCGTAGAACGAGCCCTCGAAGAACGGAATGCCGTAACGCTCCTCCATCTTGCGGGCGACGTTGATCATCGCCTTGGAGCACACCATCATCGCCGCACGGGCGCGGTGCGACGACGCCACATCCTTGTAGCGACCGTCGCCGGAGATGCAGGCGGAGATGCGAATGCCGAGCTCGTCGAACAGCGGCTTCACCTGCCAGAGCTCGCCGGACAGATTGTATTCGCCGATGATGTTGAGGTCGTAGGGCGTCGTGACCTCAGGCTCGACAGTGCCGATGACGTGATCGAGCAGCGCCTCGCCGGCGAGCTTGTTGCCGAGATTTTTCGGGCCGACGAAGCCGGGCGAATTGACGGGAATGCAGGGCTTGCCGAACTTCGCGGAGGCCGCCTTGCAGACCGCGTTGATGTCATCGCCGGTCATGGCGGGCACGCAGGTCTGGTAGACGAAGACCGCCGGCGGATCGTACTTCTCGATGATTTCCTTGATCGCCTTGTACAGGCGCTTCTCGCCGCCGAACACGACGTCGGTCTCGTTGATGTCGGTGGTGAAGCCGGTGCGCCAGATCTGGGATCCAGAGGAGGCTGCACCGCGGTTGTCCCAGGAATTTCCTTCGCAGGCGATCGGTCCGTGCACGAGATGCGCGACGTCGGTCAGCGGCTGCAATGCGACCTTGGCGCCGTCGAAGGCGCAGCCACCGGCCGCGCCGCCCGGCTGCAGCTGCTTGGTGCAGCCCTTCTTGCGCTCGGCCTCGGACTTGTTGGCGTTCTTGCCGCAACCCGGCTCGTTGAAGACGTTCTGGATCGTGGCCGAAAGCGAGCTCATTGGCTTCTCCTGTTGACGACCGATTGCGCGTCTTTCGAAAGACAAGGCTCAGGCACGACATGCCTCCCCTTGAGCCCTGCTCCCAACATCGAAACGCGGCGGCCCCGGAAGGCCGCCGCGCCGTCACTCAGCGGATGATATCGAAGCTGTAGTCCGACTTGGCCGGCACGTTGGTGTTGCGGTCGATCTCGTCGAAGATCTTGTCGAGGATCGTAACCAGCACGTTCAGGCCGCCCTGATAGCCCCACACCGGATAGCGGTGCTTGTGGTGGCGATCGAAGATCGGGAAGCCGATGCGGATCAGCGGGGTGCCAGTGTCGCGCTCCAGATACTTGCCGTAGGTGTTGCCGATCAGGAAGTCGACCGGCTCGGTGAACAGCAGCGAGCGCATGTGCCACAGATCCTTGCCGGGATACACGTGGCAGTTCTTGCCGAACGGCGAGCTATCGAACACGGCCTGCACCTTCTCGGCCCACTCCTTGTTGCCGTTGGTGGCGAGCACATGGGTCGGCTCGGCGCCGAGCTCGAGCAGGAACGCGGCGAGGCCGAGGCAGAGATCCGGGTCGCCGTAGATCGCGAACTTCTTGCCATGGATGTGCGCGCTGGAGTCGGCGATCGCGTCGACCAGGCGGCCGCGCTCGAGGGCGATCGATTCCGGGATCTCCTTGCCGGTGATGCGCGACAGCGCCATCACGAAGGCATCGGTGCCGGTGACGCCGACCGGATGGTGGAACGAGACCACTTCCTGGCCGTGGTTCTTGATCAGCGGCAAGGTCTTCTCGGTGCAATAGTGCTGCATCGAGATGGTCGCCTTGGCGTGGACGGCGTTGGCCGCGTCCTCCAAGGTCGTGCCGCCATCATACATGCGGAACTCGCCGTCGGTCGGGGTGTCGAACACGTTCGAGTTGTCGCCGAGGATCGTGTATTCGATCCCCATTTCCTCGAAGATGTGCTTGACCTCGCGGATGTTGCCCACGGTGTAGCCGTCGAAGCCGCCGATGAAGTTGATCTTCTCGTTCGGAACGCGCTCGAGCTTCGGCGCGGTGCCGGCTTTGCCGTCCCAAAAGTGCTCCAGGATTCCTTTCATCGCGTTGTCGTAGCCGGTGACGTGGCTGCCGACGAAGGCGGGCGTGTGGGCGAAGGGCACGTCGAACTCGGCCGGAACCGAGCCTTTTTCCTTCGAGGTCTTGATGAAGGCGTTGAGGTCGTCACCAATGACTTCCGCCATGCAGGTGGTGGAGACCGCGATCATCGACGGCTTGTACATGTTGTAGGCGTTGGCGAGGCCGTCGATCATGTTGTTGAGGCCGCCGAACACCGCTGCGTCCTCGGTCATCGACGACGACACGCAGGAGCTTGGCTCCTTGAAGTGGCGCGACAGATGGCTGCGGTAGTAGGCCACGCAACCCTGCGAGCCGTGCACGAACGGCAGCGTCTTCTCGAAGCCGACGGCGACGAACACGGCGCCGAGCGGCTGGCAGGCCTTGGCCGGATTGACCGTCAGCGCCTCACGGGCAAAATTCTTCTCGCGATATTCGGGCGTCTTGGCCCATTCGCGGATGCGCTCGACCTCGGCGGGATCGCGCGGATTCTCGAACATCTTCTTCTTGTTCGCCAGCATCTGCTGGTATTCGGGACCACGGAAAAGCTCGAAGTGATCGAGCACATGTTCGGCACTCTGCGTCATGGGATAACCCTCTCTATTTTCCTGTGTCGATCAGGGAGCGCTGGCTCTCCGCCGAAGGAGAGCCAGGCCGTGGGTGGTGGTGTTACTCGGCAGCCTGGAGCAACGGCTTGGGCACCTGCTTCCAGGGCGCCTTTGCCATCTTCCAGACCGGCGAGTTGATGGCCATGTCCATGTCGCGGGCGAAGATCGCAAACCCGTCGTAGCCATGGTAGGGACCCGAGTAGTCCCAGGAGTGCATCTGGCGGAACGGCACGCCCATCTTCTGGAACACGTACTTTTCCTTGATGCCCGAGCCGACCAGGTCCGGCTGGACCTTCTCGACGAACTTCTCGAACTCGTAGCCGGTCACGTCGTCATAGATCAACGTGCCATCCTTGACGTAGTGCTGGGCGGTGCGCTGATAGTCGTCGTTGTGGCCGAACTCGTAGCCGGTGCCGACGACCTCCATGCCGAGGTCTTCATAGGCGCCGATCACGTGGCGCGGACGCAGACCGCCGACGAACAGCATCACGGTCTTGCCTTCGAGGCGCGGCCGGTACTTGGCGATCACGGCGTCCATCAGGGGCTGGTACTTCGCGATGACGCGCTCGGCACCCTCCTTGATCTTGTCGTCGAAATAGCTGGCGATCTTGCGCAGCGATTCGGCGATCTTGCTCGGCCCGAAGAAATTGTATTCGCACCACGGAATATTGTACTTCTCTTCCATGTGACGCGAGATGTAGTTCATCGAGCGGTAGCAGTGCAGCACGTTCAGCTTCGCCTTCGGCGTCGCCTCGAGCTCGGCCAGCGAGCCGTCGCCCGACCACTGGGCAATCACGCGCAGACCCATCTCCTCGAGCAGGATGCGCGACGACCAGGCGTCGCCACCGATGTTGTAGTCGCCGATGATCGCGACGTCGTAGTCCGACGGCTCAAAGCGCGGCGCAGCGTCGGCCGGGATCTTGTCGAACACCCAGTCCCGGATCGCGTCGTTGGCGATGTGGTGGCCGAGCGACTGCGACACGCCGCGGAAGCCTTCGCAGCGGACGGGAACGATGGTCTTGCCGTCATACTCCTTCGACTTGACCTTGGAGACCGCCTCGATGTCGTCGCCGATCAGACCGATCGGGCATTCCGACTGCACGGTGATGCCGTTGTTGAGCGGGAACAGCTCCTGGATCTCGTCCATGATCTTGGCGAGCTTCTTGTCGCCGCCGAACACGATGTCCTTCTCCTGGAAGTCGGAGGTGAACTGCATCGTCACGAAGGTGTCGATGCCGGTCGTGCCGATGTAGTAGTTGCGGCGCGCCGCCCAGGAGTACTGGCCGCAGCCGACCGGGCCGTGGCTGATGTGGATCATGTCCTTGATCGGGCCCCACACCACGCCCTTCGAGCCGGCATAGGCGCAGCCGCGAATGGTCATGACGCCCGGGATCGACTTGATGTTCGACTTGACGCCGCAGTCGGACTTGCCGTTCTCATGCACGTTGAGGTGCTTGGCGCGACGCTTGGCAGTCTTCTCCGGATAGACCTTCAAGACCTCGGCGATCAGTTCCTTGTTGCGTGCCTTGATCTCGGCCACGCTTTGTTTCTCGATGACGCTCATCTGGCTTTTCCTCGATGATCGGTTGCGGGGGTCATCCGGCCCTTAGAGATCATGGGCCGGATGACCGGTGGCGGTTACGCCGTGGCGGCGAGCTCGGAGGCGGTCTTGCCGATCTGGCTCTCGTCGACCGCCTTCATGATGCCGTGCTCCATCAGCATGTCCTCGAGCTCGTCCATCGTGATCGGGGTCGGGATGATGCCCTTGCCGCCGTTGGCGTGGATCTTCTGCGCCAGCGAGCGGTAGTGGCCGGCCTGGACCGAGTCCGGCGCATATTCCAGAACGGTCATGCGGCGCAGCTCGGCGTGCTGCACGATGTTGTCGCGCGGCACGAAGTAGATCAGCTGGGTGCCGAGCTTCTTGGCCAGCGCCTCCGCCAGCTCCAGCTCCTTGTCGGTCTGGCGCTCGTTGCAGACCAGGCCGCCCAGGCGCACGCCGCCGGAGTTGGCATATTTCAGAATGCCCTTGGAGATGTTGTTGGCGGCATACATCGCCATCATCTCGCCGGACATCACGATGTAGATCTCCTGCGCCTTGTTCTCGCGGATCGGCATCGCGAAGCCGCCGCAGACCACGTCGCCGAGCACGTCGTAGGACACGTAGTCGATGTCCTCATAGGCGCCGTTCTCTTCCAGGAAGTTGATCGAGGTGATGACGCCCCGGCCGGCGCAGCCGACGCCCGGCTCCGGACCACCGGACTCGACGCAGCGGATGTCGCGATAGCCGACCTTCATGACCTCTTCGATCTCGAGGTCCTCGACGCTGCCCGCAGCAGCGGCCAGACTCAGGATTGTGTCCTGCGCCTTGGCGTGCAGGATCAGGCGGGTCGAATCCGCCTTCGGATCGCAGCCGACGATCAGGATCCGGTGGCCCATCTCGGCGAGTGCCGCGAGGGTGTTTTGTGACGTCGTCGACTTGCCGATGCCGCCTTTGCCGTAGAATGCGATTTGTCGCAGCGCTGCCATGATGCTCTCCATCAACCGATTGCCAATGTCTCGCATGCACCTTGCATCGCGAGACCGCGTCCTCTCTCCAGAACCGGCAGACGGGTTATTGGGAAGGAGAGCATCGCTCGTCCGAAGCGTCGGCGTGCACTCAGCCCTCAACCTTTGCCTGAGCCCAGTTTTGCAACGGCTGTGCCAGAGCTTTGGAATCGTTAAAAAGGCCATGTTTTGAAAGAGATGCGGCCAAGCTCGGCGCTAGGATGTACTTGTTGCAAATCCGACATCGGGGGTTTTCACCCGACGCTGCCGCGCCGTGCTGTCCGAAACGACACATGCCGCCGCGGCTCCGAGCGGCGCTTCCGTAGAGAACACCGGGGAGCGCTCGCGTGAGGCCGGCCAGGAGCGGCGGTACGGAGTTTGCTTGATGTAGATCAAACCCGCTTTCGAACGGGCCAGCAGGAGTACTATTGATGGCGAGCAAGACGCGCGTCTTTGTCATTGAAGCCGATCAGGTGATCCGCTCGGCGCTCGGCTACATTCTCAGTGAGCGTCACGAGACCTTCACCTTCGCGGAGACCGCCGACGCATTGACCAAGGCCGCACGGACCACGCCCCATGCCGTCCTCATCGGGATGAGCATCCTGGAGGACGACGGCGCCGAGACGGTCGGCATGCTCGCCAGGACGATGCATCAGGCCGGCATCATCGTGGTCGCAGGATCGACCAAGTCGCCGCTCGCGCTGGCCGGCCTGCGGCAGGGCGCGGAAGCCATCATCGCCAAGCCGATCACCTTCGACGGCGTCACGCACGCGGTCGATTCCGTGCTGGCGCGGCGCGGTAGCGAGCCGGGCCTGACGGCATAGCTGGCCCTGGTATCCACGGAGATCAGCCGATGACGAGGAGGGGATGATGTTGAAGATGACCCAGACCGCGACGCCGGGGACACCGGACATCGAGGACATCGTCGAGAATTTCGCGCTGCTCGACGACTGGGACGACCGCTACCGTTACGTGATCGAGTTGGGGCGCGGCCTGCCGCCGCTACCCGATACCGACCGTAATGATGGCAACAAGGTGCAGGGCTGCACCAGCCAGGTCTGGCTTGCCACCACAGTGCGGCACGACGCCGCAGTGCCGGCGCTCGACTTCATCGGCGACAGTGACGCCCACATCGTCCGCGGCCTGGTCGCGATCCTGCTCGCGATGGTGTCCGGCCGCACCGCATCCGAGATCCTGGCCGCCGATCCGATCGCGCTGTTCGAGAAACTCGGCCTGCGCGAGCATTTAACCCCGCAGCGCTCCAACGGTTTCCGCTCGATGGTGAGCCGCATCAGAGCCGACGCCCAGGCGGCGCTCGCGGCGGCGGCGTAGGTTTGGTTGTTTGATTGCTGCTTTGATTGATCGCGCGTATCGCGGCGAACTCGGTGCCCCCTCTCCCCTTGTGGGAGAGGGGGGCGGCCGAAGGCCACCGGGTGAGGGGTCTCTCGGCGCACTCAGAAGGTCATGGCTCGCGGAGACGACCCCTCACCCGAGCGATTCCAGGGCTGGTAGCGGTGCTGCCCTCTCCCACAAGGGGAGAGGGCGCATCAACGAGCAGCGCTCCTTCGCGATCACTGCGTGTAGGAAAAGGCGCCTCTACGAAAAGAATTCCTGCGCCTTCTTCAGCGCCCGCACCAGCACGTCGACCTCTTCCCGCGTGTTGTACATCGCGAACGACGCCCGGCACGTCGCCGTGACGCCGAAGCGCTCCAGCAACGGCATGGCGCAATGGGTGCCGGCGCGGACCGCGACGCCGGAGCGGTCGATGACGGTGGCGAAGTCGTGGGCGTGGGCGCCCTGCATCTCGAACGAGACGATCGCCCCCTTGTCGGCGGCATTGCCGATGATGCGCAGCGAGTTGATCTCGCGCAACTGCTCGGTCGCATAGGCGACGAGATCATGCTCATGCGCGGCGATGCGCTGCTTGCCGATGGAGGCGACGTAGTCGATCGCAGCCCCCAGCCCGGCGGCTTCCACGATCGGCGGCGTGCCGGCCTCGAAGCGGTGCGGCGGATCGCCATAGGTCACCCAGTCGCGCGAAACCTCGCGGATCATCTCGCCGCCGCCGTTGAACGGCGGCATCGACGCCAGGAGCTCGCGCTTGCCATAGAGCGCGCCGATGCCGGTCGGGCCGTAGATCTTGTGGCCGGTGATGCAATAGAAATCCGCATCGAGATCGCGGACGTCGACCTCCATGTGCACGGCGGCCTGCGAGCCGTCGATCAGCACCGGGATGCCGCGCGCATGCGCGATGCGGATGACCTCCTTGACCGGCACGACCGTGCCGAGCACGTTCGACATCTGCGTCATCGCCACCATCTTGGTGCGCGGCGTCAGCAGCTTTTCGAATTCGTCGAGCAGGAAATTTCCGTCGTCGTCGACAGGAGCCCATTTGAGCACCGCGCCCTGGCGCTCCCGGAGGAAATGCCAGGGGATGATGTTGGCGTGGTGCTCCATGATCGAGAGCACGATCTCATCGCCCGGCCCGATCCGCTCGCGGCCGAAGGTCTGCGCGACCAGGTTCACGGCTTCCGTGGCGCCGCGCGTGAAGATGATCTGCTCAGGGCTTTCGGCATTCAGGAACGACGCCACCTTGGCGCGGGCGCCCTCATAGGCCTCGGTGGCGGCGTTGGCGAGATAATGCAGCCCCCGATGCACGTTGGCGTATTCGGACGTATAGACCTGGTTCATCCGGTCCAGTACGGCCTGCGGCTTCTGCGCCGACGCCGCGTTGTCGAGATAGACCAGCGGCTTGCCGTGCACCTGCATGCCGAGGATCGGAAAGTCCGCACGGATGCGGCCAACGTCGTAGCCGCTTCCGTTCACCGCTGCATGCATCACCTACTCCCGTTGTCCGAGCCAGCCCAGCATCGCTTCGGTCAACGCCGCCCGCACGCTCTCATCGGCGGCGCCTTCGATGATCTCGCCAACGAAGGCCTGGATCAGCAGCGCCTTGGCTTCCTTGGGCGGAATGCCGCGCGCCATCAGATAGAACAGCAGCTCGTCGTCGATCGCGCCGGTCGTGGTGCCGTGGCCGCACTGCACGTCGTCGGCGAAGATCTCGAGCTCCGGCTTGCTGTCGGCCTCGGCCTCGTCGGACAATAGCAGCGCCCGCGACATCATCTTGGCGTCGGTCTTCTGCGCGCCGGGACTGACCGTGATCTTGCCCTGGAAAACCGCGCGCGCGGTGTCGCCGACGACCGCCTTGAAGGTCTCGCGGCTCTGGCAGTTCTCAGCTGCGTGCTCGATCGCCAAGGTCGTGTCCGCATGCTGGGTGCCCGACAGCAGCGATCCGCCGCGGATGTCGGCAACAGTGCCCTCACCCGCGATATGCACGAACAGCTGGTTGCGCACCAGGCTGCCGCCGGCGACGAAGCCAAGCTGATTGAAGGTCGCACGCGCGCCGATATTGGCGAGCAGCGAGGAGATGTGCAGCGCGCTGTTGCCCTCCCGGGTCACCTTGACATGGTCGATCCGCGCCTCGTCGCCGACGACGAGCTGCATCGCGGTGTTGACTTGATATTCGCTTCCGTCGGGCCCCTGATGCGACTCGACGATGGTGGCGCTGGCCCCAGTTCCGATATTGACCAGCGACCGCGTGTACATCGAGGTTGCGACCCAGTTCGTCGTGACGAACGCGACGTGGATTGGTCGGCTCAGTGCCGTGCCCGGCGCGACCAGGATCACGACGCCATTGGCAGCCAGCGCGGTGTTGAGCGCCAACGCCGGATCGTCGTCAGGCACGACGGGGCCGAGACGCTGCGACAGCAGCGGCTTGTCGGCGGCGAGCGCGTCGGCCATCGGCTGGATGGTGAGGCCCGGCTCGAGATCGGCGAGGTCGGACAGCTCGGGCACGAAGGCACCGTCAACGATCATCAGCTTGCGGAAGCCAGCGCCCGCGAACAAGTCGTTCGCCTCGCGCGCCTTGGTCTTGGCCGCGTCGTCGGGCAGCGAGGCGAGCCGCTTGGCCTCCTTCATCTGCGTGCGCAAATCGGTGTAGCGCCACGCCTCGACGCGCCGGTGCGGCAGGCCGACCGCATTGAAACGGTCGAACGCAGCAGCGCGCACCGCGGTGATCTCCTCGCCGCCCGGCAGATAGCGGCGGGCGCCCTGATACAGATCGGCCAGTCCGAGTTCGGCCTTGGTCTTGCGGATCACGACGCCCATGTTCGTCCTCCCCGGCGCCTTACGCCGCTTCGCTCTGGTACTGGGCGTAGCCGGTCGCCTCGAGCTCGCGCGCGAGGTCTTTGCCGCCGGTGCGGACGATGCGGCCCGCCGCGAACACATGGACGATGTCGGGCACGATGTAGTCGAGGAGCCGCTGATAGTGGGTGATCACGATCATGCCTCGCTCGGCGGAGCGCAGCGCGTTGACGCCGTTGGCGACGACCTTCAGCGCATCGATGTCGAGGCCGGAATCGGTCTCGTCGAGCACGCAGAGCGAGGGCTGCAGCAGCGCCATCTGCAGGGTCTCGTTGCGCTTCTTCTCGCCGCCGGAGAAGCCGACATTGAGCGGCCGCTTCAGCATGTCGGCGTCGATGTTCAGCGTCTTGGCGATCTCGCGCACCCGCTTGATCAGGTCCGGCGAGGACAGCTCCTCCTCGCCGCGCGCCTTGCGCTGGGCGTTGAAGGCGGCCCGCAGGAAGGTCAAGGTCGCGACGCCGGGAATCTCCATCGGATATTGGAACGCGAGGAACACACCCTTTGCGGCGCGCTCGTCGGCCTCCATCGCCAGCAGGTCCTCGCCGTCGAGATAGACTTCGCCGGCGGTGATCTCATAGCCGGGCTTACCGGCCAGCACGTAGGACAGCGTCGATTTGCCGGCGCCGTTCGGGCCCATGATGGCGTGGATCTCGCCCTTGTTCACGGTCAGGTCCAGGCCCTGGATGATCTTCCGTCCGCCTGCGATCTCGGCATGGAGCCCCTTGATTTCGAGCAAGGCCGTCATCGAACACTCCTTCTGATGCTGTCGCGGCGCGACGCCGTCATCCAACCGAACCTTCGAGCGAGATCGAGATCAGCTTCTGCGCCTCGACCGCGAACTCCATCGGCAATTGCTGCAGCACGTCCTTGACGAAGCCATTGACCACGAGGCCGACCGCCTCCTCTTGGCTGAGACCACGCTGGATGCAGTAGAACAGCACGTCCTCGGAGATCTTCGACGTCGTCGCCTCGTGCTCGAACACCGCGGAGGAGTTCTTGGCCTCGATGTAGGGCACGGTGTGCGCGCCGCATTTGTCGCCGATCAAGAGCGAGTCGCAGGCGGTGAAGTTGCGCGCGCCGGAGGCCTTGCGATGGGCGCTGACCAGGCCGCGATAGGTGTTCTGCGACTTGCCGGCGGCGATGCCCTTGGAGATGATCCGGCTCGACGTGTTCTTGCCGAGATGGATCATCTTGGTACCCGAGTCGACCTGCTGGAAGCCGTTGGAGATCGCGATCGAATAAAACTCGCCGCTGGAATTGTCGCCGCGCAGGATGCAGCTCGGATATTTCCAGGTGATCGCCGATCCCGTCTCGACCTGGGTCCAGGAGATCTTCGAATTTGTGCCGCGGCAGTCACCACGCTTGGTGACGAAATTATAGATGCCGCCGACGCCTTCGGAATTGCCGGGGTACCAGTTCTGCACCGTCGAATATTTGATCTCGGCATCATCCAGCGCGACCAGCTCGACCACGGCGGCATGCAGCTGGTTCTCGTCGCGCTGCGGGGCCGTGCAGCCTTCGAGATAGGAGACGTAGGCGCCCTGGTCGGCGATGATCAGGGTGCGCTCGAACTGGCCGGTGTTGCGCTCGTTGATGCGGAAGTAGGTCGACAGCTCCATCGGGCAGCGCACGCCCGGCGGGATGTAGACGAACGAGCCGTCGGAAAACACCGCCGAATTCAGCGTCGCGAAATAGTTGTCGGTGGTGGGCACCACCGTGCCGAGATATTTTTGGACGAGGTCGGGATGCTCGCGCAGCGCTTCGGAGATCGGCATGAAGATCACGCCGGCCTTCTTCAGTTCCTCCTTGAACGTCGTCGCCACCGACACCGAGTCGAACACGGCATCGACGGCGATCTTGCTGCGCGGCGCCGCGGCCTCGCCGTCGACATCCGCTTCCGCCGCCGCAGGCCGCTCGACGCCTTCGAGGATCTCGACCTCGCGCAGGGGAATGCCAAGCTTCTCGTAAGTCTTCAGGATCTCCGGATCGATCTCGTCGAGCGAGGCGACCTTCTTCTTCGGCTTCGGCGCCGCGTAGTAATAGAGATCTTGATAGTCGATCTTCGGGTATCCGACGCGCGCCCAGGTCGGCTCGGTCATCGTCAGCCAGCGGCGGTACGCCTCCAGCCGCCACTCCAGCATCCAAGTCGGCTCGCTCTTCTTGGCCGAGATGAAGCGGATCGTGTCTTCCGACAGCCCCTTCGGAGCCTTCTCGGACTCGATGACGGTCTCGAATCCGTAGCGATATTGATCGACGTCGATGCCCTTGACCCGATCAATGGTCTCCTGAACCGCTGCCATCTCTCACTCCGCTTGCAATGTTTCCGTCGTGGCCCGCGTCAGGCGGGCACGCAGGTGTCCGGCACCGGACAGACGGCAGCGCATTGCGGCGCGTCGAAGTGGCCCTCGCACTCCGTGCACTTCTTCGGATCGATGATGTACATGTCGTTCTTCAGCCGGATGGCCGCATTCGGACATTCGAACTCGCAAGCCCCGCAGACCGTGCATTGTGAGGCGATGATCTTGTAGGTCATGTGCAGCTCCCCGCGATCCCTGCGACATCGGACGACGTCATTCACGGGGTATCTTTCAAGCCGCGTGCCAGAGAGCATTTGGTTGATTTCTAAGGAGGATTCTAAAGATCGCCACGCCGGTCAGCTGTCGCTCTCCCGACAGCATGTCGCAAGTGCGACAGGGCGCATGAAGTCGCGTGCGCGTTTGGGTCGAGCCCCCGCCACGAGGGCAGTGAGCTCCCCTCCCCCCTGCGGGGAGGGGTCGGGGGCGGGGGTCCACGAGCACGCTGCACGTGATGCGCGCTAATGCTGTCACCAGCGGAGTGACGATGTGTGATGTAACGAGCAGCTCAGCGGACGTGAGTACAGCGAGCGAACTCACGACGATCAGCGCCCGGAGACCCCCACCCCCGACCCCTCCCCGCAAGGGGGAGGGGAGCCGACCGTCGCCGGGGCGCGATCTCGAGTTTCACGACTATCGTTACGCGGGCGACAGCATGCACGTGAAATAAAAAAGGGCGCGCCATCTGCGCGCCCCTCATGAGACCCAACCCGCTCAGAACCGCTTGACCTCGATGTTGTGCTTCTTCAGCGCGTAGCCGATCTGGCGCGGCGTCAGGCCGAGCAGGCGTGCGGCCTTGGCCTGGACCCAGCCGGACCGCTCCATCGCCTGCACGATGCGGTCGCGCTCCGGCACCGCGCCGCCCTCCGTACTCTCGGAATACTCGCCGTCATCGGCATCGATGGCCGGCAACTCGACGGGAGCCTCGATCGGCGCCGACGTCCGCGGCAGGATCGGCAGCGGCACCATGGGCTGGCCGCGCGGCGGCGGCGGGGTTACCGTGTTGCCCTTCCACAGGATCGCCGACATGCACTCGTTGCGGCTGCAGGCGAAGTCGTCCATGCTGATCGCCGAGCCCGTTGCCATGGTCGCGGTCCGTTGCACGCAGTTCTCCAGCTCGCGCACATTGCCGGGGAAGCCGCAATGCATCAGCACCTCGATCGCGCTGACGTCGAACGTCAGGTCGCGCTCGTTCTCGCAATTGAAGCGGCGCAGGAACTCGCGCGCCAGCTGCGGAATGTCGCTGCGACGCTCGCGCAACGGCGGCAATTTGATCGGCACCACGCTGATCCGGTAGTAGAGGTCGGCGCGGAACTCGTTGCGCGACACCGCCTCCTCGAGGTTGCGGTTGGTGGCGGTGACGATGCGGACATCGACCTTGATGGTCTGATTGCCGCCGACGCGCTCGAACTCCTGCTCCTGCAACACGCGCAGGAGCTTGGCCTGGAACGCCGGCGAGATCTCGCCGATCTCGTCGAGGAACAAGGTGCCCTTGTCGGCCAGTTCGAAGCGGCCCTTGCGCGCGTTGATCGCGCCGGTGAAGGCGCCCTTCTCATGGCCGAACAGCTCCGACTCCAGCACCGTCTCTGGCAATGCGGCGCAGTTGATCTTGATGAACGGCCGCTTGGCGCGATTGGACAGTTCATGGATCGCCTTCGCCACCAGCTCCTTGCCGGTGCCGGATTCGCCGCGCAGCAGCACCGGCGCATTCGACTTGGCGACGACGTTGATCTTCTCCAACAATGCGCGCAGCGCCGGGCTGTCGCCGACGATGCCGTCGACCAGCACCTTTTTGCGATCCTTCGGCGCCGGCTTCAGCTCCGACAGCTCCTTCTGCAGCCGGTGGCTTTCCGCCATCAGCCGCTCGCGGTCACGCGCGACGACCCGATGAAGCTTGATGGTCTGGCCGATCAGGTTGGCGACCATGGTCAGGAAGCGAACGTCGGAATCGAGCCGGAACACGGCGCGGCCGTCCCAGACACGGTCGATCGTCAGCGTGCCGACGACGCGCTGGTCGATGCGGATGGGAACGCCAAGGAAGGACACCCGGGTGTCGGCACCGACGCCGAGCGTCACCGCGTCGACGGCGCTGAAGACGGGATGATCGGCGACGTTCTCCGCGATCAGCGGCACGGCGGTGGCGACGATCTGGTCGATCGCCTTCTGCGGCAGCCGTTCGCGATAGCGCTGATCGCTGCCTTCGCTCCACCCGGCCCCCACCGCAAGATCGGGAATGCCGTCATCGGCGAGCAGCGACACCACGCCGTGGCGCATCTGCATGAAGGACTGCAGCAGGTTGACGACATTGGCGAGGGTGATCTCCAACCGCGTCGGCGCCGCCAGGATCTTCGAGATTTCGAAAATGCCCGTCAGGGCGATCTCGCTGAGCGGGATCGGAGCGGCGTTGGACCTGACGTCCTGAGCTTCGACCTGACGTGTTTCCGTTTGGACCATGGCCGCTTCTCTGATCGTCACGAACGCCTCGGTGAAGCCGCCCGTGATTGTAGATGTTCTAACATCCTCCCCCAACTGCAGATGATTGTCGTGCCTAACTTTGCTGCATTGCCGCAGAAGTAGTGTGCAACGGACAGAGCAGAAAAGCTGCAGGCTTTCATGATGTTAACAAATGAGTTTGCACCCGTCACGATGCGTGCATTGCACGTCCGCGCGGGCGACAAAAACGGTGTGCCTAACGATTTCGCGTTGTCTTCTCGACACCTAATATCCGCGCATTCGTCGGCCTGTTTGCGACCGGATCGCAACGGACAACACTGAACACCAACTTTCCACCGTCGGCCCGCCGCTCGTCGCCTTCGGCTGCAAGCCATGGGTATGACGTGTTCACATCCGCGTGTCGGCAGCGCGCGGCTGTGATCAACCTAGAGGTGCTGCCCCCCGTTGATCTGGATCTCCTCGCCGGTCACGTAGCTCGCCGCATCCGAGCACAGGAAGAACAGCACCTTGGCGACCTCCTCCGGAGCGCCGATCCGGCGCATCGGGATCAGCGGCGAGAACCGCGCCTCGGTCTCCGGGGACACCATCTCGGTCTTGATCTCGCCGGGCGCGATGGCGTTGACGCGGATGCCATGCGGCGCGAAGTCGTGCGCCATCTCGCGGGTCAGGCAGGCGAGCGCCGCCTTCGAGGTCGCATAGGCGGTGCCCGCAAACGGATGGACGCGGGTGCCGACGATCGACGTCACGTTGACGACCGCGCCCTGCCCGCGCTTCAGCTCCTCGAACAGCCCGCGCGCGAGCAAGATCGGTCCGAGAAAGTTGACGTGAAAGACGGTCATCCAGGTCTCGACCGAAGTCGACAGCGAATCCAGCCGGCCGCCGTCGCCGGCCTTCGGAGAGATCGCGGCATTGTTGATCAAGGCATGCAGCGGCGCGCCGTCGAGCCGCTGCTTGATGTCGGCAATCGCGCGCGGGATCGCCTTGCGATCGCTGAGATCGACCTGGACGTGGTTGTCGGGACCGGCGTCCCACGGACAGCGAGCACCGTCGAACGGCTGGCGCGAGCAGGTGATGATGCGCCAGCCGGCGTCGGAGAACAGCTTTGCGGTCGCATGACCGATGCCGCGCGAGCCGCCGGTCAGCACGAGCGTTTTCTGCTCGGTGCGCGCGGGCCGCTCGGCGGCCGCCATGTCTCGATGGAACGGGCACGCCGCGATGGTCTCGGCCGCCGCCATGGCGGGCTCGCGGACGTCCTGGTCGAGAACGAGACTCACGTCATCCGTCCTGATCCTGCGCCGCAACGCCACCAGGACGCCGGCTGCCAAGCTTCGGCTGCTGCCCTTGCCTCAGACGTGGTCTGGGCGCAGGCTCCGCGACGATCGGAAATATCAGCGGTATTGCCATGCGCCGGTTGTGCAGATTCCGGGCCAGCGAAAACGGCGGGCAAAGCAGCCCTTTTCTGTCGGGTTCGCGACAGATTGGCGCGTTCTGGACACATCCAGCGTCGGCTTTGTGCTTCGTCCTTTGCAAGACCTTCAAAGAGCGATCGTTTTCAAAACGATGGCTGATGGTCCAACTCTTGCTCGACGGATTTGATCATTCGAACGGGAAGACGGCTTGCCAGCCGCACGACGACAGCCACGAGACGCCAACGCCGTATGAACCGGGACATGAGGACGAATGCAGTGCGCTTCGCCGTGGTCCTCGGGACCAACGACGTCGCGTCCGCGATCGGCGTGCATCTGCATCGTGCGGGCTTCTGCGTGGTGCTGTCGCATGATCCCAATCCGCCGGTCATGCGCCGCAAGATGGCGTTTCACGACGCTCTGTTCGGCGACACCGTCCGCATCGAGAACGTGACCGGCGAGCGCATCGAGAGCACGATGGAGGTGTTCAAGGCGCTCGGCGATCCCCGGCACGTCCTGGTCACCCCGCTCGGGTTGCTCGATCTCCTGCCGGTCCGTACCATCGACGTCCTGATCGACGCGCGGATGCAGCGGCGCGAGGTGACCCCGAATTTGCGCGGCATGACGCGGCTCTCGATCGGCATCGGTCCGGGCTTCTCACCATCAGCCAATTGCGATATCGCGATCGAGACCCGGCCGGACCGGCTCGGCCAGATCGTGCGCGAGGGCTGGACGCTGGCAACGGATGATGTCGGCGCGCTCGTCGGCGTCGAGCGCCTGGTGCGTTCGCCGCATGAGGGCCGATGGCATACCCCGATCGAGATCGGCACGCGCATCTACAAGGGCTTCGTGATCGGCCATCTCTCCGGCGCACCGGTCACGGCCCCTTATGACGGCATCCTGCGCGGCATCGTCCGCGACGGCAGCGACGTGTCGGCCGGCATCGCGCTCGCCGAGATCGATCCACGCGGCCGCCATGCGCAGTGGACCGGGATCGATGCGCAGGGACAGGCGCTCGCCCAGGCGACGCTGGCCGCAATACGGCTGCACGCCGCAAACTGCATCAGGACGAGCGCGAGCGTGCCCGCCGATCAGATCGTTTCGAACGATTCTGATTAGCCCGTATCCGGCGCGCCGGCCTTGGCATCCCGGTTGCTTATCGTTTGCAGGAGCGAGCAACAGCCATGATCATCTGTTCCTGCAACGTCATCAGCGACACGGCCATTCGCAACATCGTCACGGCGGCCGACATCACCTTCGGCTCGCCGGCGCAAGTGTATGATTGTCTCGGCTGCACGGTCCAATGCGGCCTCTGCTCACGCTCGGTGAAGCGGATTCTCGACGAGCGGCAGGGTGATAGGGCCGCTGCGGCGGTGTGGCCGGTGCAGGCCGAGCTCGCGCCGTGCGCGATGATGTCCGCCGCGTAGCACCGGCACGGCCTATGACGTGCCGACGTCACCGCACTTGTCGGATGTCGGACAAATGCGACAGCAGACGATGTGCATCGGTCTCAGATGAACGGCTTGCCGCCGGTGACGGCAACCGTCGTCCCCGACGTGTAGCTCGACAGTGGATCAGCGAGCATCACATAGGCGGTCGCCAACTCGGCCGGCTGACCGGCGCGCTTCATCGGCACCTGCTGGCCAAAGCTCTTCACCTTCTCCTCCGGCATGGTCGAAGGGATCAGCGGCGTCCAGATCGGACCGGGGGCCACGGCGTTGATCCGGATGCCCTTCTCGGCCAGCAACTGCGCAAGTCCGCCGGTGAAGTTCTGAATGGCGCCCTTGGTGACAGCATAGGCCAGCAGACCGGGGTTGGGCATGTCGGCATTGATCGACGCGGTGTTGGCGCTGCCCGGCTTCATGTGCGGCACCGCCGCCTTGGTCAGGTAGAACATCGCATGGATGTTGGTGCGGAAGGTCAGCTCCCACTCCTCGTCGGAAATGTCGCCGATGTCGCTGAAGGATGCCTGATGCGCGGCGTTGTTGACGAGAATGTCGAGGCCGCCCAGTTCATCGACGGCGCGCTGGATGATGGCGCGGCAATGCCTGGCGTCCTGGATGTCGCCGGGCATCAGAATGACCTTCCGTCCCTCCTTTTCGATCAGCGTCTTCACCTCGCCGGCGTCATCATGCTCGCTGAGATAGGCGATGACCAGATCGGCGCCTTCGCGCGCATACGCGATCGCCACCGCCCGGCCGATGCCGCTGTCGCCGCCGGTAATGACGGCCTTCATGCCCGCGAGCTTGCCTGATCCCTTGTAGCTGGCCTCGCCATGGTCGGGCCGCGGCTCCATCCGGGCGGTGGTGCCCGGCATCGGTTGCGACTGCGGCGGAAACGGCGGCTTCGGATAGTGATCGGACATCGCGGCTCTCCTGACGAATGCTGCAACGTCAATCGCAGCACGGCATCAGCGTTCCTGCTGCCGAGCTCGGAGGCCTCAGCTCGGTCCACGCGGCGTGCCGGGCAAGCCGGATTCGGCGAGGACGACGCCGCAGCAACGGAAGCAGATCCCTCACGACCCGACCCAGGTCACACTGCCTGACCTGGAAAATCGGATTCGTCTGGCGAACTATCGACGGGAGAACCATCGGCACGCGCGACGCAGCGCGTGCCAACGGGTCTTGCTTTAGTCGTTAGTGGGTCTTGGTCTCAGCCCACTTCTCCAGATCCTTCTTGGAATCGGAGCGCTGCTCCTTCTCCGGGTTTCCTGTCCATGGCTTGTCGGTCTGCTTGATCGATCCTTCATCGGTCCGCTGACGCGGATCGTCCTTCGGTGTTTCCTTGCTCATCAGTTCGTCCTTTGATCGTTTGAGGATCGCTAGCCGGCCCCCCGCGCTACGCACGGCGTTCAACCCGGCAGCATCGTCGGCGGCGGCGCCGTCGCTTCGTCGTGCAACTGCTCGATCTCGCGGATCTCGTGCTCGGCCTGGTGCCAGAACTCATCCTCCCGGCCCTGCGGCTGCCCGGCCTGCTCCCACAGCGCGTGGGCGCGCTTGCGGATGCGGTCCTCGAGGCCCAATTCGTCGATTTGTCCCATGGCTCGTCCCTGATTGCAGCAAGCTCTGTTCTCCTCGGACGCGAGGAAGGCGAAGACGTGCATCCGGCGCACGTCCTGCTTGGGCAATGGAGAACGTGGGGCGATGTTCCACGGCAAGGCCGTGCTGACGATGATGCGCCGCAGGCGACGACAGTTCCGGTGTGGCACTGTCAACGGTGAGGACGGGCCGTCGTCTCGTTCCGGCCTAAGCCGCGTCGGCCGGCACCATGGCCTCGATCGTGACGCCCGTGCCGGTGGAGGCCACCGTCAGCGTGCCGCCGAGCGCCAGCAGCCGCTCGCGCATGCCGGTGAGGCCGAAGCCGAGCTTGTGCTCCGGACTGAATCCGCGGCCGTCGTCGCGGACGCGCACCCGCGTGTAGCTGCGGCGGTGGCCGGCCGTCGTCTGCTGCAGCGGCTCGATGGTGACGTCGACCGCGGTGGCCTCGGCGTGGCGGAACACGTTGGTCAGCGCTTCCTGCACCACCCGGTAGATCGTCAGCTCCGCCGTCTCATTGCTGCGCACGATCGTGTCGGTGAACCTGGTCTCGATCACGACCTCCGGCCTTGACTCCTGCCACAGCCGCACCAATGCGCCGAGCGCCTCGCGCAAGCCCAGCTCGGCGAGACCCACGGGCCGCAGCCGCTCGAGGATGCGGCGGTTGAACTGCTGCACGGCGTTGACCTGGTCGAGGATCGCCTGGCCGTGCCGGCGCATCGCCGCGACGTCGAGCGTCGCAGCCTCCGGCAGCCGCATCAGCGCACTGGCATGGGCGCGCAGCGCGAACAGATGCGGCCCGAACTCGTCATGCAGCTCGCGCGCGATCTCCTTGCGCTCGTGGTCCTGCAGCGACACCGTGCGCTCGGCCAGACGGCGCTTCTCCTCCACCGCCTCGCCGAGCGCGCCGGCGAGATGGTTGAGCTTGGCGCAGAGCGCCGCGAGCTCGGGCGCGCCGCCCGGCTTGACGCGGGTATCATAGGCGCCGGCCTCGATCCGGCTCATCGCCTCCGACAGATCCGAAAGCGGCGCCAGCGCGCGGCCGACCACGAGCATGGTGATCGCGAACAAGGCCAGCCCGACCAGCGAGCCGACGACGAGCTGGGTGACGATGCCGTCCCAGATTTCCGCGATCTCGTCGTCGGGATGCGACGTGATCACCAGCGTGTCGCTCCGGCCGGCGACGATGACCGGCATGCTGACCGAGGTCTTGTCGGGATGCACCAGTGCGATGAACCACGCCGGCGCCGCGCGGCCGACGCCCGGAGAGGGCGGAGTCTGCGCCGGCATTCCCTGCCGTCTCACGCTGACGTGACGAAGCTGTCCGAGATCGCCGACGATCCGATCGAGGCGCGCGTCCGGATCGGGCGCGTCATTGACCTCGTCCATGATGGTCTCGACGAAGGCCCGTGTCAGGCGGATGACGCTCTGGTCCTCGGCCAGCACGCGCGGCGCCGCCTCCAGCACGAGACGGCCGATGTTGATGGCGAGGCCCAGCGTCAGCAGCAGCGCCAGCAGCACGTTGATGCGGGTCCGCAACGACCAATTCTGCCACATTCTCTCCGCCTCAAAGCCACCGGGTTTCACGCGTCCTCACATTGACAGACAAATCCGCCGGCGATCTAATTGCAACATGATGCCAGACCGCGCAGCATGCATCCATGATGCATCGCAACAATGACGCGAGTTGGAAGTCCGGGACCCCAAGGCCATGCGCGTACTGATCGTCGATGACCATCCCATTGTGGCATCAGGCTGCCGGGCCCTGCTCTCGACCGATCCGGACCTCGAGCTGCTCGAGGCCGCCGATGCCGAGAGCGGCGAAGCCAGCTTCATCGCGCGCCGGCCGGACGTCTGCGTCGTCGACATCAACCTGCCGACCGTCTCCGGCTTCGAGCTGGCGCGGCGCATCCTCGCCCACGATGCCAACGCCCGGCTGATCATGTTCAGCATGAACGACGATCCGGTGTTCGCGGCGCGCGCCATCGACATCGGCGCCAAGGGCTACGTCTCCAAGAGCGGCGACCCGAACGATCTCGCCGAGGCGATCCGCGAGGTCGCGCGCGGCGGCAGCTATCTGCCGCCGGCGATCGCGCGCAGCATCGCCTTCGCGGGCGCCGCGGTCGCGCAGAGCCCGCTGGCGAAGCTGACCTCGCGCGAGCTCGAGATCCTCCGCCTGCTCAGCGCCGGCAAGAGCCTGTCCGAGATTGCCTGGCTGATCCACTCGTCCTACAAGACCGTCGCCAACACCTCCTCGATCATCCGCCAGAAGCTCGGCGTGCGAACATCCGGCGAGTTGGTGCGTTTGGCGATCGAGAACGGCGTCGCTTGACTCGCCCCGATTGAACGACGCAGCTTGACACGCGTTGGCGGCACGCGCGCCAGCGGCCCGACATCATTGCCGAACAGGTGATCCCATGACCCTCACGACCGTCTCCCAGAACAAGTCCCATGGCGGCGTCCAGGGCGTCTATCGCCACGCCAGCCAGGAGACCAAGACCGAGATGACGTTCTCGGTGTTCGTGCCGCCGCATGCCGACGGCGCGAAGCTGCCGGTCGTCTGGTATCTCTCCGGCCTGACCTGCACCCACGCCAACGTCACCGAAAAGGGCGAGTTTCGTGCCGCCTGCGCCGAGCTCGGCCTGGTTTTCGTGGCGCCCGACACCTCGCCGCGCGGCGACGGCGTGCCCGGCGATCCCAACAATGCCTATGATTTCGGCCTCGGCGCCGGCTTCTATGTCGACGCGACCGAGGCACCGTTCGCGAAGAACTACCGCATGTGGAGCTACGTCACCGAGGAGCTGCCGAGCGTGGTCGCGGCGAACTTCCCGGTCGATCCGCGCCGCCAGTCGGTGATGGGCCACTCGATGGGCGGCCATGGCGCACTCACGGTGGCGCTGCGCAACCCGGACCGCTACCGCGCGGCCAGCGCGTTCTCGCCGATCGTCGCGCCCTCGCAGGTGCCGTGGGGCGAGAAGGCCCTGGGCGGCTATCTCGGCGCCGACAAGGCGGCGTGGCGCAAGCACGATGCGGTGGCGCTGATCGAGGATGGCGCGCGCGTCTCCGACCTGCTGGTCGATGTCGGCACCGCCGATCAGTTCCTGACCCAGCAGCTGCGCCCGGAGCTGCTCAAGGCGGCCTGCGAGAAAGCGAACATCCCGCTCTTGCTGCGCAAGCAGGAAGGCTACGACCACAGCTACTACTTCATCTCGACCTACATGGCCGATCACCTGCGCTGGCACGCGGCGCGGCTCGCACGCTGATATCAGCCGCGGACGTGATTTGCCCGACGGGTGCGATGACGCGCCCGTCGAGACGATTTTGTCGTGCCCGGCGCCCGGATTACACGTGCGCGACGAGGGGGATTTCGCTCGGCGCCACAAGGCGATCCCAGTGTCCAGCCCGGTGGCGACAAAAATTTCACTTTCGTTTTTCCGGAAATCGTGATTGTTTAGCCCCATCCCGCCTCGTCGAGAGGGCGTATCGCGGTCGTCACGAACGTGGAGGTGGGATGCGGTGGACGCCGGCGGCGCGCAGCATGCTCAGGGCATCACATGCCTCGTGAGAGCGTGCGGACGAACGCGTCACGGCGTACGGCCAAGTCGCGTGGTCCTGGCATCCCGATGCCGATGCCTCCGCGGCGGCGTGCTCACAGCGCGTCGTCGCGCACGGTGACCAGAAAGCCCGGCGCACCGGGGAGAACGCGAAGCAACCGTTAAGACCATCCGCGCAGGGAGGGCCGGGATGTCCCAGCCGAACCTGTGGTACCTGCCGCCTGCATTTCTTTCTGCAGGCGGGCCATGGGGGCGGCAGGCTCCCGGCCTTCCCTGCGCCTCTTGTTTTCCAAGGGGCGACCGGCACGCAAAGCTCGGGCGTCATCCGCCGCGAGAATGCACCGTCATATCTCGTCGGCTACTGCGCCTGCGGCGCACCGTAGTTCGGCGCCAGCAGGCGGTTGCGGACAAGCCAGGCCATGGTGCGCGTCCAGGATTCGTCGGTGTTGCCGCGCATGTCGGCGGTCATCGCCGCGACCGGCTTGCCGGTGTGAACGTCGCGCAGATAGATGTTCATGTTGAGGATGAGATTGGAGACCTTCTGCACCGTCCCGGTGATGGCGAGATCGGCGCCGATGTCGCCCGCGAGCTTGACGTCGCAGCCGCCGCAGGCCTGCAGATTGCTGTGGTGCGCCGCATCGTTAATGGAAGCGATGTCGAGCACGCGAAATCTGCCGGAGTCCTGCAGCGCCGCGCGCAGTTGCTCGGCCGCATGCGCCAGCCTGTTCTGCTCGTCCTGGCGCGGGCCCTGCACCTCGCCCTGCAGGCTGGTGTCGATCAGCTCGAAGTCGAACACCGCCACCTTGGTCGGCTCGGCCTGCACTGATGTCGCAGACATCAGGATCAGGAACGCGGGGAGAACGGCAGGTTTCAAGGTCGTGATCCGAAATGACGCGACAGCGGCCAAAAGTGGGGTTGAAAGCTAGGCCAATTCGTTCATCTTGCAAAATGAAACCTCGCCGGACAAGGACGAGGGAACAATGGGAGGACATGTGGTCCTGGGAGTTCTGGCCCGATCTCTGATGGGCGCGATCGGCCTCATCGCCGCCGCAACTGCCGCCAGCGCGGCGGATCCGGTCGACATCGCGATCGGCTATCTCGGCCGCGCCAGCGTGCCGCAGACCTTGTCGCCGCTCGACCAGCCAGCGGCCGATGATGGCGTGGCCGGCGCGAAGCTCGCGATCGAGGACAACAACACCACCGGCAAGTTCCTCAACCAGCGCTTCACTTTGATCGACCGCCGCGTCAAGGATGACGAGGACGCCGCGCAGGCCTCCAATGAGCTCGCCGGCAAGACGGGATTCGTCCTCGTGGACCTGCCGGCAGATGCGCTGCTGAAGGTCGCAGATGCGTTGCGGGGCCGCGGCGTCACCCTGCTCAATGTCGGCGCCACCGACGACCGGCTGCGCGAGCAGGACTGCCGCGCCAACGTCATCCATGTCGCGCCGACGCGCTCGATGCTGGCCGATGGCCTGGCGCAATATCTGGTCTGGAAGCAGTGGAAGCGCTGGCTGCTCGTCACCGGCTCGCACGACAATGACAGACTGTTCGCCGATGCGCTGCGCCGCGCCGCCACGCGCTTCGGCGCCAAGATCGTGGAGGAGCGCACCTTCGAGGACATCGGCGGCGCACGGCGCACCGACTCTGGCGTCACCTTGATCCAGCGCCAGATGCCGGTGTTCACGCAGAAGGCGCCCGCCTATGACGTGCTGGTCGCGGCCGACGAGAGCGAGGTGTTCGCCTCCTATTTGCCCTATCGCACCTGGGATGCGAGGCCCGTCGCCGGCTCCGCTGGCCTGCGTCCGACCAGTTGGGATCCTTCACAGGACCAATGGGGCGCCACCCAGCTGCAGAACCGCTTCATGAAGCTCGCGTCGCGCCGCATGGACGCCTTGGATATGCAGGCCTGGATGGCCGCGCGCATGGTCGGCGAGGCCGCCTCGCGCACCAACTCCGGCGACGCCAAGACGATGACCGACTATCTCAAGAGCCCGAACTTCACGATCGCCGCCTTCAAGGGCACCCGCCTCTCGCTGCGCGACTGGAACCTGCAGCTCCGCCAGCCGATCCTCTTAGCCGACGGCCGCATGATCGTCTCGGTCTCCCCGCAGGAGGGCTTCCTGCACCAGGTCTCCGAACTCGACACCCTCGGTATCGACCGCCCCGAAACCAAGTGCAAGCTGCAATGATGTCGGATCGAACCATGCTGATGAGAATGCCTAGTCCGACATGCCGGGCCGACATGCGTGCTGGTGTGGAGCCTTCCGCACACGCGCGTCCCGAAGGGCGATCGCAGCTTTGCAAGCGCTTCGGCACAGCAGTCAGCCTGCTCATCGCCGCACTCGTCATGGCCCATGCAGCCCCCGCCTCCGCCTACGTCGCCTTCGTCTCCAACGAAAAAGGCAACACCGTCTCCGTCATCGACACCGACACATGGACGGTCACCAAGACCATCAAGGTCGGCCAGCGGCCGCGCGGCATCGCGTTCACGCGCGACGGCAAGTTCGTGATGGTCGCGGTCGGCGATGACGACACCATTCAGGTGATCGATGCCAAGAAGATGGAGGTGGTGGATACCCTGCCCTCCGGCCCCGATCCCGAGCTGTTCGCGCAGGACGCCGCCGGCAAGACGCTCTATGTCGCCAACGAGAACGACAACACCGTCACGGTGCTCGACCTCGAGAAGCGCGTCCGCATCGGCGACGTCCAGGTCGGCGTCGAGCCGGAGGGCATGATGCTCAGTCCGGACGGCAAGATCCTGATCTGCACCTCTGAAACCACCAACATGGCGCATTTCATCGACACGGCAACCCGCAAGATCGTCGCCAACGTGCTGGTCGATGCGCGGCCGCGCTATGCCGAGTTCAAGAGCGACGGCTCGGAGCTGTGGGTGTCCGCCGAAATCGGCGGCACCGTCTCGATCATCGATCCGGCCAAGCGTGAGGTCACCGGCAAGATCAAGTTCGCCGTGCCCGGCCTGCGCAGCGAGGCGATCCAGCCGGTCGGCATCGGGCTCACCAAGGACGGCAAGACCGGCTTCGTCGCGCTCGGCCCGGCCAACCGTATCGCCGTCGTCGACGGCGCCACCCACGAGGTGAAGAAGTATCTCCTGGTCGGCCAGCGCGTCTGGCACATGGAGTTCACACCGGACGAGAAATATCTGCTCGTCACCAACGGCGTCTCCAACGACGTCTCGGTGATCGACGTCGCCGCGCAGAAGGTGATCAAGACCATCCAGGTCGGCGAGCTGCCCTGGGGCATCACGATTGCACAGCCATGACGACGCAAAACGCACCCGCTCTCGACTCGACAGGCTCTGCATCGCAGCCGGCGCCCGAGCAGGTCCCCGCGCTGTCGGTCGCCGGCGTCAGCCATTCCTACGGCGCACGCAAGGCGCTCAACGACGTCAGCTTCGCCGTCCAGCCTGCGAGCTTCACCGCCCTGCTCGGCCTCAACGGCGCCGGCAAGAGCACGCTGTTCTCGCTCATCACGCGGCTGTTCGCGGTGCAGACCGGCCAGATCGGCATTTTCGGCCATGACATCGGCCGGACGCCGGGCGAGGCGCTGCGGCTACTCGGCGTCGTGTTCCAGCCGCGCACGCTCGATCTCGATCTGTCGCTGACCCAGAACCTGCTCTACCACGCCGCGCTGCACGGCATCGCCCGCCGCGAGGCCCGCGCGCGCAGCGAGGAGCTGCTGGCGCGGATCGGCCTCGCCGACCGCGCCGGCAACAAGGTGCGCGACCTCTCCGGCGGCCAGATGCGCCGGCTGGAGATTGCTCGCGCCCTGCTGCACCGGCCGCGCCTCTTGCTGCTCGACGAGGCCACCGTCGGCCTCGACGTCAAGGCGCGCGCCGACATCGTCGGCCATGTCCGTCAGCTCGTCGCCGAGCAGGGCATCGGCGTGCTCTGGGCGACGCATCTGTTCGACGAGATCGCGGCGACCGACGATCTCGTGGTGCTGCATCAAGGCCGCGTGCTGGCGCGCGGGCCCGTCCCGCAGGTCATCGCCGAGGCCGGTGCGACCGACGTCAACGCGGCGTTCGCGCGGCTGACGACCCAGGCCAGTCCGGCGCGGAGCTCCGAGCCATGACCGTCACCACCGTGCACGCCCCCCCACCCACACGCAGCGGCTTCTCGGCCGGCGAATACATCACTTGCCTCACCGGCATCGTCTGGCGCGAGGGCCTGCGCTTCCTGCATCAGCGCGAGCGCTTCGTCTCGGCGCTGGTACGGCCGCTGGTCTGGCTGTTCATCTTCGCCGCCGGCTTCCGCCAGGTGCTGGGCATCTCGATCATCCCGCCCTACGAGACCTACATCCTCTACGAGGTCTATATCGCGCCCGGCCTGATGGCGATGATCCAGTTGTTCAACGGCATGCAGTCGTCGCTGTCGATGGTCTATGACCGCGAGATGGGCAACATGCGCACCTTGCTGGTGAGCCCGCTGCCGCGCGGCTATCTCCTGTTCTGCAAGCTGCTCGCCGGCACCGCCGTCTCGGTGCTGCAGGTCTATGCGTTTCTCGCCATCGCCTGGTTCTGGGACATCACCCCGCCGCCGATGGGCTATCTGACGGTGCTGCCGGCGCTGATCCTGTCCGGCCTGATGCTCGGCGCACTGGGCATGCTGATTTCCTCCGGCATCAAGCAGCTCGAGAATTTCGCCGGCGTCATGAACTTCGTGATCTTCCCGATGTTCTTCGCCTCATCGGCGCTCTACCCGCTCTGGCGCGTCGAGGAAGGCAGTCCCTGGCTGGCTTATCTCTGCGAAGCCAACCCCTTCACCCACGCGGTCGAGCTCATCCGCTTTGCGCTGTACGGCAAGCTGAACTGGGTTTCGCTCGCGGTGGTCGGCGGCTGCACCGCCGTATTCATGATCGGCGCGATCCTGGCCTATGATCCGTCGCGGGGGTTTGTCAGGCGCGGTCCCGGAGGCGAGGCATGAGGTTCAGAACGACACTGGCGGCCGTCGCCATCGCTGCGTCAGCCAGTGCTGCGCAAGCCGCCGATCCGCGCTATCCGGATTGGCCCTGCCCGCAGGCCAAGGTGCCGGAAATCTCCATCGCGGCGGTGTGGTCCGGCCCGCCGATCGACGATGTCGGCGCGAGCTGGAAGGACGATGTGAAGGTGGCCGAGCTCGTCGCCAAGCTTGCCGCGCGCCGTATCCCGCTGGAGCAGGCCCAGAAGGACGTCGCCGATTTCCTGACCGGAACGTCCGAGGAGAAGACACGCAAGGGCAAGCTGCTGTTCGTCGGGCTGTTCGACACGCTGAACGCGCAGCGGACATCGGTCATGAACGGCCTCGAGCGCGTCATGCGCAAGCAGCGCGAGGCCGTCGACAAAGTGCGCGGCGACACGATCAAGCTGCAGGAGATGCAGAGCAGCGCCGCGCCGGATCAGGCCAAGGTCGAGGAAATGACCAACCAGTTGAACTGGGAGACGCGCATCTTCGAGGATCGGCGTCGCGTGATGAAGTTCGTCTGCGAGGTGCCGACCGCAATCGACCAGCGCCTGTTCGCGCTGGCCCGGGAGATCCAGCAGGACATGGAGTAGCCGTTTTGATGCGCTCTCGCCGCCCTCCCCGCTCACTCCTCAGGCCGCGGCTCAGGCTGCGTCTGCTGCAGCGGCAGGTCGGCGCGGCTCCAGCCGTCGGTCCCGTCGGGATACCAGGCGACGTTGCGATAGCCATAGGTCAGCGCGCGCCTGGCGGCATTCCACGACATCCAGCAGTCTTCGAGGCAGTAGAACACGAGCAGACGACCGAGGTCGCCGCCCGACGCGTGCGCCAGCCCGCGCTTCAGATAGTCCTCAGTCTGGGGCGCCAGCACACCATAGCCGGTATCGGGCAGCCACATGCTGCCGGGAATGTCCAGGCGCGGCTGCTCGCGCCACACCGTCCCGGCCGGCAGATTCTTCGGCTTGGGCGGGCGCGGCAGCACGTCGACGAAGGCGGCGGACTTCGCGCGCCAGATCGCCTCGGTCTCCCGCGTCGACAGCACGCGTGCACCGGCCAGGGTCGTCGGCACCGGCGCGCGGTAGTTCTCGGTCCGGTAGCTGTCCGGCTCCGGCACGAGATCATCGGCTCGGACCGCCGCGGCGATCAGCAGCACGCCTGCCAACGCCGCCGCGGCGAGCCGAACGATCATGGCGATGTCTTCGCCGCAGCCTCGGCGGTGATCAGATGATTGCTCTCGTCCAGCAGCGGCACCCCGAAGTCCAGCAGGATCTTGTTGATCTCACCCTGGTTCTCCTGGATCAGCTTGTTGAGCTGACGGCGCCAGTTCTGGTCCGCGCCACGGACGCCCATGGCGATGCGATAGATCAGCTTCGGCCCGCTGGTCTCTTTCACCAGCGGCGTCACGTGCAGCTGCGGGCTCGCCTGCTTGGCGTAGTACCCGGCCATCGGGCCCCACAGCACGCCGGCATCGATATCGCCGGACTTCAGATCATTGATCATCGCCTCCGCCGACGAATCGACGCGGGTGTCGATCATCAGCGGGTAGGGCTTTGCGGTCGGCATCAGCCCGGCCAGCGCCATGTTGGTCGCCGGCGGCGTGCCCGCCACGATGCCGATATGCTTGCCCTTGAGCTTGGCGTCCTCCAGCGTCGTCACGTCGGCGAGATCGGAGCCCGGCTTGGTCACGATCGCGTAGGAGGTCCGGTAATACGGGCTGGTGCTCTGCACCAGGTCGTCCCCTTGGGGAAAGCCCATGATCACGTCGCAGCGGTGCGAGCCCAGCGTCATGCGCACGAATCCGGTGGCCTGCGGGAAGAACGTGTAGTCGACCTTCTTCTGCAGCTTGGCGGCAAAGAGCTCGGCCAGCTTGTTCTCGAAGCCGTCGCCCTTCTCGTTCGAGAACGGCAGGTTGCGCGGATCGGCGCAGACCCTGAGCACCTTGGGATCGACCAGCTCGATCGACAGGTCCAGGCCATCATTGCTCTGCGCGAAAGCGGCGGCCGGTCCGAGCAGAGTGAGCCCCGCGGCAACGGCCAGCGAGCAGGCAAGTTTGTGACGCTTCGTCATCCGTATTTCCATCCCTATCGAACGCATCGCGGTATTTTTGAAAATGCTAGGCCGCCGGCCGCTCCGGTGCAACAGCCGCCGTCATCGCGAAGAGTTGACCCATTGCTGCACCGCAACGTCCATCGTCTGACGCACACCTCTCACGCGAGCAAGGCAAGCCGATGGTGAGACAATTGATCATCGCGATCACCGCCTGGGGGGCGCTGGCGCTAGGCAGCGCCGCTCTTGCCATGCCGCCGGAACTCGAGGTCAGCGAGATCGCGCCCGGCGTGTTCGTTCACGTCGGCCAGACCGCGCTGATGAACGCGGCGAACGAGGGCGCCATCGCCAATGTCGGTTTCATCGTCGGCAACGACGCGGTCGCCGTGATCGACACCGGCGGCAGCGTCCGCGAAGGCCGCGCGCTGCTGGCAGCGATCCGCGCCCGTACCGCCAAGCCGGTGCGCTACGTCGTCAACACTCACGCCCATCCGGATCACGCATTCGGCAACGCGGCATTCGAGGGCGACGGCACGCGCTTCGTCGGCGCCAAGAACCTGCCGCGCGCGCTTGCATTGCGCGGACCGCACTACATCGAGGCGTTCCGGCGCCTGATGGGCGCCGAGCTGATCGACGAGGTCCGTCTCGTCGCCCCGTCGATCCTCGTGGACGACGAGATGATGCTCGACCTCGGCGGCCGTACCCTCACGCTCAAGGCCTGGAGCACCGCGCATAGCGACTGCGACCTGTCCGTCTATGATGACCGGAGCCGGATCTTGTTCGCCGGCGATCTCGTATTCCTGCGTCACATCCCGGTGATGGATGGCAGCCTGCGCGGCTGGATCGCCGACATGGCCGCGCTCGCGATCATCCCGGCCGAGCGCGTCGTCCCGGGCCATGGCCCTGTCAGCCCGTGGCCACTGGCGCTCAGCGACGAGCGTCGCTACCTCGACATATTGGCCCACGACGTTCGCGGGCTGATCAAGGCGGGCAAGCCGATCGCGGACGCCGCTGGGGCCGCCGGATCGGAGCGCGGCAAATGGGAGCTGTTCGACGACTACAATGCCCGCAACGCGACTGCGGCATTCTCGGAAATGGAATGGGAATGAGGGCGGCGACGCGCTATGATCGTTAATTCACCCGACTGCCCGAGGAGGATTGCGCCATGATCCGGCTCCACCTGCCGTCCACCCTGCTTCTCGGGGCATGCCTCGCGTTTGCCTTCGCACCTGCGAAGGCCGCTGATGGTTACGATCCCTGGCCGGGACTAGTCCAGGACATCTTCAACAACAAGGCGATGCAGGACGGCAGCAATGTGCTGTCGATCGAGATGCCGACGCGCGCCGAGGATGCCTCGGTGGTTCCGGTCACCCTGCGCAGCAAGCTGTCGCCCGCCGACGAGCGCCGCATCAAGACCATCACGCTGGTGATCGACCAGAATCCCGCGCCCATGGCGGCCAAGTTCACGCTCGGCGCGGACGCCAACGTGACCGCGATCTCGACGCGGGTCCGCGTCAACAACTACACGGATGTGCATGCGGTGGCCGAGCTCACCGACGGCCAGCTCTATGTGGTCAAGACCTTCGTCAAGGCTTCCGGAGGCTGCTCGGCCCCGGCGGCGAAGAATCCGGACGAGGCCAAGGCGCGCATCGGCCAGATGCGCTACCGGCAGTTCACGCAGAGCAGCGACGGCGCCACGAGCGGCATCCGCGAAGCGCAGGTCATGGTCGGGCATCCCAACAATTCCGGGCTCCAGATGGACCAGGTGACGCAGCTCTACATTCCGGCCTTCTTCATCGACCGGCTGACGCTGTCGCAGGACGGCAGCCTGGTGCTGTCGGTCGAAGGCGGCATCTCGATCTCGGAGGATCCCAATATCCGCTTCACCTACGTGTCGAACGGCGCCAAGCAATTCCGTGCGGAAGCGAAGGATACGCAGGGCCACGTGTTCGAGCACGACTGGCCGGCCGACGGCTCAGGAACTTGATGCGGCAGAGCGGCAGCGCTTCAGAAGCATCTCACTTCGGCTTCGGCCTGCGCCCGACGGAGATCGTTCAGCGCGGTGGCGGCCTGCTCGGACGTGCGGAACTGGGTGCCGAGAGTGCTGTGCACCTGGGACATGCTGAGGACGGTCTCGGCCGTGACGTAGCGCTCATAGGGAAGGATCGAGGCGATCACGTCGATCGAGCAGGAGCACTGCGCGATCGCCTCCCGGGTCTCGCCATTGGCCTTCATGCAGCCGAACACATATTCGGCCCGCGCAGAGGTCGGATAGTCGTTGAGATCCTCGGCGTGAGCCGACCCGCGCAGCGCGATCATGGCAATGAGGGTGGCGACAATCGGTCCTACCGGAACAGCACTACGCATCACAGTCCTCCGCGGCATCGCAGCCGAAGCTATGCTAAGAGAATGAGGCTGAAAAGAACACATCTCGAGGAAATGCAGACGGGCTCATGACGCAGATCGGTCGTTTGTTGATGGCGATTGTCGCCTGCGCCCTGCTGCCGGTCACGGCATGCTGCGCCGCCGAGACCGTCAAGGTTGCAGTGCAGAAGACCGGCACCCTCGCCTGGGAGCTGGCCGTGATCCGCGCCCGCCAGCTGGACAAACAGGCGGATATCGCGATCGATGCGGTCGAGCTTGCGAGCCCGGAGGCCGGCAAGATCGCGTTGCGTGCCGGCAATGCCGACATCATGGTATCGGACTGGCTGTGGGTGTCGCGCGAGCGTGCGCTCGGCGCCAAGCTGACCTTCTATCCCTATTCGAGCGCGCTCGGCGCCGTGATGGTGCCGGCGACCTCACCGATCAAGACACTTTCCGATCTGAAGGGACGCAAGCTCGCGGTGGCCGGCGGCCCGCTCGACAAGAGCTGGCTGCTGCTGCAGGCCACGCTCAAGCGCGACGGCGTCGATCTGAAATCGCAGGCAACCATCACCTATGGGGCACCGCCGCTGCTGGCCGCCAAGCTGGCCGACGGCGAGATGGATGCGGGCTTGAACTTCTGGAATTTCTGCGCGGCCCTGGAGGCCAAGGGCTTCCGCCGGCTTGCCGGCATCGAGGACCTGCTGCCGCCATTCGGCGCCAAGGGCCGCACCGCGATGATCGGCTATGTCTTCGACGAGGACTGGGCCGCCAAGCATCGCGATCTCGTCGCACGCTTCCTAACCGTCACGGCCAAGGCCAAGGAGATCCTGGCGACTTCCGACGCCGACTGGCAAACGATCGCCCCGCTGACCGGCGCACAGGACGACGCCACCTTGCGCGCCTACCGCGACCGCTATCGCGAAGGTATTCCGCGCCGGCCGGTGGCCGAGGAAGAGGCTGACGCCCGCGTTCTCTACGGCGTGCTCGCCTCGATCGGCGGCCGCGATCTGGTCGGCCCTGCGGCTGAGCTCAGTCCCGGCACCTACTACAGGGCGGATGCGAGGGATTAGTGCTGCGGCTGTTGTCCTTTGCGCTTCTGCTCGCCACCTGGTGGATTGCCGCGGCTGTCGCCGGCAGCGCCAAGCTGCCATTGCCATCGGCCGTGCTTGCGGTTGCGGTGGCGGAGGCGCGGTCCGGCGCGCTGTTTCTGCATCTCGGCGCAACGCTCGCCCGCGTCGCCCTCGCCTTCACTCTGTCGATGGCACTCGGCTCGGCAATCGGCTTTTTGATGGGGCGCAGCCAGCTCGCCAACCGCCTCGGCGATCCCTGGCTGATCCTGCTGCTCAATCTTCCAGCGCTGGTGGTGATCGTGCTCGCCTATATCTGGGCCGGTCTCACCGAGGTCGCTGCGATCGCAGCAATCGCGATCAACAAGCTGCCGACCGCCGTCGTCACCTTGCGCGAAGGCGCCCGCGCGCTCGATCCATCGCTCGACGAGATGGCCAAGGTGTTTGCCTTTTCGCGCGGACGCATCCTCCGCCACGTCCTGCTGCCGCAGCTCGCACCTTATATTGCGGCTGCCGCGCGCTCCGGCCTTTCATTGGTCTGGAAGATCGTGCTGGTGGCCGAACTGCTCGGACGGCCCAACGGCATCGGCTTCGAGATCGGCGTCGCCTTCCAGCTGTTCGACATTCCGCTGCTGCTCGCCTACTCGCTCAGCTTTGCTGCCGTGGTGCTGGTGATCGAGGCCGTCATCGTCCAGCCGTTCGAGCAGCGCGCATCGAGGTGGCGGCTCCGTGCGGCTTGAGGTCGATATCAGGTCCAAGAGCTACACCAGCGCCAATGGCAAGCGCCAGGAGGTGATTGCGGGCATTGCTTTTGCGCTGCAGCGGGGCGAGGTCGGCGTCGTCGTCGGCCCCTCCGGGTGCGGCAAGAGCACGATGCTGCGGATCCTCGCCGGTCTGGACAACGACTATCAGGGCCAGGTATCGCGGCCTGAGGGAGCCCGGCTGGCGATGGTGTTCCAGGAGCCGCGGCTGCTGCCGTGGCGATCGGTGGAGGACAACGTCCGGCTGGCAGCGCCCGGTGTCGCCGAGGACAGGCTGGCCGCGATTTTCGGCGTGCTCGAGCTCGAGGGACATCGCAGCCATTTTCCAGGCGAGTTGTCGCTCGGCCTCGCCCGCCGCGTCGCGCTGGCGCGCGCCTTTGCGGTCGAGCCGGATTTCCTCATCCTGGATGAGCCGCTGGCTTCGCTCGACGACGCGCTCGCCGCGCGGCTGCGCGAGGAGATTGCGACGCTGGTGGCCAACAGGCCGATGATCACGCTCCTGGTCACGCACAGCATGGACGACGCGGCGCGGCTCGGCGACCGGATCTTCCTGCTATCCTCGCGCCCCGCCCGTCTGCTGCATGCCGTCCCGATCGACCTGCCGCGCGCGCAGCGCAACAACGACACCGTTGCGGCGACCAAGGCCGATCTGGCGCGACTGGATTTTTCCGTGTCATAGTCATGGCAATCAAAGGACGTCGGAAACCCAGGGAAATGCCATGAAACGCGGACTCGCCGTGACGGCAACCATTCTGTTCGCCATGCCGCTCGCAGCCGTCGCACAAAGCAAGGGCATCCGGCTCTGGAATCTGACCACCGCAACGATGACCGGTTTTCAGCTCTCTCCGGCCGGCCAGAACAACTGGGGTCCGAACCAGACGCTGAGCGACAAGGACAAAGAGCTCGATCACGACGAACGGCTGAAGCTCACCGGCATCGAGCCTGGGCGCTACGACGCCAAGGTGAGCTATGCCGGCGAGCGGCAGTGCGTCGTACGCGGCCTCGACATCAAGGCCGACGCCGTGATCTCGGTCGCGGACAAGGACCTCAAGGAGTGCACGAAGTAGGCAGCCAGCGCGCCGACGGCCAAACCGGCCTCAGGCCTTGTCGTTAGTGTGCGGATATTCGCAGCGCCACCGCACTGCCGTCCATTTCGGGTGCTCGCCGATCCACTGGGCGATGTAGGGCGGCGCCTTCATCGCGCATTGCTGCAGAGAGGCGCCGCCATCTGCGAAAACGAGATGCTGCTCCTCGCAGGTGGCCGGAGACAGGACTGCGCAGACGGTGATGACGAGATCGATGGGGCTCATGGCTCGTTGTCCTTCGATAAGCCTGAAGCAACGTACCTGAAACTACGACATCCGGCTGCATCAGTTTCTCTTTGCGCAACAAATTATCCAGCGGAACCAAGGCTGGAACGACCATCCCCGGACCAAGCCGGCCCTGACGCTTGATCCGAACCGGCAGATCGGCTGCAATGGACTCGGTCGATCGACCTCAAAAAGAGCGAATGCGGAGGAAGCAGATGCCCAAGGTTCTCGTACTCTACAAGACCCCCAAGAGCGCCGAGGCGTTCGACAAACACTACATGAACGTCCACGTGCCGCTGGCGAAGAAGATTCCCGGCCTGAAGAGCTACGATATCAGCCGCGGCCCCGTGAATGGGCCGACGGGCGCCACCAACATCCACCTCGTTGCCACCCTGGTATTCGATTCGATGCAGGCGCTGCAGGCGGGAATGGGCTCTGCCGAAGGCAAGGCGGCGGCGGGCGATCTGCCCAATTTCGCCGATGGCGGCGTCGATCTGTATATCTTCGACACGCAGGACGTTTGATCCTTGGACGGTCCTCAGGCCGTCACCAACGTTCGGCGGTGTGCCCGTCATACCCGATCGGCCGAGAGGCCGGTCGCCGGGACGATCTCGCGGGTCGTCTGCAGAATGGATCCGCCAAGCCAGTCCGAAGCAAATTTTGCTCTTCGTGGCTTGGCAGACCGCTACGCGCTACTTGCGCGCCGCACAGGCGTACATGTTGATTTCCATGCCAACCGGCACTTCGACGATCTTCGGTGTCTTCCAGGCCATTTCAAGCTCCCAAGTTCGACTATCATTGACTGACGCATTGCTCGCGCCGACGTCGAAGCTAGGACCGCATCAGGTGGAACGCAAGGCTCCGCAACCGTGGAGCATTTCCCAGCGGTTGGCGATCGATTGAACGAAACAAAAATCCAGCCGCCTGGCTGGACGCCGTTCCGCCTCAATCCTCGTAGGACGTGCCCCCTGAGCGGGACGGCAGCTTCGCTCACGCACCGCCCGGCTGCACATAGCAGAACACATATCGATTGCGGCTCAGGAAGATGATGCCGTGCCCCGTCGGATTTCCCTTGTCCCACTTCAGCTTGTGATCGGGGACCTCGATTTCGGTACCGACATCGATGTGCGGACGGCCACGCGGCTCATCGGGACGGTCATCGGTGATGATGACATAGGTCTTGCCGTTGCGGACATGGATCTCATCGGCAAAGTAGGCGTCAGCCTCACCGCAGCATGATGCCGTCGGGACATCGGGCTGCATCAACGCCTCGTACCATTGACGCAATGCAGGATCGACCGCTCCCCACTGACCGAGATCACGCGCACTCGCACTCACCCAAAGGCAACAAAGCATGCCGAGCCAAAGGATGGTTCGTCTCATCCGCCTACTCCTCTGTTGTCCCGGCATGGTGCAGTGAAGCAATCTTCATGCCGCAACGCAGCATAGGAGCGGTGCCATCATGCCGAACTCGATCAGCGAGCAGCGACAACGGCTTGGCTGTCCCGTCCGAATCGGACGAGGAGGGCTTCCCGATGAGACGAGGATCGTTGCCACCTTTTCGTATTGACGGTTCCTGATTTCGAGGGGAGTGTTGTTCCCGCAGCGTCAGGATAGGCGCGCATAAAAATCTCGGAGGAAATGAATGAAGCGGATCGCGCTGGCCGCAGGCCTCGCCATTTTTGCATCACATGGTGCAAGCGCGCAGAGCGCCGATCAGTTGGTCAAGGGTGCAACTGATACGGCAAACGTCCTCAACTACGGCATGGGCTACAATCTGCAGCGGTTCAGCCCGCTCACCCAGATCAACAAGGACAACGCCAAGAACCTGGTCCCGGTCTGGAACTACAGTTTCGCCGATGATCGCAGTGAAGAATCGCAGCCGCTGGTCTATCAGGGCGTGCTCTACGTCACGACCCACAATGCGACGATGGCCGTCGACGCCAAGACCGGCAAGCAGATCTGGAAGAGCAAGATCGACTATCCCGCCGAGACGCCGCGCGTGGTCTGCTGCGGCATCATCAATCGCGGCGCCGCACTGTACGACGGCAAGGTGTTCCGGACGACGCTCGATGCCAACGTGATTGCGCTCGATGCCAAAACCGGCAAGGAGCTGTGGCGCCAGAAAGCCGCCGATATCAAGGAAGGCTACTCGATGACCGTCGCGCCGCTGGTCGCCGACGGCGTCGTTTTGACGGGCATCTCCGGCGCCGAGTTCGGCACCCGCGGCTTCATCGATGGTTGGGATCCCGCGACGGGCAAGCATTTGTGGCGCACACACACGGTCCCAAGCCCGGATGAACCCGGCGGCGACACCTGGAAGGGCGACACCTGGAAGCTGGGCGGCGGCTCGACCTGGATCACCGGCTCCTACGATCCCGAGCAGAACACCGTGTTCTGGGGCGTCGGTAATCCCGGACCGTTCAACGCGGCGGTGCGCCCGGGCGACAACCTCTACACCTGCTCGGTGCTCGCGCTCGATCCGAAGACCGGCAAGATGAAGTGGCACTTCCAGTTCTCGCCGAACAATCCGTTCGACTACGACGCGGTCGCGGAGATGGTGCTCGCCGATATGAACGTCGAGGGCAAGCCGACCAAGGTGCTGATGAACGCTAACCGCAATGGCTTCTTCTACGTGCTCGATCGCACCAATGGGAAGCTGCTCGCGGCCAACCCCTATGTGAAGGTGAACTGGGCCTCCAGCATCGACCTGAAGACCGGGAAGCCGGTCGAGACCGACGTGACGCGTGATGCGCGCGAGGGCAAGAAGGTCACGGTCTATCCGTCGATCCTCGGTGGCAAGAACTGGGAGCCGATGTCGTTCAATCCGCAAACGGGATTGGCCTATGCCAATACGCTCGTGTTCGGCGGTCACTACAAGACCGAGCCTGCGACCTACAAGGCCGGCGAGTGGTACCTCGGCATGGACCTGACGGATCTGTGGGATTGGCCGGAAGGGCCGCGCGGTCAGCTCAAGGCCATCGATCCGATGACCGGCAAGACCAAGTGGGAGCAGCCGAGCGACATCCCGCGCTTCTCCGGCGTGCTGTCCACGGCAGGCGGCGTGGTGTTCTCGGGCAAGCTGACCGGCGAGTTCGAAGCTTTCGACGCCGACAGCGGCAAGAAGCTGTGGCAGTTCCAGACCGGCTCCGGCATCGAGGGCCAGCCCGTCACCTGGCAGCAGGACGGCGTGCAGTATGTCGCTGTCACCTCCGGCTACGGCGGCGTCTACTCGCTGTTCTCCGGTGACGAGCGCCTCGCCAACGTTCCGGCAGGCGGCTCGTTGTGGGTCTTCGCGGTCAAGAATTGAGTGCGGATCGCCCGTGAGACAGACCATGTTCATGAGAACGGCGGCGGCCTTCGCCGCCGTCATGGCGACTTTGGCCGTGCCATCGACGACCGCCCTCGCCCAACAACAAGATGGCAGCGCTGCACACAGCCAGGTCGACCTCGGCAAGACGACGTTCGCTCAGAAGTGCTCGCACTGCCACGGGCCCAACATGGTGAACTCCGGCACTGTGACGCCCGACCTGCGCCGGTTTCCCGATGACCAGCCTCGTTTCGTCACCACGGTGAAGCAGGGCAAGAACGGCCGCATGCCGCCCTGGGGCGACATTCTCAGCGATGACGAGATCACCGCGCTGTGGGCCTACGTTTCGAGCCGGAGAGCGCAGTGATACGCCATCTCTGCTGTTGGTTGGCCGCCTTGATGATTTCGACGGTGTCGTCAGCGGCTTCAGCCGCTGACGACGTGCTGCGCATCTGCCTCGACGAAAATCTTCCGCCGCTCTCGGCCCATCATCGTGGCAAGCCCGGCGGCGGCTTCGATGTCCTGCTCGGTCAGGCGATCGCCGATCGCCTCGGCAGGAAGCTCGAGATCCAGTGGTACGAGAGCAAATTGGACGAAGATTCCAGTCCAGCGCTGGAGGCGAATGCACTGCTATCGGACGGACGCTGTTCGTTGCTCGGCAGCTATGCGTTCACGCAGGACGGTTTGGTTGCGCCGGGCGTCAAGACGGCCAAGCTGCCGGACTTCGATGGCGCCACGCGCGACGATCGCCGTCGCCGTGTTCCGCTCGGCACGCTGATGCCGAGCAAGCCGTATATGTTCTCAACACTGACCGTCGTTCTCGGACCTTCCGCGAAACCGCGCCCGATCACCGACATCGGCGATCTGGCCGGGCTGCGGCTGGCAATCGAGAGCGGCACGTTGGCGGATGCCATCCTGATGACGTTCGACAAGGGACGGCTGATCGACGACATCACTCATTTGATTCCGGCGCGGGACGATCTGCTCGGCGCGCTCGAACAGGGTAAGTTCGACGCGACCCTGCTCGATAGCAGACGTTTCGATGCGTATCGGGCGGCTCATCCCGACACCAAGCTCGGCGGGTCGGGCTACAGCTATCCGATCGGCGTGAACCGAGGTTATGTCGGGCTGGCCAGTTCGGCCGAACTCATCACATCGGTCGACAAGGCATTGACGGAGCTCGACGGCTCCGGGGCCCTGGCGAATCTCGGTCGGTCCGCCGGACTGACCTATCTTCCGCCGCGCGAGCCGGTGATTCTCGGCGATGCATTCCAGAGGATCATCCGGAGCGGCGCACGCTAGCGCGGTCGCTCCACGACCGCTCAGCGCGCCGCAGTCTTGTGAACCGACGATGGCACGACGCCGAAATATTTGCGGAAGACGCGACTGAAGTGCGACGAGCTCGAAAAACCCCATGAGAACGCGACATCGGTGATGGTCTTGCCGCTCTGCGTCTCCAGCTCCTGACGGCAATGCTGAAGCCGGGCCCGCCAGATGTAGTCGCTGACCGTCATCCCACGATCGCTGAAGACCATGTGAAGGTAGCGCTTGGTGCAACCCAGGGCCGCCGAAATCTGATCGATGCACAGATCGGGATCGCGCAGATGCTCGCGGATGAAGGCTTGAGCGCGGATATAGACCGCCTCGGGTCCCGCACGGTCCAGCATTCGATCGGCTTCGCGCAGCGGCAGCAGCAGTAGATCGATCAGCGACTCGGCGACGCTGGCCGCCGAGTTGGGCGACAGCCGGGTCGCCTCGTCGAACGCGGCATGGGTGACGTCATGCGCAATCCGACCGGTCCCGCTCCGCGCCGACAGCTTGTATGCCGGCATCTTCTCCGACCGGAAACCGCGCTCCTGCAACAGCTCCTTGGGCACGATGACAACGTCATGGCGCGTCAACGCGGGGCTGATGATCGTGTGCGGCGACGACACATCGTAGGCGAGGCAATCGCCGGGGCCGATCTCGATCTGGCGGCCATCCTGCTCGAAATAGGACGTTCCATAGGTCTGGAACAAGATCTTGATGTAGGGATGTGCCGCCTTTTGCGCACGCGCATAGGAATGCGCAATGCGGTGCTGGCTGGCCTCGATCTGGCAGAGCTTCAGGCGCGATACCGTCGTGAAATTGATGCGCCCCTCGAATGAGGCCCCCTCCAGCGGATCGACATCGAAACGTCCGCACAGGTCGGTCAGTGCATCTGACCAACGCTGGATCTGGCTCTTCGGCGAGAAGCCCGAAGTATTAAGCGAGCGGATCGTATCGGACATGTTTCATCCACCGATTCATGATCGAAACGCAACGGGTCCGCCGCAGGACGGCGAACGAGACTGCAGCAAGATTGCTCCCATTTTAAGGCTGCGGCTCTTTCGCGGCGCACTCGTTCCATAACGCGCCCTATCTGATCCTCCGCCTTCATCTCTGTAAGGTCAAGGGAAACGTCAACCCTCGGTGGAACCGCGATGCTGCAAATTGATGCTGCGCAGCAAGAGTGGCCCTCATGTTGCGGACCAGCAAAGCAAAATCTCCTTCAAAAACTTCTATTCGCTTCACTCTTGAGCAAGCTCTTTTCTCTTTTGGGCAAGTTTCCCGGTTGGGAAGTGGATAATCAATGATGCCGAAAACGAATACTGGGCCGCGTGATGCGGAACCTCAGTTGAACCCGGGAGGAAAGACGATGCGAAGAGTGCTACTCGCAACATGTCTGACGTCAGTCGCGGCGCTTGCCGCGGGTGGCGCGTGGGCCAGTGAAGAGCTGGTCAAGATGTCGGCCAACCCGAAGGACTGGGTGATGCCGGCGGGAGACTACGCCAATACGCGTTACTCCAAGCTCAACCAGATCACCGCCCAGAACGTCGGCAAGCTGCAGGTCGCGTGGACCTTCTCCACCGGCGTGCTGCGCGGCCATGAAGGCGGACCGCTCATCATCGGCAACCTGATGTATGTGCATACGCCGTTCCCGAACAAGGTCTATGCGCTCGATCTCGCGCAGGACAACAAGATCGTCTGGAAGTACGAGCCCAAGCAGGACCCGAACGTCATTCCGGTGATGTGCTGCGACACGGTCAACCGCGGCGTCGCCTATGGTGACGGCAAGATCTTCCTGCATCAGGCCGACGACAAGCTGGTGGCGATCGACGCCAAGACCGGCCAGCATGTCTGGACCGCCGTCAACGGCGATCCGACCAAGGGCCAGACCGGCACCTCGGCGCCGCTGGTGGTGAAGGACAAGGTCCTGGTCGGCACGTCCGGCGGCGAGTTCGGCGTCCAGTGCAGCATGACCGCTTACGACATCAAGAGCGGCAAGCAGGTCTGGAAGGCCTATTCCGAAGGTCCGGATGACCAGATCCTGTTCGATGCCAACACCACCGCGCTCGGCAAGCCGGTCGGCAAGGACTCGAGCTTGAAGACCTGGCAAGGCGATCAGTGGAAGACCGGCGGCGGCTGCACCTGGGGCTGGATCTCCTACGATCCGCAGCTCGACATGGTCTATTACGGGTCGGGCAATCCCTCGACCTGGAACCCGAAGCAGCGTCCCGGCGACAACAAGTGGTCGATGACGATCTTCGCCCGCCACGCAGACACCGGCGTCGCGAAATGGGTCTATCAGATGACGCCCCACGACGAGTGGGACTATGACGGCGTCAATGAGATGATCCTGTCGGACCAGTCGATCAACGGTCAGCCGCGCAAGCTGCTCACGCACTTCGATCGTAACGGCCTCGGCTATACGCTCGACCGTGCCAGCGGCGAGCTCCTCGTCGCCGAAAAGTTCGACCCGAAGGTGAACTGGACCACCGGCGTCGACATGGACAAGAACTCGCCGACCTACGGCCGTCCGAAGGTTGTCGATCAATACTCGACCGACAAGCAGGGTGAAGACGTCAACACCAAGGGCATCTGCCCGGCGGCGCTCGGCACCAAGGACGAACAACCGGCCGCCTACTCGCCGGACACGCAGCTGTTCTACGTTCCGACCAACCATGTCTGCATGGACTACGAGCCCTTCAAGGTGAGCTACACCGCAGGTCAGCCCTATGTCGGCGCGACGCTGTCGATGTATCCGCCGGCGGGTGAGACCCATATGGGCAACTTCATCGCTTGGGACGGCAAGACCGGCAAGATCGCCTGGTCGAACAAGGAGCCGTTCTCGGTGTGGTCGGGTGCGCTCGCAACGGCCGGCGGCGTGGTGTTCTACGGAACGCTCGAAGGCTACCTCAAGGCGGTCGATGCCAAGACGGGCAAGGAGCTCTACAAGTTCAAGACTCCGTCCGGCATCATCGGCAACGTCACGACCTACGAGGCAGGCGGCAAGCAGTATGTCGCCGTGCTCTCGGGTGTCGGTGGCTGGGCCGGCATCGGTCTCGCGGCGGGCCTGACGGATCCGACCGCCGGTCTCGGTGCGGTCGGCGGCTACGCAGCGCTGAGCAACTACACCGCCCTGGGCGGCGCGCTCACCGTGTTCTCGCTCCCGCAGCAGTGAGCTAGGCACCTGCTTCCGGCGCATGGATTTCGTCCATGCGCCGGTTCGCCTGCCCCAGAAAATTAAGGGAAGACGCCCTTGCGTAGAATCTGTTTTGCGGTCGCCACGGCTCTGATCCTGGCAACCGGCGGGATGAATGTCGCCGAAAATGCCTGGGCGGAAAGTCCGGGAGATCCTGCGGCCGTCAAGTCCGAAGACGGGAAGTACTTCGATAAGGATGGCAATCCGACCTACAAGGTGGGCGCCGACGGATCGGTCGACTGGTACACCTACTCCGGATACCGCCGCTATCATTCCGAATGCCACGTCTGCCACGGGCCCGACGGCATGGGATCGACTTATGCGCCTGCGCTGAAGGACTCGGTCAAGACCATGAGCTACGGCGATTTCATCGGTGTCATCGCCAGCGGCCGCAAGAATGTCAGCACGTCCCAGGAGAACGTCATGCCGGCTTTCGGCGACAATCCGAACGTGGCCTGCTACATGGACGACCTCTACATCTACCTGCGCGCCCGCGGCAATGACGCGGTGGGACGCGTTCGCCCGGCCAAGCACGAGGACAAACCGCCAGCCTATACGGAAGCGGAGAACTCCTGCATGGGCAAGAAATGACTGACGACGGGGACCGCGCCTGAACAGTTTCCCTGGGCAGCGTCGCGGGCTCAAGAGAATGAAAGAGGAGTTTGAGACATGAAGACGCGCGCCGCGGTCGCTTTCGAAGCCAAGAAGCCGCTGGAGATCGTCGAGGTCGACCTCGAAGGGCCGAAGGCCGGCGAGGTACTGGTCGAGATCAAGGCCACCGGCATCTGCCACACCGATGCCTACACGCTCGACGGTTTCGACAGCGAGGGCATCTTCCCCTCGATCCTCGGCCATGAGGGCGCCGGCATCGTGCGCGAGGTCGGCCCTGGCGTAACCTCGGTCAAGCCCGGCGACCACGTCATTCCGCTCTACACACCGGAATGCCGCCAGTGCAAGAGCTGCCTCAGCCGCAAGACCAATCTCTGCACCGCGATCCGCGCCACGCAGGGCAAGGGCCTGATGCCCGACGGCACGTCGCGCTTCAGCTACAAGGGCCAGGCCATCTACCACTACATGGGCTGCTCGACCTTCTCCAACTTCACCGTGCTGCCGGAGATCGCGGTCGCGAAGATTCGCGAGGACGCGCCCTTCGACAAGAGCTGCTATATCGGCTGCGGCGTCACCACGGGCGTCGGCGCAGTCGTCAACACGGCCAAGGTCACGCCCGGCTCGAACGTCATCGTCTTCGGCCTCGGCGGCATCGGCCTCAACGTGCTCCAGGGCGCGCGGATGGCGGGCGCCGACAAGATCGTCGGCGTCGACGTCAATGACAGCAAGGAGGAATGGGGGCGCCGCTTCGGCATGACCCACTTCGTCAACCCGAAGAAGGTGACCGGCGACATCGTCCAGCATCTGGTTGCGCTGACGGATGGCGGTGCCGACTACACCTTCGACTGCACCGGCAATACCACGGTGATGCGCCAGGCGCTGGAAGCCTGCCATCGCGGCTGGGGCGAATCGATCATCATCGGTGTCGCCGAAGCCGGCAAGGAGATCGCGACCCGCCCGTTCCAGCTCGTCACCGGACGCGTCTGGAAGGGCACGGCGTTCGGCGGCGCGCGCGGGCGCACCGACGTTCCCAAGATCGTCGACTGGTACATGAACGGGAAGATCGAAATCGACCCGATGATCACCCACACGCTCAAGCTCGAAGACATCAACAAGGGCTTCGACCTGATGCATGAGGGCAAATCGATCCGTTCCGTCGTCGTGTTCTGACCCCAAGCACGCAAAACTGAGGAGGATTGCGCCATGACTGTCCACATCCACCCGTCCGTCGATAACGGCGTCAAACAGGGAAGCGGCCATTTCGCCGGCGGCACGCTGGTCTGCAAGTGCCACGACCGGCCGGTCAAGGTCGGCATCAAGGGCGATGTCGCGCATAACCACGCGTGCGGCTGCACCAAATGCTGGAAGCCCTCCGGCGCGACCTTCTCGGTCGTTGCAGTGGTGCCGCGGCAGAACGTCACGGTGCTGGAGAACGGCGACAAGCTCAAGATCGTCGATCCCTCCGCCGTCATCCAGCGTTACGCCTGCACCGGCTGCGGCACGCATATGTATGGCCGCATCGAGAACACGGGCCACCCGTTCTACGGCCTCGACTTCATTCACCCCGAGCTGTTCCAGGAGCAGGGTTCGGCCGCGCCGGGCTTTGCGGCCTTCGTCTCCTCGGTGATCGAGTCGGGCGTGAAGCCGGAACAGATGGGCGAGATTCGGGCGCGATTGAAGGAGCTGGGGCTCGAGCCCTATGACTGCCTGTCGCCGGCCCTGATGGATGCGATTGCCACCCACGTGGCGAAAGCAAAGGCGGCCTGACGGCCGCCACGTACCAAGCGTACCAACTGAAGCGTTCCTTCCTGAAGACTTGGTGCCTCGCCTGCCCCACGCTGGCGAGGCATTCTTTTTTGTCGTCGTTTTGGTCTGGCGGCCGCCATTGTTGTCGGCGCACCGCCCATTGTTCCGCATTTGCATTGCAGCGGGCTGCACGCGCAGCGCTCGTCTGCTCTGACAACACACGCGCCTGTGTAGACCGACGCCTGTCCCGGTCTGCTATCATTAGTCGTTTTCCGACAACTCTCGATTGATCCGGCGCGTGCACGTAAGGACATGTGGTCCCGCGCGCGTCCACCAACGATCAGAACAGCGACCATTGGTCCGACAGAGCGAGGGCGAACATGATCAAGGTGAAAATCAACGGACAGGAGCAGAGCTGGGATGGCGATCCGAGCCTGCCGCTGCTGTGGTATCTGCGCGACGAGCTGGGTTTGACCGGAACGAAATATGGGTGCGGCGCGGCGCTGTGCGGCGCCTGCACCGTGATAGTCGACAAGGAAGCGGCGCGCGCCTGCATCACCGCAGTGTCGGATGTCGCGGGACGGGAGGTCACCACCATCGAAGGTCTGCATCCGACTGGAGATCATCCGGTGCAGAAGGCGTGGCGGCAGGTCAACGTGCCGCAATGCGGCTTCTGCCAGGCCGGGCAGATCATGCAGGCGGCCGCACTCTTGAACGAGAATCCCAAGCCGTCGCATGACCAGATCAGGGATGCGATGGCCGGCAACATCTGCCGCTGCGGCTGCTATCAGCGCATCGAGAATGCGGTCCATCTGGCCTCGACGGGGGTGTGATCATGAGCATCATCGCAAATCCCGACATCGCAAAGTCCGCGTCTCGCCGCGGCTTCGAGCGGCATCTCAAGGTCGAGAACGTCTCGCGCCGTACCATCCTGCAGACGCTGGGCCTCGCCGGCGGGTTCGTGCTCGCGGCTCCCTTGCTGTCGCGCCCGGCGTTTGCCGCCTATGAAACCGGCGCCGGCAAGATGCCGCACGGCACCGTGGTCGATCCCAAGGTTTTCGTTTCGATCGCCCCCGACGGCATCGTGTCGATCCTCGCCCACCGCTCCGAGATGGGCACGGGCGTGCGTACCAGCCTGCCACTGATCGTGGCGGAGGAAATGGAAGCCGACTGGTCGCGCGTGCGCGTCGTGCAGGCTCCCGGCGACGAGGTGAAGTTCGGCAACCAGGATACCGACGGTTCGCGCAGCACGCGGCACTATCTGCTGCCGATGCGACAGATCGGCGCCATGGCGCGGGCGATGCTCGAAGCCGCGGCGGCCAAGCGCCTCGGCGTGCCGCCGAGCGAAGTGAAAGCCGTCAATCATGAGGTCGTGCACAGCGCCAGCGGCCGCCGCCTCGGCTTCGGCGAGCTCGCGGCCGATGCAGCCAATCTGCCGGTCCCTGCGGTCGACACCGTGCAGCTGAAGTCGCCGAAGGACTTCCGCTATCTCGGCAAGGGCCAGGTCAGTATCGTCGATCTGCACGACATCACCGTCGGCAAGGCGCGCTATGGAGCCGACGTCCGCCTGCCCGGCATGAAATACGCGGTTATCGCCCGGCCGCCGGTCACCGGCGGCAAGGTCAAGTCGTTCGATCCGGCCGAGGCGCTGAAGGTGCCCGGCGTCGAGCAGGTGATCGAGGTCAAGGGCTGGCCCTGGCCGTCGAAGTTCCAGCCGCTTGGCGGCGTCGCCGTGATCGCGCGCAACACCGGCGCTGCAATCAAGGGTCGCGACGTGCTCAAGGTCGAATGGGACGACGGCGCCAATGCTGCTTACGACTCCGTCGCCTATCGCGCCGAGCTCGAAGCCGCCGCACGCCAGCCGGGTCTCGTCGTGCGCCAGGAGGGCGATGCAGAGGCCGCGCTGAAGTCGGCCGACAAGGTGATCACCGGCGAGTACTACCTGCCGCATTTCGCCCATGCCAGCATGGAGCCGCCGGTCGCGGTCGCCGACGTCAAGGGCGACAAGGCCGAAATCTGGGCGCCTGTGCAGAGCCCCGGCGGCACGCACGAGGATGTCGCCAAGACGCTGCAGATCCCGCCGGAGAACGTGACCGTCAACGTCACCCTGCTCGGCGGCGGGTTCGGGCGGAAGTCCAAATGCGACTTCGCGCTCGAGGCTGCCCTGCTGTCGAAGACGCTGGGCGCGCCGGTCAAGGTGCAGTGGACGCGTGATGACGACCTCCATCACGATTTCCTGCACACTGTGTCGGTGGAGCGCATCGAAGCCGGGCTCGACAAGAGCGGCAAGGTGGTGGCCTGGCGCCACCGCAGCGTCGCGCCGACCATCCTGTCGACCTTCGCGGCGGGCGCCGATCATGCCGCGCCGTTCGAGCTCGGCATGGGCCTCGTCGACATGCCGTTCGAGATCGCCAACATCCAATGTGAGAATCCCGCCGCCAAGGCGATGACCCGCATCGGCTGGTTCCGCTCGGTCTCGAACATCCCGCGCGCCTTCGCCGTGCAATCGATGGTCGGCGAGATCGCCCACGCGACCGGACGCGACCAGAAGGACATGCTGCTCGATCTGATCGGCACTCCGCGCGTCCTGAAGCTCGCCTCGGTGAAGGATCTCTGGAACTACGGCGAGCCCTACGAGAGCTACCCGATCGACACCGGCCGGTTGCGCCGCGTCGTCGAGTTCGTGGCCGAGAAGGGCAATTGGGGCCGCTCGGTGCCCAAGGGCCACGGCCTCGGCATCGCCGCGCATCGCAGCTTCGTCAGCTACATCGCCACCATCGTGGAGGTGTCGGTCGACGACAAGGGCAAGCTTGTGGTGCATCAGGTCGACACCGCGATCGACTGCGGCACCTTCGTCAACCCCGAGCGCATCGCTTCGCAGCTCGAAGGCGCCGCGATCATGGGGCTGAGCCTCGCCAAATATGGCGAGATCAGCTTCAAGAACGGCCGGGTGCAGCAGCGCAACTTCGACGACCATCCGGTGGTCCGAATCGACGAGGCACCGCTGGTCACCAACGTGCACATCGTGCCCGTTGATGCCGACACGCCGCCGAGCGGCGTCGGCGAGCCGGGCGTGCCGCCATTCGCGCCGGCGCTCGCCAACGCGATCTTTGCCGCCACCGGCAAGCGCCTGCGGGCGCTGCCGATCGGCAATCAGCTCGCGACCTGAGCTTGCAGCAATCAGCAGATCGTCGGCCGGAGCGATCCGGCCGGTGATCCCAGCGGAAGAAGCAGGATCGGTCAGCGCCCGTAGCGCACTGAGGCATAGCGGCCGATGACGGCGGACGGCGAGGTCTGCATCACCGCGCTGGAGACCGGCGTCACCGGCACCTTCCGCCTCACCGTGCGCAAGGACATGGACATCACCTGGCCATTCGCCGAGAACGCCACCCACCTGATGTCGATCGGCCTCGACGAGGATCTCGACGACGCCGCCAAGCAAGCAGGCGGTGCGCGAGATGGTCAAGCACGTCTGCGCCCGCACCAACCTGTCGCGCAACCAGGCCTACATGCTGTGCTCGCTGGCCGGCAATCTGCGCGTCACCCAGCTGGTCGACGGCAACAAGGGCATCCACATGCTGCTGCCGAAGGCGTATCTCTGAGCCCTCCTCTACCGGTTGACGAAGCGGTCGTGCGCGGTCAGCACGACCTGCCCGCTCGCATCGACCGCCTGGAAGGTCACATCGGCATCCACAGACTCGGGCATGGTCAGCGTCACCCGCAGCGCCTCCGAGCCGTCCGGCTCGACCTCGATCGCATCCGCCGCCGCATGGCCGACGATGGCGAGCGCCGCATCGATGCCGCTGATGCCGAGCTTGAAGCTCCGCACGGCGGACGACTTGTTGAGCAGCTTCACCGTATAGCCGTTGCGCACCGAGCCATCCGACAGCCGCACCGACATCGGATCGCGATCGTGCTGCACCGACAGCACGGCGGTGGTCTTCGTGACGAACGAAACAGCAATCACGCCGGCGACAGCGACGCAGGCCAGCGCAAGCCCGATCGTCTTCGGCCGCACCAGCCGTGAGACACGCGGCTCGCCGACACGGCCACGCTCGATGTTGCGCCAGCTCTCGTAGTCGATCAGGCCGCGCGGACGATCGAGCTTGGCCATCACGCCGTCGCAGGCATCGACGCAGAGGCCGCAATTGATGCAGGCGAAGCTCGGCCCCTGGCGGATGTCGATGCCGATCGGGCAGACCGCGACGCAGGCGCCACAATCGACGCAATCGCCGGCCGGCAACCCCTGCGATCGCGCCTCGGCGGCCTTTTTCGCCGACATCCGGGTCTCGCCGCGATAATCGCGATAGTTCACCGTGAAGGCTTCCGGATCCCAGATCGCGCCCTGCAGACGCGGCCACGGGCACATGAAGGTGCAGACCTGCTCGCGCGCGAAACCGGCGAGGCCATAGGTCGTGCCGGCGAAGACCAAGGTCCAGGTCAGCGCGGTCGCCGACATCTCGCCATGGATGAGATCGCGCAGCAACTCCGGCGCGTCGGTGAAGTAGAAGATCAGGGTGCCGCCGGTGCCGAGCGCGATCGCCATCCACAGCGCGTGCTTGGTGGCGATCTGTGCGATGCGCCGCGCCGTCAGCGGCGCGCCGATGTTCTTCAGCCGCTGCCGGCGGTCGCCCTCGACGAGGCGCTCGACGAGGAGGAACAGGTCGGTCCACACCGTCTGCGGACAGGCGAAGCCGCACCACAGGCGGCCGGCCAGCGCGTTGACCAGGACGAGGATGAACGTCGCCAGCAGCATCGCCGCGGTGATGAGATAGAGATCCTGCGGCCAGATCTCGGCGGGGCCAAGATAGAGCTTTCCGTGGGCGAAATCGAGCAGCACGGCTTGGCCCGGCGCATTCGGCCCGCGGTTCCAGCGCACGAACGGCGTGATGTAGTAGACGGCGAGCGTCAGAACGAGAATCAGCCATTTCAGCCGCCGGATTGGCCCCTTGACGCCCTGCGGAACCACCGGGCCGCCAGCGCTGCGCAACGACCGTGCCGGGCCGCGAGCCTGACCCTGGCCCTTGCTTTGGCTTTGGCCTTGGCCCTGCGCCATGCGCCTCGTCTTGGCGTGATCGATCTCGATGGTGATGGCCACGGCTGCCCTCGTTCGCTCGGCTGATGCAGGGCAACGATAGGCGGCGGTGCCCGGCGGCTCTTTGTCGGGCCACAAACTTGCGAACGGGTGGCAGCGCCTGTTTGCGCGGGAACAACGATAGTTCCCGTCCGGCAGGCGATGAGAGGCGCGGCGCCGCGAGCGCCACGGCGGCAGTCGCAGCATCCGGAGGGATGGCTGCGGCTGCCGCGCTTGTTGGATAGCGCGCGTAGCGACGCTCGCTGCTCGCCTCTCCCCGCGTGCGGGGAGAAGGAGCGTACCGGCATTGCGGCGGCGACTTCCGTTCCGATCGGCAGCGTTAACATGCTGCACACGACGTGTGATCCAGCCCCTCCACTCAAACGATCTTGATCGACATGTCCGGCAGGCCCTCGAGCTTGCACAAGAGCACGTCGCCCTTGACGACCGGGCCGACATTCTCCGGCGTGCCGGAATAGATGATGTCGCCGGCCTTCAGCTCGAACGCCTCGGACAGTTTCGCGATCTGCTCGGCGACGTTCCAGATCATCTTGGTCAGGTCGGAGTTCTGCCGGACCGTGCCGTTGACCGCGAGCGAGATCGCGCCCTTGGTGAAGTGGCCGACCTTCGCCACCGGATGGATCGGGCCGAGCACAGCGGCATGATCAAAACTCTTGCCGATCTCCCATGGCTTCTTCTCGGCGGCCATGCCGTTCTGCAGGTCACGGCGGGTCATGTCGAGGCCGAGCGCGTAGCCATAGACATGATCGAGCGCGGACTCGGCGGGAATGTTGGTGCCGCCGGATTTCAGCGCCGCGACCAGTTCGACCTCGTGATGATAGTTCTTGGTCAGGGACGGATAGGGATGATCGGCGACCTCGCCGATCGCGACATTCTGGATCGCGTCGGTCGGCTTCTGAAAGAAGAACGGCGGCTCGCGGTTCGGATCGGAGCCGCGCTCGATGGCATGCGCCGCGTAGTTGCGGCCGATGCAGTAGATGCGGCGGACGGGGAAGACGCCCTGCTCGCCGGCGATCGGAATCGTGGTCGCCGGCACGGCGAAGATCGGCTTCGGCCCGGCCTGTGCCGCGGCAGGGTGGGTGTCCGTCATGATCGCAGCCGCTGCGGCGGCGCTGCCGGCGACGAGAAGATCGCGGCGTGAGGTGTCTGCCATGGGTTTCCTCCTGGGATCAGCCGTTGCGGCCGGCTGATTTGTTGGTGGTGGCGCACCAGCATCGGCGCCCCGCTCAACTGATAAGCATATCCAGTATGCCAGCGCCACCATGCGCGCACGCGCCGTCGCTCTCGCAGCGCAACACGCGCCCGAAGCGATGCTCAAGACCCTCGCCGGAAACGCGAGGGCGCAGGGAAGGCCGGACCTCGACTGAGGCCCGTGGCCCGCCTGCGGAAAAAATGCAGGCGGCAGGAACCACAGGTTCAGCCGGACAGACCCGGCCTTCCCTGCGCGATGGGTGAACGTCTGCTCCGAGCTCTCCCCGGGGACCGGCTTGTTTGCCCCCGTCACCTGCGCAACCCGTCAGGTCGGCAACAGGCTTGGCGCCAGCATCGGGGCGCCAGGACCACACGGCTTGAACGTCCGCGAGCTGACAGTCGTCTTGCGCAAAAGCGCCTGACAGACCCGCGGCCACCGCTCCCCGCCTCAACGTATCGTGACGACGCGTACGCCCCTCTGAATGAGGCGGGATGGAGGGAGGAGAGCATACCTTCCGATAAAACGAAAGTGGGAAATTTTTGCGCCGAGATCTGGACAGAGGTGATCGCGCTGAGCGCGCTGCGGAATTTTCGTTTTCGGCGCAGGCACGATCTGGATCATGAGAGGGGTTGCGGGGCGGCGCTTCTTGTCGCGCCCGAGCCCGAGTCGCCCGACGGGCACGCACCGCCATCAGCACGCGCGTAGCTCGGATGAGCGCAGCGACATCCGGGGGTCCCTACGCCTCGTGCGATCCCGGATATCGCTGCGCTCATCCGGGCTACGCTACAGTCGGGCGTCGCGAAGGACGACCGCAGGCGGGCACCCGGCACGTGATCTGCCGGACCTTCGCTCGCGTTTCCTCGTTATTCAAACCTGACGGCGCAACCGCCATGACCGAGACGACACCACCGAGGAGACGCCGCATGCTGATCTGGCTCGCAGGCGCCACCGTGCTTGTCCTCGCCGGTGCCGCCATTGCCGCAGGGCCGCTTATGAGCCGGGTCGAACATGCCAGATACGACGTCGTTTCACGCGATGGCGACTTCGAAATCCGCGCCTATGCGCCGATGATCATCGTGCAGGCCGAGGTGCAGGGCGCGCGCAAGCCGGCGATCGAGGAAGGCTTTCGCATCATCGCCGGCTACATTTTCGGCGCCAACCGTGCGAAGACGAAGATCGCCATGACCGCGCCGGTGCAGCAGCAGGCCAGGCCACCATCGCGCCCGCCGATGGCGTCGCCAGCGACCGCTGGAGCATCAGCTTCGTGATGCCCTCGAACTGGTCGCTCGACACTCTGCGCCGCCGGCCGATGCCCGGATCAAGCTGACGGCCCAGTCTGCGCAGCGCATGGTCGCGATCACCTTTTCGGGCTCCACCTCCGACGGCATCATCGCTGACAAGACTCGCCAACTGCGTGACTACGCGCAGCGCAAGGGGCTGACCGTCACCGGATCGCCGCTGCTCGCGTTCTACAATCCGCCCTGGACCCTGCCGATGCTGCGGCGGAACGAGGTCATGCTGGCGTGTAGTTGCTAAAGCGAGATGAGAGAGAGCGGCCTGATTTTGTAGTCAAGGTCGGCTCGCAACTGTCACCACGACGCGCGACGAGCTCCCTCTCTGGCTTTGCCGAGTCCTCTCCTCGGTCATTCCGGGGCGCGCGCAGCGCGAACCCGGAATCCATCCTTCAGCACGTCGCGCGGCTCGATGGATTCCGGGCTCGTCGCGCTGGCGCGCGCCGCCCCGGAATGACGCGAAGATCAAACGCGCCAGAACCCATGTCGTGACTTCAATCGGAGATTAGGCGCCTCACCCCTCGATGATCGCCACCGCCCGCGTCCATCCGGCCGAGGCGCGCTCGATCTTGACCGGGAAACACGACACCATGAAGCCCGTCGACGGCAGTTGCTCCAGATTGTGCAGCTTCTCCAGATGGCAATAGCCGATATGGCGTCCGGCCTTGTGGCCTTCCCAGATCAGCGCGGCATCGTGGGTCTCGGCGTATCTGTGCGCGGTGAACACGAACGGCGCGTCCCAGCTCCAGCCGTCGGTACCGGTCAGGCGCACGCCGCGCTCAAGCAGATACATCGTCGCCTCATAGCCCATGCCGCAGCCGGAGTTGACGTAGTTGGCCTGGCCGAAGCGCGCGCCGGCCGAGGTATTGACGACGACGATCTCGAGCGGCGACAGCGTGTGGCCGATGCGCTTGAGCTCATCCTCGACATCCCTCGCGGTCACCACATAGCCGTCCGGGAAACGACGGAAGTCGAGCTTCACGCCCGGCTGCAGACACCACTCCAGCGGCACCTCGTCGATGGTCCAGGCGCGCTCGCCGCGGTTCATCGTCGGATGAAAGTGCCAGGGCGCATCGAGATGCGTGCCGTTGTGGGTCGACAGATTGACCTGCTCGACCGCCCAGCCCTGCCCGTCCGGCAGATCCTCGGCCTTCAGCCCGTCGAAAAACTGCAGCATCCGCGGCAGGCCTTGCTGGTGATCAATGTATTGGATGGTCGGGTGCGCTCCCGGCGGATCGGCCGGCACGTCGTTCTGCAAGGGCACGGAGATGTCGATCAGTCTGCGGGCCATGGGCGGTCCTCTCTTGTCATCGTTCTTGGTTGTTGTCGTCGGCAGCAGGATCAGACGTCCTGCCGCTCGACCTTGTTCTTCAGGATGCCGATCTTCTCGACCTCGAGCTCGATCACGTCGCCATGTTCGAGATACCAGCCGAGCTCCAGGCCACAGCCATTGCCGACGGTGCCCGAGCCGATGAACTCGCCCGGCATCAGAGTCTCGTCCTTGCTGATATAGGCGATCAGCTCCTCGAACGGGAACAGCATGCCCTCGCTGACGCCGCGCGAGCGCACCTCGCCGTTGACGCGCGCCTCCATCTTCAGGCGATAGGGATCGCCGATCTCGTCGGGGGTCACGATCCACGGCCCCATCACGTTGCCGCCGTCAAAACTCTTGCCCTTGGAGGGGCCGAGGCGGCCGTCCATCTCGATGCGCTGCGTGTCGCGCGCGGAGAAGTCGTTGAAGATCGTGAAGCCGAAGATGTGATCGCGCGCCTTCGCGGCCGGAATATCCTTGCCCTTGCCCCTGGTGATGATGCCGAACTCCAGCTCATAGTCCATCACCTTGCTGTAGCGCGGCCATTTCACCGTCGTGTTGGGGCCGCGCACGCTGAAGCGGTTGGTGATGTAGAAGATCGGGACCTTGCGATAGACCTCGGGCAATTCGCCGAGCGGCTCGGCATCGATGCGCGCGAGCTCCTCCGCGTCGCCGCGCTGCCGCGCCGCGAGCTTTCGCTGGCCGCGCGGCGCCTGCAGGATGTGCAGCGGAAACGACATGCCGTCGCGCATCTGCCGCGGCTCCGGCACCGGGGCCAGCAGCTCGGTGCCGCCGACGTCGCGCGAGAGGCTTTCGTCGCTGCCATGGCGCTCGACCAGCGCGCGTGCTGCGTCGAGCGCAGCTTCGCCGGCATCGATCAACGACAGCATCGAGCCGAACGCCGGATTGCTCTTGCCAGCGCGATCGGCGGCCGCGGTGAGGTCGAAAAGCTTGGAATCGCCGCCATGGACGACGCCGATCCGCTCCCCGCCTTCCGCCCGAAATGTCGCAAGTTTCACGCTGGCCTCCCCTTGTGTTCTATCTGAAAATATACAAACATAGAAAATATCGATAAACAAGAGGCGTCCGAGAGAGGGACGCCCGCGGGAGGAGTCAAGGATGCGTCATCGGATCATCAGTGCTGCGCTCGGATCGGTGCTGGCCACGCTTGTGCTCACATCTGCGACACGCGCCGAGAAGATCCAGATCGGCTGCACCGCCACCTCGGACTGCGCCTCGGCGATGGTCGCGGTCGACGAAGGCATCTTCAGGAAGCACGGCCTGGACGCCGAGATGGTGCTGATCGGGATCAACTCGAACATCCCCGCGGCCATCCTCTCCAATTCGATCCAGATCGGCGGACCGACCTCGACGGTGTTCCTCCAGGCGGCCGATGGCGGCCTCGACCTGGTCGCCGTCTCCGGCGCCTCGATCATGACCAAGACCTCGAACGATGCGGTCGCCGCCTTCGTGCGCAACGGCATCACCATCACTGGGCCGCAGGACTTCAAGGGCAAGAAGGTCGGCGCCCCCGGCATCGGCGCGTTCCTTCAGGTGCTGTTCGTGAAATGGCTGGTCGAGAAGGGCGTCGATCCGAAGAGCGTCAACTTCGTCGAAGTGACGTTCCCGACCATGGCCGACACCATCAAGTCGGGAGGCGTCGATGCGGTGCTGACGGCGGAGCCTTTCGTGATGCGCATGACCAATGCCAATCTCGGCACGGTGGGCGCGCACTACGCGGCCGAGCTCGCCCGCACCGAGCCGATCATCTTCTATGCGGCCTCGCGCGAATGGGCGGAGAAGAACCCGGAGACCGTCAGGAAATTCCGCGCGGCCATCGCCGAGGCGGCGCCGGTCGTCAACAGCGACCGGGAGAAGGCCTCGGCCGCGATCGCCAAGTTCACCAAGCAGCCGCTAGAGCTGGTCAAGCTGACGACGCCCAACTACGCCGAGCCGGTCCTGAAACCCGAGCAGCTTGGTTGGTGGATCGACGTGATGTCCGCGCAGAAGATGCTGCAGAGCAAGCTCGATCTCAAGAAGCTGATCCTCGACTGATGACGGCACCACACCCGATCCCGCAGACCGAGCCGCCGAGCAGCGACACGCTCAGCGAGCGCGCCGCCGCGCTGATCGAGCGCGACATCGTCGCCGGCGTCCTCGCCCCCGGCTCGCGGCTTGGGATCGTCGAGCTTGCCAAGCGCTACGAGATCGGGCCGACGCCGGTCCGGGAAGGGCTGTCCCGGCTGGTGTCGCGCGGCCTGATCGTCGGCATCGGCCAGCGCGGCTTTCGCGTGGCCGAGGTCAGCCGCGACGATCTCGTTGACATCACGCGCATGCGCACTGTCGTGGAAAAAGAGGCCCTGCGGCTGGCGATGCAGAGCGGCGACGACCAATGGGAGGCCGGCATCATCGCCGCGCTGCATCAGATGCGCCGCTACATCCAGCGCATGCAGAGCGAGTTCCGCGAAGGCGCTCCGGAGTTCGATCGCTTGCACAAGGCGTTTCACACCGCGCTGCTGGGGGCCTGCGGATCACGGCGCCTGCTCGCCGCTCATTCGGATCTCTACGACCAGGCCTATCGCTACCGCCGCGTCATGATGCGCAGCTTCGAGGATGGCAGCGGCTTCATCAAAGAGCACGAGACGCTCGCCGACCTCGTGATCGCGCGCAATGCCGCCGCGGCCCAAGCGCGGCTTGAGGCACATCTGCGCTCGACCGTCGATATCGTCTATCCGCATCCGAAGGGATCCTGAGATGGCAGAGCCTGCCCTCGCATTGGTGCAATCATCTCCCTCGCCTGTGCGCGCGCAGATCGCCTTCGACGATGTCGCGCTGGTGCTCGGCGGCAAGACGATCATCGACACGATCAGCCTGGAGGTCGCAGCTGGCGAGATCCTGTGCGTGGTCGGCGCCTCCGGCTGCGGCAAGACCACGGCGCTGCGGCTCGCCGCCGGCCTCTATCAGCCGAGCGGCGGCACGGTGCGTTTCGAGGGCGAGGCGATGCGCGCGCCGCGGCGCGAGATCGCGGTCGTGTTCCAGGACTATGGCAAGGCGCTGCTGCCCTGGCGCACCGCTGCCGGCAACATCTCGCTGGCGCTGGAGACGATCGGCATGCCCGCCATCAAGCGCGAGACACGCATCGCCGAGTTGCTCGCCAAGGTCGGGCTGGCCGGCCATGCGGCCAAATATCCGACGGAGATGTCGGGCGGCATGCAGCAGCGGCTGCAGATCGCGCGCTGTCTCGCGCAGGATCCGAAGGTGCTGCTGATGGATGAGCCGTTCGGCGCGCTGGACGCGATGACGCGACAGGGGCTGCAGGACGAGATGCTGGCGCTGGTGGCGGCGACCGGCGCCACCGTCGTGTTCGTCACGCATGATCTGGAGGAAGCGATCTATCTCGGCGACCGCGTGGTCGGCCTGCTGCCGTATCCCGGCCGCGTCGGCCTCACGATGCAGATCGACCTGCCGCGGCCGCGCGACCAGTTGGCGACGCGCGAGCATCCGGAGTTCCTGCGGCTGCGGCGCGAGCTGTTCGACTTCATCAAGGCGAGCGAATGACGATGCCGGATCGCATCAAGCCCGCCCTGCTGCCGTTCGCAGCGCTGCTCGTGTTCGAGGCCTGGATGCGGCTCGCCGGCGTGCAGAGCGACTCGCTAGCGCCGCCGAGCGCGATCGCACTCGCATTGCTGGGCGCGCTGACCGACGGCTCGCTGCTCGCGGCGACGCGCGACACGCTCGCCTCGGTGTTCGCCGGCCTCGCGCTCGGCGGCACCATCGGCCTCGTGCTGGGCATCGCGCTCGGCCTGTCGCCTATCTTCAACCGGCTGATGGAGGTCACGATCGAGGCGATCAGGCCCATTCCTTCAGTGGCGCTGCTGCCGATCGCGCTGATCGCGCTCGGCTTCGGCTATCGCATGGAGATCGCGATCGTCGCCTTTGCCTGCGTCTGGCCGGTGCTGATCGTGACGCGTGCCGCGGTGGGCGGCATCGAGCCGCGGCTGATCGAGGTGGCGCGCGTGCTGCGGCTGACGCAGCGCGATCGCATCAGGAAGATCGTCATCCCCGCCGCCCTGCCCCGCATCTTCCTTGCGTTCCGCCTCGCCGCCGGCATCGCGCTGATCGTCGCCGTCACGGTCGAGATCGCCATCAATCCGCTCGGCCTCGGCGCCGGCATCATGACCGCGCAGCAGGCGTTGCGGCCCGATCTGATGCTGGCCTATCTGGTATGGATCGGCGTGACCGGGTTTGCGCTCAATACCGCGCTGATCGCTGCACAACAGAGCTTGTTCGGGCGCGCGGCCGCGATGGGAGACCCCGCATGAAGTGGTCGGTCGCCGCCTGGCGCCTCGCCAGCTTCGCCGTCGCCGCCGGCATCATCGTGCTGTGGCAGTTCGCCGCCGATCAGCGGCTGATATCACCGGTGTTTCTTCCCAGCCCCGACCGCGCCTGGGCGGCGCTGCTGCGCGGCTTCACCAGCGGCGATCTCCTGACCAAGCTCACGGGCACCCTCACGCATATGGCCTATGGCTGGCTGCTCGCCTCCGCCGCCGGCATCGCGCTCGGCGCCATGATCGGCTCCTCGAAGGCGATGCGCATCTACGTCGCACCGACCCTGGAGCTGCTGCGGCCGCTGCCGGTCTCAGCGATCATTCCTGTCGCCATCGCCGTTCTTGGACTGAGCCAGGGCATGGCGCTGTTCGTGATCGCGTTCGGCTCGCTGTGGCCGCTGCTGCTCGGGACGATCCACGGCTTCGCCGCGGTCGAGCCGCGACTCTATGAAGTGGCGCGGGTGCTGCACATGTCGCGGCTCGCCGTGATCTTCAAGATCGCGCTGCCATCGGCGGCACCCGACATCCTCGCCGGCATGCGGCTGAGCCTCACGGTCGCGCTGATCCTCGCCGTCGTCTGCGAGATGCTCGCCGGCCTCGACGGCCTCGGCCAATGGGTGCTGCTGTCGGCGCGCTCGTTCCGCTCGGCGGATCTGTTTGCCGGCGTGATGCTGCTCGGAATCATCGGCTACACGACCGCGCTCGCGATGGCCGCGGCCGAGAGCCGGCTGCTGCGCTGGCAGCACGCGCGGCGGTGAGGCTCAGGTCGCGCGCGATCGCGGTGAAATATTGCCGGAGGCCGCTCAAGCCGGCTTCCAGGAGCGCGACTGGACCGACCGCCCATGGCTCCGATTGCGGAGCCAGCACCTGACCCGCCCCCTGAAAGAAAGAGGCCGCCGACACACAAGGTGCAGGCGGCCCAAGTCCAGGGAGGAAACGCCCCAAGAAGGGCTAGGTTTTACTTACTAGATCAGGAGATTCGTGGGTATCCGGATGATACCGGAGGTTGTCATCGCGCTGACGGTTCCCTATCCTGACCGAGATACCGCCAGGTCACGCCGTCTGACGCTCCTCATGGCGAACGAATTCCAGCGTGACCTTCTCGACATCGGAGTCGACCCACTCTGCTCTCCGTTCCTCCTCCTGCAGCGACTGTTCGAGCGGCGCGCGGGCGTCCTCGAGGCCGGCGGCACGGCACAGCGAGAGCAGCGACGTGTAGGCGGCGATCTCAAATTTCTCGAATGCGTTGTTGGGCGAAGGTGTTCTTCAGGAACTCGTCGCCGGACATCGCATGTCCGATGGCCGCCGAGAACGAATCGTTCTCAGCGCCACATGGTCGGTGTGACAAGATGCGCGCCATCGGACCGTTTCCGACCAAGAGCGCCAAGGCTTTGTGCAGCCTGATCGACATTGGGCGCGGGATCGATTGCGGGCGCGTGGTCGAGTTGGATCACGGGAACCGCGGCGGAATGTTCCGGAGCGCTGCGCTGATCGCGCGCGCAAGGAGAAGCGGAACTTACCGAATCACTCGGCTGGTCAACGGGGTCGTGCATGTGGCAGCTCCGAGCCCTGAAGCGGCGTTTACTAATCTCTTCCGAGACTAGGCGATATCAACTGCGTTAATCCATGCGCGATCTCGCCGCGTGCGGCCGATTCGCCCGCAACGCGACGAACCAGCGTGTGCTTGCCATCCGTTCATGGCTGCTCGATGACGCCTCCCGCACTGCACGCGAGATCGTGATGGGCGTTGCACCGGCATCAGCGCTCGCGCGCGCCGACGCGGTCGAGCAGTGCCGCACCGGTGCGAATGCCATTGTAGAAGCAGTCGATCGTCATGTTCTCGTTCGGCGCGTGATTGGCCTCGTCGGCATTCGCATAGGGAACGACGAAGGCCGGGACGCCGAGGATCTTGGTGAAGACGTAGTCCGGCAGACTGCCGCCAGTGCACGGAAATTCGAGGGGCGTGACGCCCTGTGCCAATCGAATCGCGTCGCGGATGATTGCGCCATAGGGCGAATCGAGCGGCACGCGCGAGGGCAGCATGCCGCCGCGGGGGATGAACTCGACCTCGGGCGCGTGCTTCCTGACATGGGCCTCGACCTTGGCCAGCACGTCGCCCGGCGTCATCGCTTCGACCAGGCGGATGTCGCATTTCACGACCGCCTCGCACGGCAGGACGGTCTTGCTGCCGGGGCCGCCATAGCCGCCGTGAAAGCCATTGATGGTGAGCGTCGGGTGGAACATCAGCCGCTCGTAGTAGCCGCGTTCTGCCGGCGCATCGAGGCGGCTGAGACCGAGGCTTGCCTTGGCGGCATCGAGATCGAGCGGCAAACGCTTCACCGCAGCGACGTCAAGCGCACTTGGCGGCACGATCGCGTCGTGGAGACCGTCGATGGTGATCTCGCCGGCGGCATTCTTCATCGTCGCAAGCAGATGCACCAGGGTCCAGATCGGATTCGGCACGATGCCGCCGAGATTGCCGGAATGAACGTCGCGGATGGCGTGCTTGGCGCGCAGCTCGAACGAGCACATGCCACGGACGCCATAGGTCATGGTCGGCCGTCCCGACGCATGCATCGGGCCGTCGGCGGTGACCACGAAATCGGCCTTCAACTTCTCGCGATGCGTGGCGACAAACTCGGCAATGCGTGGGCTGCCGATTTCCTCCTCGCCTTCGAGCAGGAAGATGACGTTGCACGGCAGCTCGCCGTGAACCTTGAGATGCGATTCGATCGCCATGAGCTGCGCGAAATGCTGCCCTTTGTTGTCGCCGATGCCGCGGGCATAGATGCGGCCGTCGCGGATGGTCGGCTCGAACGGCGGACTCAGCCACAGCTCCAGCGGATCCGGCGGCTGCACGTCGTAGTGCCCGTAGAGGAGCACGGTCGGCGCGCCCGGCTTGTTGTGCCAGCGTCCCAGCACCATCGGATGACCCGCGGTCAGCACCGCCTCGGCCTCGAGGCCGATCTCCCGCAGCATCCTCACCAGCAGCGCAGCCACCTCGGCAATGCCGACATTGTGCGCGCTGATCGAGGGATGGCGCACATAGTCCATCACGCGGGTGAGAAAATGCTCCCTCTCGGCGTCGATGTGCCGGAACACGGCAGCGAGACCGGCGGAAGGAGATGGAACGGTGCGGGCATCGCTCATGAGGTCGTCTTTCGTCGCGTGACGTTGCAGTCATACCATGTTCGATCGAAATCCCCTTAAAAGCAAATGACGCGCGGAGCGAGTCCGCGCGTCACCCTCGATCACATTTCTCCGAGCCGAGGCGTTGTGCTCAGCCCTTCAAGGCGGTGATGACGATCTCGATCAGCGCGCCGCCGCCGAGATCGGAGACGCCGACCGTGGCGCGAACCGGCAGATCGTCGCCGAAGAACTCGGTCCAGGCCGCATCCATCTCCTTCTTCTTCGACAGGTCGGTGACGAAGATCTGGCCCGAGACGACGCGTGACTTGTCGGTGCCGGCCTCTTTCAGGAAGCCGTCGATCTTGCCGAGAATATTACGGGTCTGCTCGCCCATCGACACCGAGGTGTCGTCGGCGATGGTGCCGCCGATGAAGACGAAGCCGTTGGCCTCGACGATGCGGTGATGAATGGCGGAGCGGATCTTGCGGGTGATCGTCATCATGTCCTCATGTCGTTGACGAAGGGGTGGAAGTCTGAAAGCGCGCAATGCTGAGATCGCCGATGCGCGTCTGGGTGCCGCCGTGCACGATGAGCTCGGCCATCACCGCGCCGGCGCCGGGGCCGAGCTGGAAGCCGTGCGCGGAGAAGCCGAACTGGTGATACAGCCCCTCGTGCCGCGCACTCGGTCCAAACACCGGAATGTCGTCGCGCATGCGCGCCTCGATGCCGGCCCAGGCACGCACGATGGTCGCGCTGCGCATCACCTCGAACAGCTCCGCGACGGTGCGCGCGCTCTCCGATAGCTTGCGCCAGTCGAGCACGGTCTCGTTGCGATCCTGATAGGGGATGGCGAGGTGCCCGCCGCCGATCAGCACCGTGCCGTTGGGGAACTGCTTGAATGACAGTTTGCGGCCGCGCAGGATGACGACGGGATCGATGAAGTGCGCGACGGGAGACGTGATCATCAGCATCGGCGCGATAGTCTCGACCGGGACCGGCTCGCCGAACTGTTCTGCAACGCGGCCTGCCCAGGCGCCGGCGGCATTGACCAGCACCGGCGCGGCAAAGCTCTCAGGGCCGACGTCGACATGCCAGAGCTTGCCGTCCTTGCGGATGTTCGTCGCGGCCACGCCCTCGCGAATGAGCGCGCCGAGCTGCTCCGCCTTGCGGCGGAACGCCGTCGTGGTGCGCGCAGGCTGCGCCGCGCCGTCCCGCCGCGACACCACGCCGCCCGGACAGCTCTCCGCCACCGCCGGCACGAGGCGGCGCAATTCCGTGCCGTCGATCAGCTCCTCATGGCTGAAGCCGCGCGCATTGAGATCGGCGACGCGGGCACGGCAGGCGTCGAGCTCCGCGTCGTTCTCGGCGACCAGCACCTGGCCGAAGCTTTCGAAGCCGCAATCATCGTCGACCAGGTCGCTGATGTTCTCCCAGATGCCCATCGAGCGGATCGACAGCGGAATCTCCGCGACGTCGCGCGCGAGCTGGCGCACGCCGCCGGCGTTGACACCGGAGGCGTGGCGGCCGGCATAGTCCTTCTCGATCAGCACCGGCTTCAACCCGGCCAGGCATAGATGCAGCGCGGTCGAGCAGCCGTGGATGCCGCCACCCACGATGATGGCATCCTTCTTCACCGTCATCCGCGCACCACGGCCTTGGTCGCCTCTTCGGTCTTCGGCAGGCTCGCGAGCTCGGACAGCATGATCGGCTTCACCGGCGCGCGCAGCCGGTAATAGCCGATCTCCTGCGGGGTCTTGCCGCGCGCCTGCGCCATCAGCTCGGTGACGGTGAGGCCACACAGCCTGCCCTGGCACGGCCCCATGCCGGTGCGGCGATAGGCCTTGAGCTGGTTCGGTCCGGTGGCCCCGATCGCGACGGAGTCGAGCACGTCCTTGGCGGTGATCTCCTCACACCGGCACACGATGGTGTCGCCTTGCGGGATACGGAACTGTTCTGCCGGCTGGAATAGAACGTCGAGGAAGACACGGCCACGCTCGGCGCGTTTCAACTGCGCTGAATAGTCCAAAACCTTTGCCTGGGGCCGAAGGGCCTTGATGGCGCTGGCTGCCGCGATGCGTCCGCGCCACAGCGCGGCCTGCGCACCGCCGATGCCGGCACCGTCGCCGGCAATCGCGATGCCCGGAATCGAGCTGTTGCCGCCGGCGTCCAGCACGGGCGTCCAGCACAGCTGCAGCTCATTCCAGCGATGCTCGACGCCAGCGGCCATCGCCAGATTGACGTTCGGCACCACGCCCTGGTGCAAGAATAACAGCTCGGCCGGCAGCGTCTCCCGCTTGCCGCCCGCGGCGACATAGCTGACGGCGTCGAGCTTGCCGTTGCCGGTGGCGGCGAGCTCCACCACGCCCGTGGTGACCGGCACCTTCGCGCGCACCTCGCGCATCATCGCCAGCCCCTTGAGAAAATAGGACGAGGTCACGAAGGCGAAGGCGTGCGGCAGTGCTGTGACGTAGTTCGCGCGCGGCGTGGTGTCGAGCACGCGGTCGATGCGGCCGCCAAGCCGCAGGATCTGGGCGGCGAGCAGCCACAGCAGCGGTCCCTGCCCTGCGATCACCGTCGGACAATCCGGCACCAGCCCCGACGATTTCAGCATCGTCTGCGCCGCGCCCGCCGTCATCACGCCGGGCAGGGTCCAGCCGGGAATCGGGAACGGGCGCTCCTGCGCCCCGGTCGCGATGATGACCCGCCCGGCCTTGATGAAGGCCGAGCCGCCGCCGACGGAGACGCCGAGCTCGAGCTTGCGATCGAGGCTCCACACCGTGGCCCGATGGATGATCTCGGCCCCGCTGGTCTCGGCAGACTTTGCGATCTCGGCCCCGGACCAATAATCGGTGCCGAGCAGCGCTTCACTCTTCACCGGCGTCGAACTGATCGCGCGCCAGACCTGCCCGCCGGGACCAGCATTCTCGTCCAGCAGCAAAGTCGACAGGCCGGCGCCGGCCGTCGCGGTCGCTGCGGCCAGCCCGGCCGGGCCAGCGCCGATCACCACGACGTCGTATTGATCATGCTTCGGCGCCGCGCTCATTTGCCGATCTCCCGCTTGCCCTTCTGGATTTCGATTTGCATGCCCTCGGCGACCGGGACCAGGCAGCCCTGCCGATTGCCGACGCCATCGATTGTGACCAGGCAATCGAAGCACACGCCCATCATGCAGTAAGGCAGCCGCTTGGCGCCGCTGACCGCGGTCGAGCGCCTGACGTCGAGACCCGACGCAAGCAGCGCCGCCGAGACCGTGTCGCCTTCGCGCGCGGCGATCGCCTTGCCTTCGACATGGATCGTCACCGATCGCCTGGCGTCACCCTCTGCTCGCTTGAACATCATCATCTCCGCGCCCGTGCCGGGCCTCTCACTATCAGTAGTAGCCACTGCCGCCCGCTTCCGCTTCGCCGTCGAAGCGCCTGGCTGTGAATGCGCCGACCAGCTCCGGCTCCAACGCGCCGTCCTTGACCATGCGCGCGATGTCGAACGCGTGGTTCGCCGCGAGCGTCACGCCGGAATGGCAGCAGGCGACGAAGGCGCCTGGGTGGTTCTCCGACTGCTCGTAGATCGGGAAGCCGTCCTTCGGCATCACGCGGATGCCGGTCCAGCTCCTGACGACGTTGAGCCGCGCCAGATGCGGGAAGGTGCGCTGGGCGCGATCGGCCATGACAGCGTTGATCGGATGGTTCTGCACGCGATCGTCGAGCTCGTCCTCCTTGCTGTCGCCGATCATCACCGTGCCTTCGTCGGTCTGGCGGATCGTGGTCAGCGGATGCGGCAGGAACGGCATCGTGCGCTCGGTCACGACGATCTGGCCGCGCGTCGGGCCCATCGGCGCCGACAGTCCAACCATGGGGGCCAAGGCCTGGTTGGCATTCCCTGCCGCGAGCACCACCTTCGCTGCGCGTACCTCGCCCTGCGCCGTCGTCAGCCTGAACTCATCGCCCTCACGGGCAATCGCGCCGACCGCGCGTTCTGGCAGATAGTCGACGCCGAACTGCTTCATGCCGGCATGCAGGGCGCGGAAGGTGCGCAGCGAATTCACGTGGCCATCATAGGGACAGAAGCTGCCGCCGGAGACCTCCGGGCCGATCAGCGGCAGCATCTTCTTCACCTCTGCCGCCGGCAGCATCTCCATCTGGTAGTCGGCGGCGCCGACCTGATTGTGCATGCGCGCGACGAGTTGCGTGCGCTGCTCGTACTCGGCCTCGCCCAGCGTGAGGTGAAAGCCGCCGTTCTGCTGCAGCGCGACGTCGAGCCCGGTCTGAGCCTTCAGCTCCTCGGCAAGCTTCGGCCACGCCTTGGAGCCGCGCACCGTCCAGCCGGTATAGGCCGGCATGCCCAGGCCCTTGCTCTGCACCCACACCAGCGCGAAGTTGGCGCGCGAGGCGCGTTTGGCAATATCGCCCTCGTCGAGCACGGCGACGCGCTGGCCGAGCCGGCCGAGCCCCCAGGCAATCGCAGAGCCGAGCAGGCCGCCGCCGACGACGGCGACGTCATAGTCTCTCATCGTAGTGTCTCCTATCGTCCTGCGTCGCCGCCTTTGGCGGTGAGCACGCGGTCGAGCCCGTAGAAGCGGTCGAGCAGGATCAGGACGGTCATGGTGATGGCGATGACGCTGGCCGATACCGATGTCACCAGCGGATCGATGTTGTCCTGGATGTAGAGGAACATGCGTACCGGCAGGGTCTCGGTGCCGGGCGTCGCCAGGAACACGGTCATGGTCAGATCGTCGAACGACTGGATGAAGGCGAGCATCCAACCGCTGACGATGCCGGGCAGGATCGCGGGCAAGGTGACGCGGCGAAACATCGTCCAGCCGCCGGCGCCGAGCGAGATCGCGGCCATCTCGATCGAGCGGTCCATGCCGGTCGCGGCCGCAAGCGTCAGCCGCAGCGCGAACGGAAACACCACGACGACATGGGCGATCACCAGCGCCACGAACGTGCCGCCGATGCCGACCGACGTGAAGAAGCGCAGGAAGGCGATGCCGAGCACCACATGCGGGATCATCAAGGGCGACAGGAACAGCGCCGACAGCGCGTCACGGCCGCGGAAGCGATAGCGGCTGATCGCGAGCGCCGCCGGCACCGCGAACAATAGCGCCACGCACGACGACAGCGCGCCGAGCCACAGGCTTACGCCGAAGGCGTGGACGAATTCCGGATAGTCGGCGAGCGCCCTGAACCAGCGCAGCGAGAAGCTCGTGATCGGAATCGACAGAAAGCCTTCCGGGGTGAACGCGACCCAGCACACGACGACGATCGGCGCCACCATGAAGACGACGAAGACGGCATGGAAGATCAGCGCCAGAGCACCGTTCCTGCTCATCGGAACATCTCCTGGTAGCGGCGCTCGATCAGCGCATTGGAGCCGACCACGATCAGGACGAGCGCGATCAGCAGCAGCACGGCAACCGCGGCGCCGAGCGGCCAGTTCAACGTATTGAGGAATTCGTCATAGGCGAGCGTCGCGGCGACCTTGAGCCTGCGGCCGCCGATGATCGCCGGCGTCGCAAAGGCGCTGGCGGACAGCGAGAATACGATGATGGCGCCCGACAGCACGCCCGGCATGATCTGCGGCAGCACGATGCGGCGGACCACCGTCAGCGAGCTTGCACCCAGCGACAACGCCGCATTCTCGACCTGCGGATCGAGCCGCTGCAGTGCGGTCCATACCGCGAGCACCATGAACGGCATCATCGCGTGCGCCAGCGCGATCACCATGCCGGTTTCGGTGAACATGAACCGGACCGGTGAATCGATCAGGCCTGATGTCATCAAGAGCTTGTTGGCGAGCCCGTTGTTGCCGCCGAACAGGAGCGCCCAGCCGAGCGTGCGCGCAACCACCGAGATCAGCAGTGGGCCGATGATCACCAGCAGGAAGAGGCCCTTCCACGGCCCCTGCATGCGGTTGAGGATGTAGGCCTCGGGCACGCCGAACACCGCCGTGATCAAGGTCGCCAGCACCGCGACGCGGAAGGTGCGCCAGAACATCTCGGCGTAGTAGGGGTCGTCGAAGATCTCGATCCAGTTCTTCAGGATGAAGACCGGCTCGATGCCCTTGTACTGGCCCCAATCATGGAACGACAGCATCACCGTCATCGCCAACGGGATCACGACGACTCCCAGGAACAGCATCAAGGCCGGCAGCGCCAGCGAAAGGCCGGCGCGCGTCTCGGACGAGTTGGACGCGATGGTCGCGCTCATGCTGCAGCCTTCGCGGCGCGCAGGCTCATGTCCGAGACCTGCCAGACGAGATGCACCGCTGCGCCCTGCTCAGGCTGCGGTTGGCCGTCATTCTGCCGGATCACGATGGCGGGCCCGCATTCGGTGTCGCATTGGAACAGCCAGTGATTGCCCTGGAAGATGCGGCTCGTGATGCGCCCTGCAAGACCGGCGTCACCGAAGTTGATGCGCTCGGGCCGGACGCTGACGGCGACGGAGCCGGCCACGCCGGCCGGCGCCGGCGCGCTCCAAGATCCCGCCACCAGTCTGGCCTGCCCCCCGGTGCGGTCCACGGTCGCAGCAAACTCGTTGGTCTTGCCGAGAAATTGCGCGACGAAGGCGGAGGCCGGCTGCTCGTAGACCTGCTGCGGCGTGCCGATCTGCTCGATCCTCCCCTTGCTCATCACGACGATGCGGTCGGATAGCGACATCGCCTCGATCTGATCATGGGTGACGAGGATGGTCGTGGTGCCGAGATTGCGCTGGATCTGGCGCAGCTCGATCTGCATGTCCTCGCGCAGGCGCGCATCGAGATTGGACAAGGGCTCATCGAGCAGCAGCACGCTCGGGCGGATCACCAGCGCGCGCGCCAGTGCGACGCGCTGCTGCTGGCCGCCGGACATGCGGCGCGGATGACGGTCCTCATAGCCGGCGAGGCCGACAAGTGCGAGCGCCGCGCGCACGCGCTCCTCACGATCCTTGCGCGCGACCTTGCGCATCTCCAGGCCGAAGGCGACGTTCTCGGCCGCCGTCATGTGCGGAAACAGCGCGTAGCTCTGGAACACGATGCCGAGCCCGCGCTTCGACGGCGGCATCGCGACCAGATCCCTGCCCTCGAGCCGGATCGCGCCGTGCGACGGGTCGAGGAATCCCGCGATCATCTGCAAGGTTGTCGTCTTGCCGCAGCCGGACGGCCCCAGGAACGAGATGAACTCGCCCTTGGCGACGCCGAGACTAAACTCCTCGACCGCCGTGTTGGGGCCGAAGGACTTGCCGACGCGATCAAGCTCGAGGAAGGACATGCTTTGGATCCAGATGGGCGAGGAATGCTGGCGCCGCGCGCACGGTGCACTCCCCTCCCCCTTGCGGGGAGGGGCCGGGGGTGGGAGGCGGCCCGAAGACCATTGGTGTGGTCCCTCCCTCCCCGACCCTCCCCCACGAGGGGGGAGGGAGAAGACCGCCGTCGACGAGAGAGGCTCGCAACAAACGACTAGTCAGCGCTCGACTTCGCGATTCCAGCGCTTGGTCCATTCCTCGCGCTTCTCGTTGACCACGCTCCAATCCGGCGCATAGACCTTGGCGGCGCGCTCGCCGATCGGCGCCATCGCGCCGACGCCCTCGGGCACGACCACGGACTTCACGACCGGGCCGTAGCCATATTCCTTCAGCATCGTGAGCTGGATCTTCGGATCGAGCAGCAGCTTGATAAAGCTCGAGGCCAGCGGCGAGACCGACGGCTTGGCGATCGGACACGCCGTCGTCAGCAGGCTCACGGCACCTTCCTTCGGATAGACGAAATCGACCGGGAAGCCGGTGTTGGCGAAGCTCTGCACACGGCCGCTGCCCCACACCGCGATGACGGCCTGGCCCGATTGGAAGAGCTCGGTCATCTTGCCCGGCGACGGCTCGTAGGCCAGCACGTTCGGATTGATGTCGGTCTTGAAGATCTTGAAGCCGGCATCGACGTTGGCTTCGCTGCCGCCGTTCATCTTGGCCAGCATCAGCAGGACGTTGAGGCCGTAGGTGTTGTTGATCGGCGGGATGACGAGCAGCTGCTTGTATTTCGGATCCTTGAGATCATTCCACGACGTCGGCGCGGCCCAGCCTTTCTCGGCGAACACCTTTTTGTTGTACATCAGGCCGGTAGCGACGAGACCGATCGCGACCGCCTTGTCGTCCTTGAAGCGCGCGACATCGAGGAGATCGCCAGGCAGCCCGGTGACCTTGTCGCAGAAGCCGAGCTGGATCGCCTGGTACATCGGACCGTCGTCGACGATGGCGACGTCGATCTGCTGATTGCCCTTCTGCGCCTGCAGCTTGGCGAGTGTGTCGGTGGAGTTGCCGGCGACGTATTCGACCTTGACGCCGTTGGCCTGCTCGAACGGCGGGATCACTTCCTCGCGGATGGTCTTCTCGAACGAGCCGCCATAGCCGGCGACATAGAGCGTCTTCTGCTGAGCCCAGACCTGGGAGGCTGAAGCCAGGACGGCGACGCTGACCGCCATCAGGAGTTTAGGGTGCTTCATCGGACCGATCTCCATCATCTTGGATATGAGACGGTATTAAATAACCGCCCCAGGGAGATCGGGCTTGGCCGATGCATCCGCAGTCCAGAAAACCCGGAGCTGACGAGCCTAAAAAACGAGCCACCCCTCACCCTGCCAAAAAAGATCGCAGCAGAGGCTTTGATCGTCCAATGAATAATGGCACCCTGTTCATACGCAGATGTTATGGACTGGAGGACTGATGGCGCGGATCAACTCGCGGCAGGTCGAAGCCTTCCGGGCGATGATGCTGAGCGGCAGTGTGACCGAAGCCGCCAAGCTGATGGCGGTGACGCAGCCGGCGGTCAGCCGGCTGCTGCGCGACCTTCAGGCGCTGCTCAAGATGGAGCTGTTCGAACGGCGCGGCACCGGCCTGGTGCCGACCGCCGCGGCGACGGCGCTCTACATGGAGGTGGAACGCTCCTTCGTCGGGCTCGATCGCATCACCGCGGCCGCTGAGGAGATCCGTGGCCGGCGCACCGGCACGCTGCGCATCGCCGCCCTGCCCGCTCTTGCCAATGGCTATCTGCCGCGGCTGGCGGGCGGCTTCCTGCAGGAGCGGCCCAATCTCAATCTCGCGTTTTTCGGCGTGATCTCGCCGATCGTGATCGACTGGGTGCTGAACGCGCAATGCGACGTCGGCTTTGCCGAAGTGCCGATCGCCCATGCCGGCCTGCCGAGTATCAAGCTGCCGGCGCTGGCGCGCGTTGCCGTCCTCCCGGCAGGCCATCGGCTTTGTGCGAAGACAATCTTGGTGCCGCGCGACTTCGAGGGGGAGACCTTCATCTCGCTCTCGTCAGGCTCCACCAGCCGGCATCTGATCGATCAGATCTTCCATCGCGAGGATGTCAGGCGCGTGCTGCGGGTCGAGACGACGCTGTCGGAAATCATGTGCGGGATGGTGTCGTCGGGACTGGGCGTCTCGATTTGTGATCCGTTCACCGCGCGCGAATTCGACGGCCGCGGCGTGGTGATGCGGCCATTCACGCCGCGCATCGATTTCGAATTCGCCGCGGTGTTTCCGCCGCAGCGCAGCCCCTCGCCGGTGGCGCTGGACCTCGTCGAGTCGGTGCGACAGGCCCTGGAAGAGCTCAGCCGGGCATCAAGCGCTGGAGAAACCGGGGAAGGCTTGGTCGGGGGCCTGGTGGGCGCACCTACGACCCGCTGATTGAGCGGCGTATGATCCGGTCCTTCGCCTAGACCAGGGTTCAACTGGTCAGGCCGCGGGCGCTTCAGCGATTGCGCCTCCAGGCGCCGGATCGCGCGGAAACCGCCATGCCGACAGCTCCGCAAGCTCAGCTTCGGGCCGTTGCGCGACGATTTCGCCGCGTCCCAGGTAGAGACGGCCCGTATTGCCGTCGACGGTGATCCAGTCGCCGGGGGACACGACCGCTGCGCCGATACGCGCCTGCTGCGCTTCACCATCGACCCGGATCGCGGCGCAACCGACCACGCAGGGCTTGCCCATCTGACGGGCGACAAGCGAGGCATGCGCGGTGCGGGCGCCAACGGCCGTGACGATCCCGGAAGCTGCAGCGAAACCCGCGATGTCTGCGGTGCTGGTGTCGTGACGGATCAGAATGACCGGATCACCTGCCGCCGCGAGGCGTTCCGCGGACGCGCTGTCGAAGGCCGCCCGACCCGTTGCGACACCGCCGGAAGCCGCAACTCCCACGGCTGCGGGCTGGCCGGCCGAAACGAGCGAGGTCTCCGTGAGTGCCTCGACATCAATGCCTTCAAGTCTTCCCAGGGCCTCTTCCTGCGTGATCGATCCTTCGTGCACGAGGTCGACCGCGATGCGGAGCGCGGCGCGCGGGGTGCGCTTGGCGGCCCTTGTCTGCAGGATCCACAATCGGCCTTCCTCGATGGTGAATTCGATGTCCTGCACATCGCGAAATTCACTTTCCAGCCGCTTCAGAGTTGCACGCAGCCCCAGCGCCACATCCGGCAGCGCCCGTGACAGGGCCCTCTCGGTTTCCGGCGTCCTTCGGCCGGAGACGACGTCCTCGCCCTGCGAATCGAACATGACGTCGATGACCGGCTCGTCCGCTCCCGTCGAGGGATCGCGCGAGAATGCGACGCCCGCACCGGACGACATACCGCCATTGCCGAACACCATGGCCTGCACCGTGACCGCCGTGCCCTCGAGATGCTCGAGGCCCTCGAGCCGGCGATAGGTCCGCGCCCGCTCACTGGTCCAGGATCGATAGACGGCCCGCGCCGAGCGTTCCAGCTGCACCGCGGCATCTTCGAGCCATCCGTCATCATCGAACTCTTCCAGGAGCTTGTGTTCGTCGCAAACCAGCCGCTCGAGCGCCTCGCTGTCCAGCTCACGCTCGTTGCTGACGCCTTCAGCGGCAATCATCTGGCTCAATCGCTCGGCGAGCGGGGCCGGATCGATCCCGACGACCGTTTCGGCGTAGCTCTCGAGCAGGCGCCGCCGGCAGTCCCAGGCCAGCCGCGGCCGCCCCGTTGCACGCACCAGACCGCGCACGGCGCGCGACGTGCAGCCGACATTGAGAACGGTATCCAGCATGCCCGGCATCGACCGCGCCGCACCGGACCTGACGGACACGAGCAGCGGATTGCGCGAGCAGCCGAACGACTTTCCGGTCGCCTGCTCGAGGAAGGCGATCCCTCCTTTCAGTCCGTCAACGAGCTGGCGCGTTGCCTGCCCCTTGCCGGCCACCACGTCGGCGCAAAGCTGCACCGGCAGCACGAAGGCAGGCGGCACCGGCAGATCCAGCGCCGCCATCCGGGCGAGATTTGCCGCCTTCGCCCCGACCTCTTCGGCGCCGGGCAGCTCGCGCCGGCCATCCCCGATCCGCACCATCATCATCACATCGTTCCCTAGGCCGAGAGGTCACTCATCGTGTACCGCCGCAGCAAATGGCCGAAGCTCGCCAGGCAGTCGGTCGCGCGCTCGATCGCCCGCGCGAGCTCCAGAGCGCCAAGAGAGGCTGCCAGATCGAGCCCGCCGGAGAACACGCTCGCAGTGATTTCCCGTTCCTTGGCATCCGCCTGGTGCTCGGCATCCATCAGCCGGGAAACCGCCGCCAACGCATCTTCCGAATCTGCCCGGCGGCCTTCCTGGACCTCGGCAGCGGCGGCGAGGCCCGACGCGGCGTGCTCGGTTGCCGACACCGCAACCAACGCGAGCGCCCCCAGTGCGGACCTGATCTCGGGCTTCAGCGCGCCCGGCGCCAGCGACGCAATGAACGCAGCCTGCTCCAACTCATCGATCGCCTGCTCGATCCGGTCGACCAGGTCGCCGATCACCGGCCGCGCAGCGAGCCGCGCGATTTCCGCACGCGCCTCGATGGCGATCCGGTCGGCCTTCCGCTCGATCCGGCCCGCCCGCTCCGCGAGCTGCCTGACCAACGTCGGCTCCGGTTCGATCATCGACACGGCCTGTTGGACCAGCGCCGCCACATCGCGCGCCAGGCCGATCTGTCGGAGCACCATCGCGAGCAATCCGCTATCGACGCGATCGAGATGTCTGACCAACTCGGCGCCGATCCGGTCCCGCGCCAGCCGTGACGACTGCCCCTCGCGCAAAGCCTCGGTCGAGACCTGCAGGCACGTCTTGAGGAAACCGATCGCGGCCTCTCGCCCCAGCACCTGGTCGAGCCGCTCGCCGAAGCCGATGCGCGTCGGTGCCGCGCTGCGCACGGCTGCGCCGAGCAGCTCGCTGCCGCCAAGCTCCAGAAAGCCGCGGTGACCGACACGCTGCCGCGCCGCCCATTCCAGGATACGAACCGCATCGGTCTTGGCGACCCAGCTGCGCAGCAGTTTGCGCGCCTTGTTCCAGTCGATCAGGAACACCAGCGAAGATCCGATGGCGGCGAGCAATTCGTCGCGATCGTCGGGCGCTCCATACTCACAAGATCCGGTGACGAGATAGAACGTCCCGTCGTCCTCGAGCCCCGCGGCGGCATGCTTGTCCAGGCCGCTCCATTTCAGCGAACACTCGTCGAACAGCGATACGAAGAACTTCGCGCGCGCCAGATGAACATCGGTATAGGTGATGGTCACGGCGCTCGCCGTGACCACGATGACGATCACATGCGCATCGGTGGTGCCGATGTCGTTCTGGATGACCAGCCGGTCGCCCGCCCGGATTGCGGTCGTATCGAGCCCGGGATGATTGAACTTGAGCGGTCTCGTCTCGTTGAGCCCGCGCATGAAGCTCGCGATCGGTGCGCGATCGGCGTCCTGCACGCCGAAGACATGTGCGCCGGCGATGACCTCCTCCGAGTTGCTCGCGGCCAGACGGTTCAATGCCTTGTGCAGGTCCATCACCAGCCGATGCAGGCTGTCCGGTCCGTCATGCTCGACCCCGGTCAGCCGACCGACGCGGGCGATCTCGATCTCCGGCGTCGCTTCGAGGTGACCCGCGCTGCGGATCGAGGCCAGGCGTCTTTCGAACTGCTGACCTTCCGACGGATTGCCTGCGGCGGCGGCACCGATCATCGCGAGAATATCGCCCTCGATGCCCTTCAGCAGAGGAGCGAGTCCCGGTGCCACCACCTTGTCGTCGCCAGCAAGATGTGCGCCGCCGATCAGTGTGACGAGCGCCGCAGGCGCCAGCCCGGCAGCGCGGCTCTCCATCGCGAGATCAGGCACGTTCGCGCGCGGCTGTCTTGCATGTTGGACCGCGGCCTGCAGCGCGCTGAGGCGGAGCTTGATGCGATCGTTGGCGGCCAGTCCCTCTGCCACGAGCTGCGGCAGCAGGATGTCGGGTTGTCCGAGCTCTCTGACAATTTCAGTTTTCATCGGCGCACGTCGCAGTTTGATAACGGCCTCGTAGCAGCCGGCGAACGGTGCAGTGTTGCGCTGGATCATTCATCGAAGTGTCACATTCGGCGATCAGCGCTGAAGCTCGGCAGTCCGTAGGTTACGTGCGTCTTTCCCAAAATGTCGCAGTCGTGCGATCGATGCCTTCGTCCAAGCCTGCGACGACAGAACTGAACCCTTCGTCTGGATCGAGAAAAAGGTTAGCCAGCGCCCCTTCAAAGGCCGACGTATCCCCCGGCTATGAGTCCGGGTACTAGAACTCGATCAGTACCTTCAGGGCGTGCGTACTGGCAGCTGCTCTGAAGGTCTCATAGGCGTCCAGGATCTTTTCGAACTTGAACCGATGGGTGATGAGCTTCTTCGCGTCGATCCTGCGAGATTGTACCGTTTTAAGCAGCATCGGCGTGGTGACAGTGTCGACGAGCCTTGTCGTGATCGCAATATTGCGGTCCCACAGCCGCTCCAGGTGCAAATCGACCTTGACGCCGTGAACACCGATATTGGCAATGACGCCGCCGGGCGCAACGATATCCTCGCAGACGATGAAGCTCGCCGGCACACCGACCGCTTCCATGGCGGTGTCGACGCCGCGACCGCCCGTCATCTCCATGATCTTTTCAACAGCCTTGCCATCCTTGTTGTTGATGACAGTTGTGGCGCCGAAGCGGGACGACATCTCCAGGCGATTGTCGTCGAGGTCGATCATGATGATTTCGGCCGGCGAGTAGAATTGGGCCGTCAGCAGGGCTGCCAAGCCGATCGGGCCGGCGCCGACGATCGCCACCGTCGAGCCGGGCTGGACCTTACCGTTGAGCACGCCGCACTCGAAGCCGGTCGGAAGAATGTCGCTCAGCATCACCAACGCGTCTTCTTCGGTTCCGGCCGGCACATGATAAAGGCTGGTGTCAGCAAACGGAGTACGCACGTATTCCGCCTGCGTTCCGTCGATTCGGTTGCCAAGGATCCAGCCGCCATTCACACAATGGGAATACATTCCGCGCCGGCAATAGTCGCAGGTCCCGCAGGAGGAAATGCAGGAGATGATGACGTGATCGCCCGGCCTGAAGGCGGTAACGGCGCCGCCGATCTTGTCGACGATGCCGACGCCCTCATGGCCAAGAATTCGGCCGGGTACACAGGTCGGAACGTCGCCTTTCAATATGTGGAGGTCAGTCCCGCAGATTGTCGTCTTCACAAGCTTGACGATGGCGTCGGTCGGAGCCGAAATCTCGGGTTTCGGCCTTTCCTCAACGGCCTTCTTTCCCGGACCGTTATAGACGAGCGCCTTCATGACCATCTCCTCTGCGTCGCGGACGAAAAATTCGCAGAGGAAGCTAAATGGGCGACGATGCGCGAGCTTGATGTTGGTCAAACCTCTCCATCCGGCTGCATCACGATGATTTGTCGGAACCAAGATCCAGCATCGAGAGCCAATCCACCGCATGGCCGTTTGCCGCCGTACCTAGGCAGCTAGGCGGAGCGCGTGCACATCGACCTCACCCATGTGATGGATCTTGCCGCCTCATCTCCGCCGACGCTGCCCAAGGCACCTCGAACGCCGGACCGACCGGAATCTCGACCAACCTCTCGTTCCCTCGCTGGATAAGCAGGGCACTGAGGCCCTGCTCCTGCGCCAGCGCCTTGCTCTGCACCGGACCGAGGACCATGAATGCCGTCGCCCATGCGTCAGCATCCATGCAGCTTGCCGCGACGACGGAGACTGAGGCGATTGCGTTGTCGATGGGACCGCCGCGTGACCGGTCCATGGTGTGAGACAGACGTTTTCGCCCGAGATCGATCCAATGCCGGTAATCGCCTGAAGTAGCGACCGCCGCGTCCCATAATTCAATGACGCCAAGCGGACCGCGCTGTTCGTAGTCGGGCTTTTCCACCGCCACGCGCCAAGGTGTTCCGTCCGCCTTGGCGCCTCGTGCTTTCAGCTCTCCATCCAGACTGACCAGCGCATTGGAAATACCGAGGGCCTCGACCGTTCGCATCATCTCGTCCACGGCGAAACCCTTGGCGATTCCTGAAAGGTCCAACGTAGACTGCGCGTGTTTGCGCACCCTGCTTCCCGGCACATCCAGCTCTAGAACCGTATGGGTTGGCGGCAGTCGCTCACGAAGCGCCATCTGGATCGCGTCCTTGTCGGGAGCAGAGGCAGCAGGTCCGAAGCCCCAGGCATTGACCAGGTGCCCCAGGCCGATGTCAAAGGCTCCGCCCGATGCATGTCCGATCGTCACGCCCCGTTGCAGAACTTGCATGATCTCGGCAGGTAGGGATACCCAGACGCCTTGCGCGGCCGAGTTCAATCGCATCAGATCGCTGTCCGGCTTCCATGTGGACATCTGGCGGTCGACGCGATCGACGGCACGAGCCAGGGCGGCCTCCAGTGCGGCAATGTCGGTGTCAGGAAAAGCATAGACCAGCGCCGACCAGCGCGTTCCCATCGTGGCGCCGCTCAATGCGTGGCGAACAAGATCAGTAGACATCTTCAGCAAGCCTCCCCTGGGCCTTGAGCACCATGGGCGTCAGGCCGGTCGGCGCGAGCACATCAGCTATCGCCTCCGTCACGCCCGCCGCCATGTCGCGCCCACCACACACCATGACCTGCGCACCACCGGCGATCAGGGCACGAAATCGATCGGCGTCCTTGCGCAGCCGATCCTGCACATAGCCGCCGCCTTTCACGCGCGAGAAGGCGGTGGCGAGGCTCGTCAGCCGTCTGTCATGCAGCCAGCCGGCGATCTCGCGCTCATAGAGGAAGTCCGAGGCTGGATCGCGGCCGCCGAAATAGAGATGCATGGGCCTGCGCGAGAAATTGGCGCGGACCAATCCCGCCAGGGGACCAATGCCGGTGCCGGCGCCGATCAGGATGACCGGCTTTCGTCCGCGCGCCGGACGGAAGGCTGGATTGGCCTTCACGAAGGCCTCGACGCTGTCGCCCGGCTCAAGCCCGTGAAGCAGGCCCGAGCAAAGCCCGCCGGGATGTTTGCGCACGCAGATCTCGACAAATCCATCGCTGGTCGAACTGGCCAACGAATAATAGCGCGGTGAGGTGCAGCCCGGCGGCACGATGCCTATGAGGTCGCCTGCCGTGAAGCGCGGCCAGCCGCCCCCTGCGACGCGCGCGAACATGTGGCTCATCGGCAGCGCGAAGCGCAGCACGCAGGTTGGCGCCTGCACCTCCGCGCCGTAGTCGACGCGGTCGACAAGCGTCAGGGTATGCGTGCGCGGCCGCTCCGGCACATGCAGCAGCGCCAGCTCTTCGCCCATGACCTGAGACAGCGCCTCGCCCCATCGGGCGAATTCCTGCTCGGATTGGCGGTCGATCGTCTCCAGCGGCATCAGCGACGCCCAGCCCTTCCGCGCCAACGTCGCTTCGACGCCGCGAGCGAAACGGCAGAATTGCGGAAATTGCCGGTCACCGAAGCCGAGGACCGCGATTGGGAAAGGCGGCGGCTCTGTGATCCCGTCGAGGCGTTTGAGGAACACGCTGGCCGTCGCGGGAGCCGCGCCGTCGCCATAGGTCGCGGCCAGCAGGAACATGCGCCGCGCCGATGGATAGGATCGCAACAAGCTATCCATCGAGGCCGTATGAACCCTGTGTCCGCTAACCGTCAGGGCAGCGTGTAGCGTGCGGGCGAAGCCCCATGTGCTGCCACCTTCGCTCCCGACCAGGATCACGGTGTCGGCGTTCTTGGCGATAACGTTGTCAGCAATTGGAGCATATGCACGGCGCCGGCTCCACCACATCACAGCTCCGCTCAAGCCAAGTACCGGAACGTTGAGGGCACTGACGCCCAGCAGCAAGCCGAGCCACCACAGCCCTTGGCCGGTGTGCAGCATGTAGATGAATTCGTAGATCTGCCGGGCGATTGAATGGTCGTGCCAAGCCAGCAGGCCTCCGCCCGCGGGATCGACATATCCTTCGCCGGTCGCGGTGGTCAGGTGAAAGAGGTCGTCCGGGTTCGCCGGGTTGGGAAAAGTCAGCACTCGGAGCTGGGAAAGATCGATGCCGCGCAAGGCAGCGATTTGCTCGACGGGAAGAGCCGGGCCGCGGGTCGTCGCCGTCGGGAAAGCGGGCGCCTGCGACATGCCGTCCGAAATCAGTCCGAACGTGGTGAGCGACAGATAGAGCGCCGTCAGAGTTGACAGCAGAAGCCCACCAGCCGCCAGCCGGCCGAGGTCGGTATGTAGTCGCTGAATGCCATTGCCGCGCGCCCGGCTGAGAATCTGTCCCCATCCTCCCATGCGCCGGGCGGTCATCTGCAGGCCAGACAGCAGCAGGACCAGCATCGCCAGCGCGCCGGCGCCGGCGGCCACGCGCCCGCTATCGCCGAGAAAGAACGAACGATGCAGGTTGGTCATCCAGCGTTCGAACGCCGAGCGCGTGTAGTCCGAAACAAATTCACCGCTCACAGGGTTCACCACGCTCGCGGCCGGGCCATCGTTCCCGGAATAGAAGGCGATGATCTTACCGGAGGGCAGGCGTTTGAGCTCCTCCACACCAGGATAGGTGCCGACGACTCGGCCAGCCAAAGCGGCGACGGTGACACTGCTTGGCGAAATTGCTTCAGCCCGATCCCAGGCCGGAATCGCCGACAGCACCGAACCGCTGATCGCGAGTGCCATCAGCGGAATGATGACGAAAAGGCCTAGAATCCGATGAATCCAGCGCAGCATGACATCCATCCCTGTCCATAGGCCTACATGGCGTAGGTGAAGGAGCGGACGTAGCTTCGGCCCGCCGCGGGCCGACTTGCTCCCGCGGATGTCAGCGGAACGACCACCTCGGACGGGCTGTCCCGCATGTCCTCGGCGGCGGCGTCGATGTGGAGCTTGTAGCCTGCATCAAAGAGCGCATCCGCGAGGTCCAGCGTGACTTTCAGCGTCCGGCCGGCACCGACGCTGGCACCCGTAATGCCGTTGATTTCGGCGGGGTTTCCGCGGGATCCTCGGTTCCAACCGCTGAGATGGCTGTAATATTTGGACTTTGAGCCCGCCACCCACAGCGTGCCTTTATAGGCGCCCGTGGAATCGGTCACGTAAAGCGCGAGATAGGCTCCGTTCCCGCCATAGTTGCTGAGCGTGGTGGTCAGCGTGACAGGACGCGCCATGGCGAGCCCGGGAGCGGTCAGCGCGGTGGTGACGGCAAGGACGGCGAGCAGCGATTTCATTGTTGGTCTCCAGCAGTGGCGTATTGATCGCACCAAGACTGAAGACCGCAGATGACGTGCTCCTGAAGGTCGATCGGAATCTGCTTCAGGCAGCCGTCAGGTTGGACCTTTTCAAAAACGGCAAACGCCCCGCAGCAGGCGGGGCGTCCTTGAACGCGATGTGTTCGTTCGCCTCAGGCAATGGAAGTCAATGGCGCCGACTCTCACCTTCTCTGATCACGGCTCCAACGAGATGGACTCCGTACCACGGCATCACTTGACTTCGGCCTTGGGGGCGGCACCGCCCTGAAAAAGCCCGTTGGAAGGCGGTACTCCCGCTGGCTCAGGGGCTCCCCCCGGCCCGGAGCGTCCACCACGCCGGGCACCGTCTTCCTCATCATCGCGGTTCCTGCCGTGCTCTCCACGCTTCTGTTTCACGCGGATCACGGCGAGCGATGCGGGATCCACCTTTGCCTCGATGTCACGACCGTTCTCGTCCTGCCCTCTAATCTCGAAGCATCCGTCGTCGATCTTGATCCTTCGCACGGTCCAGCCGCGCGCCTTTGCCATTTGCTCGACTGCTTCGCGCGGCTGCCATTGGGCCATGGGAACCTTGCAGTCGTCACTATCAGCCACCGCCAGACCCGGCGCCAGAGTGCCCATCAGAATGGCGACGATCACTGCTATCGCTTTCACGTTTCCTGCTCCCGTTCGAAGCCTCAACCTGTCGTCCTTGTGAGCCGGTTTCCTGACGGCGACCTGAAGACGCTGTGGCTTTTGCGTCAGGTCAACGTCAGATTCCCCTCTATGACTATCTATGATCCGAGATGGATGGGGGGGGTGGGCGGAATGAGGCGATGCGGATATTGCTGATTGAAGACGACACGATTCTGGGCGCTGCGGTGCGCGACCAGATCGTCTCCGATGGACACTCAGTTGACTGGGTTACCCGCCTTGATGCCGCGCAGGACCATCTGCGCAGCACGGCCTATGACCTGCTTCTACTGGATCTGATGCTGCCCGACGGTCGCGGTATCAAGCTCCTGCGCGATCTCCGCACCGAGGGCACGGTGACGCCGGTCATCATCCTGACGGCACTCGATCAACTCTCCGATCGCATTGAAGGCCTCAACGCCGGCGCGGACGATTATATGATCAAGCCCTTCGATCTTTCGGAGCTTTCGGCGCGGTTGAACGCCGTCGCGCGTCGCTATTCCGGTAATCCGAATCCACTTGTCGGGATCGGCGATCTCCAGATCGATCTGGCCGCCCGCTCAATCACCCGTGCAGGAAAGAACATCAACTTGACAGCGCGAGAATGGGTGCTGTTCGAGACCTTCGTGCAGCGACCGCGTCGGGTCCTGTCAAAGACCATTCTTGAGGAACGGCTCTATTCATTTGGAGAAGAGATCGAGAGCAACACCATCGAGGTGCACGTCAGTCGGCTTCGCAAGAAGCTCGGACACGACGTCATCGAGACGGTGCGTGGTCTCGGTTACCGACTGGGACACAGCGCATGATGCCGCCGCGCAGCTTGCAGTGGCGCATCTCGCTGTGGCTAGGACTCGGCATCGCACTTCTCTGGATCGTCGCAGCCGTCGCGACAGCTCAAAGGCTGCGCCACGAAATGAACAGGGTTTTCGATAGTGCGCTCGAGGAAACAGCCCAGCGCATCCTGCCACTCGCAGTGCTCGACGTCCTGGACCGTGAGGACGGCGACACCTCGCAGCGTATTGCGACCCTGAGGGAGCATGACGAGTACTTCACTTATATCGTGCGCGACGCGCGCGGGTCCGTGCTGCTGCGCTCGCACCGCGCTGACGACGCGATATTTCCGCCTTTCGCCAAGACGGGGTTCGTCGACACAGCGACCCACCGACTCTACTTCGACGCCGCGCTGCGAAACACGGTGACGATCGCCGTGGCAGAACCGCTTGCCCACCGTCGCGAGGTCGCAAACAAGGCTCTCCTCGGTCTGGCTCTGCCGCTCGGCCTCTTGGTGCCTCTCGGTCTTGTGGCGGTTTGGGGCGTCGTGCGCGTCTCGATGGCGCCGGTCAGGCGCCTGGGGAGGGGTATAGAGGCGCGTGGCAGCGGCGACCTGTCTCCGATTCCGGTCGCAGACCTGCCCTCCGAGATCGCACCGATTGCCGACGCTGTGAACCACCTGTTGGAAGGGCTTCGGCGTGCACTGGAAGCTGAGCGAAGCTTTACTGCCAACTCTGCGCACGAACTGCGTACACCGATCGCCGCCGCGTTGGCGCAGACACAGCGGCTGATCGCGGAGACGCAGGACGCTGCGGCGCAAAGTCGGGCACAGCAGATCGAGACGGCGCTGCGGCGGCTTTGGCGACTGTCTGAAAAGTTGATGCAACTGGCAAAGGCCGAGGGCGGGCGCCTTCAAGCCAAGGAGACGATCGACATCGCATCCGTGCTGAAATTAGTCTCAGACGAGATAATGCGCGATCCGGCCACGGCCGGCCGGCTTGTTCTCAATATTCCTGCGACGCCGGTTCTGTTGGATATTGATACCGATGCTTTTGCCATTCTGGCGCGCAACCTGATCGAGAATGGCCTCAAGCACGGAGCGTCGGACGCTCCGGTCACAGTGACACTTTCAAACATTGGCGTGCTCACGGTGACCAACGAAGGACCGCCGGTTCCGCCAGAGTTGCTGACGCGCCTGTCCCGCCCCTTCGAGCGCGGTCGTACTGATGCAGAAGGATCCGGCCTGGGCCTGGCCATTGCAAGAGCCATCGCCTCCGGCGTTGGCGGCGAGCTTATTCTAACATCTCCGTTGCCTGGAGCGCAGAGTGGTTTCCAGGCCCGCTTTTCCCTCCAAGCCTTGGGCCCAGTTGAAGAAAGTGCGAGTAGAAAGGGAAAAAACCCCGGCGCGGTAGGCTCGACGCATTGCATGTGATGAGAATACGAAAAACCGGGCGCGTCCTCACCTGTCCACGACGGGAGGCCAGGCCGGCAGACCGACGGCCGCTAGGTCACTCCGGAAGGCGAGCAGCTGAACAGCGACGGCCGCCGCCGCGAGGTTCTCGGCATGGACATCGTCCCTCCGAGACATTCTGGACGGCGTTCCTGCACGTGCTCGCCCGCCGTGGGCTGTGCGGCGTCAAACTTGTGATCTCCGACGCGGATGAAGACATCAAGGCTTCAGTCAGCAAGGTCCTGTCCGCATCGCGCCAAGCTGCATTCGACCGATCCGATCGAGCGGCTCAATGGCGAGATCAAGCGCCGGCATCTTCCGAAATGACCGCTTGTCGGAATGGCTTCACGGGATCAGCCAATTCACGGGATCAGCCAAGAGTCCTTGAAAGGCTTGGTGGGCGCACTAGGGCTCGAACCTAGGACCCGCTGATTAAGAGTCAGCTGCTCTACCAACTGAGCTATGCGCCCGGATCTTGCATCCGGAGAAAGCCTTCCGCGAGAGCCGGTCGTTTAGCAAAGCGATTCCGAGATGTCCAGCGATCCCTGAGGATTTTTCGGCACTTTCGATGCAGAAAAACCGCCGGCGGGCGGCGGTTTTCCCCAAGTGAAATCAGACGGATCGTTAAACGGCTGTCAGAGCCGCCCGGACTCGCGTTCCTCCTCGGACCAGCCCATGCGGCCCATCGGTCCCGGGCCGAAACGATGCTCGCCGAAGCCCGGACCATCCTCCGTGCCGCCCTCGCCGCGCTCCATCCAGCGGTGATGGCGCGGACCGTCCGGTCCCATCATGCGCCCCATCGGCCGGGTCAGCATCGACAGCCGGCGCTTCTGGCCGTCGTCGAGCGTCTTGTAGAGCGGGTCGGCGGCGTCGGCGACCTTCTTCATCGCATCCGCCGTGACCGCCATGGTGTCGGCACGCTCGCGCAGCCGCGCCACCGGATCGACATCCTTGTCCTGCGCCTCGTCGGCGGCCTTCATCCGCGCGTTGGCACGATCGAACCGCAGCTTGACGAGATCGCGCACCGCGCTCTCGACCGGCGGCCACAATTTCTCCTGGTCCGCCGTCAGCTTCAGTCCGGCATGGACGGAAGCGATGCGCGCATCGAGCATGGCGGCGCGATCTTCCGGATTCATGCGCGCATGGTGCATGTGATCATGAAACCAGCCGCGCTGGGCGTAGACCGCGGTCGAGCCGGCGATGGCGAGCACGGCGACTGCGGCGATAGTGAACCTTCTCATGCCAACCTCCTTGGAAACTCGGATCAGCATGAGCCTGCCGTTCCGCGCCTTCAACTTACAGTTTGGACAGAGTGTACGACCTTACGAAGATGTAATTGCTTCAAATACCTTTCTGTTTTTGCAAATCAGTTTCAGTTTGTTGCCGCGCCTCAAAGCATCCCCAGCATGCGCGGCAACCACAGCGAGATTTCCGGCACGTAGGTGACGAGCGCGAGGAAGCCCAGCATCGTCAGCAGCCAGGGCATGACGGCGATGGTCAGTTCGGTGATGCCCATCTTGGCGATGCCGGAGGCCACGTAGAGGTTGAGCCCGACGGGCGGGTGGCACATGCCGACCTCCATGTTGACCACCATCAGGATGCCCAGATGCACCGGATGGATGCCGAGCTTGACCGCGACCGGGAACAGGATCGGCGCCATGATCAAGACGATCGAGGTCGCCTCCATCACGTTGCCGGCGAGCAGCAGCAGGATGTTCACCACCAGCAGGAACACCGCCCAGTTGACGCCGGCGCCTGCCATCCAGTTGGCGATCTGCTGCGGGATGTTCTCGTTCGCCATCAGGAACGAGAACAGCACGGCATTGGTGATGATGTAGAGGATCATCGCGCTCATATTGGCCGAGCCGAGCAGCACCTTCGGCACGTCCTTCAGCGACATGTCGCGATAGACGAACACCGCGATGACGAAGGCATAGACGGCGCTGACGGCCGCGGCCTCGGTCGGCGTGAACTTGCCGGTGTAGATGCCGCCCAGCACGATCACGATCAGCAGCAGGCCCCAGATGCATTTGCGGAACGCGACGAGGCGCTCGGCCCAGCTCGCCCGCGGCATCCGCGGATAGTCGTTCTTCCAGGCGCGGTAGAAGGTGGTGAAGCCGAGCAGGCTCGCCAGCATCAGCCCAGGGATCACGCCGGCGATGAACAGCTGACCGACCGAGGCCGAGGAGACGCGATGGCCGGCCGGATCGAGCGCGATGCTGCCGCCGGTGGCGACCGCATAGACCACCATCACGATCGACGGCGGGATCAGGATGCCCAGCGCGCCCGAGGTCGTGATGACGCCGGCGCCGAAGCGCTTCGGAAAGCCCTGGCGAACCATCGCCGGCAGCATGATCGAGCCGATTGCGATCACCGTCGCCGGCGACGAGCCGGACACGGCGGCGAACAGCGCGCAGGCCATCACGCCGGCAAGGCCGAGGCCGCCATACCAGTGCCCGACCATCGAGGTGGCGAAATTGATCATCCGCCGGGCGACGCCGCCATGGGTCAGGAAGTTGCCGGCCAGGATGAAGAACGGGATCGCCATGATCTCGAAATTGTCGATGCCCGTGAACAATTTCAGCGCGACCGACTCGGTCGGCACGTTGGTCATGAAGAAGACGAAGGACAGCACGGTCAAGCCGAGCGCGATCGAGATCGGCATGCCCGTCAGCATCAGGAAGATGAGCAGGCTGAAGATGAGGAGGCTGCTCATCGCGCGGCCTCCACGCTCGTCGTCTCGATGCCCTCGACGGCCGCATGATCATGATGCGGTAGCTCGTCGTGGCGCAGATAGTGCCAGGCGACCTGCAGGAAGCGGAAGCACATCAGATAGGAACCGAGCGGGATGCAGAGATAGACCAGCCAGCTCGGCAGCTCCATGTCGGGCGTCACCTGGTCGGTCTGCGACAGGCCGTAGACGAACTTGGCGCCCATGGTGCCGATGATGGAGGTGAACAGCGCTCCGCAAAGCAGGCCGAACAGCACCGTCACCTTGCGCAGCGATGGCCGCATCATGTTGACGACGACGTCCACGCCGACATGGATGCCGGTGCGCACGCCATAGGCGGCGCCGAACTTCGCCATCCACACGAACATGTAGATGCAGAGCTCCTGCGCCCAGGACAGGTCGATCGGAAACAGGATCGGATAGAGGAACGGCACGCCGACCAGATAGCGGTGCAGCACGGCCACGAAGATGATCGAGGTCGCCGCCGCGATCAGGAATGCGATCAGGATCTCCTCGAGCCGATCGAGGATGCGCAACAGAAAGCCCAAGTCCCCTACCCCCACAATCAAACGTCCGCGGCGCTTGGCTGCGCCGTCTGCCTTCTTGCGCGCCGAGTGCTTCACCCCCTCGGTGCGCGGACCATGGCCCGCGCACCGCTCGCCTCACGCCATCAGTTGGTCGTGCCGCGCGTCTCCTTCAGGAACTCGTCGATCAGCGGCTGGCCGACGCGCCCCGCGACGTCCTTGTAGACCGGCATCATCGCCTTGCGCATCGCCTCGTCCTGGGCCGGCGTCAGCTTGACCAGCTCGGTCTTGCCGGATTTGCGGATCTCCTCGAGCGCGTCGTCGTTCTCCTTCGCCGACTGGTTGTTGCCGTAGGCGGTCGCTTCCTTCATCGCCTTCTCGCAGGCGGCGCGGATATCCGGCGGCAGGCCGTCCCAGAACTTCTTGTTCACGACCACGACGTAGCCGATGTAGCCGTGATTGGTCAGCGTGATGTACTTCTGCACCTCGTGCATCTTCTGGGTATAGATGTTCGAGGGCGTGTTCTCCTGGCCGTCGACGACGCCGGTCTGCAGCGCCTGGTAGACTTCCGAGAACGCCATCACCTGCGGAATCGCGCCGAGCGTCCGGAACTGCGCGTCCAGCACCTTCGAAGACTGGATGCGGAACTTCAGACCCTTGTAGTCGGCGGGATCGACGAGCTTCTTGTTGGCGCTCATCTGCTTGAAGCCGTTGTCCCAGTAGGCGAGGCCGATCATGCCCTTGGGCTCGAGCAGCTTCAGCAGCCTGGCGCCGAGCGGGCCGTCGGTCACCTTCCGCAAGGTGGCGAGGTCGGGCAGGATGTAGGGCAGATCGAACACCTCGAATTCCTTGATGCCGATCGGGCCGAACTTCGAGTTCGACGGCGCCAGCATCTGGACCGCGCCGAGCTGCAACGCCTCGAGCTCTTCCTTGTCCTTGTAGAGCTGCGAGTTCGGATAGACTTCGACCTTGACCTTGCCGTCGGTGTACTTCTCGGCCAGCTCCTTGAACTTGTCGGCGGCGAGGCCCTTCGGGGTGTTCGAGGCCACCACGTGGCTGAACTTGATCACGATCGGATTGTCGGCGGCGAGGGCCGGGCCGGCCAGAGCGAGCACCGCGAGCGAGGCGGCGGTGGCGATCACATGGCGAAACTTGAAGTGCAAGGTGTCCTCCCGACGTTTCGGGGGACATTGCAATGACGCCCCCGCTTTGTATGCCAAGGACATTGTTAGCGGGTCGCCGGCCGGAATGCCATTGACCGTTAGCCGCAGAGGCGGGGATTCCCGTGCTGCAGCGCAAAAATGGTAGTGACTGTCATTCCGGGGCAGCCGCGCAAGCGGCTGAGCCCGGAATCCGGAGGTTATTGGCGCTGGCGCAAGCCAAGCTCGGGATTCCGGGTTCGACGCTGCGCGTCGCCCCGGAATGACGAAGCAAGGTTCGGCCCCAACCGACGATCGTGAGCTCAGCTCGCCGCTGCGGCCGCCGTACCCGCGCCCTGCGCCACGTCGCGCTGGCGCTTCATGACCAGCTTGTTGAGCGCACCCAGATAGGCCTTCGCAGATGCCACCAGCGTATCCGGATCCGCCGCGCGCGCGGTCATCGAGCGGCCATCCTGCGACAGGCGGACCGAGACCTCGGCCTGCGCGTCGGTGCCCTCGGTGACGGCGTGGACCTGGTACAGCTCCAGCTTGGCCTCGTGCGGCACCAGCGACTTGATGCAGTTGAACACGGCATCGACCGGCCCGTTGCCCTCGCTCTCCTCGATCTTCGTCACGCCGTCGACGTCGAGCTTCATGGTGGCGCGCTGCGGGCCACGGGTGCCGGCAATCACCGACAGCGACAGCAGCTTGATCCGGTCATGGGCACTGACCATGCCCTCGTCGATCAAGGCCTCGATGTCCTCGTCGTAGATGTGCTTCTTGCGATCGGCCAGCGCCTTGAAGCGGACGAAGGCGTCCTCGACCTGGTTGCCTGCCAGCTTGTGGCCCATCTCCTCCAGCTTGTGGACGAAGGCGTGACGGCCGGAATGCTTGCCCATCACCAGCGAGGTCTGCTTCACGCCGACCGTCTCCGGCAGCATGATCTCGTAGGTCTGCGCGTTCTTCAGCATGCCGTCCTGATGGATGCCGCTCTCATGCGCGAACGCATTACGGCCGACGATGGCCTTGTTGTACTGCACCGGGAACGAGGTCGCGGCCGAGACCACCTTCGAGGCGTGGGTGAGCTGCGTGGTGTCGATCTTGTTCCAGTACGGCAGCTTGTCGTTGCGCACGCGCATCGCCATCACGACCTCTTCCAGGGCCGCGTTGCCGGCGCGCTCGCCGATGCCATTGATGGTGCATTCGATCTGGCGGGCGCCGGCGCGGACGCCGGCCATCGAGTTGGCGACCGCCATGCCCAGGTCGTTGTGGCAGTGGACCGAGAACACCGCCTTGTCGGAGTTCGGCACGCTCTCGCGCACGCGCTTGAACAGGTCGTAATACTCCTCCGGCACGGCATAGCCGACGGTGTCTGGGATGTTGATGGTGGTGGCGCCGGCCTTGATCGCAGCCTCGACGCAGCGGCACAGGAAGTCGAACTCGGTGCGGGTGCCGTCCTCGGACGACCACTCGACGTCGTCGGTGTGGTTGCGCGCGCGCGTCACCGAGGAGATCACCAGCTCGTAGACCTGCTGCGGGTCCATCTGCAGCTTGTACTTCATGTGCACCGGCGAGGTGGACAGGAAGGTATGGATGCGGCCGCGCCTGGCCGGGCGGATCGCCTCCGCACAGCGGTCGATGTCCTTGGCGCCGGCGCGCGACAGGCCGCAGATCACCGCGTTCTGGGACCGCTTGGCGATCTCGTTGACAGCCTCGAAGTCACCGTCGGACGCGATCGGGAAGCCGGCCTCGATGATGTCGACGCCCATGCCGTCCAGCATGGCCGCGATGTTGAGCTTCTCCTCGAAGGTCATGGTGGCGCCGGGGCACTGCTCGCCGTCGCGCAGGGTGGTATCGAAAATGACGACGCGGTCCTTGTCGGACTGAACGGGATTGGACATCTGCTTTCCTCGAACTTTTCGGGTGGTGCGCGTGGCTTCCAGAGGCGCTGAAGGGTGTTTCGGTGTCGAAGCAGCCCCCTGAGTGCCCAGGCGCATCCCGCCCAGCCGGCCCTCAGGGGCAGCTAAGAAGCAGAAGCTCGATCGCGCCGATCAGGTCGGCGGGCTGCAGCGCGGCGAGCGCGATCGTCCGGGCGTCTGCCCCGGCGATGGCCTCGATCTCTGCGCTGCGAATCAGCATTGCCAAACCCTTTGCGAGAACACGAAAACTGTGCGGCAAAACCGTTGACGGTTTGTTGCCGAGGTGCCCTCGACAGCGCTTTTACTGGGAATGGGAGGGTCTCGCAACGCCGAATAATGGTCAGGAGGGGTGACGTATTGGGGCGGGCACGCGCCGCTCTCCCTATAAATAGTGTCATCCCGGGCAAGGCCGCCAACGCGCCAGCGTTGGTGGACGCCGACCCGGGATCCATACGCCGCGGCGGATTTGGCTGGGCGAGTTGGAGCGGCCATCGTGCCTCGCAGATCTCCCTGGGGTTATGGATCCCGGATCGGCGCACGCGTGACCGCGCGCTTGTCCGGGATGACGGTGAGGGTGTGGTTGTCGGCATCTGCACCAGCACGCATTTCACGCTCCCGCGACACATCCGTGCCCGAGTTGTTCACCGGCATCGAACCCTCTTCCATCAGAGGGTGCAGGGAAGACCGGGCGTCTGCCGACACCCGCGGCCCCCGTGCGATAGAAAATGCACGGGGCAGGAACCACAGGATCGGCCAGGACAACCCGGCCTTCCCTGCGCAACGGCTTTACGGCTTACTTCGCGCTCTCCCTGGGGATCGGCGTTCTTGCCCCCATCGCCCGCGCCGCGGCTTCGCGCAACGGCACGAACTTGACCTCAGCATCGGGAGGCCAGGACCACACGACTTCGCCGTCCGCAAAACGCCGGTCGTCCACCGGCGCCTCACGGCCATCGCTCCCCGCACTCCACGTATCGTGACGACGCGTACGCCCCTCTTCGATGAGGCGGGATGACGTAGAGAAGCACGTTTTCTGAAAAAAGGAAAGAGGGAATTTCGTCGAATACGAAGATCGAGCGTGTGGTAACATGACCTCATGACAAACCGCATCTTCGTCCACGGCGTGCCGGACACGCCTGCAATCTGGGGCCCGCTGATCGCCGCCATCGGCGAGACCGTTGCCATCCCCTCCCTACCCGGCTTCCGTGACGAGGCTCCTGCCGGCTTCGCCTGCACCAAGGATGCCTACGCCGACTGGCTGGTCGCGCTGATGGAAGCACAGCACGCGGCGGTCGGGCCGCTCGACCTGGTCGGGCATGATTGGGGCGCGCTGCTGGTGCTGCGGGCCGCATCGCTGCGGCCGGAGTTGGTGCGGTCCTGGGCGGTGGCCGGCGGTGCGCTCGATCCGGACTATCGGGGACATCGCATTGCACGGATCTGGAACACGACTGTGCTCGGCGAGATCTTCATGGCGGTGTCGACCCAGAGCGCGATGGCGCGGATGTTCCGGCAGAACGGATTGCCATCCGAATTGGCGGCGCGCGAAGCCGCCGCGTGGCAGGCCCCGATGCGCCGGGCGATCCTCGCGCTGTATCGCTCCGCCGACGGGCTGCGCTTCAAGGGCGACTGGATCGCGCGGCTCAACAAACTACCGCGGCGCGGGCTGGTGATATCAGGCACGCAGGACCCTTTCGTGCCGCTCGACACGCTCAGCAGGTTTGCGCAAGCGCACGGAGCGCCGCTCCATGTCGAGGCGGACGCCGGCCACTGGAGCATCGTCGAGCGGCCGCAGAGCATCGCGGCTGCGCTGCGGACGCATTGGGCGGGACCCCCGGTCCTATTGCGAGAGGGCTGAGACCAGCGCGTCCCGAACGAGATCGGCAATCTCCTGATCGTGGCCCTGGTGCGCGCTGAACACGTATTGTTGCCCGAGGAGTTGCGTTCGCTTCTCGACGTTCCAAATCCGCAGAGTGACTTTGTGCCGGCCATCGCTGAGAACGGCAGCGTTGCCGACCAGCACGAGATCAAAATGCAGATCTCGAGATTTCTCGAATTGCGGCAGCAGAATATCCGGATGACCTGGGCTTGCCATCGGGACAGGCTCTTCGACGACCCGGAGCGACGGCATTGCGTGGAATCGCGCGCGTAGCGCGCTCGTCAGAAGGGCGGCATCATCTCCCGCCTCGGGCGTCATCGCATGCAGCTCGGGCACCGCGATCACGCGTTCGCCTTCGGCCGAAGCAGGTCGCGCCAGGACCGTGAGCAGAGCCGCGACGGCAAATGCAACACCAAGAAAAACGTCATGAAAACGTCGAAGTATGCCGGCCTGCATGGTCACTTCAATCCTCATCTCAATCTACGCCCGAGCAATGGGCCGGCTCTTCGACGTGCGCGCCGGTTATCACACAATCTTTGATGGATTGCGGTCCTCTGATACCATAACCTGAAAGTCGCTCATCGGAGACATTCGACATGGCGCGTCTCAAGACCGGACTTTGGTTGTTCTCGGCGCTGCTGGTGGCCCGGCTGTTCTCCAGCGCAGCCTTCGCCGAGGACTTGAGCCTCGCCCGCTTTCCTCAATCCGACTGGGCGACCGCCACGCCTGAGGACGAAGGGATGGATTCGGCGGCCCTCGCAAAACTCGTCGCTTCCGGCAAGGCGATGCGGTTCGACAGCCTGCTGATCACGCGCCATGGCCGCATCGTGCTCGATGCCAGCTACGCGCCCTACAAGGCCGACGAGCCGCACATCATCAATTCCGCGACCAAAGCCGTGGTCTCGACGCTGATTGCGATGCTGCTCAAGGACGGCGTGCTCGACAGTCTCGATCATCCGGTGCTCGACTTCTTCAAGGATCGCAAGATCGACAATGTCGACGCGCGCAAGCAGGCGCTCACGGTGCAGCACCTGCTCAACATGACTTCCGGGTTCGACTGGGACGAGGGTTATAGCGGCGGCGCCGAGACATCCCTCTACGAGATGGGCCGGAGCCCGGATTGGGTGCAGTACATCCTTGACCGGCCGATGGCGCAAGCGCCCGGCGAGATGTTCTACTACAACAGCGGCAACTCCCATCTGCTCTCCGCGATCGTCACGAAGCTCACCGGCAAGAGCGCAGAGGACTTCGCCAAGGAGAGGCTGTTTGGGCCGCTCGGGATCACCGAGCACGCCTGGTTCAAGGATGCCCAGGGAATTTCCGCCGGCGGTTTCGGGCTCGCGCTGAAGCCGCGCGACATGGCGAAGATCGGCTACCTCTATCTGCGGCGCGGCCGCTGGGGCGAGCAGCAATTGCTGCCGCCGGACTGGATCGAAGCCGTCAACCACGCCACCGTCAGCATGAATGCGAAGTTCGATCCGGGGCTCTCCTACGCCGATCAGTTCTGGGCCCTGCCGGACAAACACGTGTTCATGGCGGTCGGCTACCACTGCCAGGTCATCATGGTGCTGCCCGACCGCGACATCGTGGCGGTGATGACCGCGCGCGAGTTCTGTCCATTCCGCAAGCTCGCCAACACCATTTCGGCCACTGTGACATCTGACAGCGCCCTGCCTGCGGCGCCGGAAGCGGCAGCCGCGCTCGCCGCTGATGTCCGCGAGGTCGCGACGGAAACGCGAGGCCCGGTCGGAGCCGTGCCGGAGATGGCGGCTTCCGTCTCGGGCAAGACCTACAGCTTCCCGCCCGGCCCGCTCGGCATCAACACGATCAAGCTGGACCTCACGGGACCGGAACCGCAGGTCACCTGGGACATCCCCTCGCGGGACCGCGCCGGAGGCACGGTGCATCTGCAGAGCCCGATCGGCCTCGATGGCCTCTATCGCAAGACCGCGCCGCCCCATCCCTGGCAGCCCTTCACCTACCGGGCCATGAAGGGCAGCTGGATCGACGCCACGACCTTCGTGATCGACGCCCAGTTCGTTGGCCAGGGCGAGGAGCGCAATTGGCGGCTCAGCTTCGACGGCGACAAGGTGACGTTCCGAACGAAGGGCCGCTACGGCAAGGACGTAGTGGTCGAGGGTCATGCGGCGCCATGAGTCCTCGGCGGCTCTGCGCAGCCTGACGAAAGTCGAGCGCAAATGCTGCAGCACTGATCGGCTCCGTTCGGCTGGGCGGAGACATGCCGCACGGCGAGAATTGGAACAGTTCTCATAGCGCTCTGCGTGCCGCGGGCGGCGGATGCGATCTCCCGTCGTTTTCTCAACCAACGCATCTCGTGTATGTCTGCCCTCCCGCCGAGGCTCTCACTCCGCGGCGGGGGATCGTTTTTCGATTGCGGTGGCATAATGTTGAGATTGCTGGAGCGTCTGGGTCTCCGTTTCGAGGATACCGTCGAGGAGCGGCGTTTCGTCGACCATTACGTCCGCGGCAGCACCGCCTGGACGCAGATCGCGATGCTGCTCGGCGCCCTCACCTTTGCCGGCTACACGCTGTGGGACTGGGTGCTCTATCCCGAGATCGTGCCGACCACGTTCGCGATCCGCGGCGGGACCGCCGCGCTGGTGCTGCTGCCGCTGACGGCTTTGCTGTCGACGCCGGCGCGCCGATGGGCCGAGCCGATTCATCTGGTCTATTGCGTGATCCCCGGCTGCGTGCTGCCGACGATCTACTGGGTGCTGCCGTCGGGCTTCACCTACTCCGCGGCCGGCATGATCATCGTCATCCTGTTCGTATCGACCATGCTGCCGTTGCGCACCGGCTCCTACGCGATCTTCTGTGCAACGAGCTGGAGCGCGCTGGCGGTGGCCGAGAGTCTTGCGACCGAGCCGCTGCCGCCCGGCCTGCGCTTCATCGATCATTCGCTGGTCGGCAATGCCTGCCTGCTCTCGCTCTATGCCGTCGGGGCGCGGGAGTACCAGGCACGCAAGCAGTTCCGCACCGCCGAGGCGCTGCAGCGCGAGAAGGAACGCTCCGAGGCCTCGTTGCGCGATCTGCATGCCACGCAGGCCCATCTGGTGCAGGCCGAGAAGCTGGCCTCGCTCGGCCAGCTCGTCGCCGGCGTCGGCCACGAGGTCAGCACGCCGCTGGGCCTCGCGCTGACCACGTCGACGGCGATGGAAGGCGACGTCGAGGCGATCGCCCGCATGCTCGGCGGCGGCCCGGTGCGCCGCTCGGATCTGGCGCGGGGGGTCGAGCGGCTGCAGCAGGGTCTGCACCTGACGACGCAGAGCCTGCATCGTGCCTCCGAGATGGTGCACAGCTTCAAGCAGGTCGCCGTCGACCAGGCCAACGAAACGCTGCAGACCTTCGAGCTGCAAAGCTGGATCAGCGATCACGTCGCGAAGCTCCGCCCGCTGCTGGCGCGCCAGGGACTGACGGTCGTGCTCTCCTGCCCGGAGGGCATCGTGCTCACCAGCTATCCCGGCGCGCTCGGACAGGTCATCAGCATCCTCGCCTTCAATGCGGCGACGCATGCCTATCCTGGCGACATCAGCGGCGTCTTCACCGTGGAGGTCGCACCACCCAGCGAGGACTCGGTGCGCATCGTCTGTGCCGACCAGGGCGTCGGCATGCGCGACCACGTGCGCGGCCGGGTGTTCGATCCGTTCTTCACCACGCGCCGCGAGAAGGGCAATGCCGGCCTCGGTCTGCACATCGCCTTCAACCTCGTCGCGTCCACGCTCGGGGGCCGCATCGAGCTCGACAGCCAGCCGCAGCAGGGCACGCGCGTGACGCTCGACATTCCGCTGATCGGCCCCGGCAAGCCGGCGGAGCTGGAGCTCGCAGCGGCACAATAGTCCCGGCCGATCGCGCGTATCGATGGAGCACGATGAGCGCGCATTCCGGCACGACGTATCCGATGCGCTGACAAGGGTCGGCGCCGAGTCCCGAAAAATGAGACCGACGGTGCTTCATTCGCCAAAGCGGGTGAAGAAGCGCCGCGCATGCGCAACGTCTGCGCGTTCGTGCATCGGTCTGCGCACGCCATGATCAGTTCGCGCGCGAGGCCGCAAAGCTGCCGCGTGCGCGCGCATGTCCGAACCAATTCAGAACATTTCGGCGCCGCGCTGCTTAGAGCAATTCAACTCAGCGCGGCGTGTTCATCGCTCGACCTCGTTGCTACACACCACGTCATGCAAACCGTTCGCTTGAACGGCGCGACGTTGGAAGTGAAAGTAAACGATGACGAAGATGGAAGGCCGGCGCGATCCGCGCTCCGGCACGTGTCACACGATTGCGATCCTGAGTGCCCTGACCGCCGACCTGCTCTGCTCCTCCACACTGCATGCTCAATCCGAGCTGCCGCCGGTGACGGTGGACTCGTCGACACCGAAGCGTAAACCTCAAGCCACCTCTGGCGCGCCACAGCGCCGCGCCCAGGCGCAGCCGGCACGGCGCGCCGCGCAACCACCGCCGATGCCGACGCGCGCCGAGCGCGCCGCAGCCGAGGCCGCGGTGCTCGATGCCGCCAAGCTCAACTACAGGGCCATGCCGAGCGCGACGACCCTGCGCAGCGGCGCCTCGCCGCTCGATGCGGCGCAGTCGGTCAATGTCGTGCCAGCGCAGGTGATCAAGGATCAGTTGCCGCGCAATCTCGACGACGCGCTCGCCAACATCTCTGGCGTCACCCAGACCAACACGCTCGCCGGCACCCAGGATGCAGTGATGCGGCGCGGCTTCGGCGACAACCGCGACGGCTCGATCATGCGCAACGGCATGCCGCTGGTACAGGGGCGCAGCCTCACCGCCGCGGTCGAGAGCGTCGAGGTGCTGAAGGGGCCGGCCTCGCTGCTCTACGGCATCATGGACCCCGGCGGCATCGTCAACACCATCAGCAAGCGGCCGGAGCTGTATCAGCACGGCTCGGTCACGCTGCTCGGCTCGGCCTATGCCAACGACAAGACCGGCGCGGACGGCACCGTGGACGTGACGGGCCCGATCGGCGATGGCGGGCTCGCCTATCGCTTCATCGGCTACGGCGTCAGCGAGGACTATTGGCGCAATTTCGGCCGCCACCGCGAGATGCTGGTGGCGCCGTCGCTCGCCTGGTACGGCGACATGACGACGGTCCAGCTCACCTACGAGCACCGCGAGTTCATCAGCCCGTTCGATCGCGGCACCGCCTTCGTCAACGGCGCGCCGCTGGCGATCCCCGCGACGCGGCGGCTCGACGAACCCTACAACAACATGTGGGGACAATCCGACCTCGTCCAGGCCTCGGTCGAGCAGAGGCTCAACGAGGACTGGAAGCTGATCGCGGCCTACAGCTACAACACCGAGACCTACAGCGCCAACCAGTTGCGCATCACCTCCATCGACGCGACCACCGGCGCGGAGACGCGCAGCAACGACGGCACCTGGGGCTCGCTCAGCAGGGTCAGCTACGGCACCTCCTATCTGCAGGGCGGCTTCTGGATCGGCGGGATGCGCAACGAGGTGCTAGTCGGCGGCGACGCGCAGTATCGCACCATCTATCGCCAGGACCTCATCCGGCAGAAGGTCTCGACGTTCAACATCTACAACCCGGTCTATGGGCTGATCCAGCCGGGCACGACGATCTCGGCCACCGACAGCGACCAGACCGACAAGCTCGGCACCTACTCGCTGTTCCTGCAGGACACGCTGCATCTGACCGACAAGCTCGCGCTGGTCGGCGGCGTGCGCTACATGGACTATGAGCAGATCGCCGGACGCGGACGGCCGTTCAAGGCCAACACCGATGTCGCCGCCGACAAGGTGCTGCCGCTCGGCGGCGCCATCTTCAAGCTCAGCGACCAGCTCTCGCTCTATGCCAGCTACACGCAGTCGCTGAAGCCGAACTCGACGATCGCCCCGCTCAGCGGCGGCGTCGTGCTCGGCTCCAGCATCGCGCCGGAGGAAGGCACGGCCTGGGAGGCCGGCTTCAAGTTCGACCTCGACAAGCGGCTGTCCGGCACTATCGCGGTCTACGACATCGACAAGCGCAACGTGCTGGTGTCGCAGACCAATGCCAGCAACGTGGTCGAATACACCACCGCCGGCAAGGCGCGCTCGCGCGGCGCCGAGCTCGACGTCACCGGCAAGCTCTCCGATCACTGGAGCATGATCGGCAGCTACGGCTACACCGACGCAAGGGTCACGGAGGATCCGGTCTATGCCGGCAAGCGGCTGCAGAACGTCGCGCTCAACACTGCCTCGCTCTATCTCGTCTACGACTTCGGCACCGCCCTGCCCGGCCAGCTCCGGCTCGGCGGCGGCGCGCGCTATGTCGGCGACCGCGCCGGCGACGCCGCCAACAGCTTCGTGCTGCCGTCCTATGTGGTCGCCGACCTCTTCGCGACCTATGAGACCAGGCACCAGAACCTGCCGGTGATCTATCAGCTCAACGTCAAGAACCTGTTCGACAACGTCTACTACCCCTCGGCCGTGAGCGCGCTGAACGTCGCGGTCGGCGATGCCAGGCGGGTGTCGCTGTCGGCAACGGTGAAGTTCTAGCAACGAGGCAGGGAGGACGCCGCTTGACGCCATTGCGCATCAAACCAGCGCTGCTGCAGATCCACTCCGTCCTGGGCCTCGCGGCGGCGCTGATCCTCGCCTTGATGGGCCTCACCGGCGCGGTCATGAGCTTCGAGGACGAGATCCAGGCCGGCCTCAACGCCTCGCTGGCGCGCGTCGCTCCGCGGGTGGAGGCGCCGCTCGCGCCGTCGGAGCTCGTCGCGCGGCTGCAGGCCGATCCCGAGGCCGGCAAGGTGGCCGCAATCACGCTGTCGCGCGATCCCACCGCCGCCGTGCGCATCCGCTTCGCGCGCGGAGAGGACGGCGGGCGGCCAACCTCGGCGCTGGTCGATCCCTATGACGGCCGCATGCTCGGCCCGATCAGCGGCGAGGCGTTCTTCGCCACGGTCCGCCGGCTGCATCGCTGGCTGCTGCTGCCGGGCGACGGCAATGGCGCCGGCCGCCAGATCACCGGCGCCGCGGTGCTCGGGCTCGTGGTGCTGCTGATCACGGGCCTCGTGCTGCGCTGGCCACGACGGGCCGGCAGCGCGACGCTGTGGCTCAAGCCGCAGCTCGGCCTGAACGGTCGCGGCCTGCATCGCTCGCTGCACAGCGTGATCGGCACATGGGTGCTGCCGGTCTACCTGGTGATGGCGCTGACCGGGCTGTCCTATTCCTACGCCTGGTACAAGGACGGCCTGACCTGGCTGCTCGCGCCGTCCTCGTCGCCCGCCCCGATGCCCGGCAAGGCCTCACGCGACGGCCGGGCAGATTCCACAGCGCAGGCCAAGCTCGTCGCGCTCGACGCAGTGTGGGCCACGTTGCGCGAACAGATCGGGGATCGCTTTGCCGTGATGCAGCTCACCTTGCCCACGGGCGTCGGCACGGCGGTGCGCGTGCGCACCTGGCCGAGCGAGGCGCACGACGGCAGGCGCGACGAATTCCGCGTCGACGGCGCGACGGGCCGGCTGCTCGCGGCCGAGCGTTACGCCGACAAGACCGTGGGCGAGCGCGCCCTGGCGCGGATCCTGGATATCCACCGCGGCAGCATTCTCGGCTGGTCCGGCCAATTCGTCTTCATGCTCGCCGCCGCGCTGATGCCGCTGTTCGGGATCACCGGCGTGCTGCTCTACGTCTCGCGCAGACGGCTGCGCCGTCGGCCAGAGCCGGCACGGACGATCCAGCTCGCTCCGGGCGAATGAGGACGCGCGCTCAGGCCACCGCGCGGGCGTGCGACACGCGCCGGACGGCGTTGGCGGCGATGATCACGTGCAGCAGCAGCGACAGGCCGCCAGCAGCGCTGCGGCCATGAACGCGGCACCGGCAACCCAGTGACGGGTGAGAAGGTCCAGCATCACCTATTGATGTGCGAGCCGGCTGACTTGCCAAGCCGGGTTGTCCCGGAGCGACGCCGCCTGCTCCGGGAGGCTGCGGCCTCATGTCCCGTCGCAGCCTCCAAACCTTATGGGGCGCGGCGCGACCTACTTCAGCAGCACCAGGCATTCGCCGGCCGGCGTGGCGTTGGCGCGGGCGGTGTCGCGATCGAACTTGTCGGCCATCACCAGCGGCCTGACACGCTCGACGATCGCGTCCTTGACGACGCTGTCCGGGCCGATGGCCGGCGCGGTCACGTCGTAGATCTGCTTCGCCACCGGCGACAGCTTGGCGGCGCAACTGTCGGCAGCGGCGCGGTTGCCGGCCAGCGCGGCCTGCGACAGAAGACATTGGGAGATGGCGATGATTGTGACAAACGGGAATGCGACGCGCAGCACGGCAATCACTCCTTCGTGCAAATGAGGTTCAGCCCGGTGCAAGCAGGCTCGGCCCGGAGCCCATCCACTCATGGTCCGGCCGCCCGCATGCGGGCTCTGATCCAACCCGAGCCGGCGGCAACGCCTACTCGATTTCGCCCGTCCGCCAGCCAAGGTCCAGACCGTGCAGCAAGCTCCTGAAATGCTTCGAAAAACCCCGGTGCAGAAGCGCACGCGGCAGACCCTCGACGTGATCTTCGAGGCGACTGCTCAACTTCTGCAGAGCGGCGGCGGCAAGGGCCTGAGCACGAACGCCATCGCCGAGCGCGCGGGCTTCTCGATCGGCACGCTCTACAGCTACTTCAGGGACAAGACCTCGCTGTTGCGTGCGCTGGTGCTGCGCGAGTTCGCCCGCCAGGAGGCGCAGTTCGCGGAGGCGCTGGAGACGCATCGCGGGCTCGGCCGCGAGGCGATCGTGCGCGCGGTGGTGCGCCAGGGCTTTGCCCCGTTCGCCGGCCGTCACCATGTGCGGCGCTATCTGCTCGGCCTGTTGGGCCATGACGCGGAGCTGCAGAAGGCGCTGCACGAGATGGTGGACCGCATGACCGAGCGGCTGATCGAGGCGGCGGGATTGCGGAGCGAGACGATGCCGGCCGCGCGCCGCTTCATCCTGGTGCGCGCTGCGCTGGGACCGATCCGGGCCGCCGTCATGCGCGAGCATCGCCTCGTCGGCACACGCGAGCTGGAGGACGAGCTGGTGCGGCTGATGCTGTTTCTGATGGAGCAGGACACGGCGCCGGCGCGATCGGTCTAGTCACGAGCGATCGCGCCGCGCAGCCGACGAACGCCGTGCGGGTCTGTTCGGCGCGGTCTCGGATGGCCGATGGCGGCGCAGATCGCGGATGGCGCGCGAGAGCTCCTGATCCGACATCGGATGCACCAACGGATCGGAGCGGCCGTCGTTCCCCACCGTGCTGCTCTCGCCATCGGCAGCTGCACCGCCGAACAAGCGCCGGACCACGTCGAGGAACGCAATGTGGGGCATGACTGTTCTCCCGAGGCGGCGCCCGGTGACTTTTACCCGCATCTTCTGCGCTCAACTTTAGTTCGGAACTGCCGGCGGCATCATCTCATTTGATATGCGAGAGGACGACACGGGCACGATTGCGATGGAAGCGAACCGGACCGTCATCACCAAGCTCAAGGAGCATTCGCAGCTCTCGAACGACGACGTCGCCGAGATCAAGACGCTCAGCTTCGCCCCGCGCGAGCTGGTCGATCATGAGGACCTGATCCGCCAGGGCGACGAGCCGGACCGCTCCGTCGTCGCGCTGTCCGGATGGGTGGCGCGCTATCACCTGCTGCCGAGCGGCGCGCGGCAATATCTCTCCTTCCACATGCCAGGCGACTGGCCTGACGCCCAGGCCATCTTCCTCGACCGCATGGATCACGCCGTCTGCGCGATCGGGCCGGCGGTGGTGGCGAGCATTGCGCACAAGGAGCTGATCCGCGCGATCAGCCGGCGGCCGGCGCTCGGCTTTGCGATCTGGCGCGAGACGCTGATCGATGCGTCGATCTTCCGCGAGGCCGTCACCAACAACAGCGCGCGGAGCAAGCCGGCGCGAATGGCGCATCTGTTCTGCGAGCTGTTCTATCGCGCCAGGGCGCTCGGCCACGTCCGGGACGATCAGTTGCCGTTGCCGGTGAGCCTGGTGCAGCTCGGCGAGGCGCTGGGCATGGCAATCGCGACGGTCAACCGCACGCTGGTCGATCTGCGCGCCAGCCGCGCCGTCGATTTCCGCAGCGGCATGCTGACGGTGCATGACTGGCCGCGCCTGAGCGAGATCGGCGAATTCGATCCCGGCTATCTGCACCTGAAGAAGCAGCCGCGCTGAGGCACAGGTCTCAGCGCGGCCAATCGCGTGGGATCGTAGATCCCACCTCTTACGGCGCGTCAGCTCAGGCGAGCTTGGTGACGAGCGTGACCGCGTAGGCGTACGGCCCGTTCGGGCTCTTCTCGGCGATCCAGGCGCAGTACCAGTCGGAGCCGTAGCGCAGGCCCGTGTCCCATCCCGAGCCGCCGCCATGCTCGTTGTCCCACGACCAGGCCTTGCGGTCCTTCTTCGGATCGGAAGGGAAGCTGCTGCCGCTGTAGACGGAGATCTGCCCCTGCTGCGCGCGGAACGGGGCGTTCGTGCTCCACTTGAGCCACAGATTGCCCTGTTCCTCGTAGGACGTGAGCGACCATTGGAAGGACGCCGAGGCGGTCTGCGGGTTGGTGCTGGTGGTTGAGGTCTGCTCAATGACTGCCATGATGGTCTCCGTTCAAAATGAGATGAAAAATCTTCACGATAGTGGCTGCCCAAAAGACAACCATTAATTGCATAGCTGATAAAGCTCGCCCCGACAACGTGCGCTGTTCGCACAACGCCGTGATCGCGCGGCGGGCGTCGCGTTCAGCCATGGCCGCAGGTCACTGCGCTCAGATGCAGAGACCGATGACCTTGATGCTGAGGTGGCAGTCCTTGGAGGCGGATGTCGGCGGCTTGGCGCCCCAGCGCGTCACCGGCGTGGCGTTGCCTTTCTCGGATCGGGTCGCGGTCTGCGCGACGATGGCCTTGGCCTTGCTCTTCGGAGCGCCCTTCGGCTTGTCGGCGTCGTAGTCGCCCGCGATCACCATCGCCCAATAGGTGCGCTTGCCGCTGGCATTCTTTGCGCTGGCGATGCCGACCTTGGTCGCCTTGGGGAGCAGCAGATTCTTGCGATGACCCGCCGAGTTGATCCACTGTCCCAGCGTCTTGTCGAAATTGTCATAGCCGTAGGCGATGTTCTCGGCCGCGCGGCCGGCCTTCGACGGCGCCACGCGGCGCGTGAACGGGCCGAGCACCTCGTGGCTGAGATCGTCCTTGTCGGCCATCGCACGCGCCTGCTCCATCGCGATGCGGTCGAGCGTCGCGTCGCGCGTCACGCGGCCTTCGCCATGCGCGAGCCGGAACGCCGAGATCTGATCGGCCGGTGCGGCGTCGCCGGCAAATGCCGCATGGGCCGACAGCGCCAGCAGCGCTGCAACCAAAACCGCGCCAAAGCCGCGCAACGTGAAACGAAGCTCCCGCATGCTAGGACACGTACTCATCAATCCGGAGTGGGTAAGCGCAGCTCGACCGCCGTTTCGGTCCGAAGCGACGGACGTGCTGCACCGCCGCGGAACCACCCGATATGACAATGCCGGAATTCAGTCCAATGCGGGAGGTCGATACTTCTCTATTCTATTTCGACACTTTGTGCCAAGTCGGCGCCACCGTGCTGGCGGGCGCGGCCTCCGAGATCGAGAACGTCAGCCACGTGTTCCAGCCCGACGGCCGGTTGGCGGCGTCGAACTCGCCATATCCCTTCAGCCCCAGGAACGCCTGATTGCTGCCGATCTGGAAAATATATCCGATCTGCGGGCCAACGCCGAGGACGCGCGAGCGGAAGCCGCCGAGAACGGCGGGTTGACCGAAGTCATCGGTAATCTGCTGATAGGCGTAGCCGACGAAACCGACGAAGACCTGCTTCGACAGGAACTGCGACACGCCCCAGTCCAGATGGAAATCGATGCCGCTCTGGTATTGGGTATCGGGATTCTTGAAATTGTAGGTCAAGCCGCCGACGGCCGAAAATTCCGTGCCGGTCGTCGGATTCAAATAAGTGTAGCCGCCGCCAAAGTCGATGGCGCCGTGACCGATGCCGATGTTGGCCAGCCGGTTCCGACTGTAGTCGCCGACGGGAATATCGCCGGTGCCGTAGACCATGGTGTTGTGGACGCCGTTATTCCACTTCAGCTTCACGGTCGGATAGAGATCTCCGTAAGAGACGAGTGCATCTTCGAGGAATCCGGTGCGCGTGCTGACGATCGGACCGGCAACCGTCGTCAACGTACCGGCGATGCTCGCGGAATTTCTGCCGTAGACGCTGGCCAGCGTCGCCGACAACTGGCCGCCGAGCACGGGCGTCGCAAACGTGTAGGTCGGCGCGATGAACATCAGATCGGCCTGGCCGCGCAAAGCCAGATTGAGATCGATGTTGACGGTCGGAGAAAATCGTCCGACCTGGAACTCGCGCGACGCCGCGGCCGCGCCTGAGGCACCCACGCTCGTATGGTAGTAGATGGCAGCCACCGACCAGCCCGGCGTGGCAGGCGTTGCGGCGAGGCTGCCGTACAATCCCGGCAGCCAGAACGAAATGCCGCTCTCATCGGCATGGGCGACCAGAGGCGAAAACGAAGCGAACGCGGCGGACGCGAAAACGCCGCTCAGCCACAATCGCAGGAAGCCGGACCTGCGTCCCGATCTATCGCGCTGCAATCGTACCCCCCACGCTCCCATTTCAGGCGGCATGCCTGAGTTGTCGTCGACGACTACGGCTTGTAGTCGCTCATCCCAGGTCCGGTCTTGTCGTAGACATTGAAAAACTCGTCCGACATGATCGTAGCGATACCACTTTTGGGTACCTCGGTCAGATCTTTCTCAAGCGTCTTGATCCGGAACTTCCACCCGGGCGGGAGCTGCTTGAAGTTGCTTGCTCCTGCGGCAACGAATTGTTCGAAGGTATGCTGCGGCTTGAGGCCTAGCTGGAATCCCTTCATGATCCAGGTATTGCCCTCGGCATCGTCGAGAAGAAGCGCCAGGGCGCCCTTTTTCCAACCGAGCCCGCTCTCCCGCGCGATGGTGATCGGCTTGTACGGAGTGGTTTCCGAGACGCTCACGTTGCTGCCAAGATTCAACTGGGCGACCCATGCGGTGGCGATTCCGTTGAACTCTCTTTGCTTTCCGACGGTGACCTCGACCCAATCCGGCAGCCAGATTTTCGGACCATTCAACGATGCGCCGAGCACGCCGAAGTCCTTCTTCATGGCCTCGAAATCAAGGCCTTCGACCAACATTTGCGGGGCAGTGTCTCTCGACGCGGGGATTCCCTTCGAGGTGAATATGCTGTTGTGGCAGGCGGCAACCACCTTCCCCGTCTTCGCATCGCGGCCTGCGAGGAAGATCTCGATGAAACGAACCTTGCTGGTGTTATCGAAGCGCCTGCTGACAGCGCCGTTGCCGTCAGCGAGAACCTCGGGTTCCGCGGTGCTTGCATTTTGCGCGACCGCTCCCCCTAGGCTCGAGGCCAGAAGGATCGTCGCCAGAATGGCTGTTTTCATTGCCCCTCCTTCTCAAGGGACCGATCACTGACCTGGCGAGCGCGAAGAGCGCATCAATCGGACAGTCCTTTCTTCAACGCCGCTGCCTTGCGGGCTTGGACGGCTTCTTCAGTGTCGGCCTTCTTCATACCCACTAGATCGATCGTCACCTTGCCGATCTTGCCTGTGAACTTGAACGGCACCTTGTAGGCCTCGGTAACAGGCGTGCCCTCATCGGCGCCGACGTCAGCGCCTTCGTCCGCGGAGTAGAAGCAGCATTGGGTTCGTTCGATCCGGCCGGTCGCGACGGTCTTTCCGTTCACGAGGATCGTGCCCACGCCACCCTTGCCCAGGCCGCCACCGTCGTACGCGAACTCAAAGCGCAATGCGGCTTTGCCTGCCGGAAGAGCCTGCTTGGCGGTTACGGTGTATCGCTGCAGACCGAGAAAGTTATACGTGTAGGTCGGCTTGCCGTCCTTCAGGTAGAAGGTCCAGCCACCGAACCGTCCGGCCTGGGCGATGATGACGCCATTGGCTCCGCCCTTCGGGATGTCCAGATCGGCAGTAATGGCGTGCGATTGGTTCTTCAGGTTGATGAAGACATTCTCCGTCATCCCGATCATGCCTTCGTAGACCGTCAGGCTGGTGCGGCCGGCCATCAGGTCGGGACGTCCGACCAGCGCCGCGTTGGTGCGCTCCAGGGTGCGGTCGTCGAGCGGCAGCACGTTGTATTTCACTGCTTCCCTCAGGAACAGCTCCTGCATCTCCTTCAGCTTGTCCGGATTTTTGGCCGCCAGATCGTTGCTCAGGCTGAAGTCCGATCGCGCATCGTAAAGCTCCCAGATATCCTGCTGGAGCGGCCGCCGCGGCTTGGTTTCCCAGGCCGCCCGGTGCACCGTACCGGCCAGCCAGCCGTCGCTGTAGATCGCACGGTTGCCGAAGATTTCGAAATACTGCGTCGCATGCCTGCTCGGCGCCTTGGCGTCGGCAAAGCTGTAGGTCATGCTCACGCCCTCGATGGGAGTCTGGACCGTTCCATTTACGCTCTTGGGCTCGGGCAGTTTCGCTGCTTCGAGAATGGTCGGTACGATGTCGATGACGTGATGCCACTGCGGGCGAAGCTCGCCTTTCGCCGCGATCCCCTTCGGCCAATGGACGACCATGCCGTTGCGGGTGCCGCCATAGCTCGAGGCCACTTGCTTGGTCCAGGTAAACGGAGTGTCGCCAGCGACCGCCCAGCCGGCGGCGTAATGGCCGTAGGTGTTGGGACCGCCGAGTTCGTCATAGTGCTTCAAGACGTCCTGGACGGTTTCCTGCACTCCATTGAAATAGGTCATCTCGTTGTACAGGCCATTCGCGCCGCCTTCGGCGCTCGCGCCGTTGTCGCCGACGATGTAGAAGATCAACGTATTGTCGAGTTGGCCCGTTGTCTTGATGGCGTCGATCAGGCGGCCGATCTCTGTGTCGGTGTATTCGCCAAATCCAGCGAATACTTCCATCTGGCGCACGAACAGCTTCTTCTCGTCAGCGCTCAGCTTGTCCCAGTCCTGGATGGCGTCCGGCTTCGGGGCGAGCTTGGTATCGGGTGGCACCACGCCGAGCTTGATCTGCCGCGCCAACGTCTCCTCGCGCAGCTTGTCCCAGCCCTGATCGAACTTGCCCTTGTACTTGGCGATCCATTCTTTGGGCACCTGATGCGGGGCATGGGTGGCGCCGGGTGCAAAATACATGAAGAACGGCTTGTCCGGCGTCAGCGATTTCTCCGACCGCATCCAGTCGATCGCCTTGTCGGTCATGTCGGTCATGAAATGATAGTTCGGGTCCTTCGACGGCTCCACCTGGGTCATGCCATCGTAAATCAGCGGCGCCCATTGATTGGTTTCGCCGCCCATGAAGCCATAGAACTTGTCGAAGCCCTGGCGCGTCGGCCAGCGGTCGGTCGGGCCGGAGGGACTGACCTCCCATGCCGCGGTCTCGTGATTTTTGCCGAAATGCGCCGTGCTGTAGCCGTTCAACCGCAGCATCTCCGCGACGGACGCGACATTGTTGGGACGCTGGCCCGTCTGTCCCGGGAAGGTCGTCGCGGTTTCCGCGATCGATCCGAAATTGTTCATGTGATGGTTGCGGCCGCTGAGCAGCGCCGCGCGGGTCGGCGAACAAAGCGCCGTGGTGTGAAACTCGTTGTAGCGGAGACCCTCGTTGGCGAGGCGGTCGACCGTCGGCATCCTGATTGGGCCGCCAAACGCGCTCGACTGGCCGAAGCCCATGTCGTCGATGAGCACGATCAGTACATTGGGTGCACCGGCCGGCGCCTTGACTTCAAACCGCGGCGGCGGCGTCGCATCGCGCGCATCGAATACGGTGCTGTGTGGAGGGTGCGGTTCAGGAATCGGCAGAACCGATCGCTCGGTCGGCAACACAGCACTCGGCGGCGCCGACTGTTGGGCCAATGCTGGAAGCACGAGTAGCGTCGTCAATGACAGCGCCGACACAGCCAACTTCACTATTTGCTTCATGATCACTGCCTTCAAATGAGACAATTTGACACGGCTTCTCGCTGCCGGAACAATTCCTGCCCGCAAATCGCGATCATCGGCGCGGGCAATGACGTTCGGCCAGCCCAACCGGCTCAAGGAGAAGCGAAAATTCTAGCGTCTGCCGACGCGATTGACCGGCCCGCCTCGATTCATCGGCGTTCCCCGCACGCGCACGCCTGGGGTCACCACGGCGCGCGCCACCGGGCGGGGCCGCAGCACGACGCCGGGCCTCACGACGCAGCCGACGGGATACTCGACATACTGACAATACACGACGGCACTAGCCCTTTCAGTGCTCGCGGCTACGAACCCCGTCACCAGCAACAGCCCTGTTAGGGCAATTGATAATTTCATCTTGGCATCCTCCCATCGGACAGCTCATCATCGGGGCCTCCGGGAGGCACGCCTTGATGCAGGTCAAGCGACCTTGGCAAACATTCCTGCATTTGCGGAAATGACCGACGGAGCAGCTTGATCGCAAGCTGACCAATTGGGCCGTGAGGTAAAAGCGTTGACACGCAGGCGGCCAAAAGCCGGCACGAAGGGATCGCGGAAGGGATCCGCCGCGGCCCCATCACCGGCTGCGCCGCAGGATCGGCTTGCTTCCGGCGAAACGGCCTTCTCCAGGCGCGCGACCTGGATTGCAGTAGCGGTCACGATCGCGCTCGTGCTGGTGGTCGGCATGGTTTTTCATCTCCTCAAGGCCGGCGGACCGGCCTCCACGGCGCAGGCCTCATTCGTCGCCACCTATGTGGGCAGCGAAAGCTGCGCCGGCTGCCATCAGGCAGAAGCCAAATTATGGGATATTTCGCAGCACAAGGCCGCGATGGCGCACGCGACCGACAAGACCGTGCTCGGCGATTTCAACAAGAGCTTCGACTATTTCGGTGTGCAGTCCCGCCTCTTCCGCGATGGCGGAAAATTCATGATCGAAACCGACGGGCCCGACGGCAAGCTTGCCGTGTTTGAGGTGAAGTACACGTTCGGTATCGATCCGCTGCAACAATATCTTGTTGAATTTCCAGATGGGCGCATCCAGGCGCTGCCGATCGCATGGGACGGCCGGCCCAAGGACAACGGCGGCCAGCGTTGGTTCCATCTCCATCCCGAGGAAGAGATCAAGCACGACGACGTCCTGCACTGGACCAAGCTGAACCAGAACTGGAATTTCATGTGCGCGGAATGCCACTCGACCGGCCTGCGCAAGCATTACGACGCCGCGACGGATCGCTTCGCGACGACATGGGCGGAAATCAGCGTCGGTTGCGAGACCTGTCACGGTCAGGGCTCCGCCCACGCCGCCTGGGCGCGTGACAAGCAACGCTGGTGGCCGTTCGGCAAGCACGAGGATCCGAGCAAGGGATTGCTGGTCCGCTTCGATGAACGGCGCGGCGTCACTTGGCCGATCGATCCGCGGAGCGGAAATGCGATGCGTTCAGCCGCGCCGGCCGCGCTGCGAAAGGAGATCGAGACGTGCGGGCTATGCCACGCGCGCCGTGCCGGCTTCAGCGAGGACTGGGCACCCGGTCAATCGCTGTCCCAGACCCATATGGTCGAGGCGCTCGCGCGGACCACTTATCATGCCGATGGCCAGATCCGCGATGTGGAGGAGCCCTATAATTATACGCCGTTCAAGCAGAGCAAGATGTTTGCCGCCGGCGTTACCTGCAGCGATTGTCACGAGCCGCACGGCGCAAAGCTCCGAGTCTCCGGCGAAGGTGTTTGCGTGCAATGCCATGCGTCCGAAAAATACGCCGATGCGAAGCATCGCCATCACGCGGGCGCCGATCCGACGCCGACCTGCATGTCGTGCCACATGCCGGCGCGCACCTATATGCAGATCGACCCGCGTCACGATCACGCCTTCCGCGTTCCGCGACCGGATCTTTCGGTCACGTTGGGGACCCCGAACGCCTGCAACGACTGCCACAGCGACAAACCGGCGCAATGGGCCGCCGCCGCGATCGAGCAATGGTTCGGGCCCGACCGAAAGGGCTTCCAGACCTATGGGCCCGCATTCCACGCAGCACGCAGCGACCAGGCCGACGCCGCCGCGCTGCTTGGCCTTCTGGCCGCGGACAGGAACGCGCCGGCTGTGGCGCGTGCGAGCGCGCTCGGCGAACTCGCCTCGCGCATCGCTCCGGCGAACATTGTGACCGCACGGGCAGGCCTGGCCGATCCCGATCCCATGGTGCGGATCGGCGCGCTGGACATGCTGGAAAACGTGCCTGCCGGCCAGATTTGGCCGCTGGTCTCGCCGCTGCTCACCGATCCCGTGCGTGGCGTGCGGATCAGGGTCGCCTCCCTGCTCGCTTCCGTTCCGACTGCAAGCCAGCCGCTGCCCGATCGCGCACGCTTCGATCAGGCGGCAGGCGAATTCATCACGGCGCAGCGCGCCAATGCCGAACGGCCCGAGGCCCGCACCGCACTGGCAAACTTCCTGGCCTTGCGCGGACGGACCGGGGACGCGGAGACCGAGTACAAGGCAGCCCTCAGGCTCAGCCCGCACTATGCGGCGGCCGCCATCAATCTGGCCGACCTCTATCGCCAAATTGGCCGCGACGGCGACGGAGAAACTGTTCTGCGCGGAGCAATTGCGGCATCACCTGCCGACGCGGCCGCGCATCACGCACTCGGCCTGACCTTGACCCGGCTGAAGCGGCACGACGAGGCGCTCGCCGAGTTGCGCAGAGCAACCGAACTCGAACCGGGTCGCGCACGCTATATCTATGTTTACGCGGTGGCGCTGCATTCCGGCGGGCGAGCCGACGAAGCAATGACGGTCCTAAAGGAAGCTCTGGAAAGCCATCCCAATGATAGGGATGTGCTGTCCGCTCTGGTTTCGCTCAGCCGCGCGACAGGCGATGCAAAGGCGGCGCTGGGCTACGCCGAAAGGCTCGCAATCATGACGCCGGAGGACCGGAATCTGGCGGCGTTCATCGGCGAGATCAGGCGGCAGATTGACAAGCCAAACTAAGATAGCTGGCTCTCCTGCCTTAGCTCACAAAGGGCGCTTGAGAAGCTCAAATGGAGCGAGCGCGAAATCGACGCTGAAATGACCAGGGGACGCAACAAAGTCGAACGGGTCTTCAAAGAGATCAAGCACTGTCGGCGGATCGCAACGCAACCACCTCGATCGGGTAGACGTCGATCGCCGGCTCCTCATAGGGATGCGCAGCGCGGATCGCCTGTAGCACGGCCTTCAGCCGGTCCTCGGCGCAGACGGTCTCGATGCGCTCCTCCTCGACCGTCTCGAGCTGGCCGACCGCGCCGACGGCCGGGTTGGCGCCTGCCAGCGGACGAAACCGGCCCACGCCCTTCGCGGTAAACGAACAGTGGTCGTAATTGCCGATGCGGCCGGCGCCGGCCTCGCCCATCGCGTGGCGTACGGCGTCCCCCGCCGCTTCCGGGACATAGACGACGATCTTGTAGGTCTTCATGCTGGCCTGGATCCGGACGTCGATCACACGGCCGTTACCATCGCGTCGCCGCCGGCGCAATTTTCAGCGGGTCACGGCGGGTCACAATCGCGCCAACGGCCGGCGCCGGTGACCAGCCATTCCGAAACACGCCTTGTGCGACGCAGCAAAGCCGATACGTATGGGTGCCCATTTCCGCATTTCCCTACACCATGGAAGGCCCGCGCCTTGGCTGATACCAGTGCCGACACCATCGAGATCGTCCGTCACCGGCCGATGGGCTTCACCGAATTCGTCATCGTGGTCGCGGCGATCATGGCACTCAATCCGCTGGCGATGGACATGATGCTGCCGGCGCTGCCGAACATCGGCGCCTCTTTCCACATCGACGTCGCCAACCGGCTGCAGACGGTGCTGTCGGCGTTCGTCATCGGCTTCGGCCTCGGTCAGTTCGTCATCGGCCCACTGTCCGACAGCTTCGGCCGGCGCCCGGTGCTGATCGGCGGCATGGTGCTGTATGCGGTCGCCAGCCTGTTCGCGATCGCCGCCCCGTCGTTCGAGCTGCTGCTGCTGGCGCGCGCGCTCGAAGGCCTCGGCACCGCGGCGACGCGGGTGATCGCGACCTCGATCGTGCGCGACTGCTATGCCGGCCGCCGCATGGCGAGCGTGGTCTCGCTGGCGATGATGGTGTTCATCGCCATCCCCGTGATCGCACCGTCGTTCGGGCAGGCGGTGATGCTGCTGACGCAGTGGCGTGGCATCTTCGTGGTGCTGACCTTGTACGGCATCGTCGCGCTGCTGTGGACCGCGGTGCGGCTGCCCGAGACGCTGCCGGAGAGCGAGCGCAAGCCGTTCTCGATCGCCGCGATCACCGCCGCCTTCCGCAACACCCTCACCAACCGCCAGACGCTGGGCTATGCGCTCGCGGCCAGCGGCATCTTCGGCGCCATCCTCGGCTATGTCCTGTCCTCGCAGCAGCTATTCACCGGCGTCTATCATCTCGGCCACTACTTCCCGCTCGCCTTCGCGGCGATCGCGGTGACCATTGCCGTGGCCGGCTTCCTCAATGCCCGCCTCGTCGGACGGCTCGGCATGCGCATGATCTCGCACGGCGCGCTGGTCGGCAGCGTCGTCATCGCACTGGCATGCTTCAGCGCGGCCGTTCTCGGCATGCTGCCGCTGTGGCTGTTCATGCTGCTGTCGGCCGGCATGATGTTTACGTTCGGCCTGATGTTCGCGAACTTCACCGCCCTGGCGATGGAGCCGCAGCGGGCGAATGCCGGCACCGCGTCCTCGCTCTACGGCTCGATCACGACCCTGCTCGGCATGGCCGCCGGCGCCGTCGTCGGTCAGGCCTTCGACGGCACCGCGCTGCCCTTCGCCGCAGGCTTCCTGGCCTGCACGTCGAGCGCGCTCGTCATCGTGCTGATCACCGAGAAGGGCCGGCTGTTCCACGGCTCCGGCAAGCCGGTCTGACCGCCCGCCGAGGGCCTCAAATGCAGGGCCCCTGCCCGCGCTGCGGGCACAGCTTCAGCACGCTCGACAGCGTCAACAGCAGACGCGCGCTGCGCGTCGAATTGTCGGGTGCGCGGTAGCTGAGCGGCACGGCGACGCCGAGATCGGCGCGCCAGTCGTTCGGGAAGGTGAAGCGCACCCCGGCGCCCGCCGAGGTCAGCGCCACGCCGTCGGACGGCCGGAAGCCGTCGTTCCAGGCGAGCCCGGCATCGAAGAATCCGTAGAGCTGATAGCTCGTGAGATACTGCCAGTTCGGTTTCTGCTCGAAGCGGACCTCGAACGTGCCGGCGACGCCGTTGTCGCCGCTGATCTCGGCGCTGCCATAGCCGCGGCCATAGGCGAGGCCGCCAAGATAGAACTGCTGCGAATTGTACAGCGGACCCGAGGCGAGCTGCCCGGCGGCCGCGAGCTTCAGCGACCACGCCTCGGACAAGGTCTGATAGCGTGCGAACCAGCCGTTGAAGACCGAGAAGCTCGGCGAGGCGCCCGTGCGCGAGGCGAGTGGATCGTCGAGCCGCGTCGCGCCGAACGCGTTCAGTCCCTGCCGATAGGCCAGCGTGAGATAGCTGTCGCCGCCGACATCATCCTTCCAGCGGTAGTCGGCGGTGAAGGTCAGCGTCCGGATGCGATCGCGATACCAGATGCCGAACAGGTCACGCTCGGTCACGTCGCTGAAGGCGGCCGCGAGATTGAGCTTCAGCGAGGCACGCTGCGACTGGATCGGCGCGAGGCCGCCGCGCAGCTCGAGCGTCTCGGTCACGGTGTTGTCGTTGAACAGCCGTCTCCAGTCGCCCGGTCGCACCTCGCTATACAGCGCGGAAGCGCCGATATGCGCCCCGTCGGTGCCGACCGGCACGTCGTAGGACAGTCGCCCGAACGCGAGTTGGCGCGGATCGCCGGGAGTTGTCGACATGTTGGCCGTGAGCGTGTCGCCCGGCAGCAGATAGGAGTTGAAGGCGGCGGTGGCATAGCTCTGCCACGGGCCCACCGTCGACGATCCCAGATTGTCGATGCCGGCATAGCCATAGACGTGCCAGGTCTGCAGCTCGATCACCAGGCGGAACCGGCCGGTGGTGCCGCCGATCTCTTCCAGAGAGGAATCGGCCAGACGGACGCCGCCGCGACCGTTGATCAGCAGCAACTGCCGCTCCAGGGTCTCGAGGCGGGACGGCTGCTCCGCCAGCACGGGGCCAAGCATCGGCCTGATGCCGAACTCTTCCGCGCCGGCGCCCTTCAAGGCCACTTCGGTGATGCTGCCTTCGACGATCTGGATCCGCACCCGGCCATCGCGGATGTCCTGCGGCGGGATGATCGCACGGCTGAGATGATAGCCGGCGGTGCGGTACTGATCGCTGATCGCTGTCGCGATCGCAGCGAGGTCGGCCTGCGACACCGGCTTGCCGAGATAGGGCTGATAGCTCGCGGCGAGCTGCTCGGCAGGCAGCGCGGACGCCCCCGTCAGGGTGACGGCGCGCATGGTAAACAAGGGCTTGCGATCGCCGCCGCCCTGGGTCGCGAATTGCGGCCGCCGCGGCGGCGCCGGCTGCGTTGAGCGCGACTGCTGCTCGTCGAAATATCGCTCGGTCTGCCGCGGATCGAAGCTCGGTTGGCTGACCTGCTGCGCGTGGGCCGTCGCTGCAAACAGCGCCGCCGACAGGGAAATGCCGGCGGCAAGCGCGGCTCCATGCAGCCGTCGCGAGGCGTGCGGTATGATGGCCCTGTCGCGCCAACCCGCAGCCCTTCCAGTTCGCTCAACACAACCAGCGCGCATGCCTCGTTTTTAGTTTGTTAAGGTCAATGAAGCGTAAATGCGGGAAGCAAACACGGCTGCAACTCCTAAGGGTCTCTTGAAACATTTCGATTAGTTTCAAAAGCCGCCAACGACGCGAGTTCGTGCCATGTCCTTCAAGCGCTTCCTGATACCGGCGTTAGTCGCCGCGTGCCTTTTCGGTGCAACACCGGCCGCATTCGCGGCCGACGGTGAGCCGTGGCTGGTGAGCAAATCGTCCGGTGAGGTCTGGGTCACCACCCAGGGCGCAGCGCAGGTGTCGCTCGGTCGCGAGGACCCGCTGAAACCAGGCGATACGATCCGCACCGGGCCGACCGGCCGCGTCCGGTTGACACGCGGCGCCGAGACGATCGTCATCGCGCCGAACTCCGAAGTCGGCCTGCCCGCCGCGCCCAAGGACGGCATGGCGACGACCATCCTGCAGCGCGCCGGCTCGATTCTGCTCGACGTCGAGAAGCGCAATGTCCAGCATTTCGAGGTCGAGACGCCCTATCTCGCCGCCGTCGTGAAGGGCACGCAGTTCAGCGTCACGATCTCAGGCCGCAGCACCAAGGTCGAGGTCAGCCGCGGCCAGGTGCAGGTGTCGGATTTCAAGACCGGCCAGATCGCCCAGGTGATGCCCGGCCAGGCCGCCACCGCCTTTGCGACCGGCCGCTCCGGCCTCAGCCTGTCCGGTTCCGGCACCTTCAGCCCGATCGAGCACGGCCGCCCGCGCGCCTCCACGATCGATCGCGTTCCGGTGCCGCGCGACGGCCTGCATCCGCCGCGCGAAGCGAAGGGGAGCGTGATCCACGCACTGAACGCCAACGGCTCGGGCGCAACGGTCGTCGCACAGCAGCATTCTGCAACTGGCTTCGGCGGCGCGAAGCCGGGTGTCGTGCGGATCTCGTCATCGATCGGCGAGGTCAACCTGAACATCCAGAAGGCGACGCGCGGCCTCGCCCATGGCGCCCACACGCCGACCGCCGGTGCAGGACGAAGCACCGCCTGGAATGATGCGCGCGGCAACAGCGGCAATGCGACGAGCAACTCGGCCACCGCAAGCGGCACGTCGGGAGACTCCTCGATCGCAGCCGCCGTCACCGCAGCGATCGGCTCACCGAGCGGCTCCGCCAGCGCCAATGCCGCCAGCAATGGCAACGGCGGCAACGGCAACAACAATGGCGGCAGTGGCAACGGCAACAACGGCCACAGCAACAACGGTAACGGCAACGGCGGTAACGGAAACAGCGGCAACGGTAACGGCGGCAACGGTAACGGCGGCAACGGAAACAGCGGTAGCGGCAACGGCAATAGCGACGACCATGGCAATGGCAGCCACGGCAACGGCAATGCCCACGCCTACGGTCACAACAAGAACTGAGGATCCGCCATCGAGCTTCACGCCGGCATGCGTGGTCATTGGGGAGCGCAGGCCAGCACGATTCCTGATGGCTCTGCGGTCGGAGTGGGATGAGATTGGGATCGCGAAAGCGGGCGTCGACGTGGCACGCAGTCATTGGGGAGAGGGCATGTTCAGGCGGTTCATGCCGCATATTCTGGTGGTCGTTGCGCTGCTGACGGTCGGCCTGTCAGGCGGCCACGAGCTGTTGAGCCAAGCTCTCGTCGATCTGCGCTTCCGCCTCGACAACCGCCCTGCCAGCGGCGAGATCGCGGTGGTCGCGATCGACCCGCGCTCGATCGAAGCCATCGGCGTTTGGCCGTGGCCGCGGACCCAGTATGCGCACCTGCTGGAGCAGTTGCAGCGCGCCGGTGTCCGCGACGTCGCCTTCGACGTCGATTTCAGCACGCCGTCCGACGCGGCCGGCGATCAGGCCTTCCTGAACGCGCTGCAGAGTGCCAAGAGCTCGGTCGTGCTGCCGGTCTTCAGGCAGCTCGATGCGGCGGGGAAGGAAACCGCCATTCACCTCAACCGACCGCTGCCACAGTTCGAGCAGCTCGCATGGTCGGCCTTCGTGAACATCGAGGTGGCACGCGACGGTCGCGTCAGAAGCTACGCTTTCGGCGAAAATGATGAGACCGGCGGCGCGAAGACCTACCTGCAGTCCATGGGAGCGTTCCTCGCCGGAAGCGATGCGGTCAAGCACAGCTCGTTCCTGGTCGACTACGGCATCGATCCATCGTCCCTGCCGAGGGTGTCGTATGTCGACGTCGTCCGCGGCGACGCGGCGGCGCTGGCCAGGCTCAAGGACAAGCGGGTGATCGTCGGCGCGACCGCCATCGAGCTCGGCGACTACTACAGCGTGCCGAACGGCCGCGTTCTGCCCGGCGTCATGCTGCAGGCGCTGGCGGCCGAGTCCATCATTCAGCACCGCACCCTGCTCTCGACATCGACGACGGCCACCATGGCCGGCCTGCTGCTGATCGTCATCATCATGCTGGCGAGCTGGCGGCAGCTCTCGGCGGCGCGGCGCGCGCTGCTGATCGCCATGATCAGCGTCCTGATCGAGGCCGCGGCGCTGCTGCTGCACGACCGCTATGCCCTGGTGCTCGACACCTCGCTGCTGCAGATCGCGCTGGTCGCCTATCTCGCGGCAACGGCCCTCGACGAGATCGGCTTCCGCGGCCTGCTGCGGCACGTTGCCGAGAGCCGCTTCGAGCGAATCGCGATGTCGATCGGCGACGGGCTTGTCTGCACCGACCGGGACCGGCGGATCACGGTGTGGAATCCGGGCGCCGTCGCGATCTTCGGTTACGGTGCCGACGAGATCATCGGCCAGCCCTTCGCGCGCCTGCGCGCCGACGGCAGCGACACGCATGACCTGTTTCCGCAGCAGGAGGCGGCGCTGCCGGCGACGTTGATGCCCGGCGGATCCACGATCGAGTTCGACGGCCGCCGCAAGGACGGCGAGGTGTTTCCGGTCGAGGCGAGCTTCTCCGCCTGGCAGGGCGCCGACGGCCTGCAATACGGCGTGATCCTGCGCGACATCTCGGTGCGCAAGCGCGAGGCCGAGCGCATCCGCTACCTCGCCGAGCACGACACGCTGACCGCGCTGATCAACCGCAACACGCTGCAGAGCGAGCTCGCCGCCATGATCGAGACCGCGGATGCCGCGTCCGACCGCGTGGCGCTGCTGGTGATCGGGCTCGATGCGTTCCAGCGCATCAACGACATGCTCGGCCACGCCTTCGGCGACAGCGTCTTGCGCGCGGCGGCCGAGCGGCTCCGCACCGAGATCGGCAACATGGGCCGCGTCGCCCGGCTCAGCGGCGACGAGTTCGCCGTCGCCATTCCCTGCTCCGCCATCGGCGGCACCGTGGCCGAGCTCGCCGACCATCTGTCGCAGCTGTTCGAGGCGCCGCTGGACGCGGGCACGCGTCAGCAGCGCGTCAAGGTCACCCTCGGCGTCGCGGTGCATCCCGAGGGCGGGCACTCGGCAGACGAGTTGCTCAGCAACGCGCACCTCGCCCTCTGTCGCGCCAAGATGGACCGGCCGGGCAGCCATGTGCTCTTCGAGAGCGCCATCCGCCGCGAGCTCGAGCAGCGATTGACGCTGGAGGCCGAGCTTGCGCTCGCCGTCGAGCGGAACGAATTCGAGCTGTTCTACCAGCCGCAAGTGGAGCTGTTGAACGGCCGCGTGATCGGCGCCGAGGCGCTGATCCGCTGGCGTCATCCGACGCGCGGCCTCGTGCCTCCTGGTGATTTCATTCCGGTCGTCAACACCTCGCATCTGTCCGAGGCGGTTGCGACCTGGGTCATGGCCACCGCCTGCCGGCAGGCGCGGGAATGGCAGCTCGCCGGCCACGACATCCGCGTCGGCGTCAACCTGTCGCCGTCCCAGTTCCAGTCCGGCGACCTCGCCGCCTTCGTCAGCAAGCTGCTCACGTCGACCGGCCTGTCGCCGCGCCTGCTCGAGCTCGAAGTCACCGAGGACATCCTGCTGCACGACGAACCCGGCGTGCTGCAGACGTTCAACCGGCTGCAGGCGCTCGGCGTCAGCCTGGTGTTCGACGATTTCGGCACCGGCTATGCGAGCCTGAGCTACCTGAAGAAATTCCCGCTCGATGGCCTGAAGATCGACCGCTCCTTCGTGCGTGACGTGCTGACCCAGGCCGACGACGCGGCCATCGTCGGCTCGACGGTCAGCCTCAGCAAACAGCTCGGCCTGTCCGTGATCGCCGAGGGCATCGAGAACGAGGCGACGGCGGAGTTCCTGCTGCGGCTCGGCTGCGAGCAGGGACAGGGCTATCACTTCGGCAAGCCGATGCCGGCCACCGATTTCGAGCGTCGATTCCTGGTGGCGGGCGACGCCGACCGGCGGCAGGCCGGCGCGGCGTGAGGCAACGCCGGGTGATTGCGGCTTTGGCTTCGCGTCTCAGCCGTCGCCCTTCTTGCCGCCCTTGCCTTCGCTCTCCAGCGCCTTCCGCACCGCCTTGAACTCCTCGCGCGAGGCGGCATCGACGCGCGGAAAATGCAGATCCAGGCTTTCCAGCGCGGCGACGATGGTCGAGCCGATGACGACACGGGCGAACCATTTGTGGTCGGCCGGAACGACGTGCCACGGCGCATAGGGCGTCGAGGTGTGGCGCACGATGTCCTGATAGACCGCCTGGTAGCGGGGCCACTTGGCGCGCTCGGTGATGTCCCCCATCGAGAACTTCCAGTTCTTCGCCGGCTCCTCCAGCCGGTCGAGAAAGCGCGCGCGCTGCTCCTCCTTGGAGATGTTGAAGAAGAACTTCAGGATCACGGTGCCGTTGCGCGACAAGTAACGCTCGAAAGCGGAGATGTCCTCGAAGCGCTCGCGCCAGATGTTCTTGGTGACGAGCCTCGGGGGCAGCTTCTCGGCCTTGAGGATCTCCGGATGCACGCGCGTGACCAGGCATTCCTCGTAGTAGGAACGGTTGAAGATGCCGATGCGGCCGCGCTCGGGGAGCGCGATGGCGCTGCGCCACATGAAATCGTGATCGAGCTCCTTCGAGGTCGGCTGCTTGAACGAGGTGACCTCGCAGCCCTGCGGATTGACGCCCTCGAAGATGCTCTTGATGGCGCTGTCCTTGCCCGATGCATCCATGCCCTGCAGCAGCACCAGCACCGACCAGCGGTCCTGTGCGTACAGTTTCTCCTGGAAATCGGAGAGGCGCTGGCGGTTCTGCTCGATGATCGCCTCGCCCTGCTCCTTATCGAGACCGCCCTTGACCTTGGTCTTGTGCGATTTGAGGTGAAATCTGTGCCCGCCATCGATCCGGAACGGCGAGATGAAACCATCGAGCTCATCGGCCAGCGTGCGCGGTTTCTTGCTCATGAGGACGGCTCTCCGGGGCTGAATTGCGTTTCGAGGAAGGCGGTCACGAAGCGCGGCATCGCCGCAGTCAGATCGCTCCTGCTTCGAACCAGCCGGATCGAGCAGAGTTCCGGCTCGTCCTGGGCCGCGAGATTGGCCTCGATGCGGCGCTGCAGAGCCTCGCCCATGTCGGAGGCGTCGAGCACGCGCATCAGCGCGATCGACGCGCCGGTCACGACACAGTCCCAATGCGCCGCGGCCTGATAGTCCGATGGCGCGAGCCCGGTCTCCTCCTCGACCTCCCGCGCGACGTTGGCGGCGAGATCGAGCACGCCGTTGTTGACGTCGGCGAGATCCGGCGTGCCGGCGGGAAAATACAGCCGGCCGGCATTGGCGGTATGCACGCCCATCTCGCCGAGCACGAAGGCGCCGTCGGCGGCACGCAGCGCGCCCATGCCGAAGCCGTTGAAGGCGGAGCGATCCGGAAAGCCCCAGTCGCGCCACGCCAGCAGGCTGGCGAAATCGGTCTCGAAATAGCTCGCTTCGAACAGGCCGTCCGCGAAGCGCGGGTTGCGCCCTAGCAGCACGCGACCGTTCCATAGGCCCGGCTTGGCGCGCCGGCATTCGGCGAAATGCGCCGCGATGTCGTCGCGGCGCTGTTTCGCGAACGGCCACTCCCACGGCTCGACCTTGAGGTCGAGCGCGGTGACGCGGTGGATGACGACCTCGGTCATCCCCCTACTTCGTGCCCTTCGCCTGTTCGACGAACTTGTTGGTGAAGGTCTTGCTGACGTCAACATTGGCCTTGGCGACGTCGGGCGAGCCGGTGCTGAACACCGCGAGCACGGCGTCGGCGCCCTTCGGGTCCATCTTGCCGGTCTGCGAGTACATCGGGATGGTGTTCTTCAGCGCCGCGAGATAGAGCGCCTTGTCCTTGCCGACCAGCTCCTCCGGCATCTTCGCCATGATCTCCTCCGGCGTATGCGAATGGATCCAGCCCAGCGTCGCCACGATGGCGTTGGTCAGCGCCTGCGTCTCCTTGTCATGGCCGGCAATCCAGGCCGCCGTCGAGTACAGCGCGCCGCCGGGATATTCGCCGCCGAACACCTCCAGCGTATCGTGCTGGGTACGGGTATCGCTGAGGATCTTGAGATCCGGATGCTTGCCCTGCAGCACGGTGACCGAGGGATCGAGCATCACGGCCGCATCGATCTGGCCCTGCTCCATCGCAGCCACGGCGGTCGCGCCGAGACCGACGCCGATCACGGCCGTGCCCGACGGATCGAGGCCGTTCTTCTTCAGCATGTACTTCAGGAAGAAGTCGGTCGAGGAGCCCGGCGCGCTGACGCCGACCTTCTTGCCGGCGAGATCCTTGACCGAGCTGATCTCCTTGTTGTGCGACGGCGCCACGACGAGCACGAGCCCGGGATAGCGGTCGTAGACGACGAAGGACTGCATCTCCTGCTTCTTGGCCGCGAGATTGACGCAGTGATCGAAATAGCCGGAGACGACGTCGGCGCTGCCGCCGAGCACGGCCTTCAGCGCATCCGAGCCGCCCTTGAGGTCGACCAGCTCGACCTCGAGCCCAGCCTTCTCATATTCGCCAAGCTGCTTGGCCAGCACGGTCGGCAGATAGCACAGGCAGGCGCCGCCCCCGATTGCGATCGTGACCTTGGTGGCGGCGCTGGCGAGACCGGTGCTTAGCGTCAGCGCCAGCAGCGCGCCGGTGACCCGGCCCAACATCTTGTTCATTGATTTCCTCCGTTCATGTTATCGGTCAGATTAGGCGTGTGTGCTGTGAATGAGAAGGCCGCCCCGAATTGCCGCTGTCGTCCCGGCGAACGCCGGGACCCATACCGCGTGATGTCGCGGTTGGAGAAGACTGGTCATCGCGCGTGCCACAAACGACGTCCCGCGGTTATGGGTCCCCGCATTCGCGGGGACGGCAGCGGTGGGCATGGCGGCACCGCGCCCATCATCGCCCATCCGCCGCATCCGGGCGCCACACCAGCAGCCGACGCTCCACCAGCGTGACACAGATGTCGATCAGGATGACGAACGCCGACAGCACGAACATGCCGGCAAATACGCCGGCGACGTCGAAGATGCCTTCGGCCTGCTGGATCAGATAGCCGAGGCCGGCCGCGGAGCCGAGATATTCGCCGACGACAGCGCCGACGACGGCGAAGCCGACCGACGTGTGCAGCGACGAAAACATCCACGACAGCGCCGACGGCCAATAGACGTGGCGCATCAGTTGCCGCTCGCTCATGCCGAGCATGCGGGCATTGTCGCGCACCACGGTCGAGACCTCCTTGACGCCCTGATAGACGTTGAAGAACACGATGAAGAACACCAGGGTCACGCCGAGCGCGACCTTGGACCAGATGCCGAGGCCGAGCCACAGCGTGAAGATCGGCGCCAACACGACACGCGGCAGCGCGTTGGCCATCTTGACGTAGGGGTCGAACACCGCGGCGACCAGCGGCTTGCGCGCGAACCAGAAGCCGACCAGCACGCCGCCGAGCGAGCCGATCGCGAACGCCAGGATCGACTCCCACAGCGTGATCGCGAGGTGCTTCCAGATCGCGCCGGTGGCGAACCATTTGACGACCTGCGCGAACACGTCGACCGGGTTGGAGAAGAAGAATGGCGGAAGCCAGATGCGTCCAAACACGGGCACGGTGGCGAGCAGTTGCCACAGCGCAATCGCGATGATCGCGACGAGCAATTGCAGCGCGAGCAGACCGAGACGCGACATCACGCTGCTCCATGCGGTGTGGTGGGTACGAAGGTGAAGCCTCTCACGCCGCTCTGCTCCCCTCCCCCTTGCGGGGAGGGGTTGGGGGTGGGGGTGCCACGAGCACCAATCTTTGCTGGGTCCCCCCCACCCCAACCCTCCCCCGCAAGGGGGGAGGGAGCGCACCGCCGTGGCCGAGAAGGAAGCGCGCGACAACTCAAGCCCTGCAAACGCGCCATCACACCGCCTCCGCCTGCTTGTAGGTCTTCTCGACCTCGGCCTTCAGCGTCTGCCAGATCTCGCGGTGCAGCTCGTGGAACTCGTGCTTCATGCGCACCTCGAAGATGTCGCGCGGGCGCGGCAGCGTGACGCGCCAGTCGCCGATGATGCGCGAGGCGGGGCCGGCCGACATGATGACGACGCGGTCGGCGAGCGCGATCGCCTCCTCCAGGTCATGGGTCACGAACAGCACCGCCTTGCGGTCGGCATTCCAGAGATCGAGCAGCAAATTGCCCATGATCTGCCGCGTCTGCGCGTCCAGCGGCCCGAACGGCTCGTCCATCAGGATGATGCGCGGATTACGGATCAGCACTTGGGCAAGGCCGACGCGCTTGCGCTGGCCGCCCGACAGCATGTGCGGATAGCGGTTGCCGAATGCGCCGAGGCCGACCGAGGTCAGCCATTGCTGCGCCTTGGCGGCCGCATCCTTCGACGGCGTGCCCGCGACCTCGAGCCCGATCGCGACGTTCTCCAGCGCGGTCTTCCATGGGAACAGCGCATCGGCCTGGAACAGGTAGCCGGCGTCGCGATTGAGGCCGGCCAGAGGCTGGCCGAAGATGCGCACGTGGCCGGCGGCCGGCTTCAGCAGGCCCGCCGCCACGTTGAGAAGGGTGGATTTGCCGCAGCCGGTCGGCCCCACGATGGCGACGAACTCGCCGTCGGAGACGCTGAGATCCGCCGTCTCGACGGCGGTGTAGGTGCGTCCGCCGGCGAGACGGAATGCCACCGTCGTTCGCTCCAGCGCGACCGCGGCGGCCGTGGGCATCGTCACGTCCAAGTTCCTCCCCCGAGAATGGCCGGGACGGCTTAGCCGCTTGCGGGGCGAAGTTCAACGCGGCGGCCGGACGTGCTAGGTGTTCGGCCTGAGCCAAGGCCAACCGCTCCAAAAGGCCGCATGCAGCGCACGCCGTTCATCGTCTATGCCAATGTCCGCAAGAGTTTCCCCGGCGCGGCAGGCGCCGTGACCGCGGTCGACGGCGTATCGCTGGAGATCGCCGAGGGTGAGTTCCTGGCAATCGTGGGCGGCTCCGGCTCGGGCAAGACCACGCTGCTGCGGCTGACCAACCGCCTGATCGAGCTGGACGGCGGCACGATCCGGATTGCCGGCGAGGATATCGCCGGCCTCGATCCTGTCAGCCTGCGTCGCCGGGTTGGCAATGTGTTCCAGAACGGGGCGCTGTTTCCGCACATGACGGTTGCCGCCAATATCGGCATCACCCCCAGGCTGCTGGGGACCCCGCCGGCCGAGATCGCCACGCGCGTCGACGAGCTGCTCGACCTCGTCCAGCTCGACCGCAAGGCGCATCGCGACCGGCTGCCGCACGCGCTATCCGGCGGCCAGCGCCAGCGTGTCGGCGTCGCCCGCGCGCTCGCGGCGCGGCCGCGCATCGTGCTGATGGACGAGCCGTTCGGCGCGCTCGATCCGCTGACGCGCGATGCGCTCGGCGGCGACTATCGCGCGCTGCACGACAAGCTCGCGCTGACCACGATCATGATCACGCATGACATCACCGAGGCGCTGCTGCTCGCCGACCGCATCGCGGTGATGCGCGGCGGACGCCTCGTCGAGGTCGGCACGCCGGCCGAGCTCGCGGCCAGCCGCGAACCCTACGTGACGGAGCTGATGACGACGCCGCGGCGGCAGGCGGCGCGGCTGGTGGCGCTGCTGCCCGACAGCGGGGCGGCATGAGCGTCCTGTCGGATCCACGCTTCGCCGAGGCGCTGTCGCATCTCGCCGACTATCTCGGCAGCCATCTGCGCGTCAGCATCGCGGCGCTCGCGCTCGGTCTCGCCATCAGCTTCCCGCTCGCGCTCGTCGCGCGCAATCACCCTGCCCTGCGCAATCTGCTGCTCGGCGTCGCCAGCGTGGTGCAGACGGTGCCGGGACTGGCGCTGCTGGCGCTGTTCTATCCGCTGCTGCTGGCGCTGGCGGCACTGAGCTTGCGCTGGTTCGGCCTGTCGTTCTCGGCCTTCGGCTTCCTGCCGGCCATGCTGGCGCTGGCGCTGTATTCGATGCTGCCCGTGCTGCGCAACACCATCACCGGGCTGAACGGCGTCGACGCCAGCCTGATCGAGGCCGCCAAGGGCGTCGGCATGACCGAGCGCCAGGCGCTGACGATGGTGGAGCTGCCGCTGGCGCTGCCGGTCATCATGGCCGGCATCCGCACCGCGGCGGTGTGGGTGATCGGCACCGCGACCTTGTCGACGCCGATCGGCCAGACCTCGCTCGGCAACTACATCTTTGCCGGATTGCAGACCCAGAACTGGGTGCTGGTCGTGTTCGGCTGCGTCGCCGCCGCGGTGCTGGCGCTTGCGGTCGATCAGCTGCTAGCGCTGATCGAGCATGGCTTGCGCACGCGCAGCCGCGCCCGCGTGGGCCTCGGCACCGCGACGATCGCGCTGATGGTCGGCGCCAGCCTGCTACCCTCGCTCGCCGGCACGTCCGCGCGCTACGTGATCGGCGCCAAGACCTTCACCGAACAATATGTGCTGTCGGCGCTGCTCAGCGAGCGGCTGCAGGCGGCAGGCCTCACGGCCACATCCCGCGCCGGCCTCGGCTCCAGCGTCATCTATGGTGCGCTCAAGAGCGGCGACATCGATCTCTATGTCGAGTATTCCGGCACGCTGTGGGCGAACCAGTTCCACCACACGGAGCAGCTGCCGCGCGTCGCACTGCTCGATGCGTTGAAGCAGGATCTCGCCAAGGACAAGGTCACCCTGCTCGGCGAGCTCGGCTTCGAGAACGCCTATGCGCTGGTGATGCCGCGCAAGAAGGCGGAAGCCTTCGGCATCCGCTCGATCGCCGACCTCGCGCGCCATGCCTCCGAGATGTCGATCGCCGGCGACTACGAGTTCTTCTCGCGCCCGGAATGGGCGGCCCTGCGCGACGCCTATGGTCTCGCCTTCCGCGCCCAGCGCCAGATGCAGCCCGACTTCATGTATGCGGCAGTCGCGTCCGGCGAGGTCGACGTCATCGCCGGCTACACCAGCGACGGGCTGATCGCGAAATACGACCTCGTCGTGCTCGACGATCCCAAGCAGGCGATCCCGCCTTACGACGCGATCCTGCTGCTGTCGCCGAAGCGCGCCGAGGACCGCGCATTGCAGGATGCGTTACGGCCGCTGCTCGGCCGCATCGACATCGCGACCATGCAGCAGGCCAATCTGCGCGCTTCCGGTAGTGACGCACAGTCCTCGCCGCAGGCGGTGGCGCGCTGGCTGTGGAGCAAGATCGCGAAGTAAGCCTTCGCCTTCGCAGCACGTCATTGCGAGGCGCGTAGCGCCGAAGCAATCCAGAGTCCTTGCGGAGCCCTGGATTGCTTCGCTTCGCTCGCAATGACGGCGGTGGTTGGCGCTGCGACCGCCGCACCAATCAGCTGGGCACGCTCACATCCCCGGCTCGATCGGCTTCTCCACCGCGCCGCCATTCTCGGCCCAGTCCTTGAACGCGCCGACGTTGAACACCTTGTCGTAGCCGAGATCCTTCAGCGTCTTGCCCGACAGCGCCGAGCGGCCGCCCGAGGCGCAATACAGGATCACGCTCTTGTCCTTGGCGAAATTCTTGTCGTGATAGGGCGAGTCCGGATCGGCGCGGAATTCGAGCATGCCGCGCGAAACGTGCACGGCGCCGGCAATCTTGCCGCTCTTCTCGACCTCCGGCGCATCGCGCACGTCGACGATGAGGGTGTTGCCCTTGGCGATCATGGCCTGCGCCTCGGCCGGCGTGATCTTCGGAACCGCGGCGTTGGCGGCTTCCAGCATCTGCTTGACTGATGTCGACATCGATTGGCCTCCCGGACGTTGAGGCGGCACCGGTAGCGGGCCTCCACCCGCGTCACAAGCCACGATCGGGCGAGCATCGCGCGTGGCCACCGCACGTCCGACATTTGTCCACATAATGGACGCTTAATCATCACATCTACAAATATATGGACTCTCCAAAATTCCTGGATCATTCTGCGCCGCATGCCCGCACCACCACGATCCGCCCTCGCCGTCCGCAATCGCGCCCTCGAAACGATGCTGGCCGACAGCGCCGGCGACGCCGCCTTTGCCACCACGCTGGCCAAGGGCCTCATCGTGCTGGAGGCGTTCGGGACGGAATCTCCCGTGCTCGGAAACATGGACATATCGGTGCGCACCGGAATTCCGCGGCCTACGGTCGCCCGGCTGACCCACACGCTCACCGAGCTCGGCTATCTCTCCTTCGACCAGGACCTCGCGAAATATCGCCTTGGTGTCCGCGCGCTGCGGATGGCGCATCCGCTGCTCGCCGACATGCCGTTCCGGCAGCTCGCACGGCCGTTGATGCAGGATTTTGCCGCCAGCGTGCGCGGCACCGTCTCGATCGGCCTGCTCGACGGCAACGCCGTGGTGTATGTCGAGACGGCGCGCTCCGGCGATGTCGGGCCGCACGTTCCCGACATCGGCATGCCGATCACCGTGGTCGCGACCGCGATGGGACGCGCGGCGGCCGCGATCCTGCCTCCAGCCGAAGCCGCGCGCTTCGACGCGCAGCTCGCCGCCGACGATGCCAGGCAATGGGCCAGCTTCCGCACGCTCTATTTCGACGGCATCACGCAATGTGCCGAGCGCGGCTTCTGCACCTGTGTCGGCGAATACATGCCCGCGATTCACGCCGTCGCTGCGCCGCTGCATTACGCGAATAGCTCCGGCCGCGCCTTCGCGATCAATTGCGGCATTCCCGCTTTCCGGCTGCAGCCGGGTCAGCTCGAGGCCGAGATCGGTCCGCGCATCACGGCGCTCGCCGCCAGCATCCGGGCGCTCATCAACGAAGCCGAGCCCGAGATCATCAGGCGCGCGCCGGAGCCGGCGCTTGCGGCCGAAGCCGGCTGAGACAGGTGCATCACGACATGGCCGGGCCACTCCAGGGTTTGCGCGTTCTGGACATCGCGACGATCATCGCTGCACCGTTCGCGGCGACGCTGCTCGCCGACTACGGCGCCGAGGTTCTGAAGATCGAGATGCCGGGCCATGGCGACGCTGTCCGCACCTTTCCGCCGTTCAAGGACGGCAAGCCGCTGTGGTGGAAGACCGCCAACCGCAACAAGAGCCTCGCGACGCTCGACCTGCGCACGCCGGAGGGGCTCGCGCTGTTCAAGCGGCTGCTGCCGCGCTTCGACGTCCTGATCGAGAACTTCCGCCCGGGCACGCTCGACCGCTGGGGGCTGACGAAAGAGGTGCTGTGGTCGATCCAGCCGCGCCTCGTCATCCTGCGCGCCACCGCGTTCGGCCAGGACGGGCCGTACCGCGACCGTCCGGGCTTTGCCCGCATCTTCGAGGCGATGGGCGGGCTCACCTACATCACCGGCGAGGCCGAGGGCGAGCCGACCCATCCGGGCTATCCGATCGGCGATGCCATCGGCGGCGCGTTCGGCGCACTCGGCGTGCTGGCAGCGTTGTGGAAGCGGGCTGTTGATCCCGAGGCGCCGGGCGAGGAGATCGACCTGGCGCTGACGGAGGCCGTGTTCCGGCTGCTCGACGTGCTGCCGGTCGAGCACGATCAGCTCGGCTCCAGCCGCAGCCGGATCGGCAATGCCAACGGCTACTCGGCGCCGGCCGCGGTCTATCGCACCCGCGACGATCGCTGGGTGACGCTCGCCGGCTCGACCAACGCGCTCTACGCCGCCAATTGTCGCGCGATCGATCGTCCCGACCTGATCGAGGATCCGCGCTTCGCGAACAATGCCTCGCGGGTGAAGCATGCGGCCGAACTCAACGCGATCTTCGCCGCCTGGTGCGCCGCGCATGACCTGGATGATGTCGTCGCCCGCTTCACCGAGGCCAAGGGAACGATCGCGCCGATCTACGCGATCGACCAGATCGCGACTGATCCGCAGGCGATCGCGCGCGAGATGATCACGCGCGTGCCCGACCGCGATTTCGGCTCGGTGGCGATGTCGAACGTCGTGCCGCGCTTTGGCAACGATCCCGCCACGCTGCGCCATGCCGCCGGCGACGTCGGCCAGGACAACCGCGAGATCTACCAGGGCTGGCTCGGACTATCAGACCAGGAGATGGACGATCTCGCCCGCAGGAAGGTGATCTGACGCGGCGCGAGCAAAGACGACAAGGCGCGGCGAAGAACGCGCCGGAGCAGCCCGGACAAGGGATGCAGCAGACAGGGAGACGCGCGATGAGACAACCGACGATGACGCGCCGCGGCCTGCTCGGTGCAGCGGCCGCGCTGGCGCTGGGCTACGGCCATCGTGCACGAGCCGAGGGCGATTGGCCGACCCGCATGGTGCGGCTGATCTGTCCCTATGGCGCCGGCGGCGCCAGCGACATCTCGCTGCGCCTTCTGGCGGCGGAGTTCGAACATCACCTCGGCCAGCAGTTCATCGTCGAGAACAAGCCGGGCGCCGGCAGCCGCATCGCCAACGACCTCGTCGCCCGCGCCGCACCCGACGGCTACACCCTGCTCTACGCCGCCGCGCCCTACGTCACCGCCGAAGCGCTGTTCGGCAAGCTGACCTACGATCCGGTGAAGGACCTGCGCCCCGTGGCCGGCACCGTCGTTGCGCCGATCTTCCTGATGATCAGCGCCAACGCGCCGTTCAAGACGCTGGCCGAGCTGATCGCCTACGGCAGGTCCAAGCCCGAGGGCCTGACCTTCGCCTCGCCGGGTGCCGGCTCGCAGCCGCATCTCGCGGCCGAGCTGCTGTTCCGCGACGCCAAGGTGACCGGCCTCAACATTCCCTTCCGCGGCGACTCGATGGCCTACACCGAGCTGCTCGCCGGCCGCGTCGATGCAACGCTGACCGCGATCAGCACCGCGCTGCCCTACATCCAGGCCGGCCAGTTCCGCGTGCTCGGCGTCGCCGCCACCGAGCCCAGCGCGATCTATCCGCAGGCGCCGCCCCTGCGCGAGCAGGGCCTGCCGAACGTGGTCGCGTCGGGCTGGTACGGCTTCATGGCGCCGGGCGCGACGCCGCAGCCCATCGTCGACCGGCTGTCGCGCGAAATCCTCGCCGATCTCGCCGCACCCGAGGTGAAGCAGAAGCTGCTCGCCCAGGGGCTCGATCCGCAGCCGCGCGACGCTGCAGCATTCGGCCAGTTCATCGCCGACGAAACCAAGAAATGGAGCGCGGTCATCCGCGACGCCGCCATCAAGGCCGAGTGAGTTTCACAAAGATATTCAGGGAGTGGATGTGATGAGGATTGGGACCACCGCGCTGGCCGCGCTTGCTCTGCTGTCGCTCGCGGCAACCGCGCCGGCGTTGGCCGCCGAGAAGAAGTACGATACCGGCGCCAGCGACAGCGAGATCAAGGTCGGGCAGACCGTGCCGCTGAGCGGCCCGGCGTCGGCCTATGCCACCATCGGCAAGGCGCAGGCCGCCTATATGAAGATGATCAACGACCAGGGCGGCGTGAACGGGCGCAAGATCAACCTGATCCAGTATGACGACGCCTATTCACCGCCGAAGACGGTCGAGCAGGTGCGCAAGCTGGTCGAGAGCGACGAGGTGCTGCTGACGTTCCAGATCATCGGCACCGCGCCGAATGTCGCCGTGCAGAAATATCTCAACACGAAGAAGGTGCCGCAGCTGTTCGCGGCCACCGGCGCCTCGCGCTTCACCGATCCCAAGCATTTTCCTTGGACGATGGGATTCAATCCGAGCTACGTCGTCGAAGGCCGCATCTACGGCCAATACATCCTCAAGACCTATCCCGACGCCAAGATCGGCGTGCTCTACCAGAACGACGATCTCGGCCGCGACTATCTCGCCGGCCTGAAGGCCGGGCTGGGCGACAAGGCCGCCAAGATGATCGTCGCCGAATCGTCGTACGAGATCACCGAGCCGACGATCGATTCTCACATCCTGAAGCTGAAGGACGCCGGCGCCGATCTGCTGTTCAGTGCCTCGACGCCGAAGCAGGCGGCGCAGGCCATCAAGAAGGTCGCCGAGCTCGGCTGGAAGCCGGTCCACATCGTCGACATCAATGCCAATTCGCTGGGCGCCACCCTGAAGCCCGCCGGGCTCGAGAATGCCAAGGGTCTGATCAGCGTCGGCTACGTCAAGGATCCGCTCGAAGAAGGCTTCAAGAACGACCCCGGCGTACAGCGCTATCTCGCCTTCATGGAGAAGTACTATCCCGACGGCGACAAGGGCTCGAACTTCAACGTCTATGGCTACATCACCGCCGAGCTCCTGGTCCAGGTGCTGAAGCAGTGCGGCGACGAGCTGACGCGAGAGAACGTGCTGAAGCAGGCCACTAACCTCAACCGTGTCGAGCTCGGCATGCTGCTGCCCGGCATCAGCATCACGACCTCGCCGACGGACTATCGCGTCAACAAGCAGTTGCAGATGATCCAGTTCGACGGCGCCCACTGGCAGAACATCGGCGGCATCGTCACCGACACGGCGGCGGAGTAGCAGCGGGCGTTGCAAACACGTTGCCCGGCCGACCTTGGCGTCGGCCGGTCACAGCCCCCGGATCAGCTCGGCGTCGATCAGCATGCGGTTGAAGCGGCGCGCCTCGGCGCCGTCGCCGCAGGCGTAGAACACACCCTTGCAGCGGAGCATGATCTCCTTCTGCTCGGCAAAGGACGGATCGAGCGGAATGCCGGCCGCCTCCAAGGTGACCAGCGGCAGATAGGCGGCGTCGATCCGGTCCATCACGACCGCGCTCTGGCGCGGCTCGAAATTGACGGCATCGACGGCGTAATAGGTCTGATAATAGCGCGGATCATAGCTCTCGAGCTTCTCGCCGATGCCGGCCTCGTCGAGCTTGGGATCGAGAATGTGCGGCGAGAACTCCGGCTGGTGATCGCCATAGCGCACGATCAGGAACGGCTGGTCGCCGAAGCGCTTCTTCAGGCTGGCGAGGAAGCGCTGATAGTCCGTCGCGCTCATCGCCTGGCGGCGCAGATACTCATCGATCGAAGGCAGATTGCCGGGCGCGCGCCAGGATGGCGTCAGGTCGGGCCGGAACGTCGTCTCCCACGGGAAATGGTTGGCAGCGAGATAGACGAACATGAACAGCGGCTTTCCGCGCGGCCGGTGCTGCATCAGATCGAGCGCGGCATCGTAGAAGAAGCCGTCGGGCTCGACGCCCTTGGCGCCGAGATCGCGCGCGTCGAGGAAACGATCGACGCCGACCGTGGTCTGGAAGCTGCGCGCGCTCATGAAGGCACCCTGCGCGGGATAGAGCGACACCGTGTCGTAGCCGCAATTGCGCAGCGCCAGCGGCAGGCCGCGCTCGACCCGGCCGGACGCGATCCGGGTCACGAAATAGGCGAAGCGGCCGAACGAGCGCGACGACAGGCCGGCCAGCACGTTGTACTCGGTGAACCAGCTCGGCCCGCCATTGCTCTCGGCCATGAACTGCCGCGCCTTGCCGTCGAACGACTTGAAATGGCTGCCATAGCCATCCGGCACCTTGATGCCTGGCGCCGAGCGGATGTCGAAGCTCGATTCGTCGTGGATCAGCACGATGTTCGGCCGGCGCGCGGCCGGATGACAGGAATCCGGGACGAAGGCAGCCAGACTTCGATCAGCCGTGGCGTCGGATTCCATGAAGCCGTTGGCGAGGAAGTCCGACACCGCCGTGACGCCGGAGCGGGCGAATTTCGACAGATAGCCGTCGTCATAATAGCCGCGCCAGGTCTCGTCGCGCCAGTTGAGCGAATACAGTGTCAGCGCGGCGAGACACGCGAGCTTGCCAGCCAGCGCCGGCAGCCGCGCCACGCGGAACGGATCGGCCCACCACAGCAATCCCATCAGCGGCAGCACCACCGCCGCCGCCACCAGCACCGACAGCTTCAGGTTCGGGAAGATCGTGAACAGGAACGCCGCGCTGTCGTGATCGATCAGCATCACGTCGACGAAGTTCGCGGTCATCTGGACCACGGCGTGCTTGAGCTGCGACAGCAGCACCAGCACCACGACCATGGTCAGCGCCAACGCGCCGGACACCGCAGGCCGCCGCAGCAGCACCAGCCAGAAGCAGTTCAGGATGCCCCAGGCCAGCACGAAGCCGAGCCGCGAGCCGAAATCGGTCTCGGTGTGCAGCATCAGGGCCAGCGCCGCGACATGCGGCGCGGCGACGGCGGACAGCCGGACGGCCGCGGAGCGTGTTGCGCTCGCCGCGGCGAGCGTGGTGATCGGTTGGTCGTTCGGGGTCAGTGACATCAGGCGGTCGAATGCAGGCGCCCTTCGCCGGCGCATGCCGACAGATCAAGGAAGCCTATCCTGTCATCCGACCGTAATGAAATCGTCACAAATCACAACAGCCCGGATTTGCACGGAGGGCGGCGTGTCGTCTCGCGCCACGACGAGAGGTGGCATCACTGCCGTCCTCGCGTACCGATCCTCGCCCTTTTTCAATTCTGGGTGCCGGTCTCGAGCAGCCGCTCGCGCACCAGACGCACCGCGCCGCGACTCCAGGAATAATTGGCGCCGAGGCGCAATCCGCTGTCACCGGCGGCGACGAGCGCGCCACTGTCGGCCTGGCGGACACGAAAGCCGATGATGTATTCGGTGCGGCCGATCCGCCGGACGATGCCGAGCAGCGATTGCTGGGCGCCGACGGCGCGGGCCGCCCGGGCCTCGCAATCGTCGCACTCACGCACCGGCTGCCCCGGCTTGATCTCGCCGGCCGCGTCCACCAGGCGATAGCGCCCGGACTGTGCCAGCAGCTGCCGCACCGCGTCGGTCGCCTCCTGCAGCCCCTTCTGGTCGGATTCGGTCTCGCCGAGCGCCGCGCCTGCGCTGGTGTCGTCGAGCTCGAACGGCAGCAGCGCCAGCCGGATCGGCTCCGGCGGCGCCAGTGCGTCACGGACCTGGCGCGAAACGAAGATCGCAGCGCGCTGCCAGGCCTCGTCGCTATCGCCGCGGAAGGTGAAGACCTTGTCGAAGACGACCCGATGGGAGGCGACGTCGATGGCCGCGGCGCGCGCCCACTGCACCAGCGTGGAGAGCTTCTGGACTCCGCCGGTGATCACGACGGTTGCGCCGGCCTCGGCCGCCATCTGCAGCCGGACCTCCGGGGACGCATCGGTGGGACAGGACGGCGCGCAGGACGGGCTGACCGGCCGCAGCCGCGCGTCGGCGGCGACGTCGCTGCGGAGCGCGGCGATGAATGCATCCAGCCGCCGCTGATGCGCTGCGGTCTGATCGACCGGCTCGCCGGACGTGTCGAGATAGCTGAAATCGTCGACCAGCACAGCCGGGACATCGCCGGAGGCGGCGCGGACCGGACCGGCCGCGAAAGCAAGCGCGAGAACGAGACAACGGACGACGCGACGGTTCGACATGGGATCCCCCTGCAGCGATGTCTGGCGATCCAAAGCTAGGCGCAGCGGCGCTATGGCCGCAGCGGCCGCGGTCCCGGCGCGGCACGGGAAATTTTCACGACGGTGACGGCGACCAGGCCGCAGCGCTTTTGGCCCAGGCGGTTCTGCCGTTAAATGCCGGCGGGCAGGGCTACCATGGACGTGCCGAAGATGTGGACCCGCTACGACCTCAAATACCGTCTGACCCTGCGCATCTCGGTGGTCTCGGCGCTCTGCTTTGGGGCGATCTGCGCCTATGTGCTGTTCGACACCGACCGCTCGGTGCATGCGCGCAATGAGCGGATCGCCGAGATCACGGCCAGGACGCTGCAATTGCAGCAAAGCAAGATGCATTGGGTCAACAGCCCGCCGGCCGGCTTTCCCGACCTCGATGCGGTCGCCGCCGCCGCGATGCGACCGGGCCTGTGCATCGCCTATCGCGGCGTCGACGGCGCGATCGTGCAGCGCATCTGCGGCGGCGCCGAGGCGCAGACGGACGATCCGCCCCGCGCCTTCGCGATGCTGTATCGGCGGCTGTTCGATCCAGGCCGGGAAGCGGCACGGCCGGTCAGCTTTCGCGGCGAAAGGACCGGCGATGCCGTCGTCTGGGCCGATGCCGGCGTCATGACCGCGGAGGCCTGGCGCGAGCTCAGCCGGCTGCTGCCCGTGCTCGGGACGGCGCTGGCGCTGCTGTGCATTCTGGCCTACGCCGCGCTGGCCCGCGCGCTGCGCCCGACCCGGCTGATCCGCGCCGGGCTGGAGCGGATCGCGGCCCATGATCTGTCGGCACGGCTGCCGCCGTTCGACCTTGCCGAGCTGTCGGCGATCCGCGATGCCTTCAACCAGCTCGCCGAGGGGCTGGAGACAGCGCTGGCCCAGCGCAGCGAATTGACCCGGCGCCTGATCGCCCTGGAGGACGACGAGCGCCGCCACCTCGCGCGCGAGCTGCATGATGAATTCGGCCAGTCGCTGGCGGCGATCCGGGCGCTCGCGGCGTCGATCCGTCACAGCGCGGCGCAGGATTGCCCCGCTTTGGTGGGCGAATGCGACGGCATCGCGCGCACCGCGAGCGACATGATGGACCAATTGCGCGGCGCGCTGATGCGGCTGCGTCCACCTGATGTCGACGAGCTCGGCCTCGCCGCCAGCCTCGAAGGCCTCGTCGCCGGGTGGAACAGGCGGCAGCACGGCCGCACCGTTTTCGAGATCAGCCTGTCGGGCGGCATCGACCGACTGCCCGGCATCATCGCCACCAACCTCTACCGCATCGCCCAGGAGGCGCTCACCAATGCCGTCAAGCACGCCGGAGCGACGCGCGTGCGGCTGCAGTTGACGCTTCAGGACGGGCCGGCGAGCGCGACCGTGCTCACCGTCGAAGACGACGGTCCCGCAGGTGAAGCTCCCGACAAGCCGGGCATGGGCCTGCTCGGCATGCGCGAGCGCGTCGCCTCCATGGGAGGCCAGATGAGCTTCGCGGCCGCCTCCGGCGGTGGCGCGCGACTCCGCGTCGAGATTCCGCTGCCGGCCCTGCCCGACCTCTCGCCTACCCAGCCGCAAGCGGCATGCGCGGCATGACGGCGCCCGCCGGCACCATCCTGCTGGTCGACGACCATGCCGTGGTCCGCGAGGGCTACAGGTCGATGCTGCAGAAGCAGCCGGGACTGCGCGTGGTCGCCGAAGCCGCCGATGGCGCCGAAGCCTACCGGCTGTTCAAGGAGGTCAGGCCCGATCTCGTCATCATGGACCTGACCATGCCGGGCGTCGGCGGCATCGAGGGTATCCGCCGCATCCGGCAATGGGATCGTAGCGCGCGCATCCTCGTCTTCACGATGCATGAGAATGCGGGCTTCGCGGTGCAGGCGATCCGCGCCGGCGCCCGCGGCTATGTCACCAAGAGCAGCCCGCCGGAGACCCTCGTGCGCGCCGTCATGGACGTGCTCGCCGGCCGCATCGCGATCAGCCCCGACATCGATCACGAGCTCGCGCTCAGCCGGCTCTCCGGCGAGCGGGCGGCCGCCGACGTCCTGTCCGCGCGCGAGTTCGAGGTGATGCAGATGCTGCTGGCCGAACGGACCACCGACGAGATCGCGTCAGCGCTGCATCTCAGCCCGAAGACGGTTGCCAACCTGCACTCGCTGATCAAGGACAAGCTCGGCGTCGCCAGCGACATCGAGCTGGTACGGCTGGCGCTGCGGCAGGGCCTGCTGACCTGAGCCCGCAGGGCTCACGTCAGCGCAGGGAATGTCAGGAGTCGTCGGTGTCGATCTGCGGCGTCGCGGCGGCTTCCGACGCTGGCTCCGTGACGGGATCATCGATCAGGTGAAGCTCGCGCCCGAGCCGGCGCTGCACGCTCATCACGGCGCGGTCGACGTCGCTGATCAGGCTATCGCCGAGAACGACGTGCGGGATCTCCCAGTTGCGGCCACTGCGCACGTCGAGCGCATGAACGGCCGGCACGCGTGCCGTCTCGCACCCCGGCTGCGCGCGAATCTCCTCCTCGACCAGGCGGGTCAGCTCCGCCTGGGTCTTGCCGATGGTCGTCATCGCCGGCATCAGGCCCTGATCACCGGCGTCAGACCGAGCCGCTTGGCAATGATGCGATCGACGGTCCGCTTCGGAAGCACCCGCACGATCCATTGCCTGATAGCATCGGGCGCGATCTCGTAGCGCACCCTGGGCGCCGGCAGGGTCAAGGCGTCGGCCACCCGCGCGGCGATGGTCTCGGCCGGCAGCCCGGTCTTGCCGAGATGCAGCATGAAGCCACGAATCTTCTGCAGCGCCGGGAAGAACGGCGAGGCCTGATACGGCGACAGGTCGACCTCCTCGGCCTTGGCCCAGATCGGCGTCTTCACCGCCCCCGGCGCGATGACGATGACGTCGATGCCGAACAGCATCAGCTCGCGGCGCAGGCTCTCGGATAGCCCCTCGACCGCATGCTTCGAGGTCGAATACGGCGCCATCAGCGGGTTGCCGTTGCGGCCCGCGACCGAGCTGATCATCACGATCCGGCCGCGCTCTCCCTTCATGGCCGGATCGGCGCCGAGCAGCGGCGCGAACGCCTGGGTCGCAATGACCGGACCGATGACGTTCACTTCCATCTGATGGCGAAACTGCTCGATCGGCAGCTCCGTCACCGGCCCCGCGACGGCGATGCCGGCATTGTTGACCAGACCGGCGAGCGTCTCGCCCTTGAGCGCCGCTCGCACCTCGCCGGCGGCCGCCTTCACCGCCGCTTCGTCGGTCACATCGAACAGCAGCGGCGTGAAGTTGGCGCCGAGCTCGCTGCGCAGACGGTCTGCATCAGCCTGCTTGCGAACGCTGCCGAACACGTGGAAGCCACGCGCGAGCAAGAGCTTCGAACAGGCGAAGCCGATGCCGGTGGACGCGCCGGTGATGACGACGGATTTCATGGCGACCTCAACGATTTGCGCGGCGATTATCGCACGGGATGCAGCGCGATGCTGGCGCTGATTTTTCGCGCGAGATCATCCCTCTTCCGAGCCCGCCCTGGAACACCGGGAGACCGCACGCAGCGCACGGCGCATCAGCAAAATGGCCGCGGCAAGAATGGGGTTTAAGTTTCAATGCTTGGGAGGATGACAGCTGACGTGAGATCGAGGGCAGCGAGCAAACTGGATGAAGGAAGGTCCGTGACATTATGAGATCATTAACCTTTCCGTTTCGCTGGCCTGTCGTCGCCGCGTCCGCGGGGAGGTGTTCGGGCCTCATTCCATCGCCTGTCCGGCGAATCTCCGGAAGACCGCGCTCCAGCTCGTCGTCCCCCTCTACGCGTATCGCCTTAATTTTCCGTATCCGTGTTTCTCCGGGGTACTACGTCCTCCGACCCTAACGCGTTGTTATCGCCCGTGCCGAAAACTGCTCCGGCCGAGAGCCTTGCAGCGGGATCACAAGCGCGTCGCTGTCGCTCCGGCCATCCGGACAAACGAGCGCGATCGTGTCACAGCCAGAACAGCTCCCGCCTTCAGAACACTCCATCATCACCGAGCTCGAAGAGGCCGTCCGCAGCGGCCCCTCGGCGAAGCGCGTCAACACGCTGCGCCAGGTCACCAATCTGTTCCTGCATGACGGCGAACGCCTCACCGAGGACCAGATCAAGGTGTTCGACAATGTGCTGTGCATGCTGGTCTCGCGAGTAGAGACCCGCGCGCGGGCCGAGCTCTCCAAGCATCTCGCGCCGGTCGACTACGCGCCCGTCGAATTGATCCAGCAGCTCGCCCGTGACGACGAAATCTCGGTGGCCGAGAGCGTGCTGATGCACTCGAGCCGGCTGACCGAGCATACGCTGGTCGAGGTCGCGGCGACCAAGGGCCAGGATCACCTGATGGCGATCTCCAGCCGTCCGCATCTGACCGAGGCGGTGACCGACATCATCGTCGACCGCGGCGAGCGCCGGGTCATCCGCAAGCTCGCCAACAACCAGACCGCGCGCTTCTCCGATACCGGCTATTCCGGGATGATGGCGCATGCCGAGGACGACGACGAATTGTCCGAGATCATCGGGCTGCGCATCGATCTGCCTACCAAGCACCTGCGCGACCTCCTGCGCCGCGCCACCGAAGCCGTGCGCGCCAAGCTGATGGCCTCGGCGCCGCCGGCGTTGCAACAGGAGATCAAGAAGATCCTCAAGGCGATCGCCGACGTTGCGCGCAGCGACGGCGGCCTGGTCGGCCGCGACTTCACGCTCGCCGAAGAGGCCGTCAAGCGCATGAAGGGGCTGAACGAGCTCAACGATGCCGCCATCGCCTTCTTCGCCGAGACCCGCCGGTTCGGCGAGGTTTCCGCCGCACTCGGCCTGCTCAACAACGTCCCGACCGAGATGATGGCCAAGGTGCTCGAGGGCCCGCGCACCGACATCGTGCTGATCCCCTGCCGTGCCGCCGGGCTGGCCTGGTCGGTGGTGGCGAAAATCCTGACCCACCGGCCGATCAAGCACGCCATCGACAGCGACACGCTCAAGCTCGCGGAACGCGACTACGGCCGCCTGTCGCTCGACACCGCCCAGCGCACGCTGCGATTCTGGATGGTGCACAACAAGGTCGAGAAGTGAGCGGGTGCTCACAAGACGCAATCCTCATCAGCAACGACTCGCGAGCCTCCTCATACTCCGCTGTCGTCCCTGCGAACGCAGGGACCCATACAGCGTGATGTGAATTGGCGGAAAAATGTCTGGATCGTCGTCCTTCGCCACACGACCGCCGGCGGCTATGGGTCCCTGCGAACGCGGGGACGACAGCTATGGTTGTCGCAGGCGGCCGGGCATCATCAAGCCGACCGGCCAGCGTTATCGCCAGGAGATCACCGGGCGCCGGATTGACTTTGGTGCGCCCGCACTCCTACGGTGATCGTGACGGTGCCCCTCGACCGGGGCTCAAAAGGGAATGCGGTGCCGGATGCGTCTCGCAAGAGACGTGATCGAAGGCCGCAGCTGCCCCCGCAACTGTAAGCGGCGAATCTCGCGTCATAGGCCACTGGGAAATCTCGGTCCCGGGAAGGCGACGTGGAGGTGATGACCCGCGAGCCAGGAGACCTGCCGTCAGCCGTGGTCACACGCGAGGATGCCGGTCGGGGCGTTATTGGCATCGTTTTCAGGCAGGTCTGCAAAGGCCTGCGTGAGACCTCGTTCGCGGTGACGTGCCACTGACGTCATGCCGAGGTCACTCGTGTCTCCCGTTCCCCATGCCAGGCGGCATCGCGCCGTTCTGTCGTCGTTCTGCGTCCTCGTGTCGTTTGCGCTGCTCGGTGCTTTCCCGACAGCCGCGCAGCAATCCGCCTCCCCCAACCTTTTGCCGCCGGTCGAGGTTGACGCGCCGCGCCAGCCGGCTGCCGCAGGGCCGGCGGTGTCCGGCGGTTCTCCAACCCGCAACGCCGCGCGACGGCAGACGCCGGCTGCAAAGCCGGCAGTGCCGGCCAGCGCCCCCGTCGCCGTCAGCCCGACCGGCGTTGTGACGCCGGTCGCCAACGTCGCGAATGCGATCACCGTGGTGACCGACAAGGATATCGCCGCGCAGCAGGCCCGCACCGTGCCGGACATCCTGAGCACGGTCCCCGGATTGAACATCGTGCAGGCCGGCGGCCCGGGCGGCCAGACCAACGTCTTCATGCGCGGCACCAATGCCAACCACACCAAGCTCATCATCGACGGCATCGACGCAGGCGACGTCACCAACGGCAACGGCGCGTTCGATTTCGCGCATCTGCTCGCCGCCGACATCCAACAGCTCGAGGTGCTGCGCGGGCCGCAGAGCGGGCTGTACGGCTCCGATGCCATCGGCGGCGTCATCTCGGTGATCACGCGCAAGGGCGACGGACCGGCGCGGGCGACCGCCTCGGTCGAGAGCGGCTCGTTCAAGACCTTCAACCAGAGCGCGGGGCTGAGCGGCTCTCAGGACAATGTCAACTACGCAGTCAACGTCGCGCGTCTGCACGCCGGTGACGTTCCGGTGACCCCGTGGCAATTGCTGCCTGCGGGGCAGAAGGCCATCGGCAACGCCTACGACAACGTCACCGCCTCGTCCAAGCTCGGCGTCGATCTCAACGAGGCCTGGACGCTCAATTCGGTGGTCCGCTACACTGACGCCACCCTGCTGTTCACCGGCGACAGCGGCTTTCCCAGCTTTCCCGACGCCGCCCAGAGCAACCACACCGTCCATCAACTGGCGACGCGCGAGGAAGCCGTATGGTCGCTGCTCGGCGGCCGCATCAGGAACTACTTCGGCGTCAACTATGTGAACAACTGGTCGTCCGATCTGACGGCCGGCAATCCCGTTGCCGCGGTCGCGACCGGCGAGCGCATCAAATATGACTGGCACGCGGTGACCGAGCTCGCCCCGCGCAACAACCTGATCGTCGGCCTGGAGCAGCAGACCGAACGGCTGAAGACCACCGACCTTTCGGCCGAGAACGGCAACAAGGCCGGCTTCGTCGAGCTGCAGACCGAGTTCGCGAAGCGCTGGTTCGTCGTGGCGAGCCTGCGCAACGACATCAACGACCAGTTCGGCGGCCATGGCACCTACCGGATCGCGCCGGCGGTGATCCTGCCGGTCACCGAGACCAAGCTGAAGGCGAGCTACGGCACCGGCTTCAAGGCACCGACCTTGAGCCAGTTGCACCAGGATTTTCCGGCGTTCAACTTCTTCGCCAATCCCAACCTCCGGCCGGAGCAGAGCACCGGCTACGATGCCGGCTTCGAACAGCCGCTGTTCGACGATCGCGTCCGCTTCGGCACGACCTACTTCCACAACAGCATCACCAACCTGATCAATTTCAACGCGACCTTCACCTCCTACGCCAATGTCGGCCTCGCCACCACCGAAGGCACCGAGAGCTTCGTGACGGCGCGGCTCACCGATCGGATATCGCTGCGCGCGGACTACACCTTCACCCGCGCCGTCGACGCGGCCACCGGCCAGCAATTGCTGCGCCGGCCGAAGGAAAAATGGAGCGCCACCGCCACCTGGCTGCCGATCGATGCGCTGAGCCTGTCGGCCACCTTGCTGCGGGTCGGCGACTGGCTCGATGTCAGCCGCGACGGCATGACCACCGGCCTCGTCGCACCCGGCTATGCGCTCGTGAACCTGCGCGGCGACTACGCGCTGTCCGACCAGGTCAAGGTGTTTGGCCGGATCGATAACCTGTTCAACCGTCACACCCAGAACCCGACCGGCTTCCTGGCACCCGGCTTCGGCGTGTTCGGCGGCATCCGGCTCGCGAGCTTCGGCGTGCAGTGATGCAGACCTCCCGAAGCGGCTGACAGCCGCCTCAAAACTGGACTACAATTGCAACAACAGGAGATGTTCCATGACTCTCGACGTCCTCGCCCCCTCTGGTTCCGAGGCTCGCCTCGCGCCCGTCCCGCCGCGGCATGCAGCCGCGTTTTGTTTCGCGCTGCTGACGACCGCCTGTGCGCTGGCGAGCTTCGTGTTCGCCTGCGCGACGCCGTTTGCGGCCTTCGCCGTGATTGCGGCCGCCATGCTTCCGCTGCGCACGGCGCTGCCGGTGATGATCGGCGCCTGGCTGGTCAACCAGGGCATCGGCTTCGGCGCCCTGCACTATCCGGTCGATGCCAACACGCTGGCCTGGGGCGCGATGATCGGCGCCGCCGCGCTCAGCGCCACTGCCACGGCCCGGGGCGTGCTGCAGGCTCTGCGCGCAAGCCCGGCTCCGCTCGCCTTTGCCGCCGCCCTGCTGGGCGCCTACACGGCGTATGAGCTGGTGCTGCTGGCCGCCACGCCCGCACTCGGCGGTGCCGCGAGCTTCACGCTCCCGATCGTCGCCCGCCTCGGCCTGACCAGCGCCGCCTGGCTCGTCGGCCTGGTCGCTGTCAGCGAGATCGTCCGCCTGCTCGCGCCGCTGGCCTCACGCCGCGCGACGTCCTGAAACAGCCTAAGGACTCACCTACCAAACAAAAACGGCGGGCCTCGGCCCGCCGTTCTCAATTCTCAGCAAGTCCTGCGCGAACTCAGTTCTTCGACTTGTCGACCAGCGCGCCCTTCTTGATCCAGGGCATCATGTCGCGCAGCCGGGCGCCGACCTCCTCGATCGGATGCTGGGCGAGCTTGGCGCGGGTCGCCTTGAACGAGGTCTGGTTGACCTTGTTCTCGAGCATCCAGTCGCGTGCGAAGCGGCCGGACTGGATATCGCCGAGCACCTTCTTCATCTCCGCCTTGGTCTCGGCCGTGACGATGCGCGGGCCGGTGACGTATTCGCCATATTCGGCGGTGTTGGAGATCGAGTAGTTCATGTTGGCGATGCCGCCTTCATAGATCAGGTCGACGATCAGCTTCACCTCGTGGAGGCACTCGAAATAGGCCATCTCCGGCGCGTAGCCGGCCTCGGTCAGGGTCTCGTAGCCGGCCTTGATCAGCTCGACCAGGCCGCCGCACAGCACCGCCTGCTCGCCGAACAGGTCGGTCTCGCACTCTTCCTTGAAGGTGGTCTCGATGATGCCGGCGCGGCCGCCGCCGATCGCCGAGGCGTAGGACAGGCCGAGGTCATGGGCGTTGCCCGAGGAATCCTTGGCGATCGCAATCAGGCACGGCACGCCGCCGCCGCGCTGGTATTCGGAGCGGACGGTGTGGCCGGGGCCCTTCGGGGCGATCATCAGCACGTCGAGATCGGGGCGCGGGTCGAGCAGGTTGAAATGCACGTTGAGGCCGTGGGCGAACACGAGCGCGGCGCCCTGCTTCATGTTGTCGTGCAGGTGCTCGCGATAGATGTCGCCCTGCAGCTCGTCCGGGGTCAGCATCATCACCAGGTCGGCCCATTTGGCGGCCTCGGCGACTTCCATCACCTTGAAGCCGGCGCCCTCGGCCTTCTTGGCCGAAGCCGAGCCCTTGCGCAGCGCGATCGCGACGTCCTTGACGCCGGAATCCTTCAGGTTGAGCGCGTGGGCGTGGCCCTGGCTGCCGTAGCCGACGATGACGACCTTCTTGCCCTTGATCAGGTTCAGATCGGCGTCGCGATCGTAGTAGACACGCATTGTCGTTTCCTCTTTGAGATGGCCGGAATTGGCTGAAAAGTCAGACGCTTGGGTGAGGCACGGGCGGCTGCGCCCGGACGAAATCCGGCCCGTGTCTAGAGCATTTTGGGCGTGGTTGGAAACCCCGATCTCGCATGGCGGCCGCCTCCCTCATGCGTCCATGAAGACGGGATAGAGCGAGGCGAGCAGCAGCACGGCCATCAGGATGTTGAAGCCGCGCACCGCGCGTTCGGAACTCAGCAGCGGCCGCAGCGCCGTCCCGAACAGGGTCCAGGTGATGGTCGAGCCGATCGCCATCGCGAAGCTGATCCCGACCTGCAGCGCGACATTGGCAGGGAAGCTGGCGATCGCGGCATAGGCGGTGATGGTGCTGATCACCATCACCCAGCCCTTGGCGTTGACCCACTGGAACAGCGCCGCGCCCCAGAACGACATCGGGCCGCGCGGCGTCGTGTCGTCATCCGGCTTGGCCGATCCGGAGAACGCGATCACCACGGCGAGATAGATCAGGTAGGCGGCGCCAAGATATTTCAGCACCTCCTGCAGCACCGGATAGGAGATGAACACCGTGGCGAGGCCGAAGCCGACGGCCCCGACCATGAAGGCGAAGCCGAAGCTGACGCCCATCATGTGCGGCACCGTGCGGCGGAAGCCGTAGGTCACGCCCGACGACAGCAGCATGATGTTGTTCGGCCCAGGCGTGAACGCCATCACGAACGCGAAGGTGACGAAGGCGATGAGGAGCTGCTGGGACATTCTAATGAGTTCTCTCCGCACAACGACTCTTCACCCTCCCCTGGAGGGGGAGGGTCGATCGCGCATGCAATGCGCGATCGGGGTGGGGTGGGCCGCAGACACGGCTCCGGCGTGGAGGCATCACCCCACCCCGGCTCACATCGCAGCTTCGCGCGATGTGAGCCGACCCTCCCCCTCCAGGGGAGGGTGGCAGCGTGGCCACCTCACCGTCGTGCACAAGCATCAGCGCCTAGCCCTGCCCCGTCGGCTTCTGCAGCACATACGTCGCGTGCATCGGCGCGTGGTAGTCGGCGGAGACGGTCACGAATCCGACCTCGGCGAGCATGCGCTCCATCACCCAGGCGAAGGTCGAGTTCTCGTCACGCATGTGGGTGATGACGCTGTCGCGAGCGAGGTCGTGGTTCTTGATGTTGAAGTCCGCCCACTGCTCGACCGAGCGCTCGGCGCCGTCGGGCATGCTGACATAGACGATGTCGCGCAGGAAGAATTGCGCGCCGGGCTTCAGCGCCGCGAAGATGCGCGCCAGCGCCACCGCCTTCCAGAAGTCCGGCAGATGGTGCAGCGTGAACTCGCTGGCGATCAGGTCGTAGGTCGTAGCCTCATAGGCGAACGACAGCAGCCCCGCCGAATGCATCCGCACCGCGGTACGGCGGTCGCGGCTGTAGATCCGGGTCAGCGCCAGCATCGCCGGCGAGATGTCGATGGCGTCGACCACCGCGCCCAGCAGCGCCGCCTCTGTCGCCAGCACGCCGTTGCCGCAGCCGATGTCGGCCACCCGCCAGCCCGGCTTGACGCCGAGCATCTTCAGAGCGGCGCGCGCGCGCTCGTCGGCATCATCGCCCGAGCCATAGATCGAGGCCACGGCATGGTCGAGCCCGATCCGGTTGCGTTCGTTGTAGTACCAGTCGCGCGCCAGCATGGCTCACATCCCTTCCGATCCCCGCCCGATCGCCGCAATGCCGGTCCTGGCGACTTCCACCAGGCCGAGCGGACGCATCAGATCGATGAATTGCGTGATCTTGTCGGTATTGCCTGTGATCTCGAACACGAAGCTTTCCGTGGTGGCGTCGATCACCCGGGCGCGGAACGCATCCGCCAGCCGCAGCGCCTCGACGCGCGGCTCGCCGGTGCCGCGCACCTTGACCATTGCGAGCTCGCGCTCGATCGCGCGCTTGGTCAGCGTCATGTCGACGACGCGGTAGACCGGGATCATGCGGTCGAGCTGGTGCTTGATCTGCTGGATCACCATCGGCGTGCCGGTCGTCACGATGGTGATGCGCGACAGATGCTTCTGGCTCTCGGTCTCGGAGACGGTGAGGCTCTCGATGTTGTAGCCGCGGCCCGAGAACAGGCCGATGACGCGCGCGAGCACGCCCGGCTCGTTCTGGACCAGCACCGCAAGCGTGTGCGTCTCGTTCGGATCGTGACGCTCTTCCATGAAATAGGCCGATGCTGGCTGGTTCATTGGTGTCCCCGTGCTAGTTCAACCGTCATGGCCGGGCTTGTCCCGGCCATCCACGTCGAGCGTCGAGCGCGCGGTTCGTGGATGCCCGGGTCAAGCCCGGGTATGACGGCGGTGTTTGTGGCGAGTTGCGAGTTCCTCATGCGGCCCCCGCTTCGGCATGCGTGGCCGCGGGCAGCACCCAGCGCCTGAACAGGTCGAGATCGATGTTGCCGCCCGTGAGCACCAGGCCGACGCGCTTGCCGGCGAGCCTGCCCTTTTCCTGCAACGCACCTGCGAGCGGTGCCGCGCCGGCGCCTTCGGCGAGATTGTGGGTGTCGGTCCAGAGAATGCGCACGGCCTCGGCGATCTCGGCGTCGCTGACCTGCACGATGCGCGAGGCGCCTTTAAGAATGATCGCCAGCGCATCGGCATCGGGACTGCGGGTGGCAAGGCCGTCGGCGTGCGTATCGGCGCTGTTGGTCGTCACGACGGTGCGGGCCGCAAACGACAGCGCGTAGGACGGCGCCTCGGTCGATTGCACGCCGACGATCTCGGTCTTCAGGCCCAAGAGATCACGCGCCAGGATGCAGCCGCAGATGCCTGAGCCCTGCCCGATCGAGACGTAGAGCACGTCGAGATCGGGCGCGCTGCGGAACAGCTCCAGCGCGTAGGTGGCGACGCCGCGCACGAGATCGGGATGGAACGACGGCACCATGTGCAGGCCGTCGCGCGCGGCGTGGCGGCCAGCCTCCTCGCGCGCCTCCTGGAAGTCGCTGCCGTGCTCGATCAGCTCGGCGCCGAACGCCGCCATGGCGCGGTTCTTCTCGACCGAATTGCCACGCGGCACGTAGATCGTCACCGGCAGGCCGTTGCGACGGCCGGCAAACGCGACGCTCTGGCCATGATTGCCGCGCGTCGCGGTGATCAGGCCGCGGACGTCCGGCCGCGTGCGCTTGAGGTTGTCGACATAGACCAGCCCGCCGCGCACCTTGAAGGCGCCCGCCGGCGTATGGTTCTCGTGCTTGACGACGACATGCGTCCCCAGCCGCTGCGCCAGCAGCGGCCACGCATGCGCCGGCGTCGCCGGCACCGCGGCCGCGACGATGGCGTGGGCGGCTTCGAGCTCGGCTAGTGTGAACACGGCCACCTCCTCATAACGACTGTCATGCCCGTGAAAGTGGGCATCCAGTACCCACCAGCAGTCGTGAGAGCCACGGCTGCCGCGGCGTACTGGATCGCCCGGTCCCGTCTTCGCCAAGGCTTCGACGAGGCCGCGCGTTCAGGGCGCGCCGAAGCTTTAGCGAAGGCGGCAAGCCGGGCGATGACAGCGGAGTGTTGGGTTGGCATCGCCCTCACGATCAGTCCTCACACCAGCGCCTTGCCGCCGGCGAACGCCGCGGCCGGATCGGACGCTTCCGCGGGCAGGATCATCTCGTTGTGCGCCTTGCCGGACGGAATCATCGGGAAGCAGTTCTCCAGCGCCGCGACGCGGCAGTCGAACAGCACCGGCTTCTTGACCGAGATCATCTCCTTGATCGCGCCGTCGAGATCGCCGGGCTTGCTCACCTGCAGGCCGACGCCGCCATAGGCCTCGGCAAGCTTGACGAAGTCCGGCAGCGCCTCCGAGTAGGAATGCGACAGCCGGTTGCCGTGCAGGAGCTGCTGCCACTGCCGCACCATGCCCATGTACTGGTTGTTGAGGATGAAGATCTTGACCGGCAGCTCGTACTGCACGGCCGTCGACATCTCCTGCATCGTCATCTGCACCGAGGCGTCGCCGCCGATGTCGATGACGAGGCTGTCGGGATGCGCCACCTGCACGCCGATCGCGGCCGGCAGGCCGTAGCCCATGGTGCCGAGACCGCCCGAGGTCATCCAGCGGTGCGGCTCCTCGAAGCCGTAGAACTGCGCCGCCCACATCTGATGCTGGCCGACCTCGGTGGTGATGTAGGTGTCGTGCCCGCGCGTCAGCTCGAACAGCCGCTGGATCGCATATTGCGGCATGATCACGTCGCGGTTCGGCTTGTAGGCGAGCGAGTTGCGCGCGCGCCAGGTGGCGATCTGCTGCCACCACGCCTTGATGTCGGGCTTCTTCGCCTCGGCCCTGAACACCTGCAGGATGTCGGCGAGCACGTCGCCGCAATCGCCGATGATCGGCACGTCGACGCGGATGTTCTTGTTGATCGAGGACGGATCGATGTCGATGTGGATCTTCTTCGAGTTCGGCGAGAACGCGTCGGTGCGGCCGGTGATGCGGTCGTCGAAGCGCGCGCCGACGCACAGCATGACGTCGCAATCATGCATCGTCATGTTGGCCTCGTAGGTGCCGTGCATGCCGAGCATGCCGAGCCAGTTGGTGCCCGACGCCGGATAGGCGCCCAGCCCCATCAGGGTCGAGGTGATCGGGAAGCCCGTCACCTCGACCAGTTCGCGCAACAGCTTCGAGGCCTCGGTCCCCGCATTGATGACGCCGCCACCGGAATAGATCACCGGCCGCTTGGCGCCGGCCAGCAGCGCCACGGCCTTGCGGATCTGCGTCGCATCGCCCTTGACGCGCGGGGCGTAGGAGATGTGCACGTCGGACTTGCGCGGCGGATGATAGGTTCCGGTCGCGAACTGCACGTCCTTCGGCACGTCGACGACGACCGGACCCGGACGGCCGGTGGTCGCGACGTAAAATGCCTCGTGCAGCACCTTGGCGAGATCGTTGACGTTGCGGACCAGCCAATTGTGCTTGGTGCAGGGCCGGGTGATGCCGACCGTGTCGCACTCCTGGAACGCGTCGTTGCCGATCAGATGCGTCGGCACCTGGCCGGTGATGCAGACCAGGGGAATCGAATCCATCAGCGCATCCGCCAGCGGGGTCACCATGTTCGTGGCGCCTGGGCCGGAGGTCACCAGCACCACGCCGGGCTTGCCGGTCGAGCGGGCATAGCCCTCGGCAGCATGGCCGGCGCCCTGCTCGTGGCGGACCAGGATGTGCTCGACCTCGCTCTGCTGGAAGATCTCGTCATAGATCGGAAGCACCGCGCCGCCGGGATAGCCGAAGAGGTGCTGCACGCCGTGGTCGATGAGCGCGCGCACGATCATCGCGGCGCCGGTCATCTGGTTCGGATCGTGGCTCTTGTCGGTCATGGCAGGCTCCGGATCGCTTCTGTCAGCGGCTTGTCGTCTTGGTCGGTCGGTTTTGGTCACTTGGGTCAGGGTCGTTTCGGTCGGATCGCTGGCTTCCAGGCAATAAAAAAGGGCCCTGGAAGGCCCTGCGCACCGCTCGGAATTTGGATGGCCGCTAGCCATCCCCGGCGGTGCGCCTGGGTACGACCACAATAAGGAGGGCGGTAATAATGTTGCGCATGGTGCCGATCGAACTTCCCAAAGGTTGCGCGAACATAGCCGCGGATGCCCCGATGTCAAGGCAAAGCGAGCTCATGAGCGCGATTTTATCAGGTTAACGCGGAATTTGCCGTTCGGCGAGCGGTAATTTGGCCACCCCGATCGTTCCGCAGGAGTGCCCGCGACGGGTCACTCCCAAGGATCGATCAGCGTAAGTCCCAGCCCGGCGAAATCTCCGACGTTACGTGTTGCGAGATCGAGACCATAGGCCGACGCGATACCGGCGATCTGCAGGTCGGCAAGCTTGTTCGGGATCTGATGCAACGGCAGCCCTCGCGACCGCGCTTGTGCAAGCAGCAGTGCTGCCGATTGAGCGGCGGCAGCGTCGAACGCGTAGACCCGGCTTCCGAAGCGGCGGATCGTCCTGCTGACAGCCTTTTGAAGACTGTCTTTCCGCCGGCCGTCATTGAGCAACGCCAGCCCGGCCGCCAATTCGACAATCGTAATGCTCGAAATTGCGGTATTCGCAAAGTTTGCATCAAGCCAACCGATCACTTGCATGGCCGGCGCTAGTTTCTGCACCTCCGAGATAACGTTGGTATCAAGCAGGATCATTCGAACTCGACAGGCCGAATGGGTGCGGACCGAAGCAATTCAAGCTCCGCATCGAGGTCGACGCCCGGTCTCGTAATGTTAAAGAGCCAAGTGCCAAACGGCTCTGCATCATCAGGCGACGATGCTTCCTCACGCGCGAGCTTTTCGAGCGTCTCCCTCAGGTCGGCTTCCAAGCTCTTGCCACGCCGTTCGGCGCGAAGCCGCAACAGCTCCTTGGTCGCATCGTCCACTTTGCGGATCAGGATGTCAGCCATCTATGCCTCCGCCATTACGATATCACGATATCAAAGCTCGCTCAACGCTGCCACCCACGCCCGCGCCTGCTCCGGCGTCATCCACCCGAACTCCGGCAGCTGATGCCGGAACCAGGTGAACTGTCGCTTGGCATAATGGCGGGTGTCGGCCTTGCCGATGACGGCCGCCTCCTCCCGCGTGATCTCCCCGCGGAGATAACGGATCAGCGCCGGCACGCCGTGCGCCTTCATGGCCGGGAGCAGCGGATCGAGCCCGCGGGCCGCCAGCTGTTCAACCTCTTCCAGCGCGCCGCGATCCAGCATCAGATCGAACCTCGCGTCGATCCGCGCATAGAGCGTCTCGCGCTCCGGCGCGATGAACAGCGCCCGATAGCTGCCCGCCGGCAGCAGCGGCGGGGTGGTCTCGGCATGCCACTCGGCCAATGGCCGACCGGTGGCTTCGATCACCTCCAGCGCGCGGGCGACGCGGGTGCGGTCGCGCACGTTCAGCCGCGCGCCCGCCGCCGGATCGCGCCGCGCCAGCTCGGCATGCAGCGCCTCGACCCCGTCGCGGTCGAGCCGCAGGCGCACCGCGTCTCGGACGTCGTCAGGGACGGGAGGGACCGCCGCCAATCCCCGTGTCAGCGCTTTGAAGTACAGCCCGGTGCCGCCGATGAAAATCGGGAGCCGCCCGGCCGCGTGCACCTCGGCAAGAACGACCGCGGCATCCCGGACATAGTGGCCGGCCGAGTAGTTCACGGATGCATCGACGTGGCCGTAGAGCCGGTGCGGCACATCAGCCTCGTCGTCAGGTGTTGGCCGCGCCGTCAGGATTCTCAGGTCACGGTAAACCTGCATGGAATCGGTGTTGATGACGACCCCGCCCGCTTTTTGCGCAAGTTCCATCGCCAGCGCCGACTTGCCGCTGGCGGTCGGCCCTGCGATAAGCACGGCTTTGTTGATCCCTGGCAAAGTCACCTGATGTCTCTCGTCGCCACCTTCATCTGCAATCCCGCCGATCCCGCGCTTGATACCACGATCGTGGAGGCCTTCCTGGCCGTGCTGCCCTCGCCGGGCACGCCGCGCTGGCTGTTCGACGAGGTCGCGATCGACATCCCCTTCGCCCACGACGGCGAGGTCCACAAGCTCGAGGCGCGCCTGCGCGACCTGCGCGGCGACATGCCGATCGACATCGTCGTGCAGCCCGAAGCCGTCCGGCGCAAGAAGCTTTTTCTCGCCGACATGGATAGCACCATGATCGGCCAGGAATGCATCGACGAGCTCGCCGACTTCGCCGGGCTGAAGCCGCGTGTCGCCGCCATTACCGAGCGCGCCATGCGCGGCGAGATCGCGTTCGAGCCGGCGTTGCGCGAACGCGTCGCATTGCTGAAGGACCTGCCGGTGAGCGTCGTCGACGAGGTCCTGACCAGACGCATCAAGCTGACGCCGGGCGGCCGTCATCTGGTGATGACCATGCGCGCACACGGCGCCTATACCTGCCTGATCTCCGGCGGCTTCACGCTGTTCACCAGCGCCATCGCGGCCAAGATCGGCTTCCAGGAGAACCGCGCCAATGAGCTCGTCATCGATGGCGGCAAGCTCACCGGCGAGGTGCGCGAGCCGATCATCGGCCGCGACGCCAAGCTCGCCACCCTGATCGAGCTGCGCGAGTCGTTCGATCTCGACGAGATCGACACCCTGGCGGTCGGCGACGGCGCCAACGACCTCGGCATGATCGAGGCGGCCGGCCTCGGCGTCGCCTATCACGCCAAGCCCGCGGTCTCGGCCGCCGCCTCGGCCCGCATCGACCACGGCGACCTCACCGCCCTGCTCTATGCGCAAGGCTACACGCGCGATCAGTTCGTCGACTGACGAGGCCGCCGCCGTGGCGCGGATGTCAAACGACGCGTGCAAGCGAAGCGCAATACGGCGCCCTCTCCCCTTGTTGTGAGAGAGGACGCATTCATGGGCAGCCGCCAGGCCGTCATTGCGAGCGCAGCGGCGCAGCGAAGCAATCCAGAGTCGGACGCAAGGCAAGCAAAGCCGTTACGAAAAGCCTGATCAGCACATCATTAGGATTTTATTTCAATCCTATGCACTCGCACGTAACTTCATTCCAATCTCATCTCAGATCGCAGATCAGATCATTCGCCCTCCGCATCAAGGCGGGGCGCGCAGTGTCGCTTTAACCGCATCACCAATCGATGAATTGTCAAATCATGCTGCAGCGCATATAAAGCTGACAAGGCTAGGGAGTGTCCAAGGAAACGAAAGCGATTGCACGCGATGCAATCGATCATCGTCACAAAAGGACCTCCCGATGACCATCAAGCACATCATTCCCGGCTCTCTTCTTGCCCTCGCGCTGCTGACCGGCGCGGCTGTCGCCGGTGAGCTGCCGAGCTACGAAGTCGGCGCGCTGCCGGCCACCCCGCACCAGCTTTCTGTCGTCGGTGCATCGGCCGCGCAGCAGACCATCGCCGCAGACAGCGCCGCCTCCCCGCACCAGCTCGCCGTGCTCGCCCAGCACCGTCGCAGCGCCGCTCTCGTCGCTCCGACCACCGTGGGCAGCGTTCGCAACTGAGCGACGCGAGCAACCCATCGTCACATAGGCAGCGCGCGTCTCGCTCGGCGAGGCCGCGCTCCCTATCCGAGAAAACGCGTGGCGTCGCGCGTGGTGAAGATCCTGGACATCCGCTCCGCGGACAGCCCAGACGCCCAGCCCGCTGCACCTTTGGGTCTTCGAGGCCAACATCGCCGCTCTCCGCTTTCATGCCCCGCTCGGCGGCCGCGTCGTCGAGACCAGTCGCACGGACATTCCGGCCGCCGGCGGCAAGACCATCCTGCGCGTGCATTGGCCTGACGCCGAGCAGCTCGCCTAATTTCCCAACCTGGATCTCGCAGGGCGTCGCCGCGCGGGCCATGCATCACCAGCCATTGTCAGCCTGACGCCGCGCGCCGCGCCGATTGCCGGTCAAACCGCATATCCATAACCATTATATGCGCTATTGCGCAAATACGAAAATACGCATATATCGCCGCCATGTCCGATCCCGTCCCGCTGCTCGTCGCTCTGGCCGAGCCGACCCGTCTCGCCGCCCTGCGCATCCTTTGGGACGGCGGCGAGCATTGCGTCTGCGAGCTCATGCAGCAGCTCCGAGCCAGCGCATCGCGCATGAGCCGGCACATGTCCGCCCTCAAGGCCGCAGGTCTCGTCATCGACCGCCGTGACGCCCAGTGGGTCCGGTATCGGCTGAGCCCTGACCTGACGCCCGATCGGCGCGCCATCCTCGACGCCGTCATGGCGGCCATGCCTGAGCCGGACAGGAGCGCAGCATGAAAACCGAAGCTTCAACCTACCCTGACGGATCGGCATCGGCTGCGATCTGGATCATGGCGACGGCAACTGCCGTCGCGATGTGGTTTGCGATCTACTGGCAGCTTGAGGCGCTCTCGGCATGGCTGGTGTCGTTGCTGCCGGTGCCCCGCGGCAGCCATCTGGAACAAGCCACGCGCTTCTTCGTGTTCGACGCGCCCAAGGTGCTGATGCTGATGACGCTGGTCGTATTCGGCATGGGCGTCGTGCGCAGCTTCTTTTCAGCCGAGCGAACCCGCGCATTGCTCGCCGGCAAGCGCGAGGGCCTCGGCAACGTCGCGGCTGCGATCCTCGGCGTATTCACTCCCTTCTGCTCGTGCTCGGCGGTGCCGCTCTTCGTCGGCTTCGTCTCGGCGAGCGTCCCACTCGGCGTGACCTTCTCGTTCCTGATTGCGGCGCCAATGGTGAACGAGGTCGCGCTCGGCCTGCTGTTCGCGCTGGTCGGCTGGAGGATCGCCGCGATCTATCTGGCCTTCGGTCTGGCGGTCGCGATCGTGGCGGGATGGATCATCGGACGACTGCATCTCGAAGGCTGGCTCGAGCAGTGGGTTCGCGACGTGCGCGCAGGACAGGCGGAGCTGCAGCCCGATTCACAGACCGTCGCCGATCGGATCCGGGCCGGGATCGACGCGGTGCGCGACATCGTCGGCCGCGTCTGGGCCTGGATCATCATCGGCATTGCGGCGGGCGCATTCATTCACGGCTATGTCCCGAACGAGCTGCTCGCCTCGATCATGGGCAAGGACCAATGGTGGTCCGTGCCGGCCGTGGTGCTGATCGGCGTGCCGATGTACGCCAACGCTGCGGGCATCATTCCCGTCGTCGAGGCGCTGCTCGGCAAGGGCGCGGCGCTCGGAACGGTGCTCGCCTTCATGATGAGCGTCATCGCGCTTTCGTTTCCCGAGATGCTCATTCTGCGCAAGGTGCTGACGCTCCGGCTGATCGCTGTCTTCGCGGGCGTGGTCGCCGCCGGCATCGTCGCCGTCGGCTATCTCTTCAACGCCCTGTTCTGATGAAAGGACAAGCCCCATGAAGAACGTCAAAATTCTCGGCTCCGGCTGCAAGCGCTGTGTTCAGACCGCAGCAATGGCCTCCTCGGAAGCAAGCAAGCTCGGCATCGAGATCGAGCTGGAAAAGATCACGGACTTCGCCGACATCGCCCGGTTCGGCATCGCCTCGACGCCGGGCGTGGTGATCGACGGCAAGGTCGTCCATGCGGGCGGCCTGCCGAAGCCAGAAGACATGGCGAAATGGCTGTCGGCGTGATGGTGTTGCGTCCGCTGCTCGCAGTGGTCCTCCTGCTCGGCCCGGCTGTCGTGGCGCGCGCCGACGAACCCACGTGGACGCGCCGGATCATCGCGCCGGACACGGCGCTCAAGGCGGCACAGGCGGCGCTCGCGGAGTGCCGCAAACGCGGCTGGCAGACTGCCGTGACCGTGAGCGATCCGTCGGGGCTCGCGCTGGTCACCCTGCGCGACCGTTTCGCCGGCTGGCATACGCTAGAGGCCGCGACGGGCAAGGCGCGGACGGCCGCGAGCTGGCGCGAGGCGACGAGCACGCTCGCAGCCCGCCTGGCACGACCGGATGCTCCGGAACGGGCCATCGTCAACGTTCCCGGCGTTGTCATGGTCGGCGGCGGCATGCCAATAGAGGCCGCTGGCCAGCAGGTCGGAGCGATCGGCGTATCCGGCGCGCCCGGAGGCGACAAAGACGACATCTGCGCGAACGCCGGCATCGAAGCCGTCGCTGCGGACATCGCGTTCTGAGCGCTTGTACCGGCGGATCTCGAACGAGGACGGCCAACGCCGATCATTTTGCCGGAGGATACCGCGTTGTCTGACACGATGCCTCAATTGGACGAAACCTCATTCCGTGCCATCGACCGCGCGAAGCTGCTGGAGCCTGCGCTCTCCTCCCACCCTCCGCGAATCCTGCTGCTCTACGGATCGCTCCGGCAACGCTCGTTCAGCCGGCTGCTGACCGAGGAAGCGGCGCGCATTCTCGTGCGCTTCGGCGCGGAGACACGGACTTTCGATCCGCACGGCTTGCCGCTGGTCGACGACGCCGAGCCGGATCATCCGAAGGTCCGCGAGCTGCGCGACCTCGTGACCTGGTGCGAAGGCATGGTGTGGTGCTCGCCGGAGCGGCACGGCGCGATGACCGGCGTGATGAAGACCCAGATCGACTGGATCCCGCTGTCGCTCGGGGCCGTCAGGCCGACGCAGGGCAAGACATTGGCCGTGATGCAGGTCAGTGGCGGCTCGCAGTCGTTCAACGCGGTCAATCAGCTTCGGGTGCTCGGCCGCTGGATGCGGCTGATCACCATCCCGAACCAGTCATCGGTGCCGAAGGCGTTCGCGGAGTTCGACGACACCGATCGCATGAAGCCGTCGTCCTACTACGATCGCGTCGTTGACGTCATGGAAGAGCTCGTCAAGTTCACACTGCTGACGCGCGACCGGGCGGACTATCTGGTCGACCGCTATTCCGAGCGCAAGGAAAGTGCCGAGGAGCTGTCGAAGCGGGTCAACCAGCGATCGCTCTGAGCCGGCGCCTGCCGTGGAGCGGCTGCCGCCCGTTTAATTCTGAAAAAAATAAATATCTTGCTATTTTACAGAATTCATGATTGTCTAGCGCCATCCCGCCTCACTGCGGAGGGGCGTAGCGCGCGATCGTCACGACACGCGAGGCGGGGAGCGGTGGCCGCGAGAGATCGCAGCATTCTCTTCAATGAGAGTGCGGACGAACGATCGCTCGCGGACGTGAAGTCGCAGCGTCCTGACACCCCGATGCTGGTGTCACGCTCGTGACAATGCTTCGCATTGCATGGGCAATGGTGGCCAACAAGCCCGGCGCACCAGGGAGACTGCGTATAAGCGTGAAGACCGTCGCGCAGGGAATGCCGGTTGAATCGGCTTTGCCTGTGGTACCTGCCGCCTGCATTTTTTCAGCAGGCGGGCCATGGGTGAGGCCTTCACCCGGCATTCCCTGCGCCCTCTGCATTGTCGCGAGGGACGAACTGATTGCAGACCTCGGGCGCGATGCGCCGCGAGAACGCGCCCCCACGTCGATCGCTGTTTGAGCCGTGAATCCGACCAAACCACCGCTGTCGTCCCGCGTCGGACGTGAGGCGCGGGTTTGCTGACAGCGCGCCCCAAACCGCTCCCTGAGGTTATGGGTCCCGGCGTTCGCCGGGACGACAGCGGAGTCTGTAGCTGCCGTAGGGTGGGCAAAGCGGCCGTCCGCAGGGCGGCAGCGTGCCCACCGTCGTGCCGCGAACGCAGAGCCACATGGTGGGCACGGCGCGCGAGAGAGCGTCGTACCAAGCGTAGGTCACGGTGCGCCTTTGCCCACCCTACGCACCGTGCCCCGCGATGTGGAGGCGTGGACTCCTACCCTATTGCAGGCTCAACGCCACAAAGCGCAGCTCGCCGTCGGCGTTGGAGACGAGCAGCAGCACCGACTTCTTGCCGTCCTTCTTGAGCTGGTCGACGCGCTTCTTGATGTCGACGCCCGAGGTCACCGCCTCCTGGGCGACCTCGACGATGACGTCGCCGGCCGACAGCCGCTTCTCGGCGGCATCGGAGGCCTGGTCAACGCCGGTGACGACGACGCCCTTGACGCTGTCCTTGATCTTGTAGCGGGCGCGCAGGTCCTTCGACAACGCGGCGAGATCGAGCCCGAGCGCCTTCTGGGTCACCGGCTTCTCGGCCGGCTCGTCCTTCTTGATCGCCGCCTGCTGCACCTTCTCGGTATCCTCGAGCCGACCGAGCTTGACCTTGAGCGTCTGCTCCTGGCCCTTGCGGATGACGATGACGTCGACCTCCTTGCCGACGGCGGTGTCGGCGACGATGCGCGACAGGTCCTTCGGCTCCTTGATGTCATGGCCGTCGAACTTGACGACGACGTCTCCCGGCTCGATGCCAGCCGGCTTGGCCGGTCCCTTGTCGTCGACGCCGGCGACCAGCGCGCCGCGCGCCGGCTTGATGTTGAGGCTCTCCGCGATCTCGTCGGTGACGCCCTGGATGCGCACGCCGAGCCAGCCGCGGCGCAGCTCGCCGAACTGGCGCAACTGGTCGACGACGCCGGCCACGGTCTTCGATGGCACCGCGAAGCCGATGCCGATCGAGCCGCCCGACGGCGAGATGATCAGCGTGTTGACGCCGATGACCTCGCCCTCGAGGTTGAACAGCGGCCCGCCGGAATTGCCGCGGTTGATGGCGGCGTCGGTCTGGATGTAGCTGTCATAGGGCCCCGACGAGATGTCGCGGTTCTTGGCCGAGACGATGCCGGCGGTGACGGTGCCACCGAGGCTGAACGGGTTGCCGATCGCGACCACCCAATCGCCGAGCCGGAGCTTGTCGGAGTCGCCGAACTTGACGACGGTCAACGGCCGCGGCGGCTTGAACTTGAGCACCGCAAGGTCGGTCTTCTTGTCGACGCCGACCAGCTCGGCCTTGATCTTGGTGCCGTCGTTGAGGATCACATTGATCTCATCGGCATCGGCAATGACGTGGTTGTTGGTGACGACAACGCCCGAGTCGTCGACGATGAAGCCCGAGCCCAGCGAGTTGGTGCGGCGCGGCGAGTTGTCGGCACCGCCCCGGCCGCCCGGACCGCCGCGGCGGTTCTTGAAGAAGTCGTCGAAGAACTCCTCGAACGGCGAGCCCGGCGGCACCTGCGGATTGGCGTTCCGCCCCTCGGACGAGCCGCCCTTGGGCTCGACAGTCTGCGAGGTCGAGATGTTGACGACGGCGTCGATCACCTTTTCGGCGACATCGGCGATCCCCTCCGGCCCCCGCGCCGAGGCCGGGGCCGGCGCGAGCGCCCAGCCCGCGGCAAGAACCGCCGCGGTCAGGATCGGGCGCAGTCGACGGCTGAAAGCAAGGGTTGCGGTCATCGGGCGGATCTCCAGAAAAGTCGGCAAATTCAACCGTTACAGTGCGCCGGAACCGGCGGGGGACGCAAGCACGCCGGATCGGACCGCAGATTCATCATTGAGGGCGACCTAATACGGCAAAATGGCGCAGCCATCGCCTCACAATGGCGTTGGCCGGCCGGCGGACCGTCGTTTGCCGCGGCCGCCCCTCGTTCGGCGAACGCGCAAACGCACAACAATCCGCCGCTCAGATCGGTCGCCGGATCACCCAGATCAGGACCAAACCGGCCACCGCGGAGCCGATGCCGACCGCGCGCAGCACGTTGTCGGGCGTGGTCATCGCAGTCTTCATGGCCCGCCGCATCCACTCCGGACTGGCCGCGAACATCAGGCCTTCGAGCACGAACAGGATACCTAATCCGATGAGGAAATCGGAAAACGCAATGGACCTCATCGGACCCGGACCTCCCGTTCGACCTTCTTGATATGTAACGGGGCGAAGCAACGGCTTCGCCCCGTCCATGTCAACTCCTATTCGCCCGGATCAACCGCCCTGGGCATCAGGCAGGTGCCATCAGGGCTTGGGCGCCGGCACCGCGACGGCCGCGGTCGAGCCGGCGGTGGACGACGTCTCCGCCGCCGGCTTCCCCGAGGGGTTGGCGAAGTAGCGGAAGAACTCCGAATCGGGCCGCAGCAGGAAGCGGGTGTCGCCGGATTTCAGGCCGTTCTCATACGCCGTCATCGAGCGATAGAAGGCGAAGAAGTCGCGGTCCTTGCTGTAGGCCTCGGCGAACAGCCGGTTGCGTTCGGCATCGCCGGCGCCGCGGGTCTGCTCCGCCTGCGAGTTGGCCTCGGCGACGATCACGGTGGCCTCGCGATCGGCCTTGGACCTGATCTCCTGGGCCTTCTGGCCGCCGAACGCCCGGAACTCCTCGGCCTCGCGCTGCCGCTCGGTCTTCATCCGGTTGTACACGGCCTGGCTGTTGGCCTCCGGCAGGTCGGCGCGGCGGATGCGGACGTCCACCACTTGGATGCCATAGGCGTCGGCCTCCTTGTCGAGCTGATCGCGGATCTTGCGCATCAGGCCCTCGCGCTCGTCGCGCACGACTTGCGTGAAGGTGACCTCGCCGAGCACGCGGCGCAACGAGGCGTTGAGCAGCGTGCCGAGCTGGACGTTGGCGGTCTGGATCGAGCCGACGCTCTGGTAGAATTGCAGCGCGTTCTTGATCTTGTAGCGCGCGAAGGCGTCGACGACGAGCCGCTTCTGGTCGAAGGCGATCACTTCCTGCGAGGGGTTCTCGAGGTCGAGGATGCGCTTGTCGATCGAGATCACGTTGTCGATGAACGGCGCCTTGAAGTTCAGGCCAGGCTCGGTGACGACGTCGACCGGCTTGCCGAACCGCACGACCAGCGCCTGCTCGGTCTGCTGCACGGTGAACAGCGAGCTGTAGCCGATGACGACGAGCACGAGCACGGCGACGAGCGCGACGATGCCTGCAACGGGGGACCTCATCGGACGCCTCCCTGCTGAGCGGCCGGTGCCGTACGGCGCGGTAGGAGATCGCCGAGCGGCAGCAGCGGCACGGGGCCGCCGGAGGCACCGCTGTCGAGCACGAGCTTCTCCGAGCCGCCGAGCACGCGCTCCATGGTCTCGAGATAGATCCGTTCGCGGGTCACGTCGGGCGCCTTCTTGTACTCGTCATAGACCTTGAGGAAGCGCGCGCTCTGGCCCTTGGCCTCGGCGATCGCCTGCTCCTTGTAGCCTTCGGCGACCTGCAGGATCTGCGCGGCGCGACCGCGCGCATCCGGCACGACCTTGTTGGCGTAGGTCTGGGCTTCGTTCTGGAGACGCTCGAGGTCGGCACGCGCCGCCTGGACGTCGCGGAACGCCTCGATCACCTGGGCCGGCGGATCGACCTTCTGCATCTGCACCTGGGTGATCTGGATGCCGGAGCCGTAGTTGTCGAGCGTCTTCTGCATCAGCTCCTGCACGTTCTGCTCGATCACGGTGCGGGCGCCGGTGAGAATCGGCTGGATGTTCGACCGGCCGATCACCTCGCGCATCGCGCTCTCGGCCACCGCCTTCACGGTGCCCTCGGGGTTCTGGATGTTGAACAGGAAGTCGGCCGCGCCCTTCGGCTTGATGCGCCAGAGAACGGTGACGTCGACGTCGACGATGTTCTCGTCGCCGGTCAGCATCAGGCTTTCCTCGGGGACATCGCGACCGCCGCGGCCGCGCCGGCCGGGATCGTCATTGGCGGTGATGCCGATCGAGATCGAGTTGACGCGCAGCGCCTTGGGCAGCAGCACGGTCTCGATCGGATAAGGCAGGTGATAGCGCAGGCCCGGCTGCTCATCGCGGACATATTTGCCGAAGCGGAGCACAACGCCGAGCTCCTCGGACTGCACGCGGTAGATGCCGGAGGCGAGCCAGATGATGATGGCGCCGAGCACGATCAGCAGGACGCCGGCGGTGCCGAAGCCGCCACCGGGGATGAACTGCTGCAGCCGGTCCTGGCCGCGCCGCAGAAGATCTTCCAGGTCGGGCGGCCTTGGACCGACCGGTTGCGGTCCCGAGCCCCAGGGCCCCTTCGGACCCTGACCCCACGGGCCTCCGCCCTGATTCTTCCACGCCATCGATCGATCTCCTCCGAGAGGCTGAGTGTGCACCAACGCCGGCCCCGACGGTCGCCGGGTTATAAGGGACGGCTCCGCCCCTTACAACGTAGCGCTCCAGCTAAGCCCGAACCGGGTTTTGTCAATGTAAACAGGGCCGGAAGCGCCGGTTTGCCGCGGCCTCAAATCCGCCACGCGGCCAAACAACGCGACTTCATCATTAACGGACGGTCTTGAACGGCCGTCGCGCCGGTCCCACCGGCAAACGCTCACCGCCGCCGGCGATAGGTGACGTAGGAGAATTCGGCCTGATCGTCAGGCCCCGAGGCATGGCGCTCCCGCGCCACCTCCTCCCATTGGGCCGGGTCGATCGCCGGAAACACGGTATCGCCAAGCGGGCTCGCATGCACCTCGGTGATCTCCAGCCGGTCGGCGATCGGCATCGTCGCAGCAAAGAGCTCGGTGCCTCCGATGACCGCGATCTCCGCGGCTGAACGCCGCAGCGCATCACCACGCGCGATGCCGAGCGCTTCATCGACGGTATGGGTCACGATCGCGCCCGGCGCGCGAAACTCGGCATCGCGGGTGACGACGATGTTGGTGCGGCCCGGCAGCGGCCGGCGCGGAAACGAGATGAAGGTCTTGCGGCCCATCACGATCGGGCGGCCCATGGTCATCGCCTTGAAGCGCTGCATGTCACTCTTCTGCCGCCACGGGATCGCACCGGCGGCGCCGATGATGCCGTTGTCGGCGACTGCGACGATCAGCACGATCTCGATCACGGCGCCCTCTCCGCGAGCTGAGCGAGCGCCTCGCCCATGACCTTGCAGAGCTTCCAGTCGTCCATCAGCTCGGCACCGAGCGACTTGTAGAAGGTGATCGACGGCGCGTTCCAGTCGAGCACCGACCATTGCAGCCGCGCCCAGTTGCGCTCGACACAGGTGCGAGCGAGATGGCCGAGCAGCGCCTGGCCGATGCCGTTGCGGCGGAACGCGGGGCGAACGAACAGGTCCTCGAGATAGATGCCGGGCTTTCCGGCGAAGGTGGAGAAATTGACGAACCAGACCGCAAAGCCCGCGACCTCGCCGTTCCACTCGGCGATGTCGCAGAACAGCGTGGGATGCGCGCAGAACAGCGCCGCGGCGATGTCCGCCTCGCTGGCTGAAACCTCGTGCGAGAGCTTCTCGTAGTCGGCGAGCTCCCGGATCAGCGCGAACACGCTTCCGATGTCGTCAGGCCGGGCGCTGCGGATCGACAGTGGCATGCGTCAGACCGCGACCTCGGCCTTGATATGCGGATGCGGATCGTAGCCGGCGAGCGCGAAGTCCTCGTAGCGGAAGCCGAAGATGTCCTTGACGTCCGGATTGAGCGTCATGGTCGGCAGCGGACGGGGCGCGCGGGTGAGTTGCAGCCGCGCCTGCTCGATGTGGTTGGAATAGAGATGCACGTCGCCGAAGGAGTGCACGAATTCGCCGGGCTTCAATCCCGTCACCTGCGCCACCATCATCGTCAGCAGCGCGTAGGAGGCGATGTTGAAGGGCACGCCGAGGAACACGTCGGCCGAGCGCTGATAGAGCTGGCACGACAATTTGCCGTTCACGACGTAGAACTGGAACAGGCAATGACACGGCGGCAGCGCCATTTTGTCGACGTCGGCTGGATTCCAGGCGGTCACGATCAGCCGGCGCGAATCCGGATTGCGCCTGATCATGTCGATCACGCCTCCGATCTGGTCGATATGGCCGCCGTCCGGCGTCGGCCACGAGCGCCACTGATAGCCGTAGACGGGGCCGAGATCGCCATTGGCATCGGCCCACTCGTCCCAGATGGTGACGCCGTTGTCGTGAAGGTATTTGATGTTGGTGTCGCCCTTCAGGAACCACAGCAGCTCGTGCACGATCGCCTTCAGCGGCAGCCGCTTGGTGGTCACCAGCGGAAAGCCGGCCGCAAGGTTGAAGCGCATCTGATGGCCGAACACCGAGAGCGTGCCGGTGCCGGTGCGGTCATGCTTCTCCGCGCCGTCGGACAGGATGCGTTCGAGCAGGTCGTGATACTGGTGCATGGTGCGCGCTGGCGGCCTTTCGCAGAAGGCGGCGAATTTAACGGCAGGAATCGCCCGGCCCTAGCCTCGACTCGGCCCGGTCACCAATTATACCCCGAAAATTGTCGGCCGCCGCCGCAAATGACAAGGGCGGAACCGCGCGTTCCGCCCTGCCCCTTCCGCCTCGATGGTCGTCTCGCGCTAGCTCGCCGGCTTGAGCACCGCGGTCCACTTGATGATTTCCGCCTTCACCAGCGCCGCCAGCGCTTCCGGCGTGCCGTCCGCAGCACCGGGAATGACGCTATCGAACTCAAGCAGGCGCTTGCGGACGCCCTCGTCGTCGAGCGCCTGGGCAGCGGCGGCGTTGAGCTGGCCCGCGAGGTCAGCCTTCGCTTTCCACGAAAACCTCGTCGCGCTTGCGGCGCAGCGTCGGCAGCACCGCCAGCACCAGCAGCCCCGCGGCAATCGCGAGCAGCACGGCGGACAGCGGCCGCGTCAGGAACACCGACCAGTCGCCGCGCGAGATCAACAGCGCGCGGCGCAGGTTCTCCTCCATCAGCGGCCCCAGCACCATGCCGAGCAGCAGCGGCGCCGGCTCGAAATCATGCTTGATCAGCCAGTAGCCGACGAGGCCGAACGCGCCCGCCAGGACGACGTCGACCGGCGCGTTGTTGACGGAGTAGATCCCGATCGCGCAGAAGATCACGATCGACGGGAACATCAGCCGGTACGGCACGCGCAAGAGCCGCACCCAGATGCCGACCAGCGGCAGGTTGATGATGATCAGCATGAGATTGCCGATCCACATCGAGGCGATCATGCCCCAGACCAGGTCGGGCTGCTTCTGCATCACCTGCGGGCCCGGCACGATGCCGTGGATGGTCATCGCGCCGACCATCAGCGCCATGACCGCATTCGGCGGAATGCCGAGCGTCAGCAGTGGAATGAAGGAGGTCTGGGCCGCCGCATTGTTGGCGCTCTCCGGCGCCGCGACGCCCTCGATCGCACCGCGACCGAACCGCGACGGATCTCGCGCGAGCTTCTTCTCCAGCGTATAGGCCGCGAACGAGGCGATCACCGCACCGCCGCCCGGCAGGATGCCGAGGATCGAGCCGAGCACCGTGCCGCGCAGGATCGCCGGCGTGGAGTCTTTCAGATCCTTCCGGGTCGGCATCAGGCCAGTGATCTTCTTCTGCACGAGGTCGCGGTCCATCTCCGCGCCGGCATCGAGATTGCGGATGATCTCGGCAAAGCCGAACACGCCCATCGCGACGGTGGCAAAGCCCAGGCCGTCGGCGAGCTCGGGAATATTGAAGGCCATGCGCGAGACGCCGGTCTCGATGTCCGAGCCGACCATCGACAGCAGCAGTCCGAGCACGATCATCGCGATCGCCTTCAGCACCGAGCCCTTCGCCAGCACGACTGCGAAGATCAGGCCCAGCACCATCAGCGAGAAATACTCGGCTGGGCCGAACGCCAGCGCGAGCCTGGTCAACGGCGCGCCGAGGATCGCAATCAGCACGGTGGCAACGCAGCCGGCAAAGAATGAGCCGATCGCGGCGATCGCCAGCGCCGGACCGGCACGGCCCTGCTTCGCCATCTGGAAGCCGTCGAGCGCGGTTACCACCGACGTCGCCTCGCCAGGAATGTTGACCAGGATCGACGTCGTCGAGCCGCCATACTGGGCGCCGTAGTAGATGCCGGCCAGCATGATCAGCGCGCCGACCGGCGGCAGGCCGAAGGTGATCGGCAGCAACATCGCGACGGTGGCGATGGTCCCGATGCCCGGGAGAACGCCGACCAGCGTGCCGACCAGCGCGCCGATCAGGCACATCAGCAGATTGATCGGCGACAACGCGACGGCGAAACCGTGGGCGAGATTTGCAAACAGATCCATCACGCCCTCACTGCAAAAGGAAACGCGGCAACAGCGGCATCGGCAACCCCAGCACGTAGGGGAACAGCAGCGCGCAGCCGCCGGTCAGGCAGATGCCGACGATCAGGGCCTCGCGCCAGCGCGTCTCGGGGCTGCCGATCGCCGCGATCAGGAAGCTTGCAAGCCCCGTGACCAATAGTCCGAGCGGGCGAATGGAGACGGCGAAGGTCAGGATCGCGAGCGAGACGAACAGCGGTCCGCGCCAGTGATAGGTCGCAAGCTGCGCGCCTTCACTCACGACGCCGATCACGGCCACGGCAGCTCCGAGCCCCAGCAGCAGCAGACCGAACATCCGCGGCGCAGTTCCGGCACCGAACGAGAAGCCGCGCATGCCCTGCAGATCGCTGGAGGCCCACAGCGCGAACAGCGCGATCGCCATCAGCACGACGCCACCGAAATAGTCCTGCGGCGCGCGTGGACGTGCCATGAATGTGAACACCGCGACCGCGATCAGCGGATAGGTGTAGATGAGAGCCAGCAGAACATCGGAAGACAGCGATGTCTTGCCGCTTGCGGCATATTGCTGCGCCAGGCTCGGGATCGCCATTGACAAGGCCGACGCATGGGCCGCAATGACCTGCAGCGGACCGCGTCCGGATAGTGGCGCCACGAGACCAGCCAAGGCGATCAGCAGTTCGATGATCTGTGGCGCGAAGGCAAGGACCAGAATGATCGATGCGCCGGTCGCGCTGCGGGCGGCCGGCATGCCCGCCGTTTCGCCCGACAATTGGCCCGTGGTCTCGGCCATGCCTCGCCCTCCCCGATCGGCCTTGATGGCCGGCACTGTTTTCGTTCGGCGGCCCGGAGCAAACCGGTCGCGCTTCTATTTTGCCTAGCGACTTTCCCTAGAGAAGGCCAGCAAAACCAAGACAGCCGCCCGCGGCGAGCAGCCAGAGCGGATTGAGTCGCGTCATCGATGCAACGACTGCGGCAAGGACCGTCAGCGTGAACGCCCGCCACGTCTGGTCGGAAGCCTGACCGAGAATCCATGCGCTCGCCGCCATCAAGCCGATCGACAGCGGCACCAGCGTCGCCTGCAGAATGGCGGGCCAGCGCGCATCCCGCGCATTCGAGAGCCAGCGGCTGACAAAATAGGAGAGCACGGCGGTGGGACCGCACATCGCGATCGTCGCGACCGCCGCACCTGCCACGCCTGCGACCGAATAGCCGATCAGGGTGACGATCAGAACGTTGGGCCCGGGCGACAATTGCGAGAGTGCGAACACATCGGCGAACTGTTTGTCGGTCATCCAGTGCCGGACCTCGACTGCAACACGTTGCAGTTCGGGAATCGCCGCAACTGCGCCGCCAACCGCAAACAGCGAGATCAACGCAAAGGTCCAGAACAGTTGGAACAGCGGATTGTCGTCCCCGCTCATCGTGCCCACCGCGTCTTGGCATAGGTGACGGCAAGGCTGAGCGGCACGGCCACCAGCAGAACCTCCTGAAGCGGCAGCCGCACCAGCCCGATCGCCACGAACACGCCGGCCACGAGGACAACGCCCGCCAGGTCGCTCTTCTTGAGGAGCGGCGAGATCATGCGAAGCACCACCGACGCCAACAGGCCCACGGCCACGCAGGACACGCCAGCAAGCCCCCGTCGCCACGTGTCGGCTTGTCCAAAATGACCGTAGATGGCGCCGAGAGAGGTGATCAGCAGCATCGGGGGTCCGAGCAGGCCGACAAAGGCAGCGATTCCGCCCGCGACACCGCGCAACCGCGCGCCGAACACCACGGAGAAATTCACGATGTTGGGTCCAGGCAGGAAATGGCAGAGCGCGAAGGTCGCGTTGAACTCCTCCGCCGTCATCCAGCGATGTTCATCGACGATTGCACGCCTAGCGAACACCAGCACGCCACCGAAGCCCGACAGCGACATTTTCGCGAATGCGAAGAAGAGCGTGCGAAGGCTGGGCGGGTGTTTGGCGATGTCGGCCGCGGGAGGGGCAACCAGCGCAACTTCGGAAGGCATGCCGCACTGTAGGAGGACGAAAACCAGCCTGCCAAGGTCGAACCAGAGGGTTCCCGGCAGCCGCCCACATTTTTGTCGCGTGTCGCGGTGCTTCGGCCCTGTGCATCCGCTGACCGCCGGCCTATATAGGACCTGCCGGCTTGCCGGCTATGGAAATAAATCGCCGTCGAAATAAACCATTCGGACCCGGGGGCGGTACCCGGCGCCTCCACCAAAGCCCACCGACAGATGGGTTTTGGCGGGGGCGAAATAGGATCGACGAGGGCGTAAAGGGCGAGCTTTTTCCCGGTATTGTTCCGCCGTTATCGGGCTACTGCAATAGTTGCCAACGACAACTTTGCTCCGGTTGCTCAGGCTGCGTAACGCAGTTTGAAAGACCACCTTAAAGTCCTAACGGGTTAAGCTCCGTTAGGCGGGGTTCGGAGGCACCTGGCAACAGAAGCCTCCACTTTCAGCTGCCTCCACTTTCACCTGCCCCGCTTTAACCCGTCTCCGCTTCAGGGGCCGTACTGTCTGTCCCCAGTTTTTTGGCGCGGCTTCGGTTCATTCCTTCGTTGACCGGACTTCCGCCAGCTTCTACCCGTTCCCATATCTGGCGATCGACCGGCATGGCTGCTGACCTCAGCGCCGATGCCGGGTACGATGTGATTGACGCGAGTCGGGAATGCTGCTGCCCTGCCGGGCGCGGCGGCCCGAAGCGTCGGGCGCAGCCCCACACGACACAGGACCGATCATGGCGACGGATCATATTCGATACGATGTGCTGGCGCGCGACGCGTTGCGCGGGGTGCTGCGCCGGGTGCTGAGCGACGCTGCCGCCCATGGGCTCCCAGGCGAGCATCATTTCTTCATCACCTTCGTGTCCAAGGCCGAAGGCGTGAAGCTGTCGCCGCGGCTGCTGGCGCAATATCCGGAGGAGATGACAATCATCCTGCAACACCAGTTCTGGGATCTGGTGGTTTCGGAGGATCGGTTCGAAGTCGGCCTGTCGTTCGGCAGCATCCCTGAGCGCCTCGTGGTGCCGTTCCACGCGATCAAGAGCTTCTTCGATCCGTCCGTACAATTCGGACTGCAGTTCGAGCCGTCGGAGGCGATTGCCGAGACGCCGGCCGCGCCGAAACTGCCGGCCGCGCCGGCGCCGTCGGCCGTTGCCGGTCCGTTGCCTGCGACGCCGGCCGAAGCCGGCGACGACAAGCCGCTGCCGCCGGCCACGCCGGGAGAAGGCGCCGAAGTCGTGCGTCTGGACCGTTTCCGCAAGAAGTAGGCGCATTCGCCCCGCGCGGAACGACGGTCGGATCACTAGATTGAAGCATGCTCGAACCGGTCGACGCCGGTTCGCAACCAATCACGGGCATGCTTCATGGCACATTCAGCTAGTTCATCATCGCACGGATCGACGCGCACGGAGACCGACAGCTTCGGCCCGATCGAGGTCGCCGTCGACCGCTATTGGGGCGCGCAGACCGAGCGCAGCCGGCAGAATTTCCGCATCGGCCACGACCGCATGCCAATCGGCATCGTGCGCGCGCTCGCGCTCGTGAAGATGGCCGCGGCGCAGACCAACCGCGAGCTCGGACTGCTCGAGCCGCGCATGGCGGACGCCATCGTCCAAGCGGCGCAGGAGGTCATCGACGGCAAGCTCGACGACCACTTTCCGCTGGTCGTCTGGCAGACCGGCTCGGGCACCCAGAGCAACATGAACCTCAACGAGGTGATCGCCAACCGCGCCAGCGAACTGCTCGGGGGCGAACGCGGGACCAAGAAGCCCGTGCATCCGAACGATCACGTCAACATGAGCCAATCGTCCAACGACTCCTTCCCCACCGCGATGCACATCGCCGCGGCACGGGCGATCTCGGGCCATCTGGTGCCGGCGCTGTCGGAGCTGCTGGCGGCGTTGCGCGCCAAGCAGGACGCGTTCGCGGACATCGTCAAGATCGGCCGCACCCACACCCAGGACGCCACGCCGCTCACGCTCGGCCAGGAGTTCTCCGGCTACGCCGCACAGGTCGAGAGCGCGATCGCAAGAATCGAGACGGCGGCGCGAGAGCTCCTGCCGCTGGCCCAAGGCGGCACCGCCGTGGGCACCGGCCTGAACGCGGATCCGAAATTCGCGAAGCTGTTCGCCAAGCATGTTGCCGACATCACCGGCTGGCCCTTCACCAGCGCCGCCAACAAATTCGAAGCGCTCGCGTCCAACGACGCCTATGTGTACGTACATGGCGCGCTCAACGCGGCGGCCACCGGCCTGTTCAAGATCGCGAACGACATCCGCTTTCTCGGATCGGGCCCCCGCTCGGGATTGGGGGAATTGATCCTGCCGGAGAACGAGCCCGGCTCCTCGATCATGCCGGGCAAGGTGAACCCGACGCAGTGCGAAGCACTCACGATGGTGTGCTGCCAGGTGTTCGGCAATCACACGGCGATCACCATGGCCGGCAGCCAGGGGCATTTCGAACTGAACGTCTACAAGCCATTGCTCGCACATTGCATGATGCAGTCCGTACAATTACTAGGTGATTCAGCGCGTTCATTCAGCGAACATTGCGTGACGGGAATTCGCGCCGACGAGAATCGGATTCGAGAGCTGATGCAGCGCTCGCTGATGCTGGTGACGGCGCTTGCGCCGAAGATCGGCTACGACAATGCGGCCAAGGTCGCCAAATCAGCGCATCAGCACGGCACGACGCTGAAAGAGGAAGCTTTAAGGCTCGGCTTCGTGTCTGAGGACGAATTCGACCGCCTCGTGCAGCCCGAGAAGATGACGCGGCCCGGACGACCCTGACGGTAGCCCCGTAGTACTACGGGGGGTGATGCAATTCTCGCCGTTAACCCCTAAAGGATACTCTCGACTACAAGTTCTGCTGCGTTTGGTGAGTAAACAAATCCCGCTCGCAACGACGCGACTGGCCCTCGAACTATCAGGGAGCGATGACGTGATTGTCTGGAGAACGCCTGGGCTCATCCGCGCAATGCGTATGCTCTCGTCACGACGTTCGATGGCTTAGATGATTGGAGCAAGCATGGGTGATGTCATCAACTTGAAACGTTTCAGAAAGCGCGTGGAGCGCGATGAAGCAGCGAAGGTCGCCGAAAGCAACCGCGCTCGCTTCGGCAGGACGAAGTCCGAACGCGCAAATGACGCGCAACGCGACAAGCGCGCGAACGAATTACTCGATCAACATCGTATCAATGGCGAGGACGCGTGATGAAGTCGCCCGTCGTAAAACGTTCAATCGTGGTTGCTGGCCACAAGACCAGCGTCAGCCTCGAAGAGGCCTTCTGGAACGGCATGAAGGAGATTTCGGGTCTCCGTAACATGACCCTGTCCGAGCTGGTCGGAGAGATCGACAACAATCGCCAGCAGGGCAACCTGTCCTCGGCGATCCGGCTGTTCGTGCTCGACCACTTCAAGAGCCGCGCCGCAGCTTCTTCCGGCCTCGAGCCGAAGGCGGCGGTGGACGCCCGGCACACGGCAGCCGCCGCGGCTCCTTGAGGCAGATCAGACGGCGGTCCGCCCGGCCTGTTTAAAATCGCTCTAAGATGCAGCGGCATTTAACATGCCGCGCTTGACCTCTTGGCACGCGATTGAAAATACAGGCTATGAGCGAAATCTGCGATACAAGGCCGCCTCAGCCGCTCGGTCTTGCCCGGCGAGGCTATACCGGAACAATCCAGCATCTGGCTGCGGGCGGCGCGAGCTCGTCCCTGCCGGACGTCGAATTGGAGAGCCGGCTGATCGAACTGGGCTTCGTCGAGGGCGCCCGGGTCGAAATTCTGCATGAGGGGATCGTCGGGCGCGATCCGATCGCCGTGCGTGTCGACAACATCACCGTCGCGGTCCGCCGGCGCGAGGCCATGGCCGTCATCGTGGCATAGGCCGCGCGGAAAGCGTCGTCATGGAAAGCCCTCTGCTGCATCTGGCCCTGGTGGGTACGCCCAACAGCGGCAAGACCTCGCTGTTCAACGCGCTGACGGGAAGCCGCCAGAAGGTCGCGAACTATCCTGGGGTCACGGTCGAGCGCAAAGAGGGCGCATTCGTCACCCCGCAGGGCCGCCAGGTCTCGCTGGTCGACCTGCCCGGCACCTATTCCTTGCGCGGTCGCAGCCCTGACGAGGAAATCACCAGGGATTTCGTGCTGGGACGTGCCACCGGCGAGGTCCTGCCCGATCTGGTGTTGTGCGTCGCCGACTCCACCAACCTCAGGTTGACGATCCGGCTGCTGCTCGAGCTCAAGAGCACCGGCCGGCCGCTGGCGCTCGTGCTCAACATGTTCGACATCGCCAAGCGGCGCGGCGTCACGGTCGACGTCCCCGCCCTGTCGCTAGCGCTGGGCGTGCCGGTGGTGACGTCGATCGCCGTGCGGAAGGGCGGCACCGACGACCTGCTGCGGCTGACCGACGAGCTCCTCGCCCGGGCGGCCGCGGCCACCGGAGAGCGCGCCAACACCTGGCGTCCTCTCACGGTCCCGGAGCTGCGCGCCACCCAGCGCGAGGCCGACCGTATCATCGCGGAGACGGTCAGCTTGCCCGAGCGGCCCGATACCTGGACTGCCCGGATCGATGCCATCGCGCTGCATCCGGTCGGCGGTCTGCTGATCCTGCTGGCGATCCTGTTCGTGATGTTTCAGGGGGTGTTCGCCTGGGCCCAGCCGCTGATGCAGGTGTTGTCGGCGGCCTTCGATGCGCTCGGCCAGCTCGTTCACGACGAGCTTCCCGAAGGCCTGCTGCAGAGCTTCCTGCAGAACGGCGTGATCTCCGGCGTCGGCAGCGTCATCGTGTTCCTGCCGCAGATCATCATCATCTTCCTGTTCATCCTGCTCTTGGAAGATTTCGGCTACATGGCGCGCGCCGCATTCCTGATGGACCGCATCATGGGCGGCGCCGGGCTGCATGGCCGCGCCTTCATCCCGCTGCTCTCGAGCTTTGCCTGCGCCATTCCCGGCATCATGGCGACGCGCGTGATCGATAACCGCCGCGACCGGCTCACCACGATCCTGATCGCGCCGCTGATGACCTGCTCGGCGCGGATCCCGGTCTATACGCTGATCATCTCGGCCTTCATCCCGCCGACCAAGGTGTGGGGCCTGGTCAACCTGCAGGGCCTGGTGATGTTCGGGCTCTACGCCGCCGGGATCATCAGCGCGCTGCTGGTGTCGTTCCTGGTGAAGTTCTTCCTGATGCGCGACTACCAGCCGGCGCCGTTCATGCTGGAGCTGCCGGACTACAAGATGCCGCGGTTGCGCAGCATCGCGATCGGCGTCTACACCCGCGCCAAGATGTTCTTGCAGCGCGCCGGCACCACGATCTTCGCGATGATGGTGCTGATCTGGTTCCTGGCGTCGTTCCCGCAGCCGCCGGAGGGCGCGACCGAGCCCGCGATCAATTACAGCCTCGCGGCGATGATCGGCCAGGCGATCGCCCCCCTGCTCTCGCCGGTCGGCTTCAACTGGCAGATCGCGGTGGCGCTGGTGCCCGGCATGGCCGCCCGCGAAGTCGCAGTCGCCGCGCTCGGCACCGTCTATGCGATCGAGGGCGGCAAGGAGGCCGCCGAGCAGATCGGACAGGTGCTGGCCAGCAAATGGAGCCTCGCCACGGCGCTGGCGCTGCTCGCCTGGTACATCTTCGCCCCGCAATGCGCCTCGACCCTCGCCGTCATCCGCCGAGAAACCGGCAGCTGGCGCTGGATGGCCGTCACCTTCTTCTACATGTTCGCGCTCGCCTATGCGGCCGCGTTCGCGACCTACCACATTGCGGTCGCGATGGGCGCGGGCTGAGCCCGCGCCCTCCGCGTCAGCGCGCGACGTCGACATGCAGCGCGAAGCCGCGCGCGTCCGGCGCGCCGAGCTCGGGACGAAGCTGCATCGACGGGATCAGATAGTCGCCGTGGTTCTGCCGCCGGTACGGGGTCGGCTGATCCGTGAACAGCGTCCGCATGCGCTCGCGCAGCCGCTCGGCGATCGCGGCAAAGCCGGCATCATCGAGCCGGTTGACCCGGTGCGCCACGAACGCCGGCAGCACGTCGAAGCCGGGATAGAACAGGATGCCGTGGTTGATCGGAAACAGGAGATCGTCGATCGGCCCGTTGATGCCGCGCGCCGAATAATGCTCCTCCCAGCCGCCGGTGGTCACGACCAGCATCGCGCGCTTGCCGGCAAACACACCCTCACCATAGCGGTTGCCCCAGCGCTTGTCGCTGTGCTCGCCGACGCCATAGGTGAAGCCATAGGAATACACCCGGTCGACCCAGCCCTTGAGGATCGCCGGCATCGTGAACCACCACAGCGGAAACTGCAGGACCACCGCGTCGGCCCAGAGCAGCTTGTCCTGCTCGGCCCTGACGTCCTCGGTCAAGGTGTGGGTCTTGAAGGCCTCGCCAGACGCGGTGGCGACGTTGAGAGGCCCGTCCGGCGGCAAGAGCGGGAAGTCGGCGCGGTCGGTGGCCGACTTCCAGCCCATCGCGTAGAGATCTGAGACCCGGATCTCGTGGCCCTGGGCCTTGAGCTCGGCGACGGCGACCTCGCGCAGGGCGCCGTTCAGCGAGCGGGGTTCGGGATGGGCGAAGACGAGCAGCACGTTCATGGCTTGGATCCTTTGCTGGAACAGCCGGAACATAGACGCGCGCCAACTTATCCACTATATGGCATATATCGATAATATTATGCTGTTTTATGGATAAATCAGACATCAGCCTCATCAACATGCGCAGCTTCGTCCGGGTCGCCGAGCGCGGCAACCTGTCGGCCGTGGCGCGCGAGCTCGGGCTGGGCCAGTCCACCATCTCGCGTCACCTTCAGGAATTGGAGGATGCGATCGGCGTGCCGCTGCTCAGCCGCACCACCCGGCGCGTCACCCTGACCGACGAAGGCAGCCGCTACTACACGAACTGCGTCCAGATCCTGCGGCTTATCGAACAGGCCGGCGACGAGGCGCGCGGTGCGCGTGGCGCTGCCAGCGGCATCATCCGGATTTCCTGCACGGCGGCCTTCGGCATCCTGCATGTCGCGCGGCTGGTCTTCGCGTTTCAGGATCTCTATCCGGACATCGCGATCGATCTCAATTTGACCGACGAGCGCATCGACCTCGTGCGGGAGGGTGTCGACATCGCGCTGCGTCTCGCCCCGCTCACCGACAGTTCTCTGAAGCTGCGGTCGCTCGGCCACTCGCACCGGCTGCTGGTCGCTTCTCCCGACTACCTCGCGAGACGCGGCACGCCGCGCACGCCGCAGGAACTGATCGGGCATGACGGCATCCGCATGACCAACGTCGCGGGCAGCGAGTCGCTGGTCGTCATGGGACCCGACGGAGAACGCCATGAGGTGCCGTTCAGAGGCTGCTTCCGCACCAATCACGGACTCGCGGTTCGAGAGGCCGTGCTGTCCGGGCGCGGAATCGGCGGGAGCCATGCGTGGCTGGTCGACGACCTCATCGCGGCTGGCAGGCTGACGGTCATCCTGCCCGACCACCGTTTGCCATCGACTCCCCTCAACATGCTGATCGTCCCGGAGCGCGCCGGCATCGCGCGCGTGCGGCTGCTGATCGACTATCTCGCCGAGGAGATCGTCCGCCTGCCCGGCATCCGGCCCGAGCCCTGAGCTACAGCCGCGGCATCGCGTCCGGCCGCACCTCGCGGGCCTGCGCCGCCAGCCGGATCGCGGCATTGGCCGCACCGAAGCCCTGATAGTTGCGCCGCTGCACGATCTCGAAGAAGAAGCGCTCCTCGAAGATATGGGTGTAGACTTGGAAGAACTCGGCGTCGCCGTCGCGGTCGTACAGGATCTCGTTGGCACGGAGCGCTGCGATCGTCTCGGGCGCAAGATCATACTTGGCTTCGAGATCGTCGTAGTAGTTATCGGGAATGTCGAGGAAGCCGGCGCCGCGGGCGCGCATCTCGGCCACGGCTGCAAAAATGTCGTCGCAGGAGAACGCGATGTGCTGGACGCCGGAACCGAAGAACTCGGAGATGAAACGCGAAGACAAGGTGCGCGTCGCCGAGGAGCCGTTGAGGATGAAGCGCAGGCTGCGATCGCCGTTGACGATCGCCTGGCTCTGCACGAGGCCTCGGGGGTCGGCGATCTCCATCTGCGGCAGCCGCGAGAAGTCGATGATCCCGGCATAGAACAGCAGCCAGGACAGCATCTCTTCATACGGCATCGACTGGGCGATGTGATCGACCGCGACGAGACGGTCGGTGCTCCTGTCGCTGGCGACAGCTTCGAAATCGACGTCCCAGTGCCGCCCGTGCGTATCCAGGAAGTACAACAGGCTGCCGCCGACGCCGTGGATCGCCGGAATTTCCAGTTCCCCCGGCCCGACCGGCTGCGTGAAGGTGCGCGTCTTCAAGGACTGCGCCCGCGCCATGGCACGAGCGGCGCTGTCGACGTCCAGCGCCAACGCGCAGACGCCTGCCCCATGCGTGACGTAATGCGAATGCGCAAAGCTGGCCGGCTCGCAGTTGATCACCAGCTCGATTGCGCCCTGGGACCAGCGCTGCACCGCCTTGCTGCGGTGACGCCCCGTCTTGCGGAAGCCAAGCTGCCCGAACAGTCTCGCCAGAGACTCCGCTTTGTCCTCGCTGACCGCGAATTCCACGAAGCCGATGCCGTGGCTCTTGACCCGAGGCTCGAAGCGCGGCTCCGGCTGGGCGGGCATCTTCCCGGCGAGGTCATCCTGCAACAGCAGCAGCGAGCGCATGCCGTCGAGCGCGGTGCGCGGCGCCGAGCCGGCGCGGAACTGATCGTTGAAGATCTCCAGCGACAGCGGCCCCGTATAGCCGGTCGCGGCCACCGCCTCCATGAACTCCCCGACCGGCAGATCGCCTTGCCCGGGAAAGCTGCGGAAATGCCGGCTCCAGGACAGCACATCCAGTTCGAGCTTCGGCGCATCGGCGAGTTGCACCAGGAAGATCTTGTCGGCGGGAATGGAGCGAATCGCGTTGGTCGGCAGCGCCGGTGCGAGCGCATGGAAACTGTCGAGGATGACGCCGATGGCTTTGTGATCGGCGCGGCGCACGATCTCCCAGGCATCGCGATAGTCATGCACGTGACGGCCCCAGGCCAGCGCCTCATAGCCGACGCGCAGACCCCGCTTCGCGGCGCGCTCGCCGAGCTCGTGGAAATCGGCGGCGGCGCGGTCGATGCCGCCGAGCGAGGCCGGCGACACGCTGCTGCAGATCAGCAGCAGATCCGTGCCCAGCTCCTGCATCAGGTCGAACTTGCGCTCGGCGCGGATGACGTTGCGCGCGCGCTGCGGCTCCGGCATGCCCTCGAAATCGCGGAACGGCTGATAGGCGCAGATCGCAAGTCCGAGGTCGCGGCACATCTGCCCGATCTCGCGCGGCCGCATCCCGAACGCGACCAGATCGTTCTCGAAGATCTCGACCGTATCGAAGCCGGCGGCAGCGATCGCCTTGAGCTTCTCGTCGAGCGCGCCAGAGATGGAGACGGTTGCGATCGAGCGCTGGTTCATGCCGCCGTCTCCTCCATCGCGCCGCCCAGGAACAGCTGGCCGATGCGCGGATCGGCCAGCACGCGATCGGCCTTGTCGATGATGCGGGTGCGGCCGAGCTCGAGCACGATGCCGTAGTCGGAGATCTCCAGCGCCGAGCGCGCATTCTGCTCGATCAGGAGCACCGAGACGCCGCGGTCGCGCAATTGTTTCAGCATGTCGAAGGTCTGATGCACCATCAAGGGCGACAGGCCGATGGAGGGCTCGTCGATCAGCACCAGCTGCGGCTCGAGAAGCAGCCCGCGCGCGATCTCGAGCTGCTTCTGCTCGCCGCCCGACAGGGTCGAGGCCTGACGATCCGCCTTCTTGCGCAGCACCGGAAAGACGTCGAGCGCCGCCTCGACGCGGGCGGTCAGATCGAGATCGCGCGAAGCGGCGACGCCGCCAAGCTCGATGTTGTGACGCACCGACAGCTCGCCGAAGATGTTGCGGCCCTGCGGGATGTAGCAGATGCCGGCGCCGAGCAGCGCGCGCTGGCTCAAGCCGGTGACGTCGCGGCCCTTGAAGACCACCTTGCCTTCGCGCAGCTTGAGCAGGCCGAAGATCGCCTTGAACACGGTCGACTTGCCGGCGCCGTTCGGACCGATGACGGTGGTGATCGAGCCCGCCGGCACCGAGAAGGTCGTGCCGTTGAGGATCGTCATCTTGCCGTAGCCGCCGACGAGGTTCTGGACATCGAGAATGGGATCGCTCATCGCCGGCTCCCTCAGTGTCCGAGATAGGCTTCGATCACGGCCGGGTTGGCCCTGATCTCGTCGGGTTTGCCGATCGCAAGCACCTTGCCTTCCGCCATCACCATCACGCGCGAGCACAGCGACATCACAAACTCCATGTTGTGCTCGATCACGACGAAGGTGGCGCGGCGCTCGCGATTGATCGCGATCAGCCGCTCCTTGAGGTCGCCCAGCATGGTCGGGTTGACGCCGCCTGCAGGCTCGTCGAGCAGCACCAGCCGCGGGCCGCCCATGAAGGCCATCGCGGCATCGAGCAGCTTCTGCTGACCATAGGACAAGCCACCGGCCGGCTCGTTGGCGAGGTGCTCCAGCTTGAAGAAGCCGATCATCTGATCGGCGGTCGTGGTCAGGCCGGCATCCGACGGACCGAACAGGCGCGACAGCATGCTGCCGCGATGCTCCTGTCCCGCAAGGATCAGATTGTCGCGCACCGACAGTTTCGGGAACACCTGCAGCAACTGAAACGTGCGGCTGACGCCGAGCCGGTTCAGCTCCGCCGGACGCTGTCCAGTGACGAGCTTGCCGTCGACCCTGACCTCGCCGGCACTCGGCACCAGCTGGCCGAGGATACAGTTGAACAGGGTCGACTTGCCGCAGCCGTTGGGGCCGATCAGGCCGAGGATCTCGCCCTCGTGCACGTCGAAGCTGACGCCGTTGACGGCGGTGATGCCGCCGAAGCTCTTCTTGACGTCGCGTACGTCGAGGACTGCGGTCATCGCGCGGCCTCCAGCTTGGATTGGGCCGCGGCCCGCAGCGCGGAGGCAGCCTGGGTTCGCCGTGAGCTGAGATAGCGATCGATAATGCCAAGGATGCCGGTGGGCGAGTAGATCAGCAGCAGGATGACCGCCACGGCATAGAGCATCAAATAGTAGCCCTCGGCGAAGCGCAGCCACTCCGGCAGCAGCACCGCGATCATGGCGCCCAGGAACGGCCCGAGCATGAAGCCAGCGCCGCCGACGATCACCATCATCAGGAGGTCGAGCGAAAGCTGCAGGTTGAACGGCACCGGGTCGACATATTGCGTCAGCGGCGCATAGAGCACGCCGGCGATGCCGCCGAGCACGGAGCCGATTGCGAACGCCATCAGCGTGTAGCGCCTGGTGTCGATGCCGAGCGACTGCGCCCGGATCGGGTTCTCGCGCAGCGCCATGAAGGCGCGGCCCCAGGGCGAGCGGATCAGCCACCACATCGCCAGCGTCACCAGACCGAGCGAGCCGAGGCAGAGGTAATAGAACGGCAATGGCTTGCGGGTCGGAAAGCCGAAGATTTCCGGGCGCGGAATGTTGCTGATGCCGTAGATGCCGTTGGTGAGCCAGCTCTCGTTGCGAAACACCAGGAACGCCAAGGTCGAGAAGGCGAGCGTGACAAAGGCGAGATAGTGGTGCTGCACGCGCAGCGCCGGATAGCCCAAGAGCCAGCCGACGGCGAAGCAGATCACGATGACGAGCCCTAGCGCGGCGATCAGTGGCCAGCCATGCGTAGTCAGGATCGCGGCCCCGTAGGCGCCGATGCCGACGAACGCGCCCTGGGCCAGCGACACCTGTCCGGCATAACCGAGCGTGAGGTTGAGCCCCATGGCCGCAATGGTCATGACCGCCCACTGGCTCAGAATATACAGGCCGTAGCGGTTGAAGTTCATCGGGATGATGATCAGACCCGCGATGATGACGAGACCGAGCGCGACGAGAAGCAGTTTGCTGTGCTTGCTCATACCGTACGCTCCTCGGCGCGTCCGAGCAGGCCCTGCGGCCGGAACAGGATGACAAGGATCAGCAGCACCATCGGAACGGCGGCGCGATACTGAGTGGAGACGTAGGCGGCGGCGAGGTTGTCGACGACGCCGATCAGGAGACCGCCGGCAATGGCGCCGCGCACCTGGTTGAAGCCGCCGACAATGGCGGCGATAAACGCGGCCTGCCCGAGCACCTCACCGCTGGAAAACTTCGCGAGATAGATCGGCGTGATCAGCAGCGAGGCCAGCGCCACCAGCACGGCGTTGATCAGGAAGGTCAGGAGGATCATACGCTCGACAGGCACGCCGATGATGCGCGCCACCGTCGGGTTCTGCGCCGCCGCCTGCATCTGGTGACCGAGCGACGTACGGTTCAAGAGTGTGGTCAGGCCGACGACGGCCAGGATCGCGACGGCGAGCACACCGAGGCTCTGCAGCGAAATCGCACGTCCGAGGATCGAGACATCGCCGACCGGCACGATCGAGGGGAAAGGCGAGGCCTCGGCGCTGAAGAACTGCTTCACCGCCTCCTTGATCCCGACCGCCAGCGCCATGGTGGCGATCGCCAGCGGCAGCACGCCATGCCGCAGCATCGGATCGACCAGCAGCATCTTGAAGGCGAGACCGAGCAGCAGTGCCGACAACAGGATGCCGACGAGAACCGCGAGCCAGAACGGCGCGCCGAGATGCATCACCGCGAGCATCAGGAAGGCCGGCAGCATCACGAACTCGCCCTGGGCGAAGTTGATGGTCTGCGAGGTCTGCCACAGCAAGGTGAAGCCGACGGCAACGAGCGCGTAGATGGCGCCGGTGGCGAGACCCGCCACGATCAGGTCGAGCAGATTGGACATCGTTTCCCCCTAAGCCTTTGGGTGACGGCGGCACTAGCATCCCCTCCGGCGCCGCCGGTCGACCGTTGTCCTCAGTTGAGCTTCGGCAGCACCTGCTTCACGACCTGCTTGCCTTCGACCACCTCGACCAGGAAGCCCTGGCGATCGATGTCGCCGTTCTGGTCGAACGTGACATCCATCAGGATATTCGGCTCGGTCGAGGTCTTGATGGTCAGGCCGTGCAGCGTGTCGGCGAAGGCCTTGGAATCCACCTTGCCCATCTTCTCGGTCGTGGCCTTGACCATGTAGATCGCGAGATAGCCCTTGAGGCCGTTGTGATCCGGCACGTAGTTGTACTTCTTCACGAAGCGGTCGCGGAACGCCTTGATGGCCTCGATCGGTGCGTCGGTGGTGAGACCGACATGGCCGCGGGCGCCGTTGGCGGCATCGCCGGCGAGCTCGATCACCTTCTGGCCGACCAGCGTGGTCTCGCCGATCAGCGGCGCGGTCACGCCCTGGCGCTTGATCTCCTTGAGGATGCGCGCGCTCTCTTCCTCGTTGACATAGATGAAGACCGCATCCGGCGCCGCCGCCTTGATCTTGCTGACGTCGGCGGCGAAGTCGGCCTGGCCGGCTTCGGTCGAGAGGTCGGCCGCGACCTTGATGCCGAGACGGTTGAACTCCTTGGTGATGACGTCGCGACCGCCGCGGCCGAAATCATTGTTGACCCAGACCACCGCGACCGACTTCGCCTTCAGCTCATCGTTGATGTACTTCGCGACCTTCGGCATCGACGATTGCTGGCCGAACGAGGTGCGGAACAGGAACTTGTTGCCGGCCTGCGTGAGCTCGGCCGCTTCGCCGCCCATGATCTGGGTGATGCCGGCCTCGGCCGCCAGCGGCGCCGTCACCTTCACCGAGCCGGAATAGCCGGGCCCGAGCAGCACGTAGGGCTCGCCATCGAGCGCCTTCTGCACCTGCGCACGCGCAACGCCGGGGTTCGACTGCGAGTCGGCATGGCTGACCTCGATCTTGCGGCCGAGGATGCCGCCCTTGGCGTTGATTTCCTCGACGGCGAGATCGATGCCGTTCTTCCAGTTGTTGCCGACGGTGGCGCCACCGCCTGAGAGCTCGGCGACATTGGCGATCTTGATGGGGGCGCCGGATTGCGCGAAGGCGGCTCCGGACAGCAGCACGGCTGAGCACAGGCCAGCCAGGGTGATCGATCTCACGTTGTTTCCTCCTCTGTTTCCAAACGCTTGTTTGCGTTTCTTGCTTGAACGACTAGTCCGGCGCGTATTGGCCGGTTTGGTCAGGCGGCGTCAACCGCCGGATATCTCTCCGCCATATGGTTGTCGAACGCCGCGCCCATCGCCTCGGTCGAGGGCACGAGCCCCGTGAACAGCTCGAACGCGTCCGCCGCCTGATAGATCGCGAGCTCGCGCCCGAGCAGGACGTGGGCGCCCCGGGCCTTGGCGGCTTTCAGGAGTGGCGTCCACAGCGGCGAATAGACGGCGTCCGCGACCCAGAGATCGACGCGCAGCAAGTGTTCCGGCACCGGCGTACCGCGGTTCGGCAGCATCCCGATCGGTGTGCCGTTGACGACGCCCACCACCCCCTGCAGCGCCTCTTCGACGCTATCGGCCACCGTGATGGATTTGCCGCCCGGAAGCAGGTTCGCCAGCTTCTCCGCACGCGCACGCTCGGTGTCGTAGATGTGCAAGCCTGCGACGTCGAGGTTCGCAAGCGCGAACGCAATCGCTTTACCAACCCCGCCGGCCCCAATCAGCGCCACGACGCCGCGACCGGTCCGGCTGACCAGCGGCGCCACTGCCCGCTCGAAGCCGGTGGTATCGGTATTGTGGCCGATCAGCCGGCCATCGCGCACGACGACGGTATTGACGGCGCCCATCGCCGCCGCCTTCGGCGCGAGTTCGTCGAGCAGCTCGACCACAGCTTCCTTGTAGGGATAGGTCACATTGACCCCGGCAAAGCCGAGCCGGCGCACGCCTTCAAGCAGCGTCGCCAGACCCGCGCGATCGGCACCGGCCACCTCGATCAGCTGGTAATGGCAGCGCATGCCGAGCGCCGCCGCGGCATATTCGTGCATCGCGGGAGACGCCGAATGCGCGATCGGCGCACCGATCAAGCCGGTCAGGAATTTGCGGGCTTTGAGCGCGGAAAGATCGGGCACGTTCGCTTTTGTCTCTTGCTGCTGTGACGTGCGAGCGTCGCACGCGCGGATTTCGATGCAGACGATAGCGCGTTCGCTCGCTAACACAATTACTCAAATATCGGCTGAACCTAACATCATGTTATTTTTTGCCGCCGCCGGATTTCGCCGGTTTGGCCACCTGACGTCGGCCGGGCTCCAGCGCGCGCATCTCCGCGCGCAGGCAGTCGATGAAGTGTTCGGCGTAGAGCGACAGCGGCGTGCCGCGCTTGACGGCGATGTAGGTGTCGAACCGCGTGGGCTCGGCAATCTTGATCAACTCGATGCCGGGATAGCCGCCATGCGCGACCGTGAACTGGTCGATCACCGCGATGCCGAGCCCGGCCTTCACCAGCGCGCAGACCGTGGTGCCGAAGCGCGCCTTGATCGAGATGTTGTAGCTGAGTTTGTTGCGCGCGAAGATCTCCGCCATGATCCGGCCGTAGGGGTCGTTGGGATCGATGCCGATCAGCGGATAGCGCGTCATCTCGGCAGCCGACACCTGCTTGCGGCCGGCGAGTTCGTGTCCCGGCGGCACGATGCAGAACAATTCGCCTAAGGCCAGCGGCAGGAATTCGAGCCCGGAATGATCGAGCCGGTAGCTCATCGCCACGCACTCGCCCTTGCCCAGCATCAGATAGTCGATCGCTTCCTCGATCTTGAGAATGTTGATGTCGATGCCGAGATCGGGATAGCGGCGGCGGACGCGCTCGATCGCGCGCGGCACCATCACCTGGGAGATGCTGGGCACCGAGCCGACGCGCAGTTCCGACAGCGCGCCGCGGCCGATGTTGGAGATGATGTAGCTGAGATCGTCGACCTTCTCGTAGACGCTGTTGATCTGCTCGAAGATGTTCTGCGCCTCGGGGGTCGGGAAATAGCGGCCGTTCTGGCGCTGGAAGAAACGGATGCCGAGCGAGCGCTCGGTGTATTTCACCAGACGGCTGACGCCCGGTGCCGACACCTTCAGCAGGCGCGCGGCGCCGTTGATGGTGCCCGTCACCATGACCGCGCGGATGACCTCGACCTGTCGCAACGTCATCATCGGCGCGGTCCCCGCACGCCTTCGGCCGGGATCACGGACTGCCCGGCGGCGTCAGCACGACCGGCGGACGCGGCACCGGCCTGGGGCGCGGCGGCAGCGCACCCGGCGCGGGCTTGATTTCGACCGGCGGCGGCAGGGGCGCGACCTGCGGCTGGCTCGATGCCACCGGTGCCGCCGGCTGAGGCGCGGGAGCGGAGAGCGGCTGGGTCAGCGGCGGCACGACGGCGCGGGGGCCGCCGAGCTTGGCGCGCGGCTCACGCCGCGGATCACGCCCGGGCAGCGGCACGTCGGCCGCACTCGGCGCGGCCGGGCCAGCCTCGGGTGGACCAGGCAGCGACGCGGTGGACGACGGATAGGCCGGCGGCACCTCGCCGCGCGCGATCGCATCCAGACGCCGCGTTTCGCGATCGATCGCACGCACCGCGAGCCACGACGACAGCGAGGTGACGTCGACCGCGCGCGTCAGCGCCCCGGACGTGCCGATCACGAACAGCTGGATCTCGGGACGGCTGTTGGCGTTGCCGACGGTGTTCGCGCTCAGGCTGGCGCGAATGTCGGCCTGGTCGGCAGGAATGTCGAAGCCACCGGACACGACGGCGCGGGCGCCCTGCGCTTCGAGCGTGGTGGCGCCGACACGCAGCCGGCCGTCGCGGATGATGAAGGGGATCTGAGCAGACGCGACCGGCAACGTCCCCGACGTCAGCACCGGCTCGATCACCTGCCGCAACTTGCCGTCGTCGCTCACCTGGCCTGCGTCGGCCGCGCGCAACGCCGCATCGAACGCCCGCGGGTCGAGATTGGGGAGCGCCGCATTGTCGAGCGTCACCGTGCCATTGCCCGAGAGCGCGTTGACCAGTGCCTGCACGCTGCGCCCTTCGGCGGCGAGCGTCATCTGCGCCGAAACCTTGCCGGCCGGCATCTTCAGGCTGTGATAGCGCAGCGCGTTGCCGTCGATGCCGGCGAGCTCGACGCGGCCGTTCAGGACGAGACCATTCGCGTTGGAGCGCGCATCGACGGTCGCGGTGACGTCGCCGCCGCCGAGCTTGCCCTTGACGTTCTCGATGGTCAGCGACTGACCGTCGCTCTTGATGGCGCCGCCCAGCGGACGCAGATCAGTGCCGTTCAGAATGGCGCCGCTGAGGGCCTGGAACGAGACCCGCCCGCGCCATCCCTTCAAGAGACCTGCGCCGAGAGGCTCGGCCTGCTCACGCCCGGCCGCGCCGACCAGCACCGAGAACACTTGCGGCACGTCGAGCGCGTCCAGCCCGAGCTCACCATCGATCTGCTTGTCCTCGTCGAGCACCAGGGCGAGCCGGCCGCGCAGCCGCGATCCACCGACCGTGCTGTCGATGTCGTCGAGCGTCACGCGATTGTTGGAAAGACCGAGACGGGAGAACAGGCGGATGTTCTGCGCCGCCGGATCCTGCGGCTTCAATCCGAACAACGGCGACAGATTGGCGCTGCGCAGGCGCAGATTGACGTTGGCCTTGGCGGTGTCCCCCCAGGGATCGACGGAGCCTTGCGCATCGCCATCGAGCCCGGCGCCGGACAGCTTCGCATTCATCCGCAGCGGCGTGCGCCAGCTGCCGGTCACGCTGGCGTCGAACTGGGCCGGACCGTTGCCGGCCGCCGCGACGCGATCGAGCCCGAGCAGCGCCAGCACGACATTGCCCTGCTCGGCCGCGACGCGGCTCTCGATCCCAAGCTCGGTTCGATCGATCGCGTCGACCTCGAAGCTGCGCAGCGCCGCCGCCGACGGTTTGGCCGTCAGCGTCGCCGAGCCCTTGAGTTGCGGCGCATCGAGATCAAGCACCGCCTTGGCCTGGCTGCGGTCGGCAGTGGCAGGATCCTTGGCGAGATCGAGCGTGAGCTTCAACCGGGCAGCGCCGGCAGGCGTGCCGAGTGCATCGAAGCGCGCGGCGATCTGCGGCGCGAACGGCTGCACCAGCGCCGTGATCTCCTTGAGCGAGCCGGCCATCGAGGTCACGACCAGCCGCCCGGTCGCGTCGGCGCGATCGAACCGGCCGGAGCCCTCGCTCGTCACGCCGCCGCTCTGGCCAAACTTGATCTGGTCGATGGCGATGGTCTTGGGATCGTAGGAAAAGCGCGCGGTGAGCGGACGCAGCTCCTGGCCGCTGAGCTTGGCGCGGCCGACGTCGAGCGCCACGGTGGCCTCGGCGGGCCACTCGCCGGTGACGCCGACCAGCGACCGGGTCACGGCCATCGCCGCGTCGAGGTCGAGCCGGTCACCCTTCAGCACCGCTTCGAAACGCGAGCCCGGCCCGGCCGACCGGTTGACGAGAGCGACGCGTCCATCGACGGAGCCGCCGTCGATATCGGCCTTGAGGCTGTCGATCGCGATCCGCTCCGGCGCCACGTTGAGGTCGCCGCGCAGCCGCAGCGGACGCTGGGTGCGGTAGCTGCTGTCGCTGCGGCCCTGCAGCCAGGCCACCAGCGTATCGGGCTCCGACGATTCGAGATCGAGCGCGCCGGTGAAGCCCGATGTCACCGAGGTCGAGATGCCGATGGTCCGGAAGGTCAGCCGCGTCGAACCGGGCGCGCGCAGATCGACCTTCTCGAGGCTCCATGCCGACGGCTCGTTGTGCAGGTCGGCGGTGAAGTTCTGCACCGGGCGGCCGGAGAGCATGATCTGCTCGGTCGCGAACTGCACATTGGCCGGCATCGGCAAGGTCGGCAGTTGTGCAATCCAGTTGCGCAGCGCCGGCAGCACCAGCGCGGGCGCAATCGCCCGCCGGTCCTTGACGTCGTCACCGCCGGCCAGGAGCTTGTCGGCATCGAGCTGGCGTGCGGACAGTGAGGCTTTCAGCACGGGGGCGGCGCCGAAACGGACGTCGCCGCTGCCCGCGAATTTCAGTGAGCGATCCTCCTGGCCGAAGCTGACCTCGATCTGGTCGAGCTTGGCCGTCGCCTGGTCGCCGACGATCTTGGTGGCGATGCGCCAAGGCGTCGCGCCGGCCTGGTTCAGCGGACGGGTCTTGGCCTGTTGGACCTGCTTTGCGGACGGCTCCTTCGCAGACTGGGCGGGCTTGTCGTTGTCGGCGCCCTGCTCTTTCGGGGGCGACGACAGCGTCAGCGCGCCCTCGAACTTCGGCGAGCGGTTGGGAAAGCTGATGAGGCCTTCGATGTCGGCCATCACGGGACGCTCGCCCGGGTCGATGTTGAGGTGGACGCGCAGGCCGTTGGAGTCCTTGTCCTGGCTCGACGACACCCGGAACGGGTAGCGGCCGCCGCGGATCGACACGGCGCCGTCGCCGCGCAGGGAGCCAGCCAGCGAGCGCACGTCGCCGGAGAAGACGATGTCGGTCAGCTCCAGCGTCGAGCGGCTGGCTGCGTCGTGCAGGGCGACGCGGCCGGTGAGATTGAACCGGTCGATCGCGAGCGCGGCCAGATTGAAGCGGCCGGAGGCAGCCGGCAGGTCGACCAGGCCCTTGGCATCGAGGCCGAGATCGGCGGCCATGCCGCCGATGGTGAGTTCGTTCGCCCGCCATTCCCCGCGCATCAGATCGCCAAGGCTGAACTCGACGTCGAGCTTGTCGGCGCGCAGCTTGCCGAGATGGTTGGCGCCACCGAACGTGACCTGGCGCAGCCTTAAGGTCGGCGTCGGTAACAGCCGTGCATCCAGCGCACCGGCGACCCGCACGGGCACGCCAATGACCTGGCTCGCCTCGGCCTCGAACTGCGGCCGGAACTGGTTCCAGTCGACGAAGTACGGGCCGATCAGCGCAGCAAGGAGCGCAAGGATGAAGGCAATCGCCAAGCCGAGCAGGGTCGTCTGCACGGGGTCTCCCTCAAAGGACAACGCTCCGGTGTCCCAACCTTAAAACCAATGCGGCCGCGGCCCACTGGCATCGATACCGGAGCGCTGCATCATATAGGATTAAGTATGGCGAAGTCACAGCGCTGTCGGTCTTTCCGGGGGCGTTGCACAACTCCGTTAACGAAGATGGTTACCAGTGGGCCGGCAGCCGCTTGAGGCCGCGCAGCACGAAGGTCGGCCGCCATTCCGGGTTGTCCGGATCGTCCAGCTTCAGCTCCGGCAGCCGCCGCAGCAGGGTTCCGATCGCGATCTCGGCCTCGATCCGGGCAAGCTGCGCGCCCAGGCAATGGTGGATGCCGCCGCCGAACGACAGCGGCTTCACGTTTGGCCTGGTGATATCGAGCTGTTCCGGATTGTCCGGATACACGGCGGGATCGCGGTTGGCCGAGCCGAGCAGGCACAGCACGCTCTCGCCCGCAGGAATCCGCCGGCCGCCGAGATCCTCGATATCCTCGAGCGCGACCCGCCCGGTGAGCTGCACCGAGGAATCGTAGCGCAGGAACTCCTCGATCGCGTTCGTGATCAGCTCCGGCCGCGCCTTCAAGAGCGCCAGCTGCTCCGGGTTGCGGTGCAGTGCCAGCAGGCCGTTGCCGATCAGGTTGACCGTGGTCTCGTGCCCCGCGCCGAACAGCAGGATGATGTTGGCGGTGAGCTCCTCATGGCTGAGCTTGGCGCCATCCTCCTCGGCCTGCAGCAGCTGCGTCGTCAGATCGTCGCCGGGATGTTTCCGGCGCAACTCGAACAGGTGCTGGAAATACGCCTTGGACACGGCGTTGCCGGCATTGCCCTCGGCGATCTCGGCCTTCGACAGCGGCACCGGCTCGAGCAGTCGGCCGCCCTCGCGCGAGCTCTTGTAGAACGCCTCGCGATGCTCCTCGGGAATGCCGAGCATGTCGCAGATCACGGTGACGGGCAGCTTGAACGCGAAGTCCTCGATCAGGTCCATCCGGCCCTGCGGGATCACCTGATCGAGCGTGCGGTCGACGATCTCCTGGATGCGCGGCCGCATGTCCTCGACCCGCCGCGCCGTGAACGCCTTCACGACGAGGCCGCGCAGCCGGGTGTGGTCCGGCGGGTCCTGCTGCAGCATCCAATGCCGCATGCTCTGGAACACCGGCTCCTTCATGATGTCGGGACCGTAGCGCCGGATCGAACGCGCGACGAAGTCCTTGCCGAAGCGCTTGTCGCGCAGCACCAGGCTCGATTCCGCGTGCCGGCTGGCGAGGAACGCGCCGAACGGCGTCACATGCATCGGATCGTTGTCGCGCAGTTGCGCATAGAAGGGATAGGGGTCGCGGATGAACTCCGGCGACAGCGGATTGAACAGCGGCGCAGCCTTGGCGGCCTGGACATGCTCGTTCATGTGGTCCCTCCCTTGGATTGGCCGATTAGCTCACGGCCGCGCGGCGATGGCAAGTCGGCCGGATCACACATCACGCCGTGGCCCCTGCCGTCCTTAACCTGTGCAATTGGCCGGCGACGAGGCGGACCCTGCGGGGTGCCGCGATCCAGATCGCCGCCGCCGAGACGAAGGCGCCGAGGAAGGCGATCACGAAGCCCGGCGTGTAGCTCAGGGTGTAGTCATAGAGCACGCCGGTCACCCACGGACCTGCTGCGCCGCCGCACAGCCCGATCAGCATCAGCGTTCCGAAGATGCTGCCGAAATGCGCGCCCTGGAATATTTCCAGCGCGACCGCGCCCATCACCGAGGTCAGGCCGTAACCAAGCGCGCCCTGCGTCGCCACCATGACGTAGATCAGCACGAGCGACGGCGCGGCCTTGAGCGCGATCAGCGCGGCGAAGCAGATCGCGAAGCCGAGACAGCCTAATCCCCACACCGCCTCGCGCCCCAGACGATCCGACAAATGGCCGAGCGCGATCTGGCCGGGAATCCCGAGCAGGCTCACGGCCCCGAGCGCCCACACCGCGACGCTCGAGCTGAAGCCGATCTCGAGCAGGTATTTCGTCTGGTGCACCTGCACCGCGTACCAGACATAGAGCCCGAAGAAATAGCCCAGCGCGAGCCACCAGAACCGGCCCGTGCGCAGCGCACGCGACAACGTCCAGTCGGTGCCGGCCCAGGCGGCGTCGACGATGTTGGAGACCGGCTTGGCCGCATGGGCGAGCGGCGCGGCGTCGCCGTCGGGACGCAGGCCGATCTCCTCCGGCTTCTTGCGCAGCAGCAGATTGATCGGCGCCAGCACGACCAGCACGACGATGCCCATCGCGGTGCAGGCCGTGCGCCAGTTGGTCTGCGCGATCATGTGCTGCACCCACGGCAACAGCGTCATCGAGCCGACGCCGACGCCGGCGAAGGCGATGCCGATCGCCAGCCCGCGGCGGCGAATGAACCAGTTCGGCAGGAACAAGGACTGGCCGGAATAGCCGAGGCAGACGCTGCCGGCGCCGACCATCACGCCGATCGTGATGTAGAGATGCCAGGGCTGCGAGGTCAGCGGCGCCAGCAACAGGCCGCCGGCCATCAGCGCGACGCCGAGTTCCATGACGGCCCGCGGGCCGGTGCGATCCATCAGCCGTCCGATCAGCGGACTGACGATTCCGGAGGCAACGAAGCCGAATGAGAACGCGCCGGCGGTGACGCCGCGGTCCCAGCCGAATTCGGCGAGGATCGGCGGATAGAACAGCGAGAACGCCGTGCGTGCATTGACGCCGACGGCCATCGTCACGAAGGTCACGGCGACGATGACCCAGCCATAGTAGAACGGCAGGCGCATTGTTGTTTCACTCCCTGGTGCATCCTTCGCATCATCTGCATGCGGAGGGGTCAAGGATTTTCTACGCCGCGCCATCCCGTGTCAGTTACCTCCGAGGTCATGTGTGCGGCGCACTATTCCCTCTGCCCAGCTGTCGTCCCGGCGAACGCCGGGACCCATACCGCGTGATCTCGCGAGGGATATGGCTGGCGGTCATCCGTCTCATTCACGCCGGTAGTTATGGGTCCCGGCTCAAGGCCGGGACGACACCGCGTGTGTGGCGAGCTTCGCTGGGTCATGGCTGCGCTTTCTCGCGGCGCCATCGCGCCCGAGCTGTGCTTAGCTGCTCACCCTCATCAATCAGGAGGGCGCAGGGAAGGCCGGGCGCTGGCCGCGCCCGTGGCCCGCCTGCTCAAAAAAATGCAGGCGGCAGGTACCACAGATCCTATGGGGCGGCGGGTGGTCAAGAAGGGTTAGGATTGGATTTCCGA